>DAOUCY010000140.1:0-72743 GCA_034431625.1 Anaerolineae bacterium | reverse complement strand
CAGCCAAAACCGGACATCTCCGACAACACGACCACCGTTTTCGATGTTGTCGGTTAGGTCGCTTATGTCAGATCATGTCTTGTCTTTTACACATTAGCTATGCAACTGAACTAGGACTGAACATTGAGCAGTTTACTGCCGACCTTCAAAACCCCGATTACCTGGCAAGAATCGAGCGGGATCAAGCGGATGGCGAAGCGTTGGGCGTTACCGGAACGCCAACCTTTTTTATCAATGGTCGCCTGGTTGAAGAACTAAGTGCAGATGCTATTATCGCCATGATCGAAGAGGAACTGGCACGCTAGTGACCGGAGAATATTCAAAGTGAATACCAATGGATGGAATCGCATCCGTTACACGCTTTATGCCCCTATTTATGATCGGATTGTGCGATCGTTCAATACTTCGCGTAAACGATCCATTCAACTGTTGGAACTCAAAGCGGGTGAGCGGGTGTTATTGGTTGGCGCGGGAACAGGGGAAGATATTCAGTATATTCCAGAAGGTGTAGAGATTACTGCGGTTGACATTACCCCAGCAATGGTGGAGCATATTCGCCGCAAAGCAGTGACATTGAAACGTCCAGTACAAGCAGAGGTGATGGACGGTCAAGCATTAGAATTGGCTTCTGAAAGTTTCGACGCGGTTGTGCTGCATCTCATCCTGGCAGTCATTCCCGATCCCATCGCCTGTATTCGGGAGGCGGCGCGTGTGCTGAAGCCAGGCGGACGAGCTGTGATATTTGACAAGTTCCTGCCGGAAAAAGAACAACCTTCTTTGCTAAGGCATCTGCTGAATTGGATAACCAATTTCGCTTTTTCAGATATCAACAGGAACTTAGAGCCAATTGCCGCCGCTGTCCCAATCAAACTGCTCCACGAAGAGCCAACCAGCTATAGGCGTTTTGGCTACAAAATCGCCTTGTATCAGAAATCCTAGCAGAAATTATGTCTTGGTACGTTGGTGAGATTAGCTGGATTTCTATAAATGCTTGATGAAGCGGCGTACATTGCCAAGACAGCAGTCTCCCTGTGGATTGCGCCAATCACAGGCACATTGTCCTTCCTGAATTCCGGCTTCGATGTCCGCGATGATGGCTACCTTACCCGTCGCCTCAAGTTGGAGTCGAATGTCCTTTGGCGTGTAACGGAAACAATAACAAATCGGCACATCCGGGTTGTCAGGTTCTTTTTGATAAACCCGTTCTCGAATATCGTTCACATAAAAAAGCTGCTGTCCATCCTCGCTGAAGTAAACCACTTTGCAATCGGAATCGCGGCAAAAATAATATTGCCCATCCTGTACCGTGCGTAAGCTAATGGAAAGCATGGACTTGACCGTTGCTCCATCAACTTTTTTGCTTGGAGTGCCCGTTAATGGACAATATCCTGGTTGGGTATTCACGTTGTATATCCCTTACTGGATAAACAATTAAGACTGATCTGAGCAAATCATAAACGGCTGTGAGGGCGGGCCACGCCCTCACTCCTGCCAATTCTATTTGGATTCTCCATTCGCCCGCTTCAGGCGCAGCAAACGCGACGAGTTAGCGAGAATACCCAGATCAGGCAGTGACTGTGCAGCAGCAGCCAGGATCGGTGGTAGTATGCCGAAAGCTGCCAGCGACAACCCAAGCAAGTTGTAAATGGCGGTAAAAGCGATATTGGTCTTGACCACACGCATGGTACGCCGAGCAATATGGATGGCTTCCGGCACGAGTGACCAGTCCTCGCGCATCAGTGCGACGTGTGCTGCCTCAAGAGCAACATCTGTCCCGACAGCTCCCATCGCAATCCCAATGTTTGCCTGTGCCAGTGCAGGAGCATCGTTCACACCATCGCCCACCATCACAACGATATGCCCCTGCGCCTGGTACTCCTTCACAATCGCTATTTTGTCCTCTGGCAGCAGGTTTGCCCGATAGTTCACGCCTAATTTCTGCGCTAAAGCGGAAGCGACTCGCTCATTGTCGCCCGTGAGTATTCCAATCTCTTTGATACCCAATGCGCGCAAAGCGGCGATTGCCTGCGGGATTTCGGAACGTACCGTGTCCGACGCGCCCATCACCCCGACAACTTCGCCATCTTTTTGCACGAATAATGCAGTCTTTCCCTGGGCTTGCAGGTCCGCTGAAACAGTGGGCGCGGTCTCCAACATCCGGTGACTGCCAACACTAATGCGGCTGCCATTAATCTGTGCCCGTACACCAGAGCCGGGAACAGCCTCGAATGCTTGCGGCTCGTACAGCGCGATCTTGCGGCGGCGGGCTTCCGCCCGTACTGCCTCTGCCAGTGGATGTTCAGAATAGCGTTCTGCCGAAGCCGCCAGCACGAGAATTTCGTTTTCCGGTAGACCGTTCAGGGGAATTACGTCGGTCAACTGTGGACGACCTAATGTGAGTGTGCCGGTCTTGTCAATCAACACCACATCAGCACGCGCCAGGACTTCGATATATTTGCCACCCTTGATCAGCAGACCGATTTTGGCAGCAGCGCCAATTGAGGCAAGCATCGCAATGGGCGTAGCGAGGGCAAGTGAGCAAGAACATGCCACCACCAGTACCGCAGCCGTTGACAGCGGGTTGCGGCTGATGAGGAACGTCAGCAGGGCAATCGCTGCCACTATCGGCAGGAAATACCCGGAAAACTTATCCGCAATGCGCTGAACATCAGCGCGATGGGCTTCTGCTTCTTCGACCAGCCGAATGACCTTGCCAAAAGTCGTATCTGCGCCGATCTGGGTTGCGCGAACACGCAGGCTGCCCAGTTCGGCAAAAGTCGCAGCAAAAACTCTGGAGCCAATCCCCGCTTCGACGGGCATGGATTCGCCCGTAATCGCGGCTTGATTGAGCGTTGCCTGTCCCCCGATGACCTCACCATCCACCGGGATTTTCTCGCCGGGGCGGATGATGACGGTTTCACCAATCTGGAGATCGGCAAGCGGCACTTCTTGTTCCTGCCCATTCCGTTCGACGCGGGCAGTCTGAGGTGCCATCGCCGTTAGCTTCTTAAGCGCCTGGCGGCTGCGTTCGGTTGTGAAGCGCTCGGCGTAATCCCCCACCCGCATGAAAAAGACGACAATCGCCGCTGTCACCCACTGCCCTACGATTAGGGCAGCAAGCACACCAATACTCATCAAGGTATGCGAAATCACCTGGCGCTTCATGGTGGCACGAACCACATTGACGAAGGTGGGATAGCCTGCAATCAAGACCAGCACATAACCCAACGGGGTAGGGATTAAATCGGTGATGGACTCAAACAGTCCTAACCCTTCACCAGCGATGACGATAAGCAAAACCGCGCCGAAAACAACGCCAAAGAGACTCAGGATAGAATGGGTGAATCCTGCGCTCAGTGCTTCAGTAGCGGTTGGTTCAGCAGTTTCTGGAACCGAATAACCCGCGCTCGCAACAGCCTGACGAATATCCGTCAGACTGACACGAGTTGGATCGAGACGCAAGAGCGCTTTTTCGGATGACAGAAATACATCAACGGATTGAACACCCGGCAAAGCAGCGATGGCATGTTGGACGTGCGCTACACACTCGGCGCAGTCCATGCCTTTAACCGGAACTTCTAATATTTTTTCACTCGCCATTATTGGCTCCTTCTGTGATTTCATAGCGGGTACACTGGTAAACACCTTTTGCGACATCCGAAAGCAGCTCTTCAGCAAGGCGAAGGAGACTGTCAATTCGATCATCGGTGAGCCGATAGTAGGTAAAGCGACCTCGCTGCTCGCTCGTGACCAGACCGCAATCACGCAGACATCCCAGATGATTGGAAATGTTGGACTGGCTAAGTCCGGTTGCCTGCACAATTTCGCCGACATTCAGCGGTTTTGCCCGCAGTGCTTCCAGGATGGACAGGCGGGAAGTATCCGAAAAGCCGCGAAACAGCTTGGCTTTCAGGTCGAGTCCAAGTTTTTCAGAGGCTAACAGCATTTCATCTCCTCTTTTTTGTATCATTATATCAGCACTCAATGATATAATGGTTTCATGGAGTTGACAAGCAAGAACTGACAGATGTGGTTGGCATTGAGTTGTACAGCAGGCTTGTACCTGTCCCACACGCATCAATCACGTCTGCTACACACAACCTACACAATAGGCGCTTATACTTACCCGTAGAGGCGCTGTGCTGCCCAGAAGTGATGGGAAAAACCAACAGGAAGAGTGGAGATGGGAAAAAAGATTCTCATTATTGAAGACGAAGCCAAAATTATGCGGACAGTTCGCCTCTATCTGGAACAGGCTGGCTACGAAGTCGTCTGGGCATCGGATGGCACACAGGGATTAGCCACTTTCCGTCACGAGAAACCGGCGTTGATGATCCTTGACTTAAACTTACCCGGAGAGTTAGACGGACTGGATGTTTGCCGTGCGATCCGGCGCGATTCGAATATCCCGATCATCATGCTTACCGCACGCACAGAGGAAACAGATCGCCTTATTGGACTTGAACTGGGCGCAGACGATTACATTACCAAACCCTTCTCGCCCCGCGAAGTCGTCGCACGGGTACGGGCGGTACTCCGGCGGACTGAGCAGCCAGAAATCATGCCAGAGGTCGTCGAAGCCGCCGACATCCGGGCGGACTTACAGCGGCGGAGTGTCACGGTTGCCGGTGTCCCCGTTGAACTTACCGCCAATGAATTCGATTTGCTGATTACCATGATGCGTTATCCAGGTCGCGTGTATACCCGTGCTCAACTGCTGGAAGCGACGCAGGGCACAAGCTATGAAGGCTATGAACGCACTATTGACCAGCATGTGAAAAATTTGCGACAGAAAATCGAACCAGATACCCATGACCCGCACTACATCCTCACCGTGCGGAGTATCGGTTACAAGTTCACCGAGGGTTAGCCCAAATGCACAGTCTGTGGACCAAATTAATGGGGGCTTTTGTGCTGGTGATTCTGGTGGGCACTGGTATGGTCGTCTTCCTCATGAGCCAGACTACAGCCAACCAGTTTGAACTCTACATTACCCAGACGGGACAACAGCAGGCAGTTCAACTCGCCCCCGTTGCTGCCGATTACTATACCCGCTCCGGTAGTTGGAATGGCATAGATGTCGCGCTGCGTAATCCTTGGGGTTACAGGATAACCTCCAATGGCATGGACGGTGACATGATGGGTGACATGGGTGGGTGGTCGGGACACGACATGAACGAACCCCACATGATGGATGACATGGCGATGGTCTTCAGCGACCGCATCATTCTGGTACAAGCCAATGGAACTGTGGTGGTGGATACTGCGGGTACATTAATCGGCAGTTACTTACAAACTGATGATCTGGCAAAAGGAGCGCCCATCATCGCTAGTGGACAACAAATCGGTACGCTTATCATTACGCCGCTGGATATACCGGCTACCCCGGCGGGCGATTTCCTCAGCGCGGTGAACCGTTCTGCTTTGTTAGCTGGTATTGCGGCTGGCAGCCTTGCGCTCATCCTGGGGTCGGTGCTGTTCGTTCAGATCATTTGTCCTCTCCGCAGGTTGTCCACTGCGGCGCAGGGCATTGCGGCGGGTGATTTGAGTCAGCGCGTTCAGTTAAACGGTCACGATGAAATCAGCCAGGTCGCAGCGACGTTCAACCACATGGCAGAAACCCTGCAACGATTCGCTGCTGAACGCCGCAATATGATCGGTGACATCGCGCACGATCTGCGTACTCCATTGTCCATCATCCAGAGTAACCTCGAAGCTATGCTGGATGGTGTGCTGCCTACGACCCCTGAAGAGCTGACCTCACTGCATCAGGAAACCCTGCACCTCAACCGGCTCATCACCGATCTGCGCACCCTGTCATTGGCGGAGTCCGGGCAGCTTCATTTGCAAAAGCAGACGGTTGAGCCGGGGTCATTGGTCCAACAGGTCTCTGACCGGATGCATCTGAGCGCTCAGGAGAAAAATATTATCCTCGAAACAGATATTGCGTCTGACCTGCCACCGGTTCAAGTCGACCCGGAGCGACTCATGCAGGTGATGACCAACCTGGTCGATAATGCGATTCGCTACAACACGAATGGCAGTCGGGTGATCGTCGCTGTACGCCCCGCGAAAGGACACATTGAACTCTCGGTGAGTGACAATGGACCAGGTATTCCACCCGAAGATATTCCCCATCTCTTCGAGCGTTTCTGGCGGGCGGAGAAGTCTCGCAATCGGGCGACAGGTGGATCAGGATTGGGACTTGCCATTGTCAAACAACTGATTGAAGCCCATCATGGCGAAGTGCAGGTGGAAAGCCAGACAGGGAGCGGCACACGCTTCACGATTCGCCTTCCCGTTGCTTAAATGTTCATCCATGAGAAACCCCAGCAAACTCCTCGCAGTCCATTTCACTTTGCCCTGCAAGTGGTGCGCAACTTCACAAAAATCTCACACGAGCAGCATAATCAGTACATGAAACGGCTGCATCCTGTAGGTAATGAATGAAACTGGCTACAGGAGAAAATCTCATGACAATCAGAGAGAAATTCCTCGGACTGACGTTGACCCTTATTGTAATTGCTGCAATTGGTATTGGCGCATCGGGCGCGTTGGCGCAGAGTGACGGCAATACGTCCCCTACCCCGTACCCACCTGGCACACCAGGGTATGGCTGGAACATGCATGGCATGATGGGAGGTAACTGGCAGGGCGATACGACTTGGACAGCGGTTGCGGACGCGCTGGGAATTGATGTGAACACCCTCTTCACGGAGTTGCAATCCGGCAGGACACTTGCTCAAATTGCCGAAGAACGGGATGTCGATGTCCAGACCGTTTACGATGCGACGTTGACAGCGATGACCGATCACATGACTGCGATGGTCGAGGCGGGCTACATTACGCAGGCACAGGCGGACACGCAGCTTACCTGGATGCGCGATAACATAGCCCAGATGCCCATGTTCTCCGCTTCTGGTTTTGGTCCTTGCCCGATGGGTGGAATGATGGACAGCTACGGGCCGGGCATGATGGGAAACGGGATGCACGGCGGGATGATGGGCGGCTACGGATGGAACGGAATGCACGATGGGTGGGATGATGGGCAGCATCATGGCGGCTGGGGTCGGTAATCTCAAACGCGACAACAGGTAATACCAGCAAGGGTGTCAGGGATACTTTGGCACCCTTCTTTCATTTCTTCCTTGTCCTTACTTCACCACACGATCTGATCTCTCCTGCATGACTTTCGGTGCATTTCTCATTGCACAGTACCACACCACCCCGCTGCCTCATACCTGCAAGCAGGTACGGCTACGGGTTTGCTTCTGGCTTGCGCCGCTTCTCTCACAGCAAGCTCGTGCCACCCTTCGGGTGAGCAGCGGCGAACCCCGACGTGGTAAGACCTGTGCAGAAATGCACCTCATATAATGGGTCCAGGTGTTCCCTGAAATTCTGAGGCTAAAGTCCAGGATAGTGAAAATGGACTCCAGCGATCAGAATCGGGAGTGCTGGACGGGGATGGACACAATGCAGTGTGGGAGGTTTAGCTCTCCACGGTGTTAAGAGTGTTGCCCCGTCCCTCTCGTCATCTGGGCGGCTGAGCTAGATGTGGTGTCGCGTTCGCAGACATCCACCGATTTCGCATGAGTGTGCCTGGCGACCGGGATGGGAACCCCTGTTTCAGCCGTGACCATCAACCGCGAAAGGGGACAGCCATGTTGTATATCGGTATTGATATCCACAAACGCAGCCATGAGGTCGTCATCCTCGACGACGGTGGCAAACCGCTTGGTAAATCTTTTAAAATCGGCAACTCGCATGAGGATTTAACCCACCTGTTTGAACGGATTGAGAAAGTGAATCCGAACGGTGAACCCCTGCGCTTTGGTATGGAAGCTACTGGACATTATTGGCTGGCAATTCACAGTCATTTGCGAGCTGCTGGACAGGAATTGGTTATCCTTAACCCGCTGCGAACCCACGCCTACCGCGCTCGCTCCTTGCGTCCAGTGAAGAATGACCGGATCGATGCCCGCTGCATTGCTGACCTGATCCGCACCGAAATCAAGAGCGACTACCAGTTGGCAGATGAAAACCTGCTGGGGCTGCGCCAGTTGACCCGCCTGCGCGTTGAACTAGTGAATATGGTATCCGACCAGAAACGACGGTTACTCACTCTGCTCGACCAGACCTTCCCCGAATTCGAGGGCTTGTTCGGCGAGAAATACTGCAAATCGGCACTGGGACTGCTGCAAACCTACCCGACTCCCGCTGATATGGTCGCTGCCGGGTTGGATACGCTCACGGAACTATTGGAACAATACAGCTACAGGTATTATGGACGCGCTAAAGCCGAAGAAATCCTGTGCGCCGCACAACGCTCATTTGGTGTGCCTTTTGGACAACACGCCAACGGCATCCAGATCCGGTTGCTCGCCGGACAGGTGATCTATCTGGAGGCACAGCAGAAGGCGCTGGACCGCGACATCGCCACCTGCCTGAAAGCGATCCCCAACTGCCTCACGACCATTAGCGGCATTGGCAATATTCTTGCCGCTGCCCTGCTGGGTGAGATTGGCGATATTCGCCGGTTCCGAAACGCCAAGGCGCTGGTCGCTTATGCTGGCCTGGATCCGAGTGTCATCCAAAGCGGGGAGTTTACAGCGAAAAAAGCCCATCTGTCCAAGCGTGGCTCAACCCACCTGCGTCGAGCGGTGTGGCTGGCGGCAGTTGCCGCAACGCGCAATGACCCCGCCTTCCGCGAATTACTGAAGCGCAAGATCGCCGAAGGCAAACCGTATCATGTGGCGCTGGGAGCAGTTGCCAACAAATTACTGCATGTGATTTATGCTGTTTTGAGAGATAACAAACCTTATTATCCACTCAAAGCGGCTGCGTCTTCTGTGGCAGCGTAGCACCTCAGCAGAACAACCATGATCCTGCCTATTCCATCCTTCAGCCTCAGGTCGCTGTTTGCGGTGCGGACGAACTTGCCACCGTAGCACGACGCGGGCGCAGGTCCAGCCGCCAGCGACTGCTGCTCGGATTTTGCTCCGGGCTGGTGCCGCTGCGCTCACCGCAAAATCCGGCAGGGGCAAGCCGACCTGCGCCTTCATCGCGTCGTGCTGTTGAGGTGGCGTTCCGCACCTTAACAAAACATCGACTGAACCAGAGGCTGCTACGGATGAATTGCAAAGCTCACCATGGCGCTGCGGAATATACGCAGCAGAAACCCTAACGAGCAACCCATGGTTGGAAGATGCAACCTCCTCCCTGCTGCAATCCGGCAGGGTATGACCGATGGTCGCAAACTGCGGTGAGAAGAGATGTGTTTTGCTAAACCACACAGAACGTCGAGCGCAGATCGTCGCGGATGGAGCAGCGAAAACAAGAAGCTGCTTACCGGAAAGGTCAACGTCTCGTGGTCACAGCTCAACTCGTTTGGGTCGTGCCGGGGCGCATTCGGGCGGCACAACCGCTCCGGGGAACTCTGGTCGCCGCTGGTGGAACTGGCGGCTTTCTTTGAAGAGCGCGGCGCAGTGACCGGACTGTTGCAGGCGATCTCTGAAGCTGCCGAATGGGATGAGCAGGTTAGAGCCTGTTATGCACTAGAGACAGCGAGCGATAGTTTGAACGAAACGCTGCGCCATCAACATGGCAAACGCCAGAAAATGTAAGCCTTTGAGAGTGTCGGGCAGCCGTTCATAATCGCGTGCCAGTCGCCGAAACCGCGCCAGCCAGCCAAAACTGCGCTCGACCACCCACCGGCGTGGCAACAACACAAAGCCGCGTTTGGCTTCGGGTAGTTTGACGACTTCCAGGCGAATACCGTGTTCAGATGCCGCCTGCTCCGCCGTCTCGCCTGTGTAACCTTGATCGACAAAAGCGACCTCGACCATTTCGCCGGTGACCGTCTGCACATCCTGGGCCAATTGTCCCACCTGAGCGCGATCCTGCTCATCGGCAGGCGTGACATGCAGTGTCAACAACAGCCCCAGGGTATCCACCGCCAGGTGCGTTTTGCTGCCTTTGCGGCGTTTGGCACCATCATAACCCGCTCGTTCACCGCTTTCCGGGCTGGATTGCAGCATCCGGCTGTCGAAAATCGCCCCGATGGGTTGTGGATTGCGCCCCGCTGCCAGCCGCAGCAGCACCCGCAAATCATGCACCATTGCCTCAAATACACCAGCTTTCAACCAGCGTTGGGTTTGCTGGTAGACGGTGTACCAGGGCGGCAAATCGTTCGGTACCATCCGCCACGAGATGCCGCCCCGTGCCACGTAGCGCAAGCCATTGAATACTTCACGCAACGGATGGTCGCGCTGCGGCGCATCTTCCGTCATCAAGGTCAAGTAGGGCGCGACAAATACCCATTCGTCATCGCTCACATCAGTGGGGTACGGTTTTCTGTTCATCCCGCTATTTTATTCACGCCCTTTTCAAAAGTGCATAACACGCTCTAGTGAAGGCAAAGCGCTGAGTGACCGAGAAGAAGCGGTGCTGCAAGCCTTGGAAATTATGACCCGCAATCAGACGGAAACCGTCTGGCTAAAAGCGAGGGTTGTTCGTGAGGAAGTTGCCCGACTGTTGGGACAGCCCAGCGAAAAATTCGGCGACGCGCAGTGGATTGGTCACATCCTCAAGCGGCTGCATCTGCTGGACGATGGCCGGCGTAAGCGTACTCCTGAAGGCATGACATATGGGGTTCAGCCTGCTGAGGTGCGCGACATGATGCGCCGCTATGATGTGTCGCCAATTGAAAACGGAATGCGCTGAAAAACCCTACATAACCGTGCAGACCGTACATAGCCTTCGATCTAACGGCCATGTGCGGTCTTGGGAATCATGCTCTCCGTAATTGGATCCGGCAACATTCTCATAATGCAACTTTACGATGATAGACTCCTTGGCCTGCTATTGAAGATTTTGATCGCAAAATGGCGATCCACTACGATTTTCATAGAGAATGCTGCTGGTTATGCAACTCTGATTTGATCAGCGGTGCCTTGCCGTTGGCTGTGCGCGGTATCGCCTCAACACGCTCGATGTGTATCTTGGGCACAACTGCCCATTGTTTGGCAAGCGAGTGACTCATATCTTCGACAAGTTTCGCTTCGTCGGTTGTTGAGTTTGAGCCGCTTAGAAGGACATGCAGACCGTCATTACGATGAATAATCTGCCAGCCGCTGACAGAAACAGTGTCCATTACCTGGTGGAACAGGTTGGGATGGATGGCGACCTGCTTCCCATCAGTGGATGGAAAGTGCAGCATGTCCTCTCGCCGCCCCTGAATGCCATCTACCACACGAAAGGGACGACCACAGGCATCAGAGCTATCGGAGAGACGAATACTATCGCCGATTTCATAGCGGATGAGCGGCTGCGTGCGGTTGAACAGCACCGTCACCAACACTTTGTCCCCGTAAACGCCTGCCGGCACAGGGCGATTGTGTTCATCCACATTCTCGACGATAACCAGATCTTCATAGAGATGCAGCCCCATGTGATGCTCACATTCGGCGGCAATCCCAGCGGTTTCCGTCGCGGCATACTGGTTGAACAGACGCTTGCCCCACGCGGCTTCAACTAACCGTCGTGTTTCATCAGTCAGCACCTCAGAACTGGTGAACACGACCTGCGGAGTGATGTGAAGACGGTTTTCCAACTGCTCCACCGCCAGGATGCGCATCACCGAAGCATAAGCGATGAGCACTTCAGGTTGCCAATAATTGAGCTGCTGAACGATGTGTTCAATCGGTTCTGTCGCCGCTAGGCGCAAGGTGGTGGCCCAAGGGCTGCGGAGCGTTTGGCCGACCAGATAGGACATATGCCACGATGTGACCGAGGAAACGATGGCAATCTTGCGACGGCGTGTCAGGTTAATGCGAACACCCGCCCATTCGTAACCGCGCGTGAAGGATGCCAGCACGGTTGCCCATTCGTGATCATTAAACAAGAAAATTCCGGGACTGCCTGTGCTGCCGGAAGTAGCATTGACCCAGTACTTTCCGAGATAACGCACCTCTGGTGCTTCTTCGTGTTGTTTACGAATGTCCGCCAGGTGAATCTTTGGGTCAGTCACCAGTTCATCGAAACTTGCCATCATGACTTGCTTTGTCAGGACAGGCAGCTCAGACAAGGGTTTATCGAACAGACCTTGATGAAACTGCCGATAAAAAGAGGAGTGTTCATAGGCAAACGCTCGTAGTTGAGCAATCTGCTGTCTTTGATAAGACTGAAGTTGTGTGTGTGTCCAGCGCTCGTGGGCGCTCAGCAGGCGCAGTGTGGATAGGAGCCGTAAGACCGTCAAGAGATTCATGACACTTCCTCTCAGGGTAAGATGTTGGTGTCGCAGTCGACAGTGAAATTCACTAGTTTCAGTCCATGCTGGTATATCAGACGTAGAACTACTGGATTTTCTAAGACAGGAATGGTGAAATGCCTGTTATCAAGCAGAACCAAGAAGTAGTAGAGCCGTACACAGCGACGGCTAAAGCAGGAGAAAGTCCGCACAGTTACCCGGTCTTGAAGCTGCCAACCATCTCGTAGGTGTTGAAGCAAGACCTCGGCAGATGTGAATGGTTGAGATGTTGGCGACCAGTGCCGGTAATCATCATCGTATTCAGGCTGAGTCAGGTACTGAGGGAGCGTATCGGTCAAGAACCGAGGTTTGTACGATGCCGACAGCCGTGTTTCTCGTCCTGTTCTGGATGATTTTTTGCCTTTCAGCCAGTATGAATTCACTGGATTAGGCGCAGTTCGCCCCCAATGTTCACTGTTAACAGCCTGCATGGCTTTCTCCTCATCACGCTTCGTCCCGCTTCGTTACACTCAGATCAAATGCCGCATGATGTTGCACCGTCTGTGTGTTGTCTTGCACTTGTTTCGCACCGTGTTCGGCGTGTCCACCATATCCACTATGCAGGAAGAGGTGTGCGAGTGGGCACAGCAGCAGCAGGAAATAGGGCAGGACAGCCGAAAGGGACGCTGAGGCCGCGATAATTATCACGAAGAGTGTGGCGGCGATCAGTCCGAAAATTGTCAGACCCACATGGGATGAGACCCACTGACCCATTGCTGTGTTCTTCAATATCTCCATGATTTATGCTCCAAATATTTGATCTCGATTCCAGCATACTGCCCTGTGTCTCGCTTGAACATCGCTCTTCGGCCTGTAAGCCAGTAGGCAAAATGGCGTGTTGCAAGTTACCCCTGACTGAATCGCCGCATACACCCGCCAAATTGCCTACTCTATAGCGCGTCAAAGAGCGCATGTTTAATTCCTGGCTGGGACATATCCTTGGAGAGAATGAACGTTATCTTGTGAGTGCGACCACATCGCGCTCCTATTTCGCAATCATTTCTCAAAGGAGACTGAACCGTGAGAAACGGTAAAACCAACCAACGCGCCCGCCGAACAATGATCCTGCTCGGGATTGCGCTTTTTCTGACTTTAGGAGTAGGACTTGTTCCAAATTTGTCCTCTGTTTTCGCCCAAGACAGCGAAATTTCGGGGACAGTTTGGGTAGCCAATGAATATGGCAACAGCATCTCCGTAATTGATACAAGCACAAACGAGGTGATTACGACACTCACCGGAATTGAGGGTCCGCATAACCTTCAAGTCGCGCCAGATGGCAGAATCGTCTGGGCTGTCAGTGGGGAGGACTCAATAGCGATCAAGATTGATGCCACATCATATGCTCTGATGGGTACCGTTCCCACCGGTGAGCATCCTGCACATGTCATCCTGACTCCTGATGGAAGTACAGTCTATGTGACCAACGGGGGTGATAACACGGTTACCGCTATCGATGCGGAGACAATGGCCGTAGTCGCAACCATCCCGGTTGGAGAATCGCCTCATGGAGCACGGCCCAGCCCTGACGGGCAATGGATCTACGTTGCCAACGCCAACGGCACGACGTTAAGTGTCATTGAAACAGCAGCGAACAATCGAGTGGCCGACATCGAAGTAGGCGAACGTCCTGTCCAGGTCGCATTTTCCCCAGATGGCGCTTTCGTTTATGTTTCATTAAATGGGGACAATGCTCTTGGAAAAGTGGAGGTAGCGACTCGTACACTCGTTAGTACAGTTGATGTCGGAGTTGGGCCTATCCAGGTATTTGTGACACCGGATAACCGGTATGTACTTGTGGCTAATCAAGGAACAGAGAGTGATCCAGGCACGACAGTTTCGCTTGTGGACACAGAGACCTTTACAGTCGTGAACACAGTGGAAACCGACCAGGGCGCTCACGGTGTTGTTGTTGAACCAGCGGGAACCTACGCTTACATTACAAATATCTATGCGGACAATGTCGCTGTCCTTGATCTCACGACCCAAGAAGTCATTGCCTCCATCCCTGTAGGTTCCGGTCCTAATGGCATTACCTTCTCTTCAGTACCTGCGGTTGTGCCTTCCGCTCAGGAAATCGCACTTGAGATTGCTCAAGCGTCCGGTGAAGGCGGTGACCATAACGCCCATCATCCAGCAGCAGAGGTCACACCAACCCCCACCCCTGTTTCAGCAGGTACGGGGACGATGGATGAGATGGACGCTGGCGGCATGGACATGATGACGATGATGCAGAACATGAGCGCCATGATGGACAGCATGATGAATATGGAGATGTCCGATGACATGCGCGCCGAGATGGAAGCCATGCGGGGCATGATGGATATGATGATGTCCGATGACATGATGCTTGGCATGGACATGATAAGTCCTACTGTCACGCCTGATGTGATGGCGGGCATGGACATGGGCGGCGGCCATGTGATGGAACCCATCAGCAGTGAAGGGGTGCCTGCGGCGACGGAAAATCTAGGCGGGCAACCTCTCGACTATCGTTTGGAAGATGGGGTAAAAGTCTTCGATCTGCGCGCCGAACCGGTTCTGTGGAACATTCTCGACGGTGTGACTGTGACTGCCTGGACGTATAACAGCACTGTGCCAGGGCCGATGATCCGGGTGACCGAGGGAGATCGCGTCCGCATCAACTTCACCAATAATCTGCCAGAACCCACCACCATACACTGGCACGGACTGAACGTTCCCAATGGTATGGATGGTGTCCCTGGCGTCACTCAGGAGGCCGTGCAGCCGGGCGAAACATTCACCTATGAATTTGAGGCGCGGCCTGTCGGCACGTTCATGTACCATTCGCATTTTGACAGCGATGTGCAGGTGAGCGTCGGGCTGTATGCGCCGTTTATCATTGACCCCACCCAGCCGGAAACGCCTGCACCCGATGTTGATGTCACTTTGATGTTTTCGGAATGGCGTGTGGTAGATGGGCTGACTTATCCCGCGATGCCCATGGCAGGGTCTGAGCCGAATTATTTCACGATTAACGGCCACGCCTTCCCGGCAACAGAAACCATCACCGTACAGCGCGGCCAGCGTGTGCGCCTGCGGCTCATCGGCATCGGTCAGTTCGTTCACCCCATGCATTTGCATGGAATGCCTTTTAAGGTCGTGGCTATCGATGGTTATCCTGTACCGGAAGGTGCGCGGCAGATGCGCGATACCTTAAGTGTCGCGCCGGGCGAGCGCTACGACATCGAATTTGTCGCAACGGAATTGGGCACCTGGATGTTTCACTGCCACATCCTGCATCACGTCACCAATGATGGCGTCGAGCCTGGCGGCCTGGCGCTGGTCATCAACGTGGTCGAATAGTGAGCTTTCGGCGTACAGGCCGATGGGTGCCTGTACGCCGCCACACCACATAGGAGAATCTCGATGTACAAGAAGCTATTCACTTTAATTGCCATTTTCAATCTTATTCTGGTTGGCGTGCTGGTCTCCCGCGCGCAAGAGGCCACCCCCGAACCGGGGGGCGGGATGGACATGGAGATGGACACGGGCTATTCCGTTGACGATCTCGCTCCGCTGGCCTTAGCCTACTACGAGGGCGGGGAAGTGTATTTCATCCACCCGGAGGCCTCTGACGAAGGTGTCGCCCAAGTTTTGACCGATATGATGGGCACCGATGTGATCACTGTCCCCAGTCTGGCAGAAATCCCGGAAGAACTGCTGGGCAACGTGTATGTGTTCACCAACGGGATTGAAGCGATGGGGCCGCTCGGCTATCAGCCTGATGTGTTCGACAGCGTGCCAGGCGAGGAGAATTATACGCCACTGCGCGCCGTCAGTCTCGTGACCTGGCAGGAAAACGTTGAAGCGCGTGAACTGACCAGCGTGGATGAAATCCTGGCTGCCGAAGAAGCGGGCGAAGTGGTCATCGAACAGCCCGGTGTCGTCGTCAACATGCCAATCCTGGTCTGGCCGGATGGCACCCGTTAGTTTTACAGCACGTTATCGCAGGGGAAGGGGAATTCCTCTTCCTCTGCAATGAGAAAGGCACACAGTGATGATGGGTGGCATGGGTGTAATCATGTTGGTAGGACTGTTCGCGGTGGTGGTTTTGCTGCGCTGGCTGTTACCATCGCAGCGTTGGTCTGAGGTTCGCCCAAAGCGAAAGAACGATGACTTGCTGTCGCCTGACGAGTCCTATGAACTGGATGACGAGGGTGAAATCCTGGACTTTGCCGAAGAGAAAGCTAAACGAAATCTCTGACAGCAACAGTTCACCCAAAAAGGCTACGTCTTAGCAATGGACAAGGTCACCGTTGTGCCTTTGCCTTTGGACGACTCAATCTTCAACTGCCCGTTCACCAGTTGGGCGCGTTCGCGCATCCCGATCAATCCGAAATGCCCGGTGCGCGTCAGATCGTTCAGATTGAGATATGAAGGCACTTCAAAGCCCTGACCATCATCACACACCCATAGTTGAACGGCTGCGGGTTCAAACTGAAGCTCGACCTGAATACTGGGGGCGTGGGCATGACGGCGGGCGTTGTTTAAGGCTTCCTGCGCGATGCGATACAACGTCAGCTCTTTTTCGGATTCTAAGCGGCTCGGAGAACCACTGACGCGAAACGCCGCGCCAGCTTCACCTGCCAGTGTTTCCAGCGCTGGCACCAGACCCAATTCATCCAGGTAGTGGGGATGCAGCGCCCGGCTGAAGCGACGGATTTCTTCAATCGACTGGGCAATCATCTCTCGCAGTTCACTCACTCGCTGTTCAACTTGGTCGGGGTCGCGGGACAAATGACGCTGTACCATTTGTGTTTTATGTCCCAGGGCGATCAGGGTTTGTACCGTCTCGTCGTGCAGTTCTCGCGCCAGACGTGCGCGTTCTTCTTCCTGTGCCTGCGTCAGCGCGCGGGCATAATCTTCCAGCGCAGCCTGGTAGCCTTTAACACGCTGCACCATTTCATGCAGCATGACGCGCAGGTCTTCAATCTCTTTCACGCCGCCAATAGGTCGCGCAATCGATTGGAACTCGTTCTGGCCGATCAAACTGGCACGTTGACCCAGTTCACGCAGCGGCTGCACCACATAACGCAGCCCAAAGAAGAGCGTCAAGAAAGAAGTCGCGGTGGCGATAAACAGGATAAAGGGCATGACCTGCTCGAAGCGGATCAGGGGATCGGTGAGCGAGTGCCAGGGTTCACGAATGATCAGCCCCCAATCGGTATCCGGTACTGGAGCAAAAGCAACGACATCCCCGTGCATAGTGTGTGAGGTGAACAACACACCGCTGGTGCCCGTCATAATCTCTGCCACACCCGGCCAGTCATGCAGGGCTGCAGCGTCTGGAAAGTTGCCTCTTCCAAACAACACCTCCCCTTCACGGTTAAAAAGCACGATGGTATTGACGGCATTCGGGTGATTGATATTGAGCATTCGTTCCAGGTCGAGCGCTTGCAGCGGCACCTGATCGATGGCGACTTGGTGGTTGAGAGCGTAATTTTCACGCTGTACGGCGATAAGTTCTGCCAGCGCCAGCACTAAACGAGTATTTTCCTCAGTGGCAAGGGCTTGCATGGACTGTTGATGGCTGTTAATCCCGCTAATGGAAAAAACGATAAGCAAGATGGTCAGCGGCAGCACTGTCCACAGAATCACCTGTGCGCGCAGCCCATGTAAACTGAAAGCCAGCAGGTGTGAGCACCGGTTCATGTGTTTTGCTCCGGCAAATGGATCAGCCCCAGTTGCAGCGCCTTCGTCACGGCTTCGGTGCGACTGTTGACTTCCAGCTTGGCATACGTGCTGGCGAGGTGTCCCTGTACGGTGCGGTCACTGATCGATAGTTTCAAACCAATGCCACGATTCGTCAGTCCTGCTGCTGCCAGTTGCAGCACCTCCCGTTCCCGATCCGTGATCGGTTCCACAATTTGCCCCGTTTGTCCACCGCCTGCCATATGGGTCATGAGTTTCTGGGCGATGTCCGGTGCCAGCGCAGGCTGTCCTGAATGCACGGCGCGAATCGCGGCTGTCATCTCGTCAGCTTCGGCGGTTTTCAACATGTAACCATTAGCACCCGCTTGCAGCGCCGCAATCACAAACGGGTCATCGTCGTAAGCCGTCAGAATCAAGACACGCACAGGAAGGTTCTGCTCATGGATCCAACGAGTGACATCGATGCCAGTTGCGTGTGGCATCCGCACATCGAGGACAGCCACATCGGGTGACAAGGCCAAGATCAGTTCCTTGACCTTCTCACCATCGCCAGCCTCGGCAATGACCTCAATTTCCTCGTCCTCTTCGAGAAAATCGCGGATTCCCTTACGCACAACTGCATGGTCATCAGCCAGAATAACGCGAATGGATGACATAGAAACCCAACCTACTCAATAAAGCAAGCATTGATTCTCAGGTAAAATGGTTTCCTATTCAGTATAAATATTGTTGGTGTATTTTGCATGGCGACAAAACAGGTGTGAGAACAAGTGTCTCTAACACAAAAAGGGATGGAGCATTCACCCCCATCCCCTGCTTTGAGGTGTTACAACGGAATTTAGGCCGACAACTCAGCGATCAACTGCTCCATCGACTCGATTTCGGTAGTCTGTGCGTCGATGATGTTTTGTGCCAGTTCGCGCAATTCAGTGTGTCCGCTTTCACCCAGCCGCCGCAGCAGGCGTTCTGACATATTAATGGCATCGTCATGATGGTCAATCATGGACTCCAACCAGGCAATTTCGTAATCGACACCTTCGAGCTGCGACAGCCCGGCCATCATACCCATCATCATCGGCGGGTCGACCATCATGTTGCCCATCATACTATGATCCATGCCAGGCATGTTGTCCATCATCATGCCACCGGGCATCCGGTCGCTCCCCATCGTCCCCATCATACCCATCATGTCCATCATTGACATCGGCAAATAGTCAACGCTGTACCATGCTTGCAACCAGGACTGCATCGTTGCAATTTCGGCGCTTTGTTCATCAATCACACTTTGACACATAGTCCGCACACTCTCAGTGACGGCTTTGGCGAGACAGTCATTTGCCATATCCAGCGCCATCTGGTGATGGTCAATCATGCCCTGCATGAAGCGCATTTCAGCACGGCCAACGCGCGCTTCGCTCGGCCCGTCTGCCAATGCGGCAGAAGCCGCGAAGGCTGAGAAGGTCAACACGATCAATCCGAAGATGAGCCACAACCTTTTCATACGATTCTCCTTGTTTCCGATTTGATTAACGATCAATGATCCATGCCCGGCATGTCTGCTGGCATCTGCGTTGGCGATGCTTCGTGGGTCATACCCGGCATTGTGCGCGAACCTGATTCGACGACGGACATTTGGGTTGACAAGTAAATCGCCCAAACGATGAAGACAATCAACACAATTGTGATGACCCAACCCATTTTTACATTTCTTTCACCTCCTGATTGGCCGGGCGGCGGTTGTTCCACAATCTATCTCCCATAACGGCTAATCCTACGTAACATCCCTTTACAAACCGGACTCTACCGCCGACCCGATTCTCGTTCCATAGCGTGTCAGTTTTCGTATCAGGGTGGCTTCAATTCGGCGCATCTCCTGATCCAGCAAAGGCAGCAGCAGCCCGCCTGTGCCGATAGCGAACAGGACACCCGTGACAAACCGCATGATCGAATTGAATGAACCCAGCGCATCGCCTTGATAGAAGCTTGCCGGAAAACTGTTATTCGTCACCGCTGCCAGCCAGTCATTATCGTAGCGGAACCCTGTTGCCAATCCGCCGGTATCGCTCACAAAGTGAGTTAGTCCATCGATCCCTAATGGCAGCAGAAGCGCAATAAAAATCCAGACGCGGACAGGTTTCGTGGCGCGCTCGCGGGATGCCAAACCATAAACGACACTGACAACCCATAGGACACCGTACATATAGACCATGCGATCTGACCAAGCAACTTTCCACCCCAGATTTTCGTTGCCCCGGAAATTGCGTAATGCCAGAGTATCGTTCAGGGAGTTTCCTGTCAGCTTAAGCGGCAGCTCATTCAGGTTATACATGAGTCGCTCACCGAACAAGAAAAAAGAACGCTGCGCCATTTGGTGACATTGTGTTCCATAGAGGTCATAAATCACGCTGCCGAGAGATGACCATCCCAAGCGCATCATCACGGGCGCTGTAAAAGGCAGGAGGTTGTAAAGTCCGAAGATGACAACAAACAGGGATAACCAGTGTTTGGTGAACCAATAGGTGGCGCGCACCAAGCGCAAGCGTTTTCCGTGGTTCGCTGGGTGCTGAACTTGTTCACCCATTGGTTTCTCCGTTCTCCTCACTATTGAGAGTATAGGGACTCTGGCCGGTTTACTTAACCCGCTAAATTGCCTGTTTTTCTGCGCTGCAAAATACGCCAAATGGCGTATGACCGGACTCGTGCCACCTTTGCTATGCTTCATAAGCTCGCAATGGGCATTCAGTAATTAGAAAACAAAAATAGAGGGCAAGAAGCGTGGAATACTCTCGGTATGCCTCTAATGTACAAGTGCGGAATAACGGTTGGAAAGTCGTTTTGTTTGGTCTGGTGATGTTAGGCGTGGGAGCAGTTATTGGTGGGGTGGTTGGTGTGTTTCTCTTCATCCGCATTACTGGAGGAACAGCCGCGCCAAGCGTACCTATCAGCGCTCCAACTTTGTCATTAGAAATAATTGGTACACCTACAGCGTCGGCGGGAGCGTTAGACTCTGTTTCGTCTACTCAGGTGCCAACGCTCGTTAACGGCGGGATAACTCAGTTTGCGCCCACTGCTGCGAGTATTGTATCTCCACAGGCGGCGATAGCGGCTACGCCTACTGTGTTAGCCCCTCAGTTATTCCGCATCGTTTCTGACGAGTCCGAAGCACGTTTTGCTGTCAGTGAAACCGTGCCGCTTGGGACAGCCATCGGACGAACCAATCAAGTAGCAGGCGACATCATTGTTGATTTCAATACGCCGTCGAATTCGCGTATAGGCATCATTCGCATCAATTTGCGAACCCTGCAAACAGATGACGCTGATCGGGATCGCTCTATCCGCTGCTGTGTCTTGCTTTCGGCCCAGGATGCTTATGAATTTACCGATTTCGTGCCTGCCTCGGTCAGTGGATTGCCTGGACAAGTCCAAATAGGTCAGACAATTGCTTTTCGGGTCACGGGCGATCTGACATTGCGCGGTACGACCCGTGCTGTGACCTTCGATGTATCACTCACCGTTGTGAGTGCGAATGAACTGCAAGGGATAGGACGTACTGTCGTCAATCGGAGTGACTTTGGCATCTTGAACGATGCTGAGAATATGTTTGACTATCATGGGGTCGCTGAAGCAGTCACCCTGGAGTTTGAGTTCGTGGCGCGAGCAGTACAACAGTAACGAATTTATGCTTGAGTTTAAGGAGTTATCCAGTGAAGCAGCTTCCTCAGTCCATGATCGTTGGTTTCATCATGATGGCGCTGGTGACTGCTCTGGCAGCTTGCAGCCCATCCAGTACACCCGTTTCAGAAGTATCTTCCGACGCAACAGCGGTTACGACTCCATCGACTGGTCTTTATCAAACGCTAACCGTTGACGAATTTGCCAGTATTGTCGCCAATGAGTCCGATCAATATACGATTGTCAATGTTCACATTCCCTACGAAGGGGAAGTCGCCGAAACCGATCTGAGCATTCCATATAACGATATTGAAGCGCTGACCCGCGCGTTACCCGACCCAAACGCGCCGATCATTCTGTACTGTCGTAGCGGACGGATGAGCGAGGAAGCCAGCCGGACGTTGATTGACCTCGGTTATACCCAGTTGTGGGATGTTCCCGGCGGCATGATCGCGTGGGAGTCCAGCGGGCGTGAATTGTTAAACCGTGAACAATAAAACCATTGATGAGGCGTGCAAATGATGAGAATTACGGTGTGGTTAGCAGTTGTAGCTGTGACGCTGCTGGCTGCCTGTACCAGTGAACCGGAAATAAGGGTACGAGGTGAGCGATTCAATGACGAACAACTGGTTCTTGGAGAGCAGCTCTACATTCAGAACTGCGCTTCTTGTCACGGTGCGAATGGCGAAGGGCAGTTTCCCAATGCTCCGCTCCAGCCGGACGCAACTGGGCGGCTGGGCGCGCCGCCCCACAACGAAACCGGACATACCTGGCATCACGGGGATGAACTGCTCATTCGTTACGTTCTTGAAGGTGGTGTCAGTCTCACTGATCCAGCAAATTTCTATCCCATGCCAGCCTTTGGAGATCAGCTCTCTGAAACCGATGTCATGAGCATCATCGCGTATATCAAAACGATGTGGACAGACGAGCAGCGGACACGCCAGCAGCAAGTTACTGAGGCAGAGGTCAGTGAGTAGTTTCTGCAAAAATACATCGGCTTGAAAAAAACGGGCTAGATGGCGCATATAAAGCTCTGCTTTGAAAGACTATGATGCAATGAGATCGTTAAACAGGTCATGAAGGGAGGGGAAGGCTAGAATGGATACTTCTCCAAAGAAACCAGATATAACCACACCAGATCAACGGCACAACCATCAGCATCATGATGATACTCAACACCCTATGGATCAGACTTCTAGCGGAGGACATGACCACCATAGGATGTCCCTCGATCAGACAGCTCACCATGCTGCTCATAGCCCGGATTACCGAGCCAATGAAATGCTGGAACCCGACAAAACTCATGGTGGTCACGCAGCGCATGAGGCCCACAGCGGTCATGGGGTGATGCACGAAGGCCACATCACCATGATGCGGAATCGCTTCTTCGTCAGTCTGCCGCTGACAATCATCGTCGTCCTCTATTCGCCGATGGTGCAGCAGTGGCTTGGGTTCACCATGCCCGAATTCCCCGCCAGCCAGTGGATCGTCCCCATCTTGGGTTCGGTCATCTTCTTCTACGGCGGCCTACCGTTTCTCAGCATGGGGCGGCAGGAACTTGCTTTGCGTCAGCCCGGCATGATGACCCTGATTTCATTGGCGATCACGACCGCCTACCTGTACAGTGTGGGCGTGTTCTTCTTCCCGCCGCAGGATGCGATGGGAATGCCAATGGACTTCTTCTGGGAGTTGGCAACCCTGATTACGGTGATGCTGCTCGGCCACTGGATCGAGTTACGCAGCGTTGGACAGGCGCAAGGAGCGCTGCGCGAACTCGCAAAGCTGCTGCCCGATACGGCTGAACGCCTGCTGCCATCAGGCGAAACCGAGACTATCGAGGTTAGTCAGTTACGGGCGGGAGATCGAGTGTTGATTCGACCTGGGGCGAGTATCCCCGCCGATGGACTGGTAGCGGAAGGCGAGAGCAGTGTCAATGAGTCAATGATTACTGGGGAAAGCCGTCCGCTGGACAAGAAACCCGGTGACACTGTTATCGGTGGTACTGTCAACGGCTCCGGTTCGCTGCGGATTGATATTCAGCAGGTCGGCGAACAAACAGCTCTGGCGGGCATCATGCGGCTGGTAGAAGAAGCCCAGAAAAGCCAGTCGCGCGCGCAAACGCTGGCGCAGCGTGCCGCCTTCTATCTGACGATCATTGCTATAATTGCCGGTGCCCTCACCCTGCTCGGCTGGCTTGTTTTCACCGGAAGTATTCCCAGTGCGGTACGTAACACGGTGACGGTGCTGGTCATTGCCTGCCCGCACGCGCTGGGTCTGGCCGTGCCGCTGGTTGTCGCCATCTCGACGACACTTTCGGCGCGCAACGGCCTGCTAGTCCGCAAGCGGATCGCACTGGAAAGCGCCAAAGACCTGAACTATATCATCTTCGACAAGACCGGCACGCTGACCAAAGGTGAACAGGGTGTTGTTCACTTTGCAACCAATGGTTTAAGCGCAGAGGAAGCCCTCAGTATAGCTGCCGGACTGGAAGGCGACAGCGAGCATATGATTGCCGAGGCCATCCGCCAGTATGTCCAGGCGCAAAACATTCGCCCGGCATCGGTCAGCAGCTTCGAGAGCCTGGCTGGGCGCGGCGTCAAGGCATCTGTCAATGGTGCAACGTATTACATCGGCGG
Organism: Anaerolineae bacterium; assembly: GCA_034431625.1. Lineage (GTDB taxonomy): Bacteria > Chloroflexota > Anaerolineae > Aggregatilineales > Phototrophicaceae > CFX2. The sequence goes on along the minus strand of DAOUCY010000140.1, from coordinate 48,452 downwards.
CCCACGCCTGCTTGAGCAGCAGGGCTTGACCGTCCCATCAGTGCTGGAAGCCGCCAGGCAGCAGGCGGAAAACGCCGGGCAGTCGGTCATCTACCTGGCAAACGACAGCGAGATTGTCGCGCTGTTCGCCATTGCCGATGTCATCCGTGAAGAAAGTCGCCAGGCTATTCGTGAGCTGCATGACCTGGGGCTGAAAGTCGCCATGCTGACGGGAGACAGTGAAGCAGTGGCGCGGGCTGTCGCCCAGGAATTGCAGATCGACACTTACTTCGCGCAGGTGCTGCCGGAACATAAAGCCAGCAAGGTGCAGGAACTTCAGCGCGGCGGCAACAAGGTGGCAATGGTTGGCGACGGTGTCAACGATGCACCGGCGCTGGTCACAGCCGATGTCGGAATTGCAATCGGGGCAGGAACCGATGTGGCGATTGAAAGCGCCGGCATTATCCTGGTGCGCTCGAACCCGATGGACATTGTGAAAATCATCCGCCTGAGCCGGGCAACGTATCGCAAGATGATTCAGAACCTGGTGTGGGCGACGGGCTACAATGTGGTCGCCATCCCGTTGGCGATGGGCATTCTCGCGCCCATCGGCATCCTGCTCGACCCCGCGATTGGCGCGGTCTTCATGTCGGTGAGTACCATCATTGTGTCGCTCAACGCACAACTCCTACGTGGTTTAGACCTTAATCGTGCGTAAATCGTCTTGTTCTATGTGGTATGAGGCAAACATCCGGTTTGCCTCATACTCTCTGTGGAAGATTATGAAAAAACTCCATTGGCTGACGATCCTGGCGGGGCTGCTGCTCCTGACGGGCTGCGGGAGTCCCTCCCTGCAATCTAACGCTGCACTGCCTTTAGCACACGATAAACTCACATTGATCTACTTCTATACCGATGGCTGACCACCGTGAGCGCAAATGACGCCCATCGTGCGTGGGCTTGAAGATGAATTTGGAGATCAAGTGGTATTTGTGTATTTGAATGCACTGGGCAGCGCGGATGGGCAGCGCGCCTTTGAGTCGCTCAACCTGCCGGGGCATCCCGCTTATGTGCTGTTCGCATCTGATGGAGTTGAGGTGTACCGCGCTTTTGGTATCGTTAAAGTCGATGCACTGCGCTTCGCTATTGAAAATGCTCTAAATAGACTGGTTACAACCGATGAACCGTAGGATTCGAAGTAATTGGAGGATTTCGGTCATCCCAACGAAAAAACATGGCACACGCTCAATACAGGTGTGCCATGTTGCTACAAGTGAAAGGCTGGTTAGCCTTCTAGCGAATCACCATTCGTTTCGAGTTTGAATCGTTTTCACGCACCCCACATCGAACGGACGGTTAAGGGAATCTCCGCTTGAGACGGGTCGTTGGTCAGGACATGTACGCGGAACTCATGCTGCCCCCCCATGCCTTCATGCATGGTGTAACGCAGCGTAATCGTCGCTTCTTCTCCGGGTTGTATAGTCGTCGAACTGACGACGGCACGTGGCGGTCAGCACCCTTCCACCAACTCGACGCGCGGTTCACCCAGGATCGTCAGCGGTTGATCGCCCACATTGCGCACCTTGAACACACTTTCAACTGGCTGCTCAAAGCGCATAGAACCATGATCGATGCTGGTCTGGTCAAACTCGGCGCGTGGGGCACCTGTAACTTCTGGTTCGAACGGTCCACGGCGGCTGCTGGTCATTGCGGCCACGATAGCGAGTACAACCACAATAGCACCGACAACAATTGCCGGGAGCAGCCACGTGGGTCGCTGGAGTTGTTGCGGATGTTGTGGCTTTTTCGATTTACTCAATGGATCCTCCTTTGATCTCAGATAAGAATTGCTGCTACACACGTCCCCTACGTTAATCAGAGAACATGCTTTGCTCGTCTTCAGTCAACTGTCTCTGCGATGCGCGCTGTTCGTCTGTCCACATGGTTTTGATATAAGCGATGACAAACAGGATTTGTTCATCGGTCAGGATGTCGCCGAAAGGTGGCATCGTATAAAAGCGTGTTGGGTCGCTAAAGCCGCCTTCGGTGACGTAACGGATGAGCTGCACATCACTGTGGTGCCAGCTATGCCCGGTTTCGTTATGCGGTGGTGCGCCGATCCGCCCGGTGGCGTCGGGTTCAAGCGGCGCATTGGGAAACTGTCCCTGGCCGTCAACCCCGTGACAGGCAGCACAATACTGTGTGTAAATAGCTTGCCCCTGCGTAATCTCAGTTTCATTAAACTGTCTGTCGAGGATCTGAATCTGCGATGCGCCGGATGAATGCTGCCCCTGTACTGACTGCGCTCGATTCGAATGCTGCTCTACGACTTGAGTTGGTTGCTGCAAAGGTGTGGAACGGGCTGCAACGATCAAAATCAGCGTGGAACAAACACACATCATTAAGATCAGCGGCAGACCGCAGCAAGATATGCGCCATTTTTCATCCACTGTTTAAAGGCATTCCTTTGCCTAAAAAGCCTTTGAATACTCTAAATGATGCTTTTCTTAGCTTATCCCAGAGCTTCTTCATCGAGCAATACGCCATTTGGCGCATCTGTCCTTACGGCTAGTTTTTTACAGTAGTCACTATCCTATAAGTGGAGGTGGCAAACCAAGTGCTGGCTAGTTGGGGTTGTAATGATTCACTGCCTACCTTACCGGAATTTGTCGATCTTACTGTCCTGAGAGAGATGGACGATACCGTACTCGCAAATTTGACCCAAATGAGCAAATTTGAGATTGCTAGGCGTCGCGAGAATGGTCATCATTCTTACGTTGCCTGCTGAAAGGTGTTCCTACAGCCTACGGTTGGGTAGCCACGAGAAGCGCCCATGTGGGTGAACTCGGTCTCTCCTTTCAGTTGCCATCCAGACATCTCTACCTATGGGATTTCGTCACCCTCACTCCTTGGCGCGGATTGGGAATTTATCCTCATCTCCTTCAGCAAATTCTTAAAACAGAAATTATTAACAGGGATCGATTTTGGATTATTCGCGCCCCAGAAAATCAGGCTTCAGGTCGTGGGATTACAAAGGCAGGTTTCCAACCTGTTGGCAAACTCTCTTTTTTGAAACATGAGCGTGGCGTCGGGTTGATTAGTAACCGTTCATTCAACGCATTAGAAGACGCATTGTTACTGGGTGTCAAAATACTGTACCCTGCAATGATCCATACCGTTGCTCCCTGCTGGCGCTGTGTTCTTGCCTTGAAGCGCTCAGGGAGTACATCGGAGTCGAACTGTTGGTCAGGGGAGTGTAGATGCTGTAGGGATTAGAACACGCCAATTAGCGCGTTTCTGCTCAGGCCAAAGTAACTACTATAAATTCAGAAATGGACACGAGGAGAAATGTTATGCTGCGTGAGGATATCAAGATCGAGATTCCTATCACAGGGATGACCTGTGCAGGATGTGTACGTAACGTTGAGCGGGCGCTGGAAAAAACTGGAGGGGTACAAGAGGCCTCAGTCAATCTGGCAACTGAACGTGCTTCAGTGAGCTTTGACCCGACAACAACGGATATCAATCAAATTGTCCAGCAGGTGCAGTCTGCCGGATATGGAGTCGCTATTGCTTCTATTGACTTGCCGATCACTGGTATGACTTGTGCGAGCTGTGTTCGCAATGTTGAACGGGCAGTCGCCAAACAATCGGGTGTGCTGTCGGTCAACGTGAACCTGGCAACCGAAAAGGCCACGGTGACTTACTTGCCCAATGCCGTGCGGCGCGGTGATCTGATCAAAGCCGTAGAAGCGGCAGGATACGGTGTCCTCGACCTGACGAATGTGGACGCACCTGAAGATGCCGAACGAGCAGCACGCCAAGCGGAGATCAATCGGCAGAAGCGCATGGTGGTCATTGGCGCAATCTTTGCGCTGCCGCTGTTCGTGCTGAGCATGGCTCGCGACATCTATATGGCAAGTTTCATGGGCGTAAACCCAATGGCATCTCATATCATGGACGGTACAATGGCTGGTCCAACACCCGCGCTGGACTGGCTGTTATGGATTGGCTGGCCGTTCATTTTTGGATTGCTGGCGACTCCCGTGCAGATTATCGTTGGTAAACAGTACGTGGTTGGCGCATACAAAGCCGCACGCAACGGCTACACCAACATGGATACTCTGATCGCCATCGGTACGATGGCCGCTTATATCTACAGCGTAGCGGTACTGGTAGGCATCGTCTTTGGTTTTACAGATGTCATCGGCGATCATGTTTACTTTGAGACCGGTGCCGTGATTCTGGTATTGATTACCCTGGGCAAACTGCTGGAAGCGCGCGCGAAAGGCCGCACCAGCGAGGCGATCAAAAAGCTGATGGGTCTTGCGCCGAAGACTGCCACGCTCCTGCGGGATAACCAGGAAATTGAAGTTGCGATTGACGATGTGTTGACTGGCGATGTGCTGATTGTCAAACCAGGCGAGCGCATCCCGGTAGACGGCATCGTACTGGAAGGCCGCTCATCGGTAGACGAATCGATGCTCACTGGCGAGAGCCTGCCAGTGAACAAAGAAACTGGCAGCGAGGTCATCGGCGCGACCGTCAACAAACAGGGGCGGTTGATTATCGAAGCGCAGAAAGTGGGCGCGCAAACGGCGCTGGCGCAAATCATCCGCTTGGTCGAACAGGCACAAGGATCAAAGGCACCAATTCAACGGGTTGCTGATCGGGTATCGAGCGTGTTTGTGCCTATCGTCCTGGTGCTGGCAGCGCTTACCTTTATTGGGTGGCTCGTCATTGGGCAAACTTCGTTTGTGGGCGCGCTCGTCCCCGCCATTGCTGTCCTGGTCATTGCCTGCCCGTGCGCGCTGGGACTGGCAACCCCGACAGCCATCATGGTTGGCACCGGACGTGGCGCGGAGATGGGAATTCTGTTCAAGAGCAGTGAAGCGCTGGAAAACGCCAAGCGGGTGCGGGTAGTAGCACTGGACAAAACCGGCACGATCACCAAGGGCGAACCAAGCGTCACTGATGTTGTCCCTTTGAACGGATACAATCTGGTTGAGCTACTCCGGCTGGCAGCGAGTGCCGAGCGTGGCAGCGAGCATCCGCTGGGGCAGGCAGTAGTCGAAGCGGCTCAAGAACGCAATATCCCTCTAGAACAGCCCCAATCGTTTGAGGCCGAGTCTGGGCGCGGCATTCGTGCTGTTGTCGAAGGCAAAACCGTATTGGTTGGTAGCCCGCGCTTTATCCGCGAGCAGGGACATGCGCTGGAACAGACACAAGCGCAAATCGAGGCGCTCCAGGCCAAAGCACGCACGGTGGTCATCGTCACCATAGACGGCGTGATGAGTGGCTTGATTGGTATTGCCGACACCGTTAAAGAAGGCTCGCGGGATGCGATTGCGGCACTGCACAAACTAGGGCTGGAAGTGGTCATGGTCACAGGTGATAACGAAAAAACCGCCCAGGCGATTGCACGCGAAGTGGGGATTGAGCGTGTGCTGGCCGAAGTGCTGCCCAATCAGAAGGTCGAGGCCGTCAAGCAGTTGCAGGCTGAAGGCAAGCGCGTTGCCATGGTGGGTGACGGAATCAACGATGCGCCCGCCTTGGCGCAGGCGGATGTTGGTATCGCTATCGGCACTGGTACAGACATTGCGATGGAGGCCTCGGATGTGACCCTGGTGAGCGGCGACCTGCGTGGCGCAGCACGGGCTATCACACTCAGCCGCGCGACCATGCGAACTATTTACCAGAATCTATTCTGGGCGTTCATCTACAACGTCCTACTCATTCCGGTGGCGATGGCTGGGGCGCTTGTGCCTATTCTTGCCGGGGCAGCTATGGCCTTTTCCTCCATCTTCGTGGTCAGCAACAGTCTGCGCCTTCGCAATGCCCGTGTCTTGGACGCTTCAGGTTTGGAGAAAGGCATCATCCAGACCTCAGAAAAAACCACGTCGCCTGCTGCGGCCTAGTTCCTGACTACAATAGGATGGGTAATCGAAACGACCCCGGCGAAGTGCGGGGTCGTTTCTCTTTCTCTCCGGCGTTTCATTTATGCTTCGACAGGCGGATACTCGATCTCAACCAGCTTCTGTTCGATTAACGGCCATGACGCGGGTGTCTCCCACTCCACAGTGACCAGTTGAGCGGGCTTGTTCACATCAACATGAACGACGCCCGTGATTTGCTCAATCTCACCTCTGACGGTGCTGACGCAGCCATTGCAGGTCATATTCGGGACCTTGAAAGTTTTGGTTTCCATAAGGAACAACTCCTGTTTGATAGGGATGTTTGCCATTCATCATCGAGCTTATCGTGTGTTCGTCCCTTTGATATGCGCCATTTGGCGGTGTTTGACATTCGTGAGTGGGTTTATCATGAAAATAAAGGAGTGTGTGCTATGCAGTTGCAATCCACGGTTGTCTGCCCTGAGTGCAGTTTCATCAAAACAGAAACAATGCCCACCGACAGCTGTCGAGTGCTCTATCAGTGCCTCAATTGTGGGGTGATGCTGCGTCCAAAATCGGGCGATTGCTGCGTGTTCTGCTCGTATGGGACTGTCCCGTGTCCTCCCAAACAAGAACAGGAAACAGGCTGATGCGTGTGCTTTTGGCTGAGGATCACAAAATTGTGCGTCAAGGGACGCGCATGTACTTGGAAAGCATGGGGGTCGAGATCGTCGGCGAGGCGACGACAGGGGTGGAAGCTGTCCGGTTGGCGCGTGAACTTCAGCCAGATGTGGTGGTGATGGATATTCACATGCCGGAACTGACGGGTATCGAAGCCACTCGCCGAATCCTGGACGAGAATGCAGATGTACGTGTCCTGGTCTTGACCGCCTACGATGATCCGGTCTACGTTCATGCTTTGCTTGATGCCGGCGCAGATGGATTCGTGTTAAAAACGGCGGAGCTTTCTCAATTGTATCAAGCACTGCGAGATGTTGCGGTTGGCCGTCCGGCATTTGATGCTGGCGTGATGGCAAAGGCAGCTCAACATGTTCCCAGTACAACTACTCTGGTCGAAGGTCTGACTGACCGCGAAATTGAAATCCTAACATGCGCTGCTCGTGGGCTAACCAATAAACAGATCGGCAAAATTCTGTTCATCTCGGATCGCACTGTGCAGGGACACTTGCAGAATATCTATCAGAAGCTTGGCGTGACCACCCGCACAGAAGCTGTAACCGCAGCGTTGACGCGCGGATTGATTAGCCTTGTCGAAGGAGGTCAGAGTTGACGGACTGGTTTCACGTTGCGCTCACGGTTTTGGTGTTATTCGCGGTCACAAACTTCTGGCTTGTTTATCGTGTTCTGAGACCGCTGCGAAAACTGGCTTTACAGACAGCGGATCTGTCACGCGGCAATCTTGCTGCCCTTCAACAGCCCTGTGGCGGTATTCCTGAAATTGGCATTTTGCGGCGCACCATGGCAAGCATGGCGGCTCATGTGCGCCGTAGTCACGACGATGGTCTCGCTTATCGCCATGCCCTGACCGATGGTCAGGAAGCAGAACGGGCACGTATCGCACATGAACTGCATGACGACACCATTCAGTCGCTCGTGGCAATCGCTCAAAGCCTGGATTTTGCCTCAAGCTGGTTAGAAAAAGACCCGGTGCGAGCCAGCGGGATGCTCAAAACAACGCGCTTGCAAGCTGTCGAAACCATTGAGGGATTACGACGTCTTATCGCCAATCTCCGTCCTCCCGCCTTGGAAGAGCTGGGTTTAGTTCCTGCCCTGCGAATGTTGGCTGAGAGCGAATCGGGCGCAGAAGTGAAAGTGCGAACGACGGGCATCGAACGCCGCCTGCAAGCCGGGCATGAGCTTTCGCTGTTCCGAGTGGCGCAGGAAGCGATTCACAATGCACAGCGACATGGTCAAGCAACCTGGATTTCAGTTGAAATCGATTATCAGCCACAAAGTGTACGCCTAAGCATATGCGACAATGGGGTAGGCTTCCGTCCTCCAGAAAATTTCGATCGGCTCGCTAGGACTGGTCATTATGGGCTGCTTGGAATGCAGGAGCGCATTCAGCATCTCTATGGGACAATCCAGATTATGAGCGCGCCGGATAGCGGGACGAACCTTGTTGTGGAGTTACCGCTGGGCAAACCTGATCAACCTACCGAAACGGTCAAAGACCCGGTCTGCGGCGCACGGATACAACCCCAGCAGGCGTATGGCAGTGTCCGCTACGAAGGGGAAAAGTATTACTTCTGCTGCCCAGTTTGCCAGGGCGCTTTCCAGCAGAACCCGGAAACCTACCTCGCCAAACTTAACTAATCTGACCCGCTTTGAAACCATGCTTCAATAAACGGCAATACGCTAAATTGCCTAGTATCACCCCGCTAAACAACGCATTCAACGATTGCAGAGCATCTTTACAATTCCTCTGAGTTGATCTTGCGTTCATTAGGATGCACATGTTGAACAGCCCGGATAACACGCAGCCCAGCGTGACTGAAATACAACCTCCACCTCGTTGGCTCATGGTACTGGTGGGCGGGGGATTTTTGCTGCTGATTGTAGGCACTTTAGGAAGCATCTTTGTCTTCAGAGATGTCTTACGCCCCGGTCAGCAGCAGCGCGTTATCAATATGGCACCTTTCATGGAAGCTTTTCTGCCGCCAAATCCTGGTGCGGGGCTGGCGCTGCCGACACCGCTCCCCACTTATAGTAACGGGGTGTCACCGGATGATCTTTTGAGTGTGGCGCTTGTGACGCCGACACCTGAAGTAACCGTTAGTATCCCATCGCCAAGCCCAACCATCTCGGTCATATTATCGACTGCAACCCCAACGCCAACCCTCACGGCTACAGAGACACCTACACCAACATCCACTTTACCTGAAGCATCCACGACGCTGCAACCTGCTTCAACTCCATTACCGCCGACAGCTTACCTCAATGGGTTTCGCTATGTTCGACAGACCTGGAACAACTGCGGCCCAGCAACAATTACGATGGGTCTCAGTTATTTCGGCTGGCAAGAAGGACAGGAATTTGCGGCTTCGGTTCTTAAGCCTGATGACGAAGACAAAAATGTTACCTCGCTGGAGATGACTTCTTTTGTTAATGAGCGCTCAGGGGTATGGGCCATTTCGCGTATGGGCGGCACACTTGATCTGATCAAAGCGTTTATTGCCAATGGTTATCCGGTCATCATCGCGATTGGCTTTATGCCTGAAGGCTACGACTGGTTAGGACATTATCGCTTGCTTGTGGGCTACGATGATTACCAGGGCGTTTTCTTCGCCTACGACAGCTACCTCGGCACGGGCGACAATGGAAACGGCATCGCAATACCTTACGATGAAGCCGACTCCGATTGGAGGCAGTTCAATCGGAAATTCATTGTTCTGTATCGCCCGGAGGAAGAGCAATGGCTGAGATCGTTGCTCGGTGATTGGGCTGATCCCGCACGCGCTGGGGAATTTGCGCTGCAAACGGCACGAGATGAAGCACGAGCAAATCCTCAGGATGGCTTTGCCTGGTTCAATATGGGAACGTCGCTTGTGGCACTTGGTCGCTATGATGAGGCGGCGGTTGCTTACGACCAATCACGACGGTTTAGTTTGCCCTGGCGCATGATGTGGTATCAGTTCGGTCCTTACGAGGCTTACTTCAATGTCGGGCGTTACGACGACCTGATGGCCTTGATCGCCGCCAACCTCAACAATGGAGGTCAATATATTGAGGAGACTTTCTATTGGCAGGGGCAGATCTATGTAGCTCAGGGGCAGTTTGCTGAAGCTGAAACCACCTTTGAACAGGCGCTGCGTATCAATCCCAATTTTGCTGCTGCCCAAGAAGCACTTTCAACATTGAACTCAGGCTAGATGGAGAATGTCGGCATGAAACGGCACCCAATATATGACAGCAGGCGACCTTCTCGCATCAATATGTTCTTGGAGTGGATTTTCCTGGTTGTCGTCATCTGCCTGGTGGCTGTTTTGTTAAGCAAGATATGGCTGCGCGCAGCCGGGCAGGAGGACACCAACCTGCTGACCTTCATTTCAGGCGTTCCTACAGTTACCGGCGCACGCATTGATGTCCTGGACTCTTCGGCCACAGCCGCTGCCAGACTTAGAAGCTCCCAAGTGCCTGCGGAGATATCGACAGTTGTTGTTAATGAGATAACCCCCACTCCAATCATGATCGGATCGTCCCCGTCAGGAGGGTTTGGCAGTGTCCTGATTGGGCAATCAGTGCCAGATTTCACGCTACCGACGCTTGAGGGAGGATTGATCACGCTGTCGGAACTGCACGGTCAGCCGATATTGATTAACTTGTGGGCGAGTTGGTGTCCACCTTGCCGCCTCGAGATGCCGCTGCTTATCAATGTCTATCAGCGTTATCAGGGTGAAGGTCTTGTCATACTGGGGCTGAATGTCACTGAACAAGACAGCCTCGAAGCCGTCAACGCATTTGTTGAGGAGTTTGACGTTCCGTTTCCTGTTCTGCTGGACGAAGCTGGTCATGTCAGCAACGACGCCTACGGCATGATCGGACTACCGATGAGCGTCTTCGTAGATCGGAACGGTACTGTGAAGCGTGTTGTGTTGGGGGCGCTCGTCAGCAATGAGGTTGATGGATACATCGCCGAGATCATGAGTCAAGGTGAGTGATAAAGATGAGTGACACTATTCAGAATTTACAACAAGAACCGGTGCCGTCACAGGATGAAGCGACTGCTCAGTCAGAGGTCTTTGTTATCCCACGTACCGTCTTTAACAATGTCGTGATTGCCACTGTCTTTTTCATTCTTGGCGGATTGGCTGCTGCCTTGTTGATAGACAATTCAGCACGTTCTACTGAGCAGGTCATCAACCAGGCGGTAGCGGCGGCTATCAACAGCTTTGCAGATACACAGGGAGATCGTCCTGTGCCGAGTCTGAACAATGCTGGCACACGTCTTGAAGTCAGCCCGGATGATGATCCTTCACATGGGCCTGCCGACGCGCCTGTAACTATTGTCGAGTTCAGCGACTTCAACTGTCCTTACTGTGCCCGGTTCGTTCGAGAAACGCTGCCTCTGCTGCGCGAAAACTATGGTGACAGGATTCGCTTCGTCTACCGAGATTTTGCCATTCTCGGTCCAACCTCAGTTGATGCCGCCGTCGCCAGTGAATGCGCGAACGAACAATCCGGGTTCTGGGCTTATCACGATCTGTTGTTTGCTAACCAGGGCATTTTTGGGCGGGATAGGCTGATTGATTACGCACAGCAAGCGGAACTCAATATCGAGGAATTTACAGCCTGTCTGAGTGACACTGCGACGCGAGATGAGGTGTTGGCAGATACAACAGAAGCACAGCGCTTAGGCGCTACCGGCACACCGACATTTTTCATCAATGGTCGCCCGCTCATTGGGGCGCAACCCTTTGCGACGTTCGCCGCCATGATTGACGAAGAACTGGCGACAGCAGGCAACAATCCATAGATGACATCTAACATGACTTCTGGCACTCTGTGATCTGCTCCACTATCCGTATCCCATCTCTGAGGTCGGTTATGCGTAAAAAAACTGCACCTACCAAACGCCCGATGAAGGGTCAACAAGGGGTATTGACCCGATATAGTCATTTCCTTACCGTTGAGCGAAGCATCATCGGCGGAACGCTTCTATTTGCTCTCATCATCATAGCAGCGGTGGCTTTCAACGCCTGGCAAAATCGAATCATCAATATTGAGGGCATTGAACGCATTTTCGGACTTCTACGTGGACATGAAGAGTTCGCCACTTACCCGAACGATGAACTACCCCCTATGGGCGGTCTTCACAATCCAACCTGGCAAAACTGTGGGGTTTACGATACCCCGATTCAAAATGATCTGGCTGTGCATTCATTGGAACATGGTGCTGTCTGGGTCACTTACCGTCCCGAACTTCCAACCGAACAAATAGAACGGCTGCGTGAGATCACACGTGGTGGCAGCCATCGCTTGCTCAGTCCATATCCTGGGTTGGCGCGTCCAGTCGTGGCAACTGCATGGGGGTATCAGTTGCAGATGGAAGATGCCTATGATAGTCGCCTGATCGATTTCATCAATAACTACGAACAAGGACCACAATCCCCTGAACCTGGTGCGCGCTGTTCGGGTGGTGTCGGCGAACCGATCCGCTAGTTCATTGAGTGCGTAGTGAGACGCTGAAATTAGGAGACAAGACCGTCTGATGCGGGCGTTTAAGGGGAAATGCTATGGAGACTGATAAGCCCACCTCGTCCAAAAGTGGAAATGCTCGGCAGCGCCATTTGATGCGCCAGGGTCGAACGCGCCAGCCTCATGTACGCCATGCTGTGCCGATGGTATCTGAAACGTCCACGGCCATTGACAACCAGCGCATGATCGTTGTATGGCTGAAACGATCTTTTTCACGTTTCGGAGCTGTAACTGCACTCAGCCTTATGGTTCTGCTGATCGTGCTGCTTGGGTTGCAGTTGTTGTCGGGTCGTATCTTCCCAAATGTCTGGTCTCTGGGCGTGTCTCTCGGCAACATGTCGCTAGAGGATGCGAGTACACGCCTTCTCGAAGCCTGGCATGGCGAGTTTCAAATCGAAGTGACCGATGGAGAACGCGCCTGGCTGGTCGCTCCTTCACAAGTTGGATTGCGATTGGATGCGCGCCGCACCGCCGAGGCGGCAAGAGTCGCAGGTCTGGCCGGTATTCCTTTTGGTTATTCGGTTGAACCCGTTGTGAACCTCGATTCGGAAATCGCTCAAGCGTACTTTGAGTCGCTGACAGATGAGGTGAACATTCCACCCTACAATGCGGGCTTTGCCTGGCAGGGTGAGCAGTTCGTGGGTGTGCCAGGTCGGGAAGGGCGGATCTTAAACATCTCCGACACGCTGTCAAATCTTCTTGAAGGCCCCGGTTCGGTAGTCAGCCGACGACGACTCGAACTCATCTTCAATCCCCTGCTGCCAGAAGTTGTCGATCCTGCTCCCTATCTGGAGGAAGCGCACTTGCTGGCAGAGCAACCGTTTACAATCACTGCCTATGATCCATTTACCAATGAGATGCAGAACTGGTCGGTTCACAGAGAAGGCTTCACCTCGTGGCTCGAAGCAACTCCCAATGGATTAGGCATTCGAGAAGACGATTTCTCGTCATTTCTTGAAACTCAAAGTGCTGCGCTCAACCTTGATGACACTTCTCGATATTTTGATAGCGAAGAAAGCTTAGGGCGGATCACGGCGGCGGTTCGCAGCGCTCAACCTTCCGTGTCGCTGCGTATCCGCTACTATCCGACAATGTATACGGTCGTGTCTGGCGACACAGGTTATCGCATTGCTCGCAAAACGGGCATTCCTTTTTACCTGATTGAGCAGGCCAATCCTCAGGTCGATTTGAGTGTACTTTCGCCGGGAGATGAACTCAATCTGCCGTCATGGGATATCGTCTTGCCGCTCGAACCAATTTCTTCAAAACGAATTATCATAAATTTGGATACACAGTGGCTTGTCGCCTATGAAAATGGGCAGGAAGTGTTAAGTTGGGCGATCTCATCTGGCATTGAACGCGCGCCAACATCGCCTGGCGTGTTCCAAGTCCTGAGTCATGAACGGAATGCATACGGCAGCAGCTACCTGTTGTGTGATGATTCGGGGTGCGGACAATGGGAGATGGAATGGTTCATGGGGCTATATGAAGTGGTGCCAGGTTTGATGAACGGGTTTCATGGCGCGGTTCTTCTGCCTGACAACACCTACTTGGGAGGCGGAAACGTGGGCACTCCATACACACTTGGCTGTGTGATGTCCCGCAGTGAGGATGCACAGCGTTTGTACGAGTGGGCCGAAGACGGCACAATCGTCGAGATCATCTCCAGCGAGTTTGCGCCACTCAGCGATCTGGGAAGGTTGACGTTGGGAAGCTAACCATGAACAGGTTTTCGCCCATCATAAAGGCACAGGGTTCCGAAAACAGTCAGATATTGACGCATCAATACCACATCTTCGAAACCAACCTGATTGAAAAACGACGGCAGCAGTCCATTGATGTTATCCGCTGTTGTCGAGAAACCATCGAGAACCTGTACCAGAAGAAAAAGCGCCCGCATGAACGGGTTTGCTGCTTTTCCCCAGTCCGTTACATGAAGTTTTCCACCTGGCCGGAGAACACGAAACGTTTCGCGCAAAGCGCGGAGTTTGTTATCCCTGGAGAGATGGTGAAACAGCAGGCTTGAAAACACGTGGTCAAAGCTGTTGTCCGGGTAAGGCAGAGCGTAGACCATGCCCTGATCGAGCGCAACTATCATCCCGGATTGTGAGGCTTTCTGCCGAGCAAGCGTTAGCACCTTTTCGTCACCATCAATCCCGACAACTTCGGCATCGGGTTGTGTTTGCTTGACCAAAATTGTCAGTGTGGCCGTACCACAGCCAAGATCAAGAACACGCTGGCCGGGCTGAACCTGGGCAGCTTTAACCAGGTAGCTCTTGAACTCGGACTCGCGCAGCGTCAGCCGGAGAATCGGATCGTAGAGTGCCGTCAGCCGGTCATAGCGCAAGGCGGGGATGAACTTCTGTGATTTTTCTTCCATCAGTGATTCGCTGCTTTCGGAAAATTACTGTCAATAGCAAGACGTGCGTTATCGGTCACGAGATAAACTCACGCACCAGCCCCAATGCCTGATCAGTTTTCGCAATCGATTTCATGCCGTCTGGTTCAATACCTGTCAACGCACGAATGGCATCAATAGTTTCAGGCACAACAATGGCCTGGTTGTAGACCTGATAGTTGTAAAACACTTCATGCCCGCTGACGGTCAAACCATCCTCCCACAATCCAACTTCCCACATATCGCCTCGTGGACGACCCAGGTCGGCCAACATTTCCAACGTACTGTTGAGCGCAACAACGCCTTCCGACATTTTCAGGAACGCAATGCGTGGCGCAGAACGAAAAACATCAAGTATTTCGTCTTTCGTTACTGCGCGAGTGAGTTCAACGCTCCACGCATGAAGGTGACTGGTGGTATGTGCCGCTACAACCGCAATCGTAACGACATCCAGATCAGGGAGAATGGTCTGTGCATCGGGGCCTTGATGGGATGGAATATCTTTCTCCGGCACAACCGTGTTCATTACACCGGTGTGATCAGATTCCCAGGGGTCGGTTGCGCGACGGATCAGCACACCGCGCGCCCTCTTGAGCAGTCCCGCGTTTTTGAGCGCGCCCAATGTACGAACAATGCTAGTCGTATTGCACGATACAACGCGGGTGGTATCAAGACCTAAAGCGGAAGCGTAATTGGCCTGGGCGACAAAGGAATGTCCGGTAAGGGTATGCTTTTCGCCCCCCTGGAAAATGGATTTTACACCAGCAGCGTGATACCTTTCGAGGTTGCCTGAAGCAATTTTCTTGGGTGTAGCGTCCGTGATCACATCAACTTGTGACAGCAAATTCGTCAGATCGCCGGCAACCGGGATAGCAGCACTCTGCATATGATCAGCGGCCTCTGAAGTTGAAGCGAAAACCGCATATCCTTTTTCAACTGCTACCTTGATGCGCCAGTCGGTAACGACATCGGCAATGCCAACCAGCTGCATATCGTCCTGGGCTGCCACTGCATCCGCAATGCGTTTACCGATAACACCATAGCCGTTGACAGCTACCCTTACTTTTTGATTCGACATTTCAACCTCTATACTAACTGGTTATCAGCTTGGGGATGGTTGCTGCACTTGGATATTGGCAAGCAATACTAATCTCACCAACGTCTGTAGTAGCTCTATCGAGCAGGTTCGTTTCCAATCAAAGTTGCCACATAGTAGCGGCATTCACTTAGGCAGTGTAAAGAAACAAACAATGCGGTTTAACTGGTAGAATGAGCAAGCAAACCAGTCATAGAACGATCAGTTATTTCTTTACAGTGCCTTAGTCCAGCTTTTGCGATACTCGTCAGCAGGTCATCGGTTGTAACCCAATCAGGATCATAGGTGACTACAACGACACCCTTTTCAAGGAAAACCTCAACGACGAGAACGCCATCCAACTGCGAGAGCTCCTTACGAACTAACACGGCGCACTTTGAACAATCCATGTTTAACACATCCAAAAAGGACACCGTTGCCGTGAAAAGGACTGCTTGATCGTTTTGGTTTTCTACTGGTTCAACAGGTTTGAGTTGGTGGTCACTCATGATGATTTCCTTCACACTATTGCACTGTAGTTCAATTCAGGCGCGCTGAGTCAGGTGACAACTACAGAGTTTTCTTCTCCGTAACCATTGGGGGCATAGTGGTCGGCCTGAGCATCGTTAAGCCAGTTCTCCCCATCAACCAGATAGCGGAACTGGTATTCCTGGTGTGGTTCCAAGTTCAGGGTGATTTGCCAGGTATTATCAGGTTGGCGCTCCAAAGAATCCGTCATCTGCCAATTGTTGAATTCCCCAAGCACATGAACTGTGTCTGCCTCTGAATCAAGTGAAACCACAAAAGTCACCGGTACGGCGTTGTCTCGTTCAGCATTTCCTTTGGTCAACACGATGTCCACCTCTTTCTCCATACCCTGAGCATACTACGCACGAAAGCTTGACATAAGCGCTATGTTGCTTACCTCAGGTACGCCATTTAGCGGGGTGATAAACGAGTTGGATAGCGCTTATCCGACTCTCGCGTAACACCTAGAATGTGAATAGATGTTAGCAAGGAGACGAAATCATGCCGAAAGATCCTGTGTGCGGTATGGATGTTGAGCCACAGTCCGCATTTGCAACCCGCGAACGCATGGGGCAGGATTTTTTCTTCTGCTCTCAACAATGTGTCGACACCTTTGACCGCGACCCACATCAATACGGGCATCACCCTTATTACAATACCCATGCAAGTAACGGCAGTCCAGTCGATACAGCGCACCATGACTATGTTCAGGGGAGCCGCAATGGCGCAGTTGCGCCCACTCGAATCGAATTGGCTGTTATTGGGCTTCAACGATCGGGTGGCCCGGCATTGGAGCGAGCCATTACTGCTGTTCCGGGTGTCAGCCGAGCCATTGTGAACACCAAAGAGAGCCGTGTTTTCATTGATTATGACCTAGAAAGCGCCAATGTGTCTGACCTGCTGGAGGCTGTGCGGAGTGCCGGTTTTACGCCTGGTATTCAGCACCTCAGACTTAGAGTCAAAGGCCTGTATTGCGCTGAATGTGTTGGAAGAATAGAAACTGCCGTGAAAGCTGTTCCTGGCGTACTGGACGCTACTATGAATGCGGCCACTGATGAAGTCCGCGTAGAGTATGCCCCTAGCATAGGCGATCTGAGCCGCCTGACAGAAGCGATTGAGCAAGCTGGTCCGTATAAAGCGACACGTGCTGCTGAAGCGTCCGAACCGGAAATTGACAGGGAAGCCCAGGCTACCGAGAGAGAATACCGAATACTGATGCGTAAGTGGTGGTTTGCCGCCGCGGTTGGGGTTCCAACGATGATCCTCTCGTACCCTTGGATTTTCCCGATCTTGCGCGATTGGTTCCCGCGCGGCAGCGACAGTTTGCGTTACGTCTGGTATACAATGGGAGTCGCCAGCCTCGCGGTACTGGTTTACTCCGGCAGTCAATTTTTTGTCGGCATGTGGGAGGGCCTGAAGCATCGCTCGGCAAACATGCACACACTGATTGCAATTGGTACTGGGACAGCCTGGGTGTACTCGACCATTGCCCTGCTTTTCCCCAGTATTTTCCCATCTGAGGAGTTTACCGACGTGTACTACGACGTGACGGTTGTCGTGACTGCGTTGGTCGTACTCGGATTGGCAATGGAGCTAAAGGCGAAAGGACGCACCTCTGAAGCGATTAAGAAGCTGATCGGGCTGCAAGCAAAAACGGCCAGGGTGGTACGAGCAGGCGCAGAACTGGACATTCCTGTCGAAGAAGTGTTGGTCAACGACATCGTTATTGTTCGACCCGGTGAAAAAATCCCGGTAGATGGAGAAGTGGTCGAAGGTCAGTCAGCAGTGGATGAGTCGATGATTACCGGCGAGTCGCTGCCGGTATCCAAGAAGCCTGGTGATGAAGTGATCGGCGCGACCATCAACAAAACCGGCAGTTTCAAATTCCGCACGACAAAGGTTGGCAAAGATACAGCGCTGGCAAACATTATTCGGCTGGTACAGGACGCGCAGGGAAGCAAAGTGCCGATCCAGCGCATTGTTGACAGCGTTTCGGGCTATTTCACCCCTGCGGTGATGATCCTCGCCATTCTGGGATTCATCGTCTGGTATAACTTCGGGCCGGCACCATCTCTAGCCTATGCGCTGATTATCGCTGTGACCACGTTGATTATCGCTTGCCCATGTGCGCTTGGGATGGCGACGCCCATGAGCCTGACCACAGGGATTGGTCTGGGGGCGCAGAATGGAATTCTCATTCGATCTGGGGATGCCCTCCAAACGGCTGAACGACTGAATACCATCATCCTTGACAAAACGGGAACTATCACGCACGGCAAACCTGCTCTGACGGATGTCATACTCGCTCCCGGACAGGATGAAAATAGGATACTGCGCTTGGCGGCCTCTGTCGAAAGGTCGTCTGAGCATCCCCTCGCGCTGGCAATAGTCGAAGGGGTACAGGCGCGTGGTTTAGCAGTGAGCGAACCCAGCGAATTCGAGGCTATTCCAGGTCATGGGGTTTCGGCGGCTGTTGAAGGACACCGGATTTTGATTGGCAACATGAAACTGATGAGCCGCGAAGGTATATATCTGAATGGGTTGGAGGAAAGATCGAAGACGCTGGCTGACGACGGCAAAACCCCGATGTTTATTGCCCTCAATGGAGAATTGGCTGGCATTATCGCGGTCGCCGATACTGTCAAAGAAGACTCTAAAGTCGCTATTGCTGCGCTGAAAAAGATGGGGCTGGAAGTGGTTATGATCACCGGGGACAACGAACGCACTGCCAGTGCCATTGCGCGACAAGTAGGGGTAGATCGCGTCCTTGCTGAAGTGCTACCGCAGGACAAAGCCTTCAACGTGCAGAAATTGCAGCTCGAGGGCAAGAAGGTGGCAATGGTCGGTGACGGCATCAACGATGCTCCCGCCTTAGCACAAGCTGATGTAGGCATGGCAATCGGCACAGGTACAGATGTCGCCATTGAGGCATCGGACATCACACTCATTAAGGGCAGTCTGATGGGGGTTGTTACAGCCATTCAAATCAGCCGCGCCACCATGCGGAATGTCTATCAAAACCTGTTCGGCGCGTTTATCTACAACACTGCTGGGCTTCCCATCGCGCTCGGTGTTCTCTATCCCTTCCTGGGTGTTCTGTTATCGCCCTTGCTCGCTGCCCTTGCGATGTCTTTCAGCAGTGTAACGGTGATTAGCAACGCCAATCGCCTGAAAGGGTGGAAACCAGCCCACTGAAATATCAGCTGCGACACTGAGTGTCATCGGTAGAGTAAATCAAACTCGCTTACAGGCACGCAAATGAGTGTAGAACATAGGAGAAACATGATGTCTGAGCACAATGTGAAAACGCTGCGGGGAGTTGTCGTTCAGGATCCGCCTATTGGCCGCTTTCTGTTTGCCGATACTCGGTTCGCATGGTTTTGGCTGATCGTCCGCGTGCTGCTGGGCTGGCAGTGGCTCAGTTCAGGCTGGGGCAAATTGCAGAATCCAGATTGGATGCAGAGTGGGATCGCCCTACAAGGTTTCTGGGAACGCGCTATTCAGATACCTGAAGCAGGCCGCCCGCCGATCACGTTCGACTGGTATCGCGGTTTCATCCAGGGACTGCTGGATGGGCAAGCCTACACGTGGTTTGGTCCGCTGATCGCCTTTGGCGAAACCTTAGTCGGTGTCGCCTTAATCACAGGGGCGTTCGTCGGGATTGCAGCCTTTTTCGGGGCGTTCATGAACTGGAACTTTATCATGGCCGGCACGGCGAGTAGTAACGCTCTGTTCGGATTAGCGGCGCTGTTCCTGATTCTGGCGTGGAAAACCGCAGGATGGTATGGCGCAGATCGTTGGCTTCTCCCTAGACTTGGAACACCTTGGATGAAACGTCAGGGCGTTCCAGTGCCTGAGGCGGTGCCGATTGCGGAACCGGCAACCGATTAAAGTTGGTTTCGGAGGAAATTCCGTGAAATACCATGCGAGAAGGTGAGGAATGACGTTTATGACCCCCGACAAAATCATTGTGACTATCGCTGGGCTTGGGCTAATCGCCTTCATCATCTGGTTCTTCTGGCTGGTCAAGCATCCTGGGGTGAAGGCCACGATGGGTAGCAGCGGCTATCAAGAAGCAGTGGTGCTGGTCAAAGGCGGCTATACACCAGACATTATTATCGTCGATCACGGCAAGCCCGTCAGGCTTAACTTCCTGCGAACCGAGTCGGCATCCTGCTCCGAAATGGTCGTCTTCCCAGACTTCAAAAAGAGCACTAAACTGCCGGAAGGTGAGACTGTGGCCGTTGAGTTGATGCCAGACAAACCGGGCGAATACGAATTCCAGTGCCAGATGGGGATGTTCCGGGGCAAACTTGTTGTTGAGTAAACTGTGCAGGCAGGTGAATAGAGCGCCTGCCTGCTGCGTTACTATACGGAGCATGGTTTTCCGCACCTTTTCCAAGCAACAACCAGTAGGAATATATAGAGAGACGTTCAAATAGAGTAGGCAAGTAGAGAGACGGGAGAACTTACTATGAAATGGCCGAAGTCGGTTCAAATGCCAGGTCTGGATACCATGGGGTTGGCATTGGCCGTGTGGATCTGCGCGCTACCATTTATCGGCCTTTTGATTGCTCCGATTTTTGGCGCACAGACGGCAATTACTGTAGCAATCGCTTCGCTCATCGTGATGCTGATTCTCTGCTGGGGGCGCTGCATTCTCAATATTGTCCGCTTGTTTGCTGATAGAATTGGGACAGTGAAGGCATTTCGTAAACCATAATAGTCCACTACTCAACAGGCGCTTCCGCTATTGCTTGACACAAAAACCCAAAAACGTGATACAATTCTCAGAAATCAGATTACTTTTGAGATGAGGTCATGGCAGCGTTATTTGCATCACCACTGATCCTAGTCATTGGAAAGTGCGATTTATTGGTCAAGGGTATCCAAGAGGTAATCAAATCCTACAGCACTTTTGCTGAGGCAGACCTAACAGATGCTCTCGCTGCCGTGACAAGCAACCATATCCAACCGGAAGTACTAATCCTGGTGGCTTACGGACATCGAATTGAAGAGGTGCTTCCATGCGTCCGCGAGCGATTTCCTGATATTATTCCTCTCATCGTAACGCCCTATTGTAATCCAGTTCATATTAGTTCTCTGATGCAGCAGGGTGTGAAGGGCTGTCTTTGTCTGGAAGACAGCCTGATTGAACGCATTCCCCACGCCATCCGCGACATCCTTGAGGGTGGCACCTACCTTTCACCAACTGCTGCGGCGGCGATGGCTCAAAACGACCACTACACCCAAAATATCAGACCTCGAATCACACCCTATCAATTGGAAGTGCTGCGGCTGATGGGGCAGCACTGGTCAGGCGGGCGCATCGCGGCGCAGTTAGGGCGAAGCACCACCGCCATTTATCAGGTGCAGCGCTTTCTCCGTGACCTATTTGAAGTCGAGACCAACGGCGAACTGCTGGACTGTGCCGTGCAGCTTGGCATCCTGCCAGATACGCGCCGCATCTCCGCCTGAAAATTCCCTCTCAGTTATCTGACCGATCCCTCTCACTTTCCTGAGCCGCTCCTCTCAGGGTTCTGTTACGGTTGCACACACCCCGCATGATACGGTGAAGGCGGTCACGTTTCCGTCCTTCCCCCTGAGGTGTTCATGCGATTCGGCAGTTTCCGTCACCACAAAACTCACCTGCTGCGTTCAGCGCTCACCGTGACGGCGGCAGTGGTGGTCGCCAGCCTGAGCGCAGCGCCATTGACCCAGATTCTTAAAGCGCAGGAGGTCACGCAGGAACCAACGTTCGGGCTGACGGACACACCGTCACCGATGGCAACCCTGACCCCGACGGCTTCGGCAACGCTATCGCCAACAGCAACCGCGACTGAAACCTCTACTGAAACACCGACGCTGACGGAAACGCACACCACAACCCCGACAGAAACGGCAACCGTCACGCCGCCGTCACCGACCTGGACACCGCTGGTACAAACCGTCGTTGTTCCGGCGACGATTATCGTCCCTGCCACCATCGTCGTTCCGGCAACGGTCATCGTTCTGGCGACACCTCTACCGCCCACGCCGCTGCCCCTACCGTCTGCTATTCCTATCCAGCCGACACCGCTTCTGACGGCGACCCGCGCGTATGGCTGGTCGCGGCATGAGAGCATCGAGCTGATCCAGGTGATCGGCTCATGGGTGCTCACCCGTCATCGCGCGGCGTCAGATGGCGCGTATCACGAGTCGGCATCAGCGGGGGCGACGCTGCGCTTTCCCTTTACGGGAGATGGCGTGCGCCTCATCTACCGCGCGCACCCGCAGGGTGGGCGCTTTGCCCTGCTGCTGGATGGGGTGGCACAAGGGGTCTACGACACGCGCGCAGAGGACGAAGGCTTCTACTACGCTGGGCCGTTCTTTTTCACCTCCGGCTATCACGTTATAGATGTGGTCGCGCTGGCGGAGCGTTCCGGCGTGACGTCGATCAACATTGATGCGCTGGATGTGTTCTACGGTCCGCCCATGCCCACACGCCCCGCGCCGACAGATGCTCCCCTCTCTGAAAGCACCTCCCAGGCTGAGACGCGCCGGGATGCCATCCGCGTTGACCTGATCTCCGCCCCGCCGACACCGCAGCCCACGCCAACCGCCATTCCGCAAGCGCTGGTGAGCGTCGAGGTCGTTATCGCTTACGACCTGAACCGCAATGACAGCGCGGATGCCAACGAAGGCGTGCAGGGGATGTCGGTGCGCCTCCTGGATGCGGCGACCAATCAGCCGCTGGCTGCCGGGCTGACGGACGCAAGCGGCTTCGTCACGCTGCAAGCGCTGACGACCCATGCTGTGACCGTCGTCGTGCCGTACCTGGGCGAGACCTTCAATGTGCGACCCGCGCGGGGACGGGCACAAACGGCGCGCTGGACGCTGCTGCTGGAGGCGGGCACACAGCCGGGGTTGATCCCATGACCGACACGAAACGCCCCACCCTCTCGATGGTTCTCGCCGGACTCATGCTGCTGGCAGCGATACTCGCCTGCGGCGCAGCGACGGCGGGCAATGTCCGCATCCGCGACCTGCCGCAGTTCATCTGCGCCACCAGCACGCCGCTGGCGACCCATACCCAAGCGCCGACGCAGGTACAGCCACCGATTTACAGACCCCCTTCCGGTTACGCCACCCATACGCCGGTGCCGGGCTGCATCTGGAACGGCTCCGTCTGTGCGACCAATACGCCCTATCCGGGCGGCAGCTACAGCACACCGGGCTACTACGTCCCCGGCGCGACCAGCACGCCACGTCCGACCCATACCCCCTGGCCGACTCCAACCCCTTATGTCCTGACCGGACGCTTCTTCCTGGGCGCGGATGTCTACACCGGTGGGTTCGAGTCGGAGATCAGCCTGCGCCTGCGGATCGAAAGTGTGCAGGTCTATCCGCTGGATGCCGCGCGTCAGGTGGTCGCGTGGCAGATTGAAATCGAAAACGTCGGGCAGGTGGTTTACGCCACCATCCCCGGTGGACAGGTATTTGTCGCCGAGGTGAGCGCCGATGGGATGCCGCGCAGCGGGCAGTGGTGGGCATCGGCAGAAGCAGCGCAGGCGGTTGGGATTGCCTTACAGCCTGAAGTCCTGGACGCGCTGGAAGTCCAACCGGGACAGGTCTATCGCCTGCTGCTGACCGCGTTCACGCCCGTCGGTGAACCGGTGCGGTTTGGCTGGGTGCTGGATCCGCTGGCGGATGGGCGCGACGGCGACCTGGTGGGCGGCAATGTCGCTTACTGGGCGAATGATGTCAGTGCCGAGTGCGCGATCAATCCCGGTTCGGGTGTCATCGTGCCCACTCCGAGCGCGCTGGCTCCCACCCCAACCGCTTCACGTACCCCGCAGTATCCGCCCTGGTGTACCTGGTGCGGGCAGTAGGCAGGAGAGGCTCACAATGCTCGATGGCGCGATTGTTGTCCCGGTGATGCAGATGCTCTACAGCTTTCTCTATGAGATCGCTGCCGTGCTGTGGGGCTTGCAGCGGGCGGTGCTTCTGACCGGTTACGTCATCATGGCGATCACCGACTGGCTGATCAACCAGGCGTTCACGCCGCTGCTCAGTTCGCTGGGGGCACAGACTGAGGTGTTTCTCGGTCCGGTGTTCACCATCGCGCTGCTGGTGCTGGCGGGCACCTACCTGATGGGCGTGTTTCTGCGGATTCGCGTGGTGGAGTTCAGGAGCGCGGTGGTCTGGTTTCTGGTCGCCCTGCTGCTGTTTCAGGGTGGGCCGCAGCTCTATCAGGGTGTCGAGGAGATGCGGCGCGGCATTGCTGGCGCGTTCTACGAGGAAGGGCTGAACCTGCTCAGCGAGGGCGGTGGCGCGCTGGCAGCGCTCGATCAGGTCGGCAGCGGGGCGGAAGCCGATATTCCCGCGCCGACCAACCAATTTGGAGCGTTTCTGCCCAGCGACCAGTACGTGGATGGACTGGATGTGGCGATGAGCTACCTCGGCGCGGATGCCTATGACGTGATCGCGCCGCCCAATCCGCCGCATCCGATTGAGCGTCTGCCCTGGTCGTATCTCGCGCCAGACGGTTACTTCGATTTTGCCACCAGCGGGGCGTTCTTCGGCGACCTGTCGCGTGAAGCGCGCGAAGCATCGCTGGCACGCGCGATACAGGGCATCGCCCGGCTGTTTATGGGCGGCTTCATTTCCGTCTTCGGGGTGCTGGAGCAGATCATCCACCTGGCGCTGGCGATTGCGATGGGACTGGCGTTTGCCTCCGCCTTCATCGCCATCCTGTTCGCCTTCTTCAAGCACACCGAGGTGCTGGTGTGGAGTGTGCTGAACCTGGTGATCGAGTTGTTCGTCCAGTCGGTGCTGATGTCGCTGTTCCTATCGCTCATCATCAGCTTTGTGCTGGTAGGGGCGGTCACGGGCAACGCGGTGGTCACGCTCGGCACCGTGCTGGTCGGGCTGGTGCTGGTCTTCATCCTGCTGCTGGCGGCGCTCAAGGCCATCTGGAACGGCATCAACCGGCTGTTCGGGGCCATGGGACAGGTGACGGGCGGGACGATGCTGTCCCCCGGTGGTGTCGCCGCAGGCGCAGCCGGGATGGCAACCGGAGCGGCGCTGGGGGCAGCGGGTGGCGCGATGGCGCTGGCGACAGGCAGCAACCTGACGCAGGCAGCAGGTATCGCGCTCGGCAACAACCCCACGCTGTCGCGTGCTGCTTATATGACTTCGATGCTGCCCGGTCTGCGAGAAACGCGCATCGGACAGTTCGCGGGTGAGTTCACTGAAGGGGCAATTGCGCGTTCGGCGTTGGGACCGCTTGTTGGCGGCGTTGTTGTTCCACCCCGTCGCGCCGATGCCCAGCGTGCCGCCGCCAGCGACCCGGCAGAAGCGGTCAGCGAATACTACCATCCCCGCTCGGAAAAGGCGCGCGAAACCCGTATGGAACGTGCCTTTGGCGCTGCCGCGCCGCAGATGGCGCACGTCATGGACTCCCACAGCGAAGATGAGCTGCTGGAAATCGTTTCAGCGGTGAAAGCCGTCCGCGCCGCCAACCCAACGCTGCTCGCCAGCAGCCCGGCTTTTCAGTCGGCAGTAGCGCAGCGCCTGCCCGATGCAACCACCCGTGCGTTTTCAGCAGAAGACCTGCGACTGGTCACTACCGCCTCCGGTGCGCTCCCCGCTGAACGCGAGCGTTTGGGGCGTGACAATGCCAGTGAGCCGCCTGCCACTGAGCGCGCGGTGCGCGATTACTACGCTGCGCCGGATCGGGCAACCGCCTATGCCGGATTGCAAAATGCCATCGGCCCGGTTGCCGCCCCGGAGGTTGCCCGCGTCCTGGATGCCCACACCGAAGATGACATGGCTGAGGTCGGCGCTGCCATCCGCAGTTTGCAAACGACCCAGCCCAACCTCAACCCGAACTCAGATGAGTTCCTGCGTGCCCTCAAGACGCAGGTGGTCGGCGCAACGTCTGCCCCGCTGAGTACCGAGACGCTGCGGACGCTGACGCGCGGCTTGACCGCCGATCCGGGGCAGCAGGTGATCGACCTGCCCTCGCTGGCACAGGCGATTGGCGCAGCGGTCGGCGGCTACCGCCAGACCAACGGCGCAGCGCCGCTGTCGTTTGAGCAGGCCGCCTCCACTGTCGCCCAGAGCGCGGGACTGCCACCGAATCAGGCGCATCCCTTCGGCAGCCATACCGCCGCCGTCGGGCATTTTGTCTCGCAGGCGATGGCGCTCAACCTCACCCCACAACAGGCGGCGCAGGTGGTGGTCGATGTGCGCCAGGGCGGACATCTCCCCGACGGGCTGTGGGAGTCGCTGCGGTCGAACCCGGCGCAGCGGGGCAGCTCACCCGACGAACTCAACGGCGCGCTGCGTTCGCTCGAAGCGGCGGCGCGCGCCCTGCCGCGTGGAGTCGTCACGGGCAGCGTGCAGCCAGCATCCGTTCCGGCAGTTCAGCCCATGTCCATTCGCCCTGAGATTCAGGCAGGGGCGGTGATGACCGCGCTGGAAATGGAAGGCGAGGGATGACGCGCAGCGAGGGCGACAAACTGCTGGCGCAGTGGGATGCGGTGCCGACCGAGCGCCAGGATTACTACCGGCGCGTGTATCAGCGGGAAGTCCGCGCCGCCGGAGCCAGCACCGACGATGCCGCCGAACTGGATGTGCTGCGCCGGTTGATCGATGCCTACCGCGACCAGGCGCTGGTGCCGGTCGGGTCGCGCTGGGCGAGTGTGCCGGAGCGGGTGCGCGCGGCCGCCCGGCGGGGCAAGCCATTGGATGCGCCCGAAACCCAGAGCGATGTCATTCGTCCTTCCAGTCCGCCGAAAGCGCTGGCGCTGCTGCTCCTGCCGCTGGCTGGGCTGCTGCTGTTTGCCCTGTTTTCATTCATTGGAGGAAGCCGTGATGAAGCCGACGCGCTCGCCGCCCTGACCACCCCAACCGAAACCCTCACGCCGACACCGGAAATCAGCCCAACGCCGACGCCGCTGGCGCTGGAAGAGTCCGATCCGGTTATTCGCGCCGGGGACAGCCGCCGTCGCAATTACTACCCGGTGCTGCTGCAAGTCTACCCGGCAGACGGCAGCGCGCCGCGCGTATTCGTGGTGCAGGAACGCGCCGTGCAGACCGCCGATTGGCAGTTCGATCCCAACCCTGATGTTGCTTCCTGGGTGTCGGGTCTGCTGGTGCGCCCGGTGCTGGGGCTGCCCTTCAGCCCGGAGAACCGCGACCTGATGCAGACGCTCGCGCCGGGAGCGCGTTTTGCGCTGCAAATGAACACCGGGGCTGTCCTCAACTTTGTTTACAGCGAGAGCCGTCAGGTGGCACGACAGGAGACGGCGATCTTCACCCAGACCGAACCAGGGCTGGCGCTGGTGCTGATCGGCGAGACCGACCTGGAAGGTGCGCTGACCGAAACGCGCTGGATGGTGACAGCCGCCTATCCGGTGGAGCAGGAAGTCGAACGCCTGCGCGCGGGTGAACTGGCGGCAGTCATTGCGCTAGGCGAGAGCGGTGCAATCATGGGGCTGGAGGATGTGCGTATCGCGGTGGTCGGTACGGCGTTAGCGACCCCGGAAGGGCTGCCACCCGATCTTGCCTACGCGCTGATCGATCTGGAGATCATCACGGGCGCGACAGGGCTGCAAACCAGCGGCGTGAGCTGGACGCTGGAGGATGCGGCTGGCAGCCGCTTCAATCCCGATGCCCTGGCCTCGGCGCAGGGCGCATTTGGCACACTGCCCGGAAGCATCCCTCCGAACACCGTACTGACCGTGACCCTCGGTTTTCTGGCAGAGCGAGACCTGAGTGATGCCCGGTTGCTGGTCGGCGTCGGCAGTGACGTAACGGTGTTCGCCGTCGGTTTCACCCTACCGCCTGAACCCCCAACCGTTGAAGGGCTGGATGTGCAGGTGCGGCGGGTCAGCACAGACGCGACGGCGGTCTACGTTGAGGCACGCGTGTTCAATCCACAAGCCAGTCCGGTCGCGCTGGAGGTGCTGGAAAACTGGCTGGTGCTGGGCTACGCGCCGCTGCCGCTCGGCCCGCAGTCGCCGCCCATCGCGGGGGAACTACCCGACTCCGTCGGTGCCAATGCAGCTTTCGATCTGGCACTGACCTTCGCCTACGGTGGCGAACCCTATGGGCGGCTGTTCCTGCTGGGACGCGAGTACGCCCTGCACATCGCCGAAGGGGGGTGATGCCCACTTCCACTTTTTTCTGGGGCACCGATGAATCAGACACGTGAAGGAGACGACAGATGGGTGACTTAGGGACAACGATTGAAGGTTTTTTCACCGAGTTCGAGGCGCTGCTGCTGCTGGTCAGCGGCAGCCTGGCGGTGATCGGCGTGATCGGGCTGGCGATCTTGTATCTCGGCTCGTCATGGCCCCTGATCTCTGACTGGAAGCGCGACAATCCCAAGGCGGCGAGTCAGGTGACGATTGGTCTGCTGCTGCTGATCTTCGTCGGCGGCGGCGGGCTGGCGACGCTGGGAATTGGCGGATGAAGGTCTGCCGGTGAGAGGACATTGCACTTGCCGGTGTCCTCTCGGAAAGGAGGTTATCCATACCGATGGCAGCACACTTTAAATCCAATGTCCGACTGCGCGAGGAAAAAGGCTTCGGCAGCATCTCGATGAAACGCCTGATCTTCTGCGGCGTAGGCGCGGTGCTGATCTTCATGCTGCTGCGCCTGACCCCGCTGGCTGGACTGTCGCTGCCAGCGCTGATCGCGGTTTTCGCCGGGCTGCTGATCCTGTCGGGTGCGCGGGGTGGGCTGCCGCTGTGGCAGCGGGTTCTCTTGGGCTGGCGCGGCGGGATTGTGCTGCGCGCCGCTAAACGCCGCGACGGGCTGGGCGCGCAGCTGGCACAGGCATTGAGCCTGAACCCGGCAGCGGCCTACCTGCACGGGGAGCGCCTGTTTGCCGCTTCAATGCAGTCCGTCGATGGCGATCCGGGCGAATGGACCTTGTTTGCCAGCCTGGAGGAGTTGGAAGGCGCGGGCGGGCTGCGGCTCGTGGAATGGGAAGGGGGACGCGATGGCGGCACGACTGCGGCGCGGTGAACAGCTCGTCCCGCGCACCGTCCTGATCGAACCTTTCGACATCGTGCTGCATGGCACGCCGGAAGGATTGCAGGCGCTGCAAAATCGCTTTAGCTTATGGCTGCGCGGCTTGCAGGGACCCGCCCGCTTTGTCACCTGGCAGCTGCCCGCTGATCTCTCGCCGCGCATCGAGACGGTGAAGACGATGGCGCAGATAGCGGTTGAACCGCAGCGGGCAGCCCTGCTGATGGAATATCGCCGTCACTACGAACTGCTCCAGCAGGAAGCCGATTATCAGCGCGCCATTTGTGGGCTGGCGGTCTGGCTGGATGTTAACGAAAGTGGTCGGACACTTGCCCGCTCGGTATCCGGGTCATTTGATACGACGGCAGTGGAATCGCCCTGGCCCGCGTTGTTTCAGGGCGACTACGAACTCTGCGAACCGGGTGGCGGTTATCGCGGTTGGCATCTCGCGCCAACCGGTCGCCCCGGTGGACGGCATTACTTCGCTTTCCTTTCCAGCTATCAGTTTCAGCCGACCGTCTGGGATTTTGGTCGTCCGCTGGCGCAGCTGCTGCGAACCGATTTCCCGCTGGCGCTGTGCGTGGATATCCCCAAAACCTGGGATCGCAACGATGCCATCAACGAGATCGAGAGCGTGGTGCAGGCTTATTCGGTGCATCTGGCGACGACGCGCGGCGAGGACAGCCGCTCGGTCAAGAAGGTGATTGACTGCCGCCAGGCGCTGGAAGAACTCAACCTGGGCGACGCGCTGCACGATGTGCAGATCATCATCGCCATCGCCGCCTCGGATCGCAGGACGCTTAAGAAGCGCGTGGATGAGGTCATGCATCTCGTCAAACCCTGGTTTCTGCTGCGGGCGGAGATTGGCGAGGCGCAGTCGGAAGCGGCGAAATGCTTCACCACAATCCCATCGAAGGACATCCTGATTCCCCACACGACGTGGCCGCTGGTTTCGCGCGAACTGGCACTGCTGTTTGCGCCGCTGGGCTATCGCAAACTGGCAAGCCTGGAAGGGACGCTGCGTGGAGAGGCGGCAGGTGGGCGCTACCCGGTCTTCCACAACTCCTGGCGCGACCGGCGGGCAACCCATGAAGTGTGGGTCGGCGTGAGCGGGTATGGCAAGACGTTCGCCCTCAACTGCCTGCTGACCCGCCAGTACGCTGAGGAAGGGGTGCCCTTCACCCTGCTCGAACCGATGGGGCACGGGCGGCATGTCGCCGCAGCCTTCGGGCTGCCCTGGTACGTGATGAGTGCCCAGCATACCTGCCTCAATCCCCAGGATGTGATGTTCCCGACGCTGGTCGAGCAGAAAGCGCACACCATCCGGCTCTACGAGACCCTGTTGGGGCGGCAGCTTTCAGGCACACAGAAGGCGAACCAGGAACGGGCGCTGCTGGGTGAGGCGCTGGAAACGCTCTACAGCGGCTTCACCGATCTGATGGCGGTCACGCCGGACATCGCTCCCTTAACCGAGACGGTCTGCGATGTCCTGAGCGGGCTGGGCGACAAGCCGCACATCCAGCAGATCGCCCGCGACCTGTCTGACGAAATCGCGGGCTTGTGTACGGGCAAAGGACCGTGGGCTGCCTTTGTCAACGGGATGACCAACCTCGACCTCTCGGCGCGCTTCAAGGCACAGCCGCAGGTCTTCTCCTTCCACGAGATGGAACAGGATCCGATCATGCTGGCGATTGCCTACACCCAAGTGCTGAGTGCCATCCGCCGCGACAGCCTCTCCGATGAACAGCCGCGCATCATCGCCGTCGATGAGGTCTACCGCCTGATGCGTCACCCATCGCTGCTCGACTTCCTGATTGAAGCGGCGAAGACCTTCCGCACCCGCCGAAAAAAATTGGTGGTGATTGATCAGCAGATGAGCGTGTTCCTCGAACAGAAAGCGCGGCTGGTGTTCGAGAACTGCCCGATCCGTGTGATTTTCAACCAGCGGCAGGGCTTGAACGTTTTCTACGAGGACGCAGCCTTTCAGCACTTCAACGCCCAGCACCGCGACATCATCGCCAACCTCCCCCGTTTTCACTTCCTGCTTGACGTGCAGGAAGAGGGCATCTGGTATCTCTACAACCGACCGTCTGAAGGCGAGTTTCGCCGTTTTCGCATGACGTGACCCATGAAAGGAGTATTCCCATGAGCGAGATTTCCCCAGTTCATCCTGAACTGGACGACCAGAGTACGATCTACTACTTTGCCAGCGGCATCAACCCCGGTGAGGGACCGCTGGTTGAACTCACCAAGTCGTGGCCGCAAGGACAGCAGACGCTGATCGTCGGGCGCTACGACCAGTTCCAGGAGGCGCTGGATGCTGAAATGGAACTGGTTGAGCTGAAAGCCGATCAGGGGCTGGAACCGGCGATGCGCGAGGCAGAACGACGCGCAGTCGATGCGGGCGAACTCGACCCAACGCGGGCGGATGGACGGCTGTTTAGCGAAGGGCCGCCCGACCCCTTCACCACCCTGCGGGAGCAGGAACTTCAGGGCTTGCACTACACCTACGATATCGTCGCGCAGCCGCAGGGAACGGTGGAACTGCAAAGCATCAAGACCTGGGAAGTTGATGGCGAACGCGGGCTGCAAGCCATCGCCCTCGGCGAGTATGACCGCTCCAGCGATGCCCGTGCTGAACAGGAGATGCTCCAGACGCTGGGCAAAGAACAGGGATTGGAAACCGAGATGCGCGAGGTTGAACGCATCGCCGTCGAAAACGGCGTGCTGGATGATGAGCGCGCCGATCCGCGCCTGTTCACCGAAGGCCCGCCCGATCCCTTCAAGACCGAACGACAGTCGGAACTGGAAGCCACTATGGGCTACTACTTTCGCGCGGGTCCGGCGCTCGATCAGGGCGAGACCGTCGAGGCATACAGCCTCAATCTGGTCAACGTTGAGCGCGAGGGTGCAGCCTATCGTTTCTCGCAGGTGGAGTATCTGCGCGTGGAGGTGGAGAATGCCGGATATGTTGACGATGCGGCAGGCAAATTCAACCGCCTGATGGACGATCACGGGGTCGGACCAGCCGTGTCCGCCGCCAACACCTGGACGCGCGAACACGGCGCACAACCGGCGCTGGAATGGCAGGAGGTGGACG
Organism: Anaerolineae bacterium; assembly: GCA_034431625.1. Lineage (GTDB taxonomy): Bacteria > Chloroflexota > Anaerolineae > Aggregatilineales > Phototrophicaceae > CFX2. Next base: position 16,236 of record DAOUCY010000140.1, on the reverse strand, counting down.
CGGCGCAGCTGGATCGTCAGCACCAGCCGACCACACCCACGGTGGAGATGGATACCCAACCGCTGCCTGCACCGGCTCGGGATGAGGTGGAGTTGTAACGATGGCACGCCGCAGTACCACATCTCTGAGTCCCTGGCAGGAACTGGAAGAGCAGGCCTATCATGCTTACCGCGAGTGGCCGCTGTTCCTCAAACTGCGGCTGCGGCAGCTGCGGCAGCATCTCCCGGCAGCGGCCTTTGCCAGCCTGTCATCACGCCGCGAGGACCCATCACCGCCGGAGCCAATGCCTGACTCGGTGGCGGAAGACATCGCCCTGCTCAAAGAGTATGGCCTGTTCGTGCCGGAGCGCATCCCCGATGGCTAAGAAACTGCTGATCGTCGAAAGCCCGGCGAAGGTCAAAACCATTCGCGGCTTCCTGGGTAACGACTTTATCGTTGCCGCCTCGTTGGGTCACGTCCGCGATTTGCCCGACCGTGAACTGGGGCTTGAGCCGGGCAGCTTGCGCCCGCACTATGAAGTGCTGCCGGGCAAAAGCGAGGTCGTCAGGCGGCTCAAGGGACTGGTGAAGGGGGCGGCTGTGCTGTACCTCGCCACCGACCCGGATCGGGAGGGCGAGGCGATTGCCTGGCATCTGATCGAAGTCCTCAAGCCGCGCTGTCCCATGTACCGTGTGACCTTTAACACCATCACCGAGGCGGCGGTCAAAACGGCGCTTCAGTCACCGCGCCGCCTTGACATGGCGTTGGTCAACGCGCAGCAGGCGCGCCGCATCGTGGATCGGCTGGTCGGGTACGAAATTTCGCCGCTGCTGTGGGGACGCTTTGAGGGCGAGGCGTTGTCCGCCGGGCGGGTGCAGACGGTTGGGCTGCGGCTGGTGGTCGAACGTGAGCAGGCAATTGCCGCCTTTCAGCCGGAGGCATACTGGACGCTGGATGTGGACTTTGAAGCGCGCGACGGGACGTTCACGGCGCGGCTGATCCGCTGGCGCGGCGCAGAGGTTGCACTCAAAGATGAAGTGACCACCCGCGCGATCATGACGGCGTTGGGCGCTGCCCATTTTTCAGTGCAGTCCATCACGTACCAGGAGCGAGAACGTCGCCCACAGCCGCCCTTCACCACCAGCGCCTTACAGCAGGCTGCATCCACACTGCTGGGCTTCTCTCCCGAAAAGACGATGCGGCTGGCGCAGGAACTTTACGAGGGGGTTGACCTGAGTGGCAGTCATCTCGGTCTCATCACCTACATGCGAACCGATGCGGTGCAGATCGCGCCGGAGGCGCAGCGCCCCGCCACCGACTTCATCCGCGCTGCCTACGGTGATGCTTATCTGCCGCCGAAGCCACCCAGCTATAAAGCGAAGCAGTCCGCGCAGGAGGCGCATGAAGCCATTCGCCCGACTGAGGTCACGCGCGTGCCGGATAGGGTGAAAGGGGCATTATCCGATGACCTCCATGCACTGTATGCTCTGATCTGGAGCCGCTTCGTCTCCAGTCAGATGACCGCGGCGCGGTTTGCCGAAACGACGGTCATGGTCAGCGTCGATGATGCCGCCGTGTTCCGTGCCAGAGGGCGTACACCGTTGTTCGATGGGTTTTTGCGCGTCTACGCCCACGAGGAGGAAAAGGCTGACTCAGAGGACAACCCTGACATCAAGCTGCTGCCTGAACTGCGACAGGGCGAAGGGCTGCTGCTCACGGGCTGGAGTCCGGTGGAGCGTTTTACCCGTCCGCCGGGACGCTACACCGAAGCGTCGCTCATTCAGGCGTTAGAAACACAGGGCATCGGGCGACCTTCCACCTACGCCAGCACCCTTGCCACCCTCAAAGCACGCGGCTATATCGAAGTGGGCAAAGACCGTAAACTGCTGCCGACCGCGCGCGGCGCGGTCATCTGTGAGTTTCTGACCACGCAGTTCACCGATCTTTTTGCCTATGATTTCACGGCCCGGCTCGAAAGCGATTTGGACACCATCGCCGCTGGCAGCGCCGATTGGGTGGAAGTGGTGCGCCGCTTCTGGCAGACCCTTCAGCCGCAGCTTCAGACGGTTGAGGCAGTTCCCACAACATCCCCAAAGCAGCCGTCAGCGACGGGCAAAGTCTGTCCCGAATGTGGTCAGCCACTGGGGCAGCGCACAGGCAAAAACGGCACCTTCCTCGGCTGCTCAGGCTATCCTGACTGCCGCTACACCCGTCCGCTGGAAACGGCTAACACCACTCACCGTTCATCTTCTAAACGGAGGAAAACGCGATGACGACGATTTTACCCGACCTGGGTGGGCACAGTGAAAACTACTGCTTCCGCGCAGGCCCGGTCTTGGATCCACCCCACGTCACGAACACTGCGCCTGATACCTATAGCCTGGATGTCGTGCGCTATCATGAAAATGGGGATGGTTCCCTGCGCTTTGAACATCTCGAACTGATGCGGATGCAGGGGGAAGAGGGGCGTGCCTACATGGGGGATGCTACCGAAAAGTTCAATCGGATGCTGGCAGAGGTAGGACCCGAACGCACCGAACGCGCCGCCAAAACCTGGGGACGATTACATGGCGCGCATATCCAGGATTGGCGGGAAATCAGCGAAGATGACCTGTTGCCGGATCGCGCTCAACCGCCGAAGTTCTATGATCATGAAATAGAGTGAGATCAGGATGCCTTGCTTTCTAAATATCGCTCGAAAAGCCAGGTAAACAGCGCATCACGAAACGACTCGTTGTCGCTCACGAGACGATAGAAATTGAAGTTGGATTTGTAGACATCCTGAATGACATCGCCCGCGACATGCTCAAACGTCAGCCTCACTTTGTCAATGGGGTTGACTCTGAGGCTGTCGCTCACTGCGCCACTCTGGGCAATTTGCTCTTGCACGTACTCAATCGTCACCCGGTCTGCTTCGGTGAGTTCCACGCCAAAACGTTCGTTGAGTTCCTGAAGAATGCGCGACAGCGCCTCACGCGGATCGTCATTTCGGAATCGACCCGTTACACCCGACAGCGGATCGAGGTTGGGATCACCATGATCGGGCGTATAATTGCCGCTGCCAGTTTGCCGGATGCGGTAAGACTCGATGTCGATGCTTTGCAGCACTTCGAGCGGGAGTTCATCGCGCTCAATAGGCAGCTTACGGCGGAGGAATTTGGCGAATACGTACAGCTTTTCGAGGTCAGCGTCTTCAAATGGCAGGATTTGCGACAGGAATGCATACTGCCGGATATAGTCCATTAGCTTGCTGCGAAAATCCCCCTGAGCCTCTTCGCTCAAGTCATTGAAACGTTCTACAACCGGATCAAGCGGTGTGTGCAGGCGGTCTTGTGTCGTACCGGGCGTAAAATAAAGCCGGGCAAAGTGATCGACTTCGGCATCCGTGAAGAGTTCAAAGCTCTTGAGTTCGGTCTCACGATCATAAAGCAGATTGGGATCGGTGCTTTCGCTTAAGAGCGTGCGTTCATAATAGGGCGCGAAAGCCGCCTGAATATGATCGGCGTCGTTGGCGAAGTCCAGCACACAGGTGCTGCTCTTGCCCGGATGGGTGCGGTTGAGCCGGGACAACGTTTGCACGGCGTGGACGCTGCTCAACAGCTTGTCCACATACATCGTGTGCAGCAGAGGTTGGTCAAAGCCGGTCTGGAACTTGTTGGCGACGACGAGGAAACGAAACTCATCCCGCTTGAACATCTCCGCCGTTTGCGTTTCGGGAAAGCCGTTCAGTCCCGACTCGGTGTAACTGCCTGCGCCGTCTTTGACGGCACCGGAAAAGGCGACCATCGCCTGATAGGGATACCCGTTTTCCGCCAGGTAGCTCCGCAGCGCCAGAAAATAGCGCACCGCGTGCAGGCGCGACCGCGTGACGATCATCGCTTTGGCTTTGCCACCGATCTGGTGAGCGATGTGGTTATGGAAATGCTCCACCATGATCTCGATCTTCTTGTCAATCGTATGGCGGTGGAGATCAACGAAACGACGCAGCAGGGATTTGGCTTTGCCGCTCTCGTACTGCGGATCATCTTCGATGGTTTTGAGCAACCGCCAGTAGGTTTTATAGGTCGTGTAGCTTTCCAGCACGTCGAGGATGAAGCCTTCTTCAATTGCCTGACGCATACTGTACAGGCTGAATGCCTCGTATTTGCCATCGGGGCGTTTGGTGCCGAACAGTTCCAGCGTCTTGGGTTTCGGCGTCGCGGTGAAGGCAAACGTGCTGGTATTGGGCTGATGCTTGCGCTTCCGTATTTCCTCGACAATCACATCTTCATAATCTGGCGGGTCGTCGTCGCCTTCTTCAGCTTCTGCCTCATCCAGATCAGACGTTTGCAACACCGCTTTCAGGCTCTTGACGCTCTCGCCGCTTTGGGAGGAGTGCGCTTCGTCGATGATGATGGCGAAGCGCTTGCCCTGAAGCTGACCGACTTCCGCCACGATCATCGGGAACTTTTGCAGGGTTGTGACGATGATCTGTTTGCCATCTTCCAACGCCTGGCGAAGCTGGCGCGAGGTCGCGTCGATATTCTCAACCGTCCCCATCACCTGCTCGAACTGGCGCATGGTCTGCTGCAACTGGCGGTCAAGGATGCGCCTATCCGTGATGACGATGACCGAATCAAATACGCGCTCGTCCTGGTCGTTGTGCAGGGTAGAAAGCTGGTGCGCCAGCCACGCGATGGAGAAGCTCTTGCCGCTGCCCGCGCTGTGCTGAATCAGGTAGCGCTGACCTGCCCCGTGTTCACGCGCATCCGCAATCAGGCGGCATACCGCGTCTAACTGGTGATAGCGTGGGATGATGAGCCGCTTTTCGCCTGTTTTCTTGCCCTTGTCATCTTCGACCTCGACCACCTGAACGAACTGATCGAGCAGGTTCAGTACGCTGTCCTTTGTCCAGATATCCTCCCACAGGTAAGCGGTGGCGAAGTTGTCATGACGCGGCGGGTTGCCTGCGCCGTTACTGCGCCCGCGATTGAAGGGGAGGAAGAAGGTCTTCTCGCCGTCCAGACGCGAGGTCATGTAGATCAGGTCGGGGTCAACCGCGAAGTGGATCAAGCAGCGCCCGAAGGCAAACAGCGGCTCACGCGGGTCGCGGTCACGCCTATATTGTCGCATGGCGTTCTGTACGGTCTGCGCGGTGAAAGGGTTCTTCAATTCGGCGGTAAATACAGGCAGTCCATTGATGAAGATCGCCAGGTCGAGGCTTTTGCGATCTTTCTGGCTGAAATAAAGCTGGCGCACCACGCTAAAGATGTTTGCCGCGTAGAGCCGCTGCGTCTCGGCGTTCAAGCCGCTGGCGGGGCGAAAGAACACCAGTTGAAAACGCGCCCCGACATCCTTGAAGCCCTTCCGCAGTACATCGAGCGTGCCGCGCTTGTCAATCTGCTCGCACAGGCGATACAGGAACTTGCTGCGGGCGGCTTCGCCATACTGCTGCCTGAGCTTTGCCCATTCCGTCGGCTGGGTGGACTGCACAAAGCGGATCACATCATCGGGGATGAGGCACAGCTCCGCGTCGTAATCGGCAGCGGTGCGGCGCTCGTAACCATTGACGTTGAGCAGGTGCGCTTCTATCGCAGCTTCAAAGTTCTTTTCGGAGACATCAACCATTGGCAGAATCTTTCATCAGGGTGATTTCATCACCGACCCGTCAACGATTCCCGTGACAAACCAAACAACAAAATCTCTCAGATCAAAAATGCTCATTTCCGCCGACCACTGCTGACCGTTGTATTCGTCACTCATTTCGATACGCGAGATGTGGTTTTTGTCATTGCGGAATTCGATGCGGAAATGAGAAAGACTATTCCGTATGTGTCGAATGAGCGTTTTCAAGTCATTGCATGGGTCTTTATAAGTATCACACCGTATAACCATTTTTTGGATAGATGGAATGTCGCTCAAAGGAATGGGCGAAATGGTGTCCCAGAATTCTTCTTTTGGGAAGACCAATAAGCCTAGCATTGAATTGATAAGCTGAGTAACCTCATAAACATCTGGTTGCTTCTTATTCGCCTCTATAAAGTGCAGGTTGGCGAGAGTTCGACGAGCAAAATCTTTAACAACCGAGCCATCTATTTCCTGATACGCTGTCACCTGGCGTCAGCCTTCCTCAATCGCCTGCATCATCTCATCCACGTCGCCGGGGGCGAAGGTGAAGCGGTCACGCACCGCCAACAACACATCACCGGGTGTACCGGGTGGCAGCTTCGACTGCCGCAGTTGGCGTGCCAGCGCCAGCAAATGCGCCTGCTGGTCGGGTGTCAGGTGGTCAATTTCCTCCAGAATTTGGTCTCGTACTGTGTCCATTTGAACGCTTCCTTTACTCTACGATACAACACACCGCTTCTGTCGGTCAGATTATGGCTGTTAACCACCGATGTGGACATCTAAGAATCTGAAAAATCGAACCAATCATGGTTGAGTGCATAACCGACAAAATTGCCGACTTGTATGATGATATGGGTGAAATCCTGCAAGGAGAGCAAGAAGCGCATTTTGTCCAAACGGATTGGATACTTCTCCAGTTCTTTGAGCTTATCGGCATGGTCGGGGTCGTTGTGAAAATACCGCCCGTTGATGTACAGATCAAGCACATAATCGGCTTTAAGATGTTCACGATCAACGATAAATGCCTCTAACCCCTTTTCTGCTTTCTGCCATTCTTCACGCGCTTTGCTCAAGAAATTGCGTTTATCCTCATGCGCCGCTTTCAGGCGCTTATTTGCCGTAATGAATACACTGTAGAGATAGACTGGTTCGTCCTGGCTTACAAAGTGTCGGAAGGTCAGGAGAAAAGATCGTAAGTCATCCTCATCAGGTTCTTGTGCTTCAACCGAAACACCTGTTTCAATATCCCATTTAATGCGCGGATTATAGTTGTGAAGCTGCCGCTCTCGCATCATCCGCGTATCAACAAGCTCCTGAACGCGCTCTACAAACATCTGTAACTGACGTTGATCGGATACTTTGGTTTTCGCTTTTCGTGCCAAAACTATTATGCTCCCCGCACATCAATCTTGCCCGTGACCGCCGCCGAGATGAGCGCCGCCCGGTACTCTTGCAGGCGCTCGATGGTTTCTTCTGTCTTTTCAATCAGAAAGTCGATCTGTTTAATTTCTCGGTTGACATGACTAATGATAGCTCTTTGTTCTTCCAATGGTGGTAAAGGAATGCGAAAACGGGCAACGTCGGGCATATAAATTGTCTGGTGTGTAGAACCCATTGTAAGACTCTCGAATTCCTGCTTCATTGCGCGGAAACACTGCAACAAAAACTCTGGAATTAAATTGTCTCCGCAAATCCAATTCACAAAATCTTGTGTGGTTGCCATTGGTAAACCGAGGATTGCTGAAAAACCTACTGATGCTGTTCGAGAAAGAATAACTGTTCTTGCAGGTAGTAAGCGGGCTGCTGAGTTGGCTAAACCAAGTTCACTGATTTTTTCCTCGGTTTCAAAAATATAGTCTGTTTTCCCTGAGCGAAGTCTGCCAACATCAGCGAGGGAAACCCACGGAATAGTGCAATTTTCCCAATACTCTGGAACATTCCGACTCGGCGTATGTCCACTTTCGAGACGAGCAACCATTTTTACACGAGGTGAATCCCAATGAGATGGAATCGCGCCCAGCCACTCAATCCCACTGTCTTTCATCGGCACGTCGGGATTCAATCCCTTCGTGACGGCATGACTGATGATGGCGCTGCGCTGCTCGTGCAGGGCGACGATCAGTTCGCGCTTTTTGGCGATCAGCGCGTCAATCTTCGCCGTCTGGCGATCAAGGAAGGTGGTGATGGCGCGTTGTTCGTCAGGATCGGGGGGAAAGGGAATTTCCAGATTTCCAATGAATACCCAATTGGCTCGCGGCATTTTTGCCCCATAGGTTGAGGCATCAATAACGTCGATAAATTCCTTTGTGAGCAAGCGGAGAGCCAAAAACTTCGGCAATATTGTGTTTTCACGTACACGCAGCACCAAAAGTTCGCCTACACATGCTCCGTAATGCTTTGAGACGATGACTTTTGCTAAATACGGACGCAACTTACCGAACAACACATCATCAGGCTGGAAGGTTTTTGCCGCGCTTTCAAAGTTGGAAACTGTATCTTCAGGAATAGTATATCTGCCTGTCCAGCCTTCTATATTTTCAAGTTGCAGATACACTTCATCTTCGCCAATTTCAACTCTCTGTTGGTTGATGTCGTTCACCAGAAATTTCAGGCGGCGCATTTCCCAATGCGCCGGAATCTCGCCCAACCACTCTATACCGCTGTCACAATATTCCGGGTACATCTGGTAGCGGGCGACTGCCGCTTCAAAGATGCGCTGTGCCTCGCGCTGGCGTACCTGCGTCATTCCGTCACCTCCCGCAGCATGTCGAGGATGTCGCGTTCCAGTCGTTTAATGTCCGCTTCGATCTCGGTCAGCGGGCGCGGCGGTTGGTACTGGTAGAAGTAGCGGTTGAAGTTGATCTCGTAGCCGATCTTGCCGACCTCGCCATCCCGGTCATCGCGGATGTCGGTGTTGATCCACACTTCGCCCTGAGCAAAATAGGGCTGCACCTCGCGGCTGAAATAGTCGTAGATCGACTCGCGCAGCGGCACACGCTCTACCGCGATGGGGTCTTCAATATAGGTGGTGGTGTAGCCTTCCATTGCCTCGACGACGGGCAGGGGGATGTATTCATAGCCGCGCAGGTCGGAGTCAGCTTCCGGTCTGCCCTGTTTGTCGCGGCAGATTTCGGCGCTCTCGTCGCGCTCGCCCACCGCCGCCAGAATCGCTTTGTGCAGGGCGGCGGACAGCTTCAGATCATGCTTTGCCGCCGTCTGTTTCAGTACCCTCTCAAACGCCGAACGACTCCTGAAGAGGTCCCCGGGCAGGTCGGCCAGCATGGTCACGATGCGTTCCTGCTCGGCGCGTCCGGCAGTTTCCTCAGCCTCGCGTTCTTCCGGGTCGCGTTTTTTGCTCTTGGCGAGGTTCTGGAAAGCGGTTTGCTCGCGCAGCCGTTCGATGCGCTCCGGGCTGGCGTGGAAGTTCAGCTTCAGCGGACGGTCAATCGTCACCTTGCGGTAGCCAAAGTCGATGGTGGCAAACACCTTCGATACGGCAGGGTCTGCCTGGTCAAATTGGCGGTAAAGCACCTGAATCTGGCGGATATTGTCCGGTGAGATTTCGCGCCGTTTCTGCCCCAGGCTTTTCCGCATCGGCGACCAGAACCCCGAAGCGTCAATCAACTGCACTTTCCCGGTGCGGTGTTGTGGCTTGCGGTTGCTGAGAATCCAAATATACGTGGAGATGCCTGTATTATAGAAAAGCTGCTCCGGCAGGGCGATGAGGGCTTCCAGCCAGTCATTTTCCAGTATCCAGCGCCGGATTTCGCTCTCCCCGCTGCCCGCGTCGCCCGTGAAAAGCGGTGAGCCGTTCATGACGATGGCGACGCGGCTGCCACCTTCCTGTGGGTCGCGCATTTTGGTGAGCATGTGCTGTAAGAAGAGCATCTGCCCGTCGCTGATGCGTGGTGTTCCCGCTGGAAAACGCCCGTTAGCGCCTTTCCCCGCTTCCTCTAATACGGCTTCTTCATCCTGCTTCCAGTCCTTGCCATAGGGCGGATTGGCAATCATGTAGTCGAAGCGGCGTTTGTCATGTTGGTCGCGGCGCAGCGTACTGCCGAACATAATATTCTCGGCATCGCGCCCATCAGCACTTTTCATGTACAGGTCAGATTTGCAAACGGCGAAGGTCTCCGGATTCACTTCCTGTCCGTAGAGCGCAACATTGGCAGCACTATTGATGCCCATGATGCGATCTTTGGCGACAGTCAACATGCCGCCGGTGCCGCAGCACGGATCATACACCAGTGCCACATAAGCAGGTTCCGCCAGCCGCTCGGCTTCGTCCAGGAGCAGCAGTTCTACCATCAGTTGGATGACTTCACGCGGGGTGAAGTGTTCGCCGGGGTTCTCGTTCAGCGCCTCGTTGAAGCGGCGAATCAGTTCCTCGAAGATGTAACCCATTTCGAGGTTGGAGACGCGATCTGGATGCAGGTCGATTTTGCGGAACTGCTCCATGACTTTGAACAGCAGCCCGGCTTCATCGAGCTTGGCAATCGTGTTGTACAGGTCGAACTTTTCCAGCACCTCACGCATGTTCGGACTGAAGCCGTTGATGTAATTGCGGAGGTTGCGCGCAAGCTGCCTGGAATCGCCCAGCAGCGAGTCGAAGTCATAGTTGGAGGTGTTGTAAAAGGCGAACCCAGATGCTTTTGTCAGCAGTGCATCCCGGTTTTTCAACCGTTCATCAATGCTGGCGTAGACCTCGCGTACCTGCTGCCGCGTAGGGGCAAGCGCGCTATCAATGCGGCGTAGCACCGTAAACGGCAGAATGACATCCTGATATTTGCCACGCTTGAAAACGTCGCGGATGAGTTCGGCGATTGACCAAAGAAAATTGACTTTTTCGCTAAAATTATTCATATCATGCTGTCCGAATGAACGTGAGAAAGTGTGGCGGGGCGAACCCCTCATTTTACCATAGTACCGCATTTCACAGTCGATTACCGTTAAAATTGGTTACAATCGGATCTCAGATTGGCGGTGTTTCACTCGGAAAGGCATATAATAGATGAAACAGGAGATGCGAGTTCAGCCTATGGCAAGGGAAGAGCAGCGATTAATCTCAATCGTTAACCAATATCTTGGCATCAACGCCCATCTGCACAGCCATTTCCTGCGTTCGGAAACCGAAGGCTGGGAGGAGTTTCACAGCAGCCACATCACTGACCTGACGCGGGCGATGAATGCACACCTCCCCGCAATGGGGTACATCGCGCGGCAGGAACGCTCGCTGCAAATCCGCCACTTTGACGAATCGGTTTCCCCGATCTCGGATGTCCTAATTAGCGACCTGCCCCGTGTCGGCGAGCGCGCTGCTGCCCGTACTTTCACCACGCCCCAGGCTCAAACCGCCTTCAACGTGCCTGCCTCGACGCTATTGGAGCGCGAGCCAGCGGATGTGAAACGCCCGACAGCCATCAAGATTTATGAACTGCAAGCGGAACCGGGTGGCAGTCAGCGCGAAAAGCCCGTCGCCTGGATTGAACTGCTGTCCCCATCCAATAAATCTGGTTCAGGCTATGTCAGTTACATCGCCAAGCGCGAGGCACTGCTCGCAAATTGGCTGGTGTTTGTCGAGCTGGATTATCTGCATGGCGTTTCAACCACCTTGGAAACCATCCCTGATTATCGCCCGCCGGGGCGTGACCAGAAGCCCCGTGATGAGGCGCATCCTTACCACCTCTGGCTGATTGATCCCCGCCAGCCGCCCGATGAACCGGAAAGCGCGGCGATTGCGGCGTTCGACGTAGATCAGCCTATTCCCGCCCTCAGCATCCCATTGAACCGAGGCGAATACTTCACGTTTGATTTCAACGCGGTCTATCACCAGACCTTCCGGGCGCAGCCCGCCTTTGGCATGACGGTGAATTATGCCGCTGCGCCCGAAGGAGTAGAGCGGGATTACAACCTGCGCGATCAGGTGGCGATTGCCGCGCGGATGCTAACGGTGCAAAAGCTGCATCGCGAGGGTGCCAACCTGGCAGAAGGACCGTACCCAGTGGACTCCCACCTGCTCGATACACTGCATCGTCGCCCGGAAGTGGTCAGGCAGGTGCTGACCTCCGATGATCTTACGCCCACAAACTCGCTTGATCTTGATCTGGAATAGGCGCTAGAAGCGATCTTTTTCCGTCGGGAAATAGGTGCTTCTGAAGTTGAAATGCTCGGGTTGGGGACTGTGACGGATACCCTCGTACAGCGCGCCCGTAATCCGGTTCAAGCCTTTGTGCAGCTTCTCCCGAATGTACCCATCGTCCTCATGGGTCAGGAGCAGAATCGCGGCGTGAGTCAGGTACTCCACAGCGGCGAGCAGTTCGTATGCCATCCGTCCACGCCACGAGTGAACGCCGTTCGCGTGTGCAGTAGCAGTCTTGAGATCGTCCAGCCCGCTGTATGCCCGCAGCATGGCTTTTGCCGTCGCCTCGAAATCGTCAATCCGCACATCATCCGGCGCGAACAGGCGCAGAAAATCGCGGATGGCATCGACGGTATGAAACGAGATATAGTGCTGCCCGCAGCGGACAGCCAGCATGTGCCACGCACCCATGTGCAGTGAGTGACCACACAGCTCGAATGCAGCATTCTGGACAGCGACCAATAGATCGACCGCCCGTTCCTCATCCCGGTCTGCGTTCAGGTTTGAGGCAACGAATTCGGCAATCGCCGTGTAGCGAGCATTCTCAAAGCGGTCATGATATCGCTGCATCGCAGTGGCATTCGGGTCTTGAGTCATGAGATTGTCCCTTCAAATGGTTAAAAGATTTGACTGAAACGGATGGTATGCACGGATCGGCGAATGCGTTTTGATGGATTTGGTCACGTGAGCTCGTGATGTGCCAGCAGAGCGTACTACTGAGGAAAAGGACGAACTACCAATCGAGACTGGCAATCCGTTACTGAAGCGGCTCGAACCAGATGCCGCTGAAATGTGCGATTTCACTGTTGTCGAGGAACCTGACGAACATCGTATGGATACCAATGCTGTAGCGGTAATCGGCGCTGTCACACAGGGGATAGGCGACGACGATGCACTTACGGCACGAATTGACAGTGGACAGCCCAATGATGCGACCGATTGCGCCCGGCGGCGGCAGTTTAGAGTGGTGGAAGTTCTGACGCTTGCATTGAAGCATAACTACAGCCCTTCCTCGTCCGGGTCGCAGGACAGTACGCTGTTGCCATAGCCATTGATGAGCTGAACGGCTGTCCCTAACGCATTGGCCGCGCACTTCATCGCTTCCAGCGCCTCCGGCAGCGTATGAAGCCGACCAAACTCGTCCAGAATTTCGTCATCCATATCACGCAGGTGATAAGGCGGGATGGTGGCACAATCTTCACTCTCGGCGCGAACTTCAGCCGGGATTTCGAGGACGATAGCGGAGGTTGCGGACGCAAAAGCGATGAGATGTTCACCTGCTTCCCGCGTGATGCCAAGCAGTCCAGCCCGATGTTCAATCCACGCAATCACGTACTCGCTCCCCGCTGACAACACGGATCGGTCAAAAGCGGTCACGTCCTGTAACAGACGAATTCGACCACCCGGATAGAAATGCTGCGCCTCATCGTTCACCTGAGCAATCAGTGGGTCACTCTCTTTGATTGGGCGAAGCTGTGTCACAAAGCCTTCAAAATCATCGGACAGCGTGACGGTGACTTCAGCGAAGCTGTCCAGATCGAGTTCATAGGCCTGACGGATGGCGTCTTCCAACGCCTCATCTGTCTGAGCAATTTCCGCGTCGATGTCGATGGGTGCTGTGAAATCTTCGACATGGCGAGCCTGTAAATCAGCGAGTTTATACATCAGAATGAGACACCAGTTGTGAACGCCGAAGCGGTCATAGGCGACGACGCGGACGCTGCTGCCAAGCTCTCCCGCCAGTTGGTTCACGGCACGGATGTAAATGTCGCGGTAGACTTCCACACCATCCGGCACGGCATCGCCGTCGGAGAAGCCCCACTTGCTTTGCATGTCTTCCCAGAATCGCATGATGAGCATCCTTTCTGTGTATTCGGTTGCACCTGAAAAATCGGAAAACTTAAGCCTGAAGGTAAGGCAGGAGTTCGTCGCCGGAAATTGGAAGGCTGCGGACGGCTAATCCGTCCACGCTGACGTAGCTGACGAAGGTCGTTACGGGCTGGCGGTGCAGCAGTTTGTAGATACAGCCCGCCACGACACAGGCGACGAGATCATTGATGAGCAAATGCTGCTCGCCGCGTGCAACCAGGTCGGCACAAGAAAGGGTCGGTTGTGTCACGGGCTGGGGTTCCGGTTCGAGAAGTTGGGGAAACAGCAGCGCCGGGCTGGGCAGATAGCGATACTTGCCCTGATCGCCGTTGATGTGGCGCAACAGGGTTTCACGATCTGTTGAATTACCGATGCACACCTGCCCGCTGTCGAAGTGGTTGCCCGCATCCAGCCAGATGCCTTCGACTTTCGCCAGTTCGCGGCGGGCAAGATGATTGTCCACGCACCCGACCACTAGACTGCCATGCCGCTCAATATGCCGCCGGGCATCCAACGGTTGATCGATGGCTTCGATCTCAAGTCCGAGCGCCTGATTGAAGCGACGCGCTAGGACGCGGCTCTTGTTCTGCCCGATGTCGCCTGCCGCGAACATCTGCCGTCCGACGTTCTTTTCCTCCACCACATCGGGATCGACGAAGACAACTTTGGGGATGTGCAGGCGCGCGCGGCGCATGTCGTATAGAGTTCGCGCCAGACTGCGTGCCACTTGTGACCCGGTTCCGCCTAAGCCGACGACGGTCACGGTTTGCAAATGTACGAAGGGATCGAAAACGTTCATGTGCGTTCATCTCCTAACGCTTGAGCCAGTGTCTTCCTGACCGGAATCAAATCGGACTTCGGATACACCCGTGCTTTGCGCTGTTCCAGTTGGATCAGTTTCTGTCGGATGTCCTGCGGGTGTGATTTCGACTTGCCATTGCAGCCGTGATCGCCAAAGCGACTGCCGAGGAAGATCGCCCAATCATCCACCAGTGAACTGCCCTTTAACGCCGTTTCAGGCACGGTGGGTACGCTGCCCCAGCAAATGCTGCCGCTGGTGAACACATTCGGCAGCGGCAAATGAAACAGCGGGATGTCGAGCTTGTCGGGGCGCTGCTTCACCGCATAGACCTGATACTGCGGCGTTTTGTCTTCCGCCGTCACCCGGATCATCAGCATTCCCGGCAGCGGCACACGCAGCGGCGCGTCCGAGCCTTCAAAATACAATCCGGTTTTACCCGGCGGACGATACTCGACGATGGTTTTCTTCACGCCCTCATAGCGTACCAGCAGGGTATTCCCGGTCATCAATCCTGTGTCGAACCCGACTTTGGCTGAGAGCGCCAGCGCGATTTGCGCTGGATCCACCGGGTATTCAGCTACCCGGTCACCGTCCCACTTTTCGAGCATCACGCCATAGCTGTAAAATCTAAGCACAAGCGAGGGTTGTTCGGTCAATACCCGATCCAACGCTCGGCCAGACACATCGAACGCGAGGGTTGTCATGTCGTTTCTCCTTCGGTCGTTTGCCGATAGCCTTGTAGATACGCCGCACGTTATCATGCAGCGCCGTTAAAACATCTGGATGTGTTTGCAGAAATTTCAGCCCACTGAGGGCATGACCGATGATTTCATCCGCCTCGTGGATGATGGCAGCGGCGAAATCAATGTTCTCACGCTCCCAGGACAGCGGTTGGAATTCGCACAGCGTTTCATAATCGAAGTCGATGGTGGAGTTGCCGGAACACGAGAACAACCACTGCACCAACCACGACAGGTTGCGATAGCCTTCATCCGGGTGATCTTCTAAGCTGGCGGCGATAGACTGTCCGGCAATATGAGCGCAATTCGGCACGTCAACCTGGTAGGGATGCGCGGTTGGGTCAATGCCAAATGCCTGCACAACGGGAACAACATCCGCATGGCTCTGGTAGAACTCCGGGTCTTCGAGGGTCACGCCGTAAGCGGGCATGGGGATACCATAGGGCATGAACTCAAGGTTCTCCAGGGGAATACCTAACTTCTCAATTTCGCCGCACACCAGACGTTCAATCTCGTCCCACGAACTGCCGGAACGCAGCCGTTCAATCACCTGCACGTAGATGTCCGGGAAGGAGTCGCGCACGACACGCAGCGCCAGGCTGAGCGTATCGCCGTCCTCCCCATAATCGTCTTCATCGGCAAACTCGTCCCAGAACGGATCCAACCATGCCACAGCATTCGCCAGGCACAGGAGCGGATCGGCATTCATACCCAGGACAAGCAGGTGTTGAGCCTGAAGCAAATTGGTCATAAGCCGTACTCCATCAGTTGTAGGGATGTCAGCGGCACAGAAGCAAGCTGGCTGATTTGTGAGGCGGCATACGCGCAGCGGCGGGTGTAGCCCACCAGTTCCGTGACCGCCTCGACCATCTGACTGCGAGGAATGCCGATTGGGAACCAGCCGCCCTGGGGTTGGGCGCTGCCCTGCTTGAGCAGTTCCATCCCCAGGAGCTTGACCGGTTCAACCTGTGCCAGGCACTCCCGCAGGCTCGTCAACGTCAAGCCTGCGTGTGACTTGGTGCATAAAATTTCCTCATTTTTAAGCATATCCTTGCCAAATCGGACGAAAATGGGGTGGTTGTATGGTCGTAGAGGCATCG
>DAOUCY010000139.1:0-15178 GCA_034431625.1 Anaerolineae bacterium | reverse complement strand
AAGATAACGCACAGGGCTGAACGGTCTTGGTTCAAGCCCCATCATCTCCCACATCTGTTTCTGTTCGGGCGGCAAGGTAACAGCCTTATCGAGCTGCAAGAGGTCAGCTTGTTTTACATTGAGAATGATGACTGCTATTTTCTGCGGTTCATCGGCTCTCTGAAGAATGGCTTGCAACAGGAACATCGCATAGGAAGTCTTTGTTGCTAAACCACTGATGCCGGAGATGTTAACATGAGCCGACTCAGGACCGAGTACATATCGTCTATCAAGATAGGCTACGGCTACCGCTCCGTTGCTGCATCTAATAAGTCCAGCCGGTATAGCATCTTCAGGGCGTTCTCTAATAAGCGTATCAGTACCAAGTGCCTGTTGAATGCCATCTGCACCTGCAAAGTAGACAAGCCTATCGCTTGGAACAGGCATATAGATATCGTCACTGTTGCTCATTACGTTGACGGATGCAACCGTTGTACCCTGCCGAATGGTGTTCGGCTCTTCATTAATTTCGCCAAAATTGCTCGAAATAAAATTAGCTAGGTGGTTTGGCGCGTCTGTTCGATGCTCTAGAGTAGTTACCAAGCCGTAGGTCACACTCGGCTCATTCGTGTGACTGACTTGCTCGACAGCCACAATGTCGAATGGATTCACGATTACGTCGTTGGGAAGCCAGAACGCGAACTTGTCCGATGTGGTAGCATCCCGCTCTGTCGCCGATGTTCGTCCCACAATGTCTGAAGTTGGATTCTGGGATTCTTGCTCTTGATCTGTCATTGCTGTCTTCCTAGATTGATTAAGCAAAATTAGGGTGAGGCCACCGCACCACACCCATAAGTACTTGCTCAGAATAGAATTTGTTTTTTATCGTTTGCTCCGCCAGAAAAATCGGATACAAATGGCAGTGCCAACGTTTATCACGACCATAAGGTGTCACATTTCTCTCGGCGACTAATGCACGAGATAAGAAATCTGCAAGTTCAGCATCCACTGGATTGCCGTCTGGCAGCGGGAGTTCAACCTTTACCACACCCATTAAAGGGTAGTCTAATTCATGCTGCTCACGCAGTCGGACATACCAGAAGGCAACCTGGCCCTTGTGAGTGCTGAAAGCAACCGTTCGATGAGCGAACGGCAAGCCAGCAAGAATTGCAGTAATGTCTTTGTGCTGTTTGCGCCCTCTACCAAAGTAGAATTGTGGGTCCTTTCGAAAATTCTTAGCCACACCAATCAAATATGGTCTGTTAATGAACTCATCCAGCTTAACTGCTCCATCTAGTATGAGCCAGTTATCCTCATTCCTCGAATCATTTGTTAGATCAATCACTTCAATCTCGAGTCTATGCATTCGGTTGCGAGCTATACCTCCGGCCCTCGTGCGTAGGTTCTCGACATTTGGCTCTTGAGGGGCGTTTGCGTTCCTCTCTGTAGTATCAATTACCTGGAACGAGCCATCAGGAGCATTAAAGCTTTCCAACTCTGACCACACCGTATCCGAAACACCGAAAGCACCTTTGGGGATAAGCAAGAGAATCTTATTCTTAGTCCCAAGTGCTTTAACTCTACCTGTATTATCACGCTCCATCACGGCTGTGCCAATTTGTGCTAGCTCGATGGGAAACGAGCGAGTTCCCTCAATACCTGTAGCGATGTAGTACGTCTTTAGACTCCCATCAATGAAGTAGCGGAACACAGACGTTTCGGATCGGAACAGGGGTGGCGTAGAGCGGTAAAGGGTGAGTATGCTGGGTTCAGGTGTCTCAGCAAAAGCCGTTATCTCACTGTTTTCTCGATTGATGAGCATATCTTCAAGTTCGTCTTCATCAGGGCGCTGTAACTCTTCTACTGCTCCTCCCGTCGCAGGCAAAATGTCTATTTGACGGGACAGTATCTCCAATGCAGGAGAGATTGGCCCAATAATGTTAACCATAGTTGCTCCTTGAATGAACCTATTCCTGGTGATGTTCGAATTTCGTCTCGTTACCCTATATTGTCTAGACATTTACAAAGTATTGTACTTGATACCATACGTTGCCGCGAGAACGAAGATAGAGGAGAAGAATAATTGAAATCTTGCTTCGCCATTTGTCAATTTTGACGCCCTGAAACTGCAATTTTACAGCCTTTGCCAGACCCCGATTTGCGATAATGAAAGAGAAGTGAGCATATCGGGAGAACACGCATGGCAAAGAAATCGGTGCAGCGCAGCATCACCATGACGCAGGAGATGCGTGACCGCCTCGCGCTGCTGGTCAGCAAACGTCCCCGTGATACCACCGAAGCTGACCTCATCCGTGAGGCGATACGCCTGTATCTGGACAATCAGGAAGACATCATTGGCAGCCGCAAGCACTTTCAGAAGTCGCTGCAAGATCGGTTGGACCGGCTAGAGTCCGCGTTTGCTTTTCACCTCAATGTCCTGATCTACCTACTGGCGGCGCTTGAGCCGGAAGGCAGCCCGGAACGGATCGCGGATGCCATCATTGCCGCCCGGCGTGACGGTGAAACCTTGCTGGCGCAGATGCAAGCTGTCCGTGAGATGAAGGCTGCTAAACGTTGAGCAAAGCTATCATCGTCGTAGACTTTGCCTACAAAGGTACGCAGCGTAAAGGGCATGGCACCGGACGCAAGGGGCTGAGTTCTACGCTCAAATATCTCCAGTACAGGGATAAGGTGCAGAACCAACTTGCCGCCAACCGTGACTACGAACGCTGGCAGGATCATGGGATGGGCATCCACTGGCGCGACATCATGAAAAACAGTGATGATCTTCAGAGCAAGCATGTACTAGCGTGGACATGGGTGATCTCGCCTGCCCCCGACCTGATGGCGGTCATCCCGGAGGCAGAACGACGCGACCTGGTGTGTGACCTGACCGAGCGCATCGTCGAGGATTACTATCTGGAGCGCGGCTTCGGTGTGCCTGAATACAGCTATATCCTGCATGACCGCGAGGCGAAGATGGAAGACGAAGGCGAAATGATGCAGCAGCTTCACACCCACGTCGTTTTACCGGGAACTGCGCCACTGGAAGGGGTAGACCGGACAGCGGTGTACAACAACAAAGAGCGCGGGCATGACGTATTGTTCCGCGAGATTGCCAGCCGCCATTTTAGCGCGGCACTGGAACGGATTGTCGGTCCAGACTGGCAGCTTCTGCGCGAAGAATCGGAAATTGAACCGGAACAGCCAGCACCCGATGACCTGGACGCATGGTTTCCGCGAAACTGAACGTGATGCACCTTCAGCCCGCTGGTAGAAAGTTGCTATGATAGGGATACAATCTCTGACCGGATTTTAGGAGTACGCGATGGACTATCCAGAGGATGACAGCACCGATGAAGTGATCGACACGTTTTGTGTGGGCTGTGACCTGCCGTTGCCCGTGAATGACCTGGGCTTGTGTGACAACTGTTTTGCGAAGCTGGAACGTGACCTGATCCGCTCACGGGATTGGGCATATTCCATCACCGCCTTTGGGGTCGCGCCGGATCAACTGGAGGCGCTGCGTGAGCGTGTCATCCACGACTATGGCACTGCCTACGAACTGATTGAGTCCCCCAAAAAGCCGAAGAATAAACGCTCAAAATCACGCGCCAGCCAGCGCAAGCGTGAAATCGCAGCGCAGGCAATCCGGGACTATAGCACAGATGATGTTTTACAGACGGCACATAATTTCATTCAGGCACGGAACGAGGAATGGGTGAATTTCAGCCGGGTCTCACAGTGTCTCTATGAGACCTTCTACCATCTCAAGCCCAAACGACTGGGGCAGCCGGGCAAGAAGTACAAGAGCTTGCTCAAGTTTCTGGCAGACTATCCGGCAATGTTTGAAGTGAAGTGCGACGAGGCGGGCGTTTACTGGATTCGCCAACGATAGAAACCCGCTCAGTCTGGTAGCAGCCATGCCTATCCATGTGGTTTCCCGGAGTGATTCAGACACTGCTTTAACTGCTTACTTACTCGCAGGGCCACGCGCTGAATCATGCGCGGCGCATCACCGCCCTTAAGCGCCCCGGCGTTTTCGCCCCGGTCAATAGTCTGTGTTTCCAGCACGATAAAATTCTCCAACTCAATCTTCCCGCCAGCGACAAGCTCTTCTGTCCAGACCTCAATCAGCGCTTCGAGCATCACCTGCACCTCGCGGTTCTTCAGCCGCGTGCGCCGCCCGATTTCGCGGATCATTTTGTTCTTTGTCAGGGTCATGGAGTCACCTCTTTCACAGCACGCTGGCGCTTTTCATGCCTGTTACGCATTTCACTCGTGCTGATTGTTTGAACATTGCCATTGGTTTGCTTCTGAGTCTCAGCGGCGACTCTCGCCATCAATGCGGCTATTTCCAGTGTGGATGGTGTAGTTGCGGCGGACTCAGGTGTATTCGAGTTGGGAACAGACGGTGTAGGTGTTTCGACAGGCTGCAAATTGAGCGCAATACCCCGTTCCAGCAGCAATGGCTGGACATCCTTCGCCGCTTTGAGCCTCTGTTTCCAGTCGTCGCGCTCATAGAAGCGCGTCAGGCGGGCATTCAAGACCACCTGCGTGGCAAAGCCTGCCTCGACATACCGTGCGAAGATGGTGCAGTTGCCGACCTGTGGGGTAATCACTTCATCTACCGTCAGCAGCGGACGCTGACGCAGGTGGCTGTTGGGATCATCAGTATTGGCATCCGTGGTCGCCGTGCCACTGGCTTTGCTGTAGAACTCGGCGGTGTCGGCGTCACAGCCGCCGTAGATGACCTGGGTCGCCAGACCTGTGAACAGCGCCTGCGTGCCTTCATTGCCGTAAATCATGTGGAACTGCCCTTTGGTCTGCGCCCCAATCATGATGGAAATGCGGCGCTTGCGGACAAGGTTCACATCCGCCACCAGGCTGTCCAGCTTGCCGAGGGTCGGGAATTCGTCGAGGATGACACCGACAGGAACGGGCAGCGGGCCTTTGTTGCGTTCACCAATGGTATCGAGGTCGAGCATCAGCTTTCGCAGCGTCGCGCCCAGATAGGAAGCGTAAACAGCCCGCATACGACCCGGACAGGTCAGCACGACAACTGTTGGCTGACCCACGATGAGATCGGCATCGAAATCGGAAGCGCTGGTGTTGTCACGCACGTCGGTGGACGCCCAACCGGTGAGCGCTGTTGCCAGCGTCGCCACCACATTCGAGGCGACTTTGCCATCCGACCCCACCGAGGCGATGAAACTGTTCGCCAGCAGCGCAGCATCGTCTTTCTTTGAGGCGAGCTTCTGCGCCAGACCCTTGAGATCGTTCATAGCATTGTAGATTTCGCCGAGATTGGGAAAACGAATCAGACAGGCAGCCAACAGCGCCGCCGCGCTGTCGGTCCAAAAGCGGTTGTCGCCTGCGGCAGACGGCACCAGCACATCGGCAATGGCGCGGGCGTCGGATACATTGGCAATGCCTTCCGCCAGGTTGTAACGCGGACCAATGGCGCTGGTCGGGTCATGGATGACGACCAGATGGCGCGTGACGGCGGCATACTTCAGCACATGCCCGGTGATTTCACCCTGCGGGTCAGCCACCACCAGTGAGTGGCCGGCCAGCATCCGGTCAGCAATCGCAGGCAAGATAATGCCCTGCGTCTTGCCCGAACCCGGACCGCCGAGTGTCAGGATACCGCGTGCCACATCTTCACCGCTGAGGGAGAAGCGACCCATGCCCAGATCGAGACGGCGTTTCTGTTCGCCCCAGAACGCGCCGAGCAGCGACAGCCCTTCGGCGTATTCCCGGCGAAAACGTTTGTACTCGCGCATGGTACAGAAGTGCGACGAGCCGAGCGCTCCGCGTTTGACCTGAGGATTTCGCAGACGATCCACCCGTTCGCGCAGCCAGCCGCCGTTTCGGATGCCACTGTGCAGCCCAATCGTCAGGAAGAACCACAACATGACCAGCATCATGCCAAACATAAACAATCGAGTCGCGTTCACGTTGGGCGGCGCACCGCTGAGGAGCTGCACAAAACCATTGGTAGATTGCCGTCCACGCAGCGGCTGCACCGCCATGTCGCCCAGCAGCATGAGATACACGGCGGACACACCCAACACGACGACGAGGTGAGCAAACAGTTTCGCCCCGCGTTTCCAGCCGGATGTGCCTTGCGCTTCACTGGTACGCTGGATGCCTGCCCCCAGCATCGCACTGACAAGGACAGGCATAAAGAGTGTCAGACACAGGAGCGGGGCGAGACAGCCGCCCAGCAGCGCCCGCCCCTCCGTAAACAACCAGTAGAACATCGGCTATACCTCTGATTCTTGGTTGGATGAATTGGCGCGCCGCAGCGCAACAAGATTGCCCAGCCAGCCGAGCGCCACCAGCAGCAGCGCAGTCAGGTAGAGCGCCTCGCCAACGCTCACGCCGAACACCCGTCCGACAGCAGCACCCGCGAGCAGCAGCGTGAGTAAAGCGAAAGTACCCACCGCTGTTTGCGGTTTGAGAGTAGTCATCATCACCACTTTCGGTTAGAAATCCAGTTCCGGTGTGCCAGAAGCGATCTCCGGCTCATCCCGCTCAACAACCTGTTGAATCGGATCGGTATACAGCCCTTCCACCGCGATCCGCGCATCCCGCTCGGCATTGGGGTTGTAGGGATGCCAGTCCGCCACATTGCGGACAAGTGGAGGCTGTTCGTCCGAGAAAAACGTCCTGGCTGCCATTCCATCCATCTCCAGCCATTTGCCCGGCATCCCCTCCAACTGCGCGACGGCCTCCGCCAGTTCGGAGCCATCGAACAGCCCCGGAATGAGATACCCGCGAAACTCCTGCTCAAACTTATCCGCCGCTTCCGCTGTCTCGAAGTGCGCCATCTCCAATACCTGCGCTCGCAGCGGTGTATCGAAATCGGGCACCGGGTCTTTCGCATCGGGGAAGACGGTGCAGAACATCGCCTGACCTAACTTCTCACCCTCCGGGTCTATGACCTCGCGGCGATCCAACCGCCAGTAGGAGTTATCCCGCTCGATCTGGGCAGGCAGCGGTTCAAGGTTTTCAACCGTTTCCCCGCTAGTGTTCCAATAGGGGTTGATTTCGCCTTCCAATCGCTGCGCCAGCGTCTCGAAACGGTCTGGCGGTCCCTGCGTGAACAGGCGCGGATCAACCCGATCTCCGTCCAGCCAGTCGTTGTGCATGGCGGTCAGTTCGGCTTTGTGCATCATCGCTTCCAGCCCGTTCTGTTCGCGGACTTCCAGCAGCGCATCGCGCTCTTGCTCCGCCTGTTCCCGTCCTGTATCCGGGTCATAGGTGTTGAGTGTGACCGACTGCGTACCGAGATACCCGTTCGGTTCGCGCCAATATTTCTCGACAGCCAGTTCCAGCGTCCAGGGGTCAGCTTCTTGCACCACGACGGCATAGCGCACGCTGTCGTCATCCGACCCCAGCAGTTCGCGCTGGGACTTCTCGAAGGTGGCATCAAACCACGCCGCGCCTTCCAGCGACGCATTCGCTTCGCGCTGCCGCGCAGCTTCGGCGGCGAACTGCCGGTACATCGTCGGATAATCCGGCGCTTCCGGTTCGAGCGTGACCGGGGTGTAGGGTTCGGTGTCCAGTTCGGTGACATCCACCGCCTGCGCCAGTTCGCGTTCACGGATAGTGGTGAACGGGTCAGGCGGACCCTGCGTGAACAGATGCGGGTCAGCGCGCTGCGGGTCAATCACGCCCGCCTCAATGCCTGCCAGTTCGACCAGGTTCATCGCGCCTTGCAGATTGTCAGCCAACATCATGTCATAGGCAGCCTGGGCATTCGCCTGTGCGGTGTCCCAATCCAGCTGAGGAATGAGCAGGCGCTCCCGCTCGTGTTCCGCGTCGCCCCAGGATTTCAACACGTCCAACCGCGACGCGCCGTTGGCGGCAATCGCGTCTATGCGGTATTCGGGGTCATGCTGTAACTGATCGTGCTGCATCTCACGCTCCATTACTCGTTCGTGTTCGGTGGTAAAGGGGTCGGGCGGCGCGTCGTCCTCAAAGAACACACGCGGATCAGCGCGGTGCGGGTCGAGATAACCCCCCGCCACCGCCAAACGTTCCGCCTGATTCATAGCGGCTTCCAACCCCTGCATTTTCAGGGCATCCTCTAACTCGCGTTCATCGGTCTGGGCTTCATCCCACAGGCCGTATTCGGCGATGGTGAAGGTGTCGAAACGCCGTTCGCTGCCGTCCATCCAGGTCTTCACGGCTTCCAGGGATGGCGAGTTCGACGGCCCAACACCGTAGCCGAAGTAGTATTCTGGCTGCGGGTTGAGCGCGGGTAAATCCAGCGGATCAGGGAACGCCTGCCCGTGATGGTCGGCGACATCGTGAGCAAACTGCTGCGCCATGTAGAGATCGCCTTTCTCCAGATACATTTCCAGCCCCGGCAGCGGCCACGCCGAACCGGGGTCGCCATCCGCCAGCGGCATGACCGGGTAGGAATCGTGCTTGAGTGCGCCGTCGCTCGTTTCCAGCGCCCGGAAATAGCGCAGTTCATAGGGTTCAACTTCTGGCACTTTCTTCTCAACGACAGCGAACCAGTGTGCGGTCCCGCCACCATCGACGTGGTGTGCCTGTCCAATGCCCTGTGAGTCAAAGGGCTGCATTCTCGCGTCAAAGGTGAAGGGCAGTTCGTCAGGCATATTGGCATTCGGTACGGCATCAAACAGCGGTCTACCGGGCGCGACCTGTCCGCGCAGCTCCGCTTCGTGCTGCGCGGTGTCCAGCAGGCGCTCGTTCCCACCTTCAACCCAGGCGCGATCCAACTGACCGCACAGGTTTTCCATGTCTTCGGTTCGGCCATCGGCGACCAGCGCCGCTGTCACCTGTTCGCCGCTGAGATACAGCAGATGGACTTTGGCGTTGTCGCCCGTCGAGCCATCGGTTGGAAAGACCATCGCCAGGTACTGCCCATCCAGATAGGGCATCTGCGCTACGCGGCGGGCATCCTCACCCAGTCCGTCCAGTCCATCTTTTTCCAGAGCGGCTTCAACTTCCCGCTGAGGTTCTTCGGCAGACCCCCACGAGAAGTACGCGCCCAACCGCAGGCGCTGTTCGTGTTCCAGCCCGTAACGATCTGTTGAGGCACGCACGAGGTCAACACCATACTGCGCCCCGTAGTCGTCGCGCTCTGGCGGGACGACTTCAACGGCATAGACTGAGCCATCCTCAGCGGCGTGACGCACCATGTCGAGTTCACTCATGCGCGTCCTTTCGATTCAGCCGGATCAGGAATTCGGGCGGCTGCGCTTCGCCCGCCGGGACGAAATAGCCGGATTTGCCCAGCTTCTTGCGCCATGCCAGCGCCTGCCGCACGGCGCGGCGGAGGCTGCCGGGGCGATCTAGCCCGTACAGGTCACACAGTTCCGCCAGCGCCGCCTGATCTTCCGGGGTCAGCCGGATGCTGAAACTGCGGGTTTTCACTTCATCTGTCTCTACATCGCTCACAGTTCCACCTCCCAGGCATCGCGGGTGTAGTCGGCAATCTCCTTTGCAGCATCCGGTTCCAGCGCCACGCCACGTTCGTTCTCCCACAACTCCCGCTGGTCGGTTGCCAGCGCCATGCCTTCGGCGGCATCGAAACAGCGGTCAATCCCGCCTTTCTGCGCCACCTGAATCAGATACTCCGCTGAGGCATACGCCTTGTCCCATTCGCCGGGGACACAGGGGGCAAGCTGCGCTTCCATCTCACCCGTCTCAGGATTGCGCCCCAGTGACAGGATGGACGTGACACAGTTCTCACGGTCTTCCCTGTCGGGCTGGAAAACGCCGATCCAATACGCTGTTCCCGTCTCCGCGTCATAGAAAGGCGGTGGGTCATTCGCAGGGTCGAAGTTCTCGGCTTCAATGCCAATGGCGCTTAACGCCTGAAATGCCGACTCATCGGCGATTTGCGGCGCTTCCACTTCCGGTTCGACAATGACACCGCCCAACTCGATGGCAGTCTGAATCAGCGGATCAACGGCAGAGCCAGGCGGTTCATCGCGCCCGGCGATGCTGCCATCTTCCAGATCGCGCAGGTGTTCGTAAGCGGCATATTCTTCGGGACTTGCCCCTCGCCAGTTCTCTGGTTCGAGGTTCATTTCAGCAGCGCGGGCTTCCGCAAACTCCGGCACCTGATAGGCAGGCAGTCCCTGGTCGTGAATCTGCTCCTGAAGGGTGTGGTAGAACGCCGCTGCCACATCCACATCCTCAAACGAGGCGACGGGTAGATAGCTCCCGCCCAGATCGCCCGTGTTGACGTTGGCGTACACGTCCATCGCGCCAATCTCGTAGCGTGTGCCGTCGCCAGTGTCGCGCTCGACTCCGATCAACCGCGCATCATGCCAGCCCCAGCCTTCATCGGCTGGTTCGGGCTGCTCAAAGCCTTGCAAACCATCCTGCGATAAGGGCGGAACATCCGGGAGATGCTGGGCATCCTCCGGCATGAAACGCTCATCGTCCGGCAGCCAGGGATCATCTGTTGGCACGTAGTCGTAATCCGGCGGAGCGCCGCTGAACCGGTCATCCGGGAACGGGTCATCGGGCATAAAATACGCCTCATCCGGCGGAGGCGGCAGCCAGTCGTCATAGTCAATGGGCGGTGGTTCCGGCATGTAGTTACTCATGCGCTTACTCCTCTGCCGGACGCAGCATTAAAGGTTTGGGCGTGTGCCGCGCCTTGACCTGTGCGAGGGCGTATTCTGTCGCTTTGCCCAGACTTGGGTTAAAGCCGTCCCAAAATGCCCGCAGCACCGCCAGCCGGGTCGAGTCACCCGCTGCAATCTGATCCAATTGACTTTCCAGCCGGGCGGTGTAGTCATACGCCAGCACGTCGGCGAAGTGCGCCGTCAGGAAGTCGCACAGCGCGATGCCGTTTTCCGTCGGGACGAGCCGCTTCTGGACCGATCACATAGCTTTTGTCTTTGACCGTTTTGACCATGCTGGCGTAAGTCGAAGGACGACCAATCCCACGCTGTTCCAGCGCCTGCACCAGCGCCGCTTCGGTGTAGCGGGCGGGGGCGCGGGTTTGGTGGTCTTCCACCTGCGGCGCAACCAGCTTCAAGACCTGGTTATCTTTCAGCGGCGGCAGTGTCCCGGTGTCTTCATTCTCGTCTTCGCCATCATCGGCAGGCTCTTGGTAGACCTTGAGGAAGCCGTCGAACAACAGGGAACGTCCCTGCGCTCGAAATTCCAGCGGGAAGGGCTGCCCCTGCGTTTTGCCCGCATAGATGACCGCGCCGGTAACGGTGTAGAGGGCAGGCGACATCTGCGAAGCAACAAAGCGCTTCCAGATCAGGGCATACAGCGCCGCCCCGTCGCCGTCCACATCTTGCGGCAGGCGGTTGACATCCGTCGGGCGGATGGCTTCATGCGCCTCCTGTGCATTGGCTGTTTTCACGGTGTAGGTGGGTGGCTCAGGCGGCAGATAATCTGCCCCATGCTCACGGGCGATATAGTCGCGTGCCGCCGTCTGCGCTTCGGGTGCGATGGATACGCCGTCCGTCCGCATGTAGGTGATCCAGCCCTGTTCATAGAGGGTTTGCGCCAGCGCCATCGTTTTATCCGGTGACAGTCCCAGACCTTTCGAGGCTGCCTGTTGCAGCGATGACGTAGTGAAGGGCGGCAGCGGGTTACGGGCTTTCACACTCCGTCCCGCTTTGCCGACCCATATCTGCGCCGTTTGCAGCAGCGCCACCAGTTTGTCCAGCGGATCGCGGGTCTTGAAGGCGCTGTCCGCGCTTTTGACGCGGTGCAGCTTCGCGGTAAATTCAACGCCGTCGGCAGCCAGCTTGAGCGCCAGCGTCCAGTACGTTTCCGGCGTGAAGGTCTCGATCTCACGTTCGCGCTCGACCACCAGCCGCAGGCAGACGCTCTGCACCCGCCCGGCAGAAAACTTGCCATCCAGCGCCTTCGCTGCCAGCGGGGATGCTAAGTAGCCCACCAGACGATCCACAATGCGCCGCGCCTGCTGCGCTTCTACGAGGTTGATGTCCAGCGCACGCGGATGAGCGACGGCTTCGCGCACAGCGTCCTGTGTAATGGCGTGGAACAGCGCCCTATAAACAGGCTTATCCTTCGGCACGTTCGCCAGCTTCAGCAGATGCCAGGCAATGGCTTCGCCTTCCCGATCCGGGTCAGTGGCGACGTAGACCGCTTCGGCATCCTTGATCGCTTTCAGCAGTTTCTTCACTACGTTGCCTTTGCCGGGCAGCACTTCGTAAGTCGGGCGGAAGTCAGCGGCGACCTCCACCCCCAGTTCGGTTTCGGGCAGGTCGCGGACGTGTCCCAGACATGCCTCCACCCGCCAGCCGCTTCCCAGAAATCCGGCGATCTTTTTGGACTTCGCCGGGGATTCGACAATCACCAGTTTCATGGGTTACTTTCCTCCTTCATCCAGCGCCGGATGGCGTCGCTGTTTTGCAGATGGTTGGTCAGCACCCGCAGCATCTGGCGGACGCTGCGCCGCGAGGTGGGCATCCAGCTCACGCTCCCGTAAGACCAACCAGACCGGCCATTCGCGGAAGGCGTGGTAGGCTTCTTCTTCAAGTGCCTGAAAGGGATGGGTTTCTCCTGTGCTTCGTTTGGACATTTCATTTCCTTTAGCTCTTAGCTTTCGGTATTCAGTAGTGAGTTCGTTTAGGAGTAGGCTGACCGCTGATTGCTGACCGCTACGTAGTCTGGAAGCGGGCGATCTCCCCCGCCGCCGGGCGGTTGTACAGATACCAGAGACCCTCATCCTGAATGTCGAGGACGTAGTGAAAGCGCGGCAGGGCGGCGATGATGTCGCGGTGCTGCTGGTTCAGATGTTGAAAGGCGGCATCCTCATGGAAGACGTTCATGCCCTGCCGCTGGCTGAAGACCACCCGGATCGGGCAGTTCTCGAACACCAGGCGCGCTTTACCCGCAAGGAAGACGCTCATCTGTTGATCCACCGCGATCAATTT
The DNA here is from genome assembly GCA_034431625.1 of Anaerolineae bacterium. Classification (GTDB taxonomy): domain Bacteria; phylum Chloroflexota; class Anaerolineae; order Aggregatilineales; family Phototrophicaceae; genus CFX2. The sequence goes on along the minus strand of DAOUCY010000139.1, from coordinate 2,279 downwards.
TTTGCGCCTGGTACGGAAGGTCTTGGCAGCTTCAATCAGAAAATCCAGCAGCGATGGATGCCGCATCAGGCGGTAGACCTCATCTACTGCGATGACGCGCGGCTGCTCGTCGATCAGGCTGTCGCGGCGGATGGCACTCAAGACCTGGGTGTAGGCCAGCGCCTGCAAGATGGGGTCGCTTTCCAGTTCGTGGAAACTGAAGACACGCGGCTCGATGCGTTCCCGCCCGCCACGTGACAAATCCACATTGGTCGCGCCGTTGAGGAATTCCGCCCAGGGTCCCGACCCGGTGCAGAGACCGGCAATCTCATCCGCGAGATTCTTGGCGATAGGTTTGGTGGCTTCCTTATCGCCCAGCCCGGACAGGACATCGCAGACCACATCACAGGTCGGGGCGAGTTCAGGGGTCACACGGTTGAGATCAGGGAAGCCGCGATACAGGATTTCCAGCGCCTCGCCGAGCAGACCGCGTTCCAGGTTCTCGCGCTGCGCGCCCGACAGGATGCGTCCCAGCACCGTTTCGTAGATGCGCGTAACGTGGCTCACCTGTTCAATCAGCGTCGGGAACATGACATCTTGCGGGTTGAGCCTGGTCGCCTTCGCGCTCATCACGTACCAGGGCAAGCCAAAGGCATCGGCGATGTGCCGCCCATGTCCCATCGGTTCGAGCAGGTCAAACGGGATGCCGTTCTCGGCGTACTCGCGGGTCAGGTAGCAGTTCAAGCCGAAGGTCTTCCCGAAACCCGACACGCCCACCCAGATTTCGTGGGTAGCCCGTTTATCGCGCCACGAGTTGTGAAACACGGGGTAGGAAGCCCCCACCGCTTCGCCGCGCAGCACCCCGTCCGTCGCCGACAGCTTGCGGTAGCCGAGTGGGGAGAGCATCACGGCGAGTTCGCGTGAAGTCACCGGCCAGGTTGTCGTAGGAACGTTGATGTCCTTTGTCCGTTTGGCGGTGAAGAAGCCCACCGAACGGGCGAGTAACTCACCCACCTCCTGCCGCAGCGAGAACCAGGCCCGCGTCTCGTTGACGATGGTCTGCACCCGCTCTTTGAGGGTGTTCAGGTCATCGGCGGCGACGGCGATGGTGAGCTGCACCATATGCAGCGCATCCCCGTTGTTAATCTCCTGCAATGCCTTACGGCAGTCAGCAATGCGCTGCACCGAGCGGCTGTCTTCCCCTGATGCGCCCGCCAGATGCACCTGGTACGCCTGGATGATGCCTTCGAGCGCATCAATCGCCGCGTTGCGATCATAGGTTTTCGAGATGTCCACCGAGAGCGCCAATGGAAAGTTGAGCCGCAAGAGCGGCGGCAGCGGACGGAAGAAATTCCACGCAGCCGGGGCGAATTCGTAGCTGGTCAGGATTGACCAGTAGGGACGACCACCGGGACGACCAGAGGGGCCCAGATGCCAGAAGGGAGTCTCGCGCAGTTCATAACGCCCCTCGAACAGTGACGGCCATGCGCCTTCCGCCACCTGCGTTTCAAAGGCGGATACCATGCCGCCTGCTAATGCGCGCGGATTCTGGTCGCTCCACAGCGCCATCCCGCACAACGCCCGCTGGTATTCGGCGCTGTCGTTCAGGCTCACGAAGTGGCGGCGGTATTCCATCAGCAAACCCCGCCGCTGCGCGTCGTCCACTTCCTGCGCCTTGCGGCTCAGGCTGCTGATTTTGTCGTTCAAGGTGGCGGGCATCTGCCAGCACACAAACCGTGCCGGTTCGCGCAGGGTTCGCAGCCAGGTTGAGAAGCGCGCCTGAAGCGACTGCACGCCTTCTTCGGTAGCGTGCAGCATGATGTCGAAGGGTTCGATGACGAAGGTGCGGACGGTACTCATCAGCGGATCACCTCCGTCATGGGGGCATCCACAAACACCAGTCCATCATCCCGATCCGCTTCAGCAGCGCGGGCGAATGTGACCCACTCGCGCATGTCAATGTCGTAATTGGGCTGAGCAGGCGCAAACACCACCGCCGCGTCCAGCTTGACCAGTTCCACCGGCAGTTCCAGCGATTTCGCCAGGCTGCCAAATAGACCCTGCGTATCCCGCGCCGCCGCCAGCAGCAGCGAGCCGCGCACCCGATACATCAGGCGCTGCCACAGCGGAAGTCCGCCGCGCGTTCCAGTCATCACCAGCACAAAAATGGCAAGCACCACACCCGCCGGGATCGCCCAGTTGGGCATGGCGATGTTGAAGACGGTATAGGTCAGCCCGCCGCCGACACCCGCCAGCAGCAGGCGTTTGAACGGGATACCGAAGAAGCCCTTCTCATCGCG
>DAOUCY010000138.1:0-11965 GCA_034431625.1 Anaerolineae bacterium | reverse complement strand
ACTCTGATCTTGTTGGCCTACTTGTCGTATATATATTGGCCGAGCGTGCGGCAGCGTTGGCCGCGCAAGATGTAGACGATTGGCTAGACTGTTGGCGCGAGCGGTGATAGCCTGCCGTTTGTCAGGTTGGTGCAGGCTATGCAGCAGGCGATTTGCGATGTTCGTTGCCATTGTGCATCTGCCGCATATAGGTGAGCACATCTTGCACAACTTCATCGATGGGACGGTCGGTATTGACAGAGAAATGGTCGAATTGAAGAGGTTCAAAGTCAGCTTTAATGCGAAGATATTTTTCCATCGTGCGACCAGAGGCAACGTTGCCGGTGGTCGCAATATCTTGTTCAAGGCGCTGGCGCACGACGGCATCTGGCGCCCAGCAGTAAACGATATGCAGTGAATGACCAACGCTCTGCGCCAACTGCATCACTTCTTCAACCTGTGCGTGCTTCGAAAAAGGTCTGCCGTCGAGAATTAGCACACGCTGAGGGTCTCGCTGCAAAATGTATCTCGCCACTTGATAGGTAATCTGCGACGCCAGTTCATTTTGTTCGTCGGAGTAGTCGAGGTCATGCGCTGGAAAGATCGCATCGCGAATGGCGTCTCGATCCAGCACATCCGCCTTCAACACATTTGCCAGCGCACGGGCAAGATGGCTTTTGCCGCTGCCGGGGAGTCCAGTCAAGAGCACCAACATCGCTGTCTTCTCAAACTGCTTTTCCCGCGGCGCCAAATAGAACGAGTTTGGCTGCCACCACCTGCGCGACGGCATCGCGGGCGGCTGCAAATGTTTTACGCGGATCGGCCGGCGCAATCGATTGGCCGTATTGTCGCTGCAATATGCCTGTAATCGCCTGACGCAGGGCTGTGTCGATGTTCACCTTGGCAGCGCCTACGGCAATTGCACCGCGCATCGCTTCATCAGGAATGCTCGATCCCCCGTGCAGTACAATCGGCGCTGGCGAAGCCGCTGCACAGGCGCGCACAAGATCGAGGTCGATGTTGGCAGCTCCATCGAGTCGGCCAGGAGTGTTGCCAAACGAAATGGCGAGGTAATCAATCCCTGTCATTTCGACAAATTCCCCCACTTGCTCAGGATCGGTGCGAGACTCAACAAAATCTCTAGTCTCCTCATCCCAAGTCTCACCGATCTGCGCCTCGACGCCAATACGAAGTGGGCGTGCATACTCTACGACTTCCTGCACCAGGCGGATGTTTTCCGCCATCGGGACGCGCGAAGCATCCAGCATGACCGAGTCAAAACCGATTTCAATGCATGCCTTCACTGTTGCGAAATCGGCGCCGTGATCCAGATGAAAAAAGATCGGCGTAGTTGCACTCGCTTTGGCGCTCTGCACCAACCCAGCCAGATAGCGCAGACGGATGTGGCGCAGCGAACCCATCGAAACGCCGACGATCACCGGAGCGCGGTGCTCGCCTGCCGCGTCGACGATTGCCTGCAACACTTCAAGGTTGCTGATGTTGAATTGTCCCAACGCCCACCGTTCGCGATGCGCTTTTTGTATCCAATCCACGATTGTCATAATACTTCTCCTTTCAAGTTGCCTTGCGCCAGCAGTGCAGCGCCGGTCAGAACCGCGTCTTGTTGCAATGCAGCGCGGCGCAGGATGATGGGTCGGATTTCTGGATAGATCAGCATTTCTAGCCTCTGTTGGAAATCGACCAGGTCAGGAAAGTCGGCTTGAATCACGCCCCCGCCAAAGATTACGCATGCAATGTCGAGCAGATTGAGTGCATGGCTCACGGCAAGTGCAAGCGTCTGATACATCGTTTCGACCGCTTCTGTCGCCCAACGTTCCTGGCGCCTATAGGCGTCGACGACGCTAGCGCCAGTGGCAATGAGCGATGTTCCCTGCAGCTTCGCCAGTTGCGTCAGCGCATCACCCGAGGCATATTGGCAGAGACAATCTTGTCCGCCGCAGTAACAGGGGGTTGCACCTAAACCGACCTTGATGTGTCCAAAGACATTGGCTGCGGCGTGCACACCGCGCCAGACGCGCCGGTTTAGCACAAGACCATGACCGATGCCCGTACCTAGCACGACATACAAGAAGTGCTCCTGATCTACACCGCTGCCAAGCCGGGCTTCAGCCAATGCGCCGCAGAATGCATCGACATCGATAAAGACAGGCTTTCGCAGGCGATCTTCCAGCAATGTCCGCAACGCCACGTTGCGCCAGCCAAGATTTTCACCCACTTTTACGTTGCCGGTTTTGGGGTCGATCACGGCGGCGACTGCGATGCCAACCGCGTCCACTGCACCGACAGACGTCTCGCAATAGGTAATCTGGTGTTGAAGGTGGGCGGTCAGCCACTCGATATCGAGCGGAAAACCTTGTTGTCGCCAGCCGATAGCGGTCGCCGCGTGCCAAGCGGGTGAGTCATCGCACCACCCTGTTCGCAAGTTTGTGCCGCCCAGATCGACTGCCAAGACGCCCATGTGTTACCCCTCGCGCAACCCTGTGAGCACAATACCGCGCACAAAGCTACGCTGTAGCGCAAGAAAAAGGATGACGAGCGGCAGAGCGCCAAAAACGGCGACGGCCATGATACGGTTATAAGAGACCGTCAATTCGTTTGCAAACAGCGACATGCCCAGCGGCAGCGTGCGCAAAAAATCCTGGTTAACCACCAACAACGGCCACAGATAGCTGTTCCAGGTGTAGACAAAACTGAAGATAGCCACTGCACTGAGTGCGGGTATACTCAAGGGCCAGATCAGACGCGTCAAGATTTGCACTTCCCCTGCACCATCCATGCGCGCGCTTTCAATAAAGTCGCTCGGGATGCCCAGCATATACTGGCGCATGATGAATATCCCGATGGCAGACAACGCTGTTGGCAGGATAAGACCATGATAGGTGTTGATCCAACCCCAGGCAAAGACCTGCAAATAGAGCGGGACAGCGATCACCTCAAATGGGATCATCAAGGTCGACAGAACCAGCACAAACATAAAGGTGCGTCCCCAGTACTGGAAGTGGGCAAAGCTGTAGCCAGCCGCCGAACAAAGAACCACCGAAATAATCATGCTGATCAATGATTGCAAGAGCGAATTGACTAGGTAGATTCCAAAGGGGCGCGCAGTCAATGCAGAAACGTAATTCTCCCATAGAACCGTCTCTGGCAGCCATTCAATCGGAAAGGTGAAGACGCGGTCAGGCGTCTTCAAGGATGTGCTGATCATCCAGACCACTGGAATTAGTGTGAGCAGTGTAGCGAACATGAGCAGCCCATAGATAGCGATCCCATCTAAAATTCGCTTACTCATGGCGCTCTCCCTGCAGAACACGCAGCTGGATGAGGCTGAAGATCAGGATAAGCAGAAAATAGACAACTGACATCGCCGATGCTTCACCCATACGCAGAAACGCAAAGGCGGTTTTGTAAATGAGGAGTGGGACGATCTCTGTGGTTGTGCCGGGTCCGCCGCCGGTCATGACGTAGTGTAGAGCAAAAGTGCGAAATCCATTGATAATGGACAATACAACGACCAGCACAATGGTCGGGCGCATGAGGGGAAGAATGACGTGACGCAGACGTTGCCATGCCGTAGCTCCATCCAGCGCAGCAGCCTCCTGATAGACTGTCGGCACCGCCTGGAGTCCAGCCAGGAAGAGGATCATATAATAGCTTGATGCATGCCACCAACTAGTAATGATGAGCGCTAGATTGGCATAGCGTGCGTCGGTTAACCAGGCGATTGGCTCAACGCCAAGCGGGGACAGTAGTCCATTGACTGGACCGCGCAGATTGAACATCAGTTTCCAGACCAGCGTTACCGACAGTAACGGCAGAATCGTGGGAATAAATAGCAGCGTGCGCCACACACCAGGAAAAATGCGCGTCTGGTTGAGCAACATGGCAATTCCAAATGACAGAAACCAGACAGGCACAACGGTGCCAAATACGTAGATAAAAGTGATTTGTAGCGATGCGTGAAACCGACTGGATGCCAGAATCTGGTGAAAGTTGCCTAGCCCGATCCATCGAGGTGCACTGATCAGGTCATACTGGGTCATGCTAAGATAGAGCGCATTAACCATCGGATAGAGATTGAAGATTGCCAGATACAGTACAGCGGGCAAGGCAAACAGAAAGCCCCACAAGGCGATGCGGGTCGAATAGCGCAGCCGGAATCGGTAGGATAGATGCATGAGGCGCTCATCTTACGTGTGTTGGGGACTCCTGACGCCAGGAATCCCCGTCCGGTGAAAACGTCAAGTCTGGTCAACGCCTACTGACTGCGCGCCTGGTTGATCTCTTGTGCGGCCTTGTCGAGCGCCGCTTGAATGTTGCCATCCTGAACAAAGGTTTCAATTGCGTTTGCAATCGCTTCGCCCTCCTGCGTGAACGTCGATGAACGCCAGACGAATGCGCCATGTTCATAATCTGTGCGCATACGATCCAGGCCGCGGTACTCTGCAGCTTCCGGTGTATCGAGCCAACCCACGCGCCCATTAATGTAACCTGCGACTTTCAGCATATCACCCGGATCGGAGAGCAGGTAATCGAGGAAGTTCCATGCCTCAGTTGGGTGTTGCGAGCTGGCGCTGACCGCCAACGCATAGGTGTGTATGAAGGACTTGGGATTGGAGGGATCGAGCTGCGGATGTGGGCACACAACATAGTTTTCGTAGACTTCTGGTGCATTCTCCCGCCAGGCAGCCGTCGCCCAAGGTCCTCCGATCACCATGGATTGGCGACCATCCATGAAGTCCTGAAACGCGTAGACCGGATTCTGCGTCGCCAACGCCGGCCCGCCCATGCCTTCGCGAATCAGGCGATACCAAGTTTCGTCGAACATCTGCACACACTGCGGTGAGTTGATAGCCGCTTTGCCGTCAGCGCCGATCACCTCACATCCATACTGCCGCATGCCACTCCAGTACTGCTGCGCATACCAGAATAGGTCAAGACCCCAGACCCAGTTAAAGCCCATACGCGTCACGTTGCCTGCAGCGTCGCGTTGCTCCAACTGTTTTGCCAAGTCAAAGAAATCATCCCAGGTGGCCGGACAGATGGCAGGGTCTTCTGGGTCAAGACCGATTTCGGCCAGGTGCTTCCCATTGGCAAAAATCACAAAAGTGTTGAACTCGGCAGGAACGCCGTAAACGCTCCCTTCAAAGGTCATGCCGTCCAATGCAGGTTTCTCAAACAGATCGATGATCCCCTGCTGGTCGGCTACGCCAAATGCGGCCGGATCTGCTGGCGCCAACAATCCCTTCTCATAATACTGCGGGAAAAGATAGTCGAGGAGATTGATAATGTCTGGCGGGTTGCCAGCAGAGATAGCCGCAAGTAGCTTCACCTCATAATCACCATGCGGGTACTCAATCAACTCGATTTCGATATTGGGGTTCATCGCTTCATATTCAGCGATTTTCCCTCGCATCCAATCAGTCGCAACAGTGTACGTGTGATGCCAGAACGTAAGTTTGATCTTGCCATCCGCAACTGACGGCTGTGCACCAGGTGCTTGAGCAACCGGAGCGCAGGCGCTAAGTACGAGTGCAGTCACCAGCAGTGCACACAGCATCACCAGAGATCGGAGCCGAGTCGTATTCATGGAGTTCTCCTTTGTTGGTTGGTCTTCAAGATTCGAACAGCAAGCGGTCTTTGAGCAGAATAGTCACAACCTGCGCGTTGAGATCGTGTTTGTGATGCATCACCTGCCTTTCTTCGGCGCATATTCACTGAACCGTTTCCTGCAAAAGAAGGTTGTTACTTCAGCTCTCGTTTGGCGCGGTGAGCGAACATGTCGCCCACAGGGCAAAATATTATAATATTATAACAAGTTTTACGGTTATCATACGTCAATGTGTAGTGTATGTCAAGACGCACTTTTGCGTGTATGATACGGAAAAAAGAGTCTGAATGAATCAATTCTCGAAACGGAGGTCGCTGCAGAACCAATGCCGCCCACACTTTATAAGATCGACCAGGACAGTTTTGTGCCTTACTATGTGCAGATCAAAGAGCACTTGCGTCAGCAGATTACTCAGGGCGATCTACCGCCTGGGTCATCGTTAATGAGCGAGGCTGAATTGTGTGCTGCATTTCAGGTGAGTCGAATTGTTGTGCGACGCGCACTACAAGAGCTTGAACATGAGGGGCTGATTTATCGCAGGCGCGGAAAAGGCAGCTTTGTTACGGAACCAAAGGTGCATGAGCAGCTTGTTCAACGACTCACCGGATTTCACCAGGACATGGTGAAGCAGGGACACGTTGTTCTGAATCGCGTGCTTCGGCAGGAATGTGTGGTTGCAGAGAGCAAGATTGCGCAACTGTTGCATCTGTCACCAGAGGAGGCAGTTGTTGTGTGCGAACGATTGCGGTTCGTAGACAGCAAGGCCGTCAATTTGTCGGTTAGTTACGTACCATATCGTCTTTGTCCGGGATTGCTCGATTCTGACCTGACGCAACGTTCGCTATATTCGCTGCTAGAAGCGTGTAGCGGACATTCGATTACCCGTGGAGATCGCACGATTGAGGCCATTTTGCCTCCGGCAGCAATCGCTGAGTTGCTCGACATTGATGCACAACTGCCAGTCTTTCGGATTACGAACACCTGCTATCTTGATGATGGCACACCAATCGAGCATTCAGTGGGATACCATCGGTCGGATCGGACGCTCTTTGAGGTTCAACTGATTCGGGGAAACGAGTCTTTGCTGCCAAGCAGTTATACGTTAATTGAGTGAACTTCGACCAAGCCGGTTGCCAACCCTAACCACACCTTCGCCGAAAACAAGCGTACACTGCGCAATTCCTGATGATAGCATTCGTGACTCTATATGAACTGCATCAACCTGACGGGGGATAAGCCCTTACTAGCATAGGTTGGCGCTCAAATTGCACGTACAAAGTATGCATAAAACAAAGTAAAACCATGCAGATTCTTCTGGATAACCACTATTTTGGACGCAGGCGGCAGCAAACAAAACGCGCTGCGCCAATGGCAGAGGCTTGCATCCGTAGCTTGAGGCGGTTGGCATTGTTGATGGCAATAGGCGTTGGCGTTGGGATGGTATTGTTGACGCCGCCCTGGCCCGGTGAGCATGGGTGGCGCATGCTGTTGTTGGCAGCGGTTTGGATAGCAGTGTGTGGAACGGTCTACGTGCTGGCAGATCGGTGGTTTACCGGAGCTCATCTACTGTTGCTGACGGCGTTTTCTAGTATGGTCGCTGTGACAATCCAATGGTTTGATGCGCCTGCGATTGTGCTTCTGCTGCTGATACCGCCGGTGCTCGCTGGGCTATGGGCCGGCTGGTTGGCGAGTATGCTGGTTTGGTCAGCCATGACTGCGCTGCTGCTGATGTTGACACCAGGCGGCGCTGCAGCAATGGTTGAAGTGAGCGTTGTTGCAGTTGCTGCTGTCATGGCGCTGCTGGCTGCAGTGGTTTGGGTTGTTAGCTGGGAGTTTGCGAGCGAATTGTCACAAACCTGGCAACGCGCTGAACATGCTCAGCATCTAGTCGAGGAGGCTCGCAGCCAGCGACTCGAACTGCGCCAGGCGGAAGAAGACTTGATGCAGGCAAACCGCGAACAGGCTCGTCTGCTGAACCGTCTGGAAGCGCTGCACCTGATTGCTGAAGAGGCGCGCCAGACAAAGCAGTCGTTCATTGCCAATGTCAGCCATGAGCTGCGCACACCGCTGAACATGATTATTGCCTACGCCGAACTCATTACACAATCACCCCATCTGTACAGCCGGCGCCTACCAGCGTCGCTGTTGGCTGACATGAATGTCATTCTGCGCAACAGTCAGCATCTCTCGCGACTGGTCGACGATGTGCTTGATCTGAGCCAGATTGAGGCAGGGCGGATGGCATTGAGCAAGGAATGGTCTTCAGTTGCTGAGATCGTCGACACTGCAATAGAGGCGGTCAGTCCGCTCTTTCAGACTAAGGGACTGAACCTGCAAACCGAGCTGTCTGACGACCTGCCGGCGCTCTTCTGCGACAAAACGCGTATTCGCCAGGTGCTTATCAATCTGCTCAGCAACGCAGGACGTTTTACCGAGCGGGGCGGCGTGACGGTTCGGGGATGCCTTCAGGATATGCATGTGATCTTGAGCGTCACCGACACAGGGCCGGGTATAGAGCCGGAGGGGCAGCAGCGCATCTTCGAACCGTTTCAACAGCTTGATTCGTCGATTCGGCGCAAGCATGGCGGCAGCGGTCTGGGACTGAATATCAGCAAACACTTCGTGGAGATGCATAAGGGGCGCATCTGGCTTGAGAGCGAACGCGGCGTAGGAACAACATTTTATGTCAGCCTGCCGGTCGAAACAACCCAATATCCCTTGCTCACGCCGCCAGCCAGCCGCCGTTGGATCACACCATTTCATGAGTATTATCCGCGCACACGACCGCGCGTCGCTAAAATCCCTCCCATTGGGCGACGCTATGTGGTGCTGGATCGGGGAAACACCTTGCCACGACTGCTTAGTCGATACGCCGGTGATGTTGAGGTCGATCTGGCGACAACGCCCACAGAAGCGTTGTCGCTGCTTGCCGATGCGCCAGCGCATGCGCTAGTGATCAATTTAGCGAGCATGCCAGAAGAAGAAAACCTACTTGAACCATTCGGCGCATTGCCTTACGATACTCCGGTGTTCGCCTGCTGGCTCACAAGCGACGATTCAATACATCAACTCGGCATCGCTCATTATCTGGTCAAACCGGTTGGCGGTGCAGAGCTGCTGGAAGCCGTGCACGCGCTACCCTCTCCGATTCACACAGTCATGATTGCTGACGACGAACCAGACCTGCTGCGCCTTTTCACGCGCATTTTGGCTGGCGCCCCGGAACGGTATCGGGTTATCAGTGCGTCCGACGGCATCGAGGCGTTAATGCTGCTGCGCGAAAGCCATCCTGACGTGCTGATTCTCGATCTGCTGATGCCACACATGAGCGGCTTTGACCTGCTCAAGGAAAAACAAGCAGACCCATCGATTCGGGACATTCCGGTTATCGTTGTCAGTTCGCGCGATCCGAACAGCCAACCGATTGTCAGCAACAAGCTTGTCGTTGCGCGCAGCGGCGGCCTGTCTATGCGCAATCTGTTCGACAGTATTGAGGCGTTGACAGGTGTGCTTACTCCTGCGGCGCCCGACAGGCGTTCAACGCCGCCAACAATCCAGGACGGGTGATGGGTTTGTGCAGAAAGCCATTTGCGCCAAGCGACATCGCCAGCTCGGACTGATCGAGGACTGAACAGACCAGGACAGGCAGGGATGCCGTCCGTTCATCCTGTCGCAACTGCATCAGGACGGCCCAGCCATCCATCTCTGGCATCATAACATCAAGCAAAATGGCGCACGGCTGATGAAGTGCAGCCAACGCCACTGCCTGTTGGGGGTCGCTTACTGCGATTACGGAATAGGATGTATCGACCAGATACCGTTGCAGCAATGCAAGGGTGTCTGTGTGATCTTCGATCACCAGGACGGGCGCCAACGCCGCCGACGGCAGTCGCACTTCAGCAATCAGACGGCGATCAGGCATGAATGCTGCGTTCAATTCACCGCCAAAATGGCGCAGCATGGTCTGCGCCATCACCAGTTCAGGGAGCACAAGCGGGGCGTGCACAGGTGTATACGCGGCCACGATGGATGCAAAAATAACAATCTTCACCTGGCGCCCATCTTCGTCGATGCGAAGCGTAATTGTTCTGGACGCCGTATGTAAAATGGATGCATTTAAGAGGTTGACAAGCGCTTGTCTCAAGACCAGCGGGTGAATAGCGCTGCAGACAGACGCAGTGTGTTCGACGATCAACTCTTTTTCCTGCCGCTGCGCCAGCGGCGCAATCAAACCCAGCACATCTTCGAGCACCTGGTCGACGCGGGCGATTTCGTCGTGCGGGAGCTTGACAATCCACTGCAGCGCATCGGGCAACTCCGCTTGAGTCTGCGGCGCAATTCGAACGGGGGCGACCTGTTCAAACTGTTCACTGAGTTGAAAGGCAAGCGCCTCGAGCGCGCTCTGTTGAAGACGCCGATATTGACGGACGCTCAATCCAAGCTGGGCTGCAACCTCTTTTTGGGAGAACTGTTGTTCATAACGAAGGCGCAAAATGTCATAAATGCGTCTTCGCACCGAGGCCGCTGATTCGTTTGCTGGCGGCTGCATAGCGTGAATGGCGTCGAGCAAGATCTGCTGGAGACGCGCAGTGGGTTGGGATGCAACTGACGCGCCACATATCTGTAGCAGCGGCGACGCGTGCAAACGCTCTGGATTATATAGATGGTTGAGTGCATCTCGAAGCGATGCCAGCAGCACTTCATCGGTGTGATCCAGGCCGTTAAGTCCCTTTTTTGTCCTTTGCATGTCCTTTATCCGCTCAATGTGAGCACCTCAAACGCCATCAATTTGAGTATTATAGCATGTGTAGCCGACTTTTCTGTACGTGGACGGCGGGCATGTCTGGCTGCTATGCACAGCTCCCAAAGTTTGTTTGATCGACGCACTGTCCATCAATTCGTTGAGTTTTACCAACAGGAAAGGAGTAGATATGAAGAAGCACCACTTTCGATCTGTGTTGCTTGGCTTACTTTTGATCACGGCGCTGCTGGCAGGATGCGCCGCACCGGTGGCGCCAGCCGGGGAGGGCGCAGGTCAAGCGGCAAGCGCACCCTCAGGCGAAAAGACCAAGGTCACCTGGTTGATGTTGGTCGAATGGCCCGGCACCGATGACGTAGCCGCCGACTTCATGGCTGACAATCCTGATATTGACCTTATTCTCGAAAAGGTGGCGTTCAACGATCTCTTCCAGCAAATTCAGATTCGTCTCTCGTCCGGGAGCGATACGCCGGATGTATTGAGCGTCGATGTGCCGCTGGTTGCCGGCTATGGCATCCGCAATTGGCTGGCGCCGTTGGACGATCTGTACACTGATGCAGAACGCGCCGACATTCTCGACGCGGCCTATGCCGCCGGCAGTTACGAAGGGTCAATGATCGCTGCGCCGCAATTCACTTCGACTCAGCTTTTGTTTATCAACAAGGAGCTTTTCGAGCAAGCAGGTCTGCCTGTGCCAGGGCCGGATGACCGGTTGACTTACGAACAGATCGCCGATCTTGCCCGACAACTGACGCAGGACACCGATGGCGATGGCGTCACTGACATCTGGGGATTCACCTGGGAGCAAACGATCCGCATCTATCAGTTGCAGCCGATGGCGGAAAGCCTGGGCGGTCAGGCAATCGGCGATGATGGGCTGACAGTTGAAGGCGTTATCAACTCAAAACCCTGGGTTGATGCATACACTTACTACTGGAAGGCTTTCAATGAATGGAAATTTGCACCGCCCAGCGATGTGAATGCACCGGAGCTTTTCGCTCAGGGCAAGCTGGCGATGATGATTGCCGGACCCTGGCAGATTCAGCGCTACTCCACTATGAACGATGGCGCCGGCCCAGGATTCGATTGGGGCGTCTCGCGCCATCCATACTTCGAAGGCGGTAAGATCGTCACGCCGACCGGCTCCTGGCACATCGGCATCAACGCCAACAGCAAGAACAAAGAAGCTGCCATGCGCGTCGTCAAATGGTTCACTACCTCGAAGGGGGCCGAGCTCTGGTGGCGCAAAGCCAGCGGCGACTTCCCTGCGCAGAAGTCCGTGTTGGCGCTCTTCCAGACAGACCCGCAGTTCCAGGAAGGCACCTTCGCCTACATGAAAGTCGCGGCAGATGAAGCAACGGTCAACCCGGTGCCACGGGCGCTGACGCCGGGATTCCTGGAATATGAGCAGATTCTGCAGACGACCTTTGACGACATCAGCAAGGGCGCTGATGTGCAGGGCGCGCTGGATGCCGCAGCGCAACGCATTCAGCGAGAGATGGACAAGTATCTAGCCACCGTACACTTTGAAAGGAAATAGGTGATAGCCAAAACATCTGCTACTTTGGTAAGTCACAACACCAACCATAGTAGGAGGA
>DAOUCY010000137.1:0-14284 GCA_034431625.1 Anaerolineae bacterium | reverse complement strand
CAACTCCTCTGTCAGTTCCATCGCTTTTCCTGCCTCTCACACTGCCATCAGTTTACCTTCTCTCTGGCGACTTTGTAATCTGGAAAAGCCTAATGAAAGAATTTGACAAAGGATTCAGGGTGATGTACAGTACAGGTATAGACCTTTCGGTAACCTATTGTACAAGTTGAAAAATCATGACCATTCGCCTCGACCGCAGTCCGGACGCGCCGCATCTGCACATTCAAGTTGCAGCGATCCTCAAAGAACGCATCCACAGTGGGACGTGGCCCAACGGCAGCACCATCCCGTCCGAGAAGGAACTCTGCGCCGAATTTGATGTCGCCAGGGGAACGGTGCGGCAGGCCTTACAAAGTCTTGAAACCGAAGGCTACCTGCGCCGCGAACAGGGCCGCGGCACGTTTGTGGATTGGAACGAGTACAGCGCTGGCCGGAACCGCTCGCAGCGGCTGGCCTTCGTCGTGCCCTACGTGCGCGATTCATCTGTGCCGACCATCCTAGTGGGCTTCCAGCAGGTGGCCGAGCAGGCCAATTATTCGGTCATCTTCAACCACTTCAACAACGACCTCCAGCAGCAGGAGCGGGTCATCCGCAAATTGGTCGATGAGAATATCGCCGGGATCGCGCTCTACCCGATCAACTCGGAGAACATCGCCCTGATCGAAACGCTGAACAGCGCCGGCTACCCCATCGTCCTGATCGACCGCTACCTGCGGACGCTTTCGACTGATTATGTGATGACCGATCACTTCGGCGGGGCGATCCGCGGCACACACTACCTGGTCAACCAGGGGCACACGCGCGTCGGCTTCGTCACCTGGCTGTCGCCGGCCGTCAGCATGGAACACCGCTTCCTGGGGTATACGCAGGCGCTCAACGAGCGCGGCATTCCCCTGGAAGATCGGCTGATCTGCCGCGTGGAAGGCTACCCGGTGATCGACCTGACGCCGCTGCGCGAGTATCTTTCCGGGCCAGATCGTCCGACGGCGGTCTTCGCCGCCAACGACCAGATCGCCATCGGGCTGTACCGGGCGGCGGCCAGCTTGGGGCTGTCGATCCCCCGCGATCTATCGGTGCTGGGCTTCGACAACCTGGACGTTTCGGCGCATCTCGACCCGCCGCTGACCACAATGTCCCAGCCGTTCCTGCAAATCGGCCAGACCGCTGCTGATCTGCTGCTGCGGCGGGTGAACGGTGAACGCGGTCATTTCGAGCAGATCGCGCTCCAGGCCACGCTGGTCATCCGGGAATCCTGCCAGCCGCCCATTCACCAGGAGGAAATCGCTGCCGAGCCGCTGGCTTTGTAGCGGAGAACGCTTTTGAGCTGTCGTTTTATTTATCAAGGGGGAACACATGTCCCTGATTGAAGAAATCCGCGAGGCCGTGATCCAGGGTCAGGCCCCTGTGGTTGTCGAAAAAGTCAAACAGGCGTTGGAAGCCGGCGAGCCAGCCGATGTGATCCTCAACCAGGGTCTCATCAGCGCGATGCGGCGCGTCGGCGAACTCTTCGAAGAAGGCATCGCCTTCGTGCCGGAGATGCTCATCGCCGCCCGCGCCATGGACAAGGCGCTTCAAATCCTCCGCCCGCACCTGGTCGAACAGGGCGTGCAGCCCATCGCCAAAGTGGCTGTCGGCACGGTCAAGGGCGATCTGCACGACATCGGCAAGAAGCTGGTGGCGATGATGCTGGAAGGTTCCGGCTTTGAGATCATCGACTTGGGCATCGACGTGCCGCCGGAGAAATTCGTCGAAGCAGCGCGGCAGGGGGCCAAGGTGGTGGCGCTTTCCGCGCTGCTGACGACCACCATGCCCAACATGAAGCACGTCATCGACGCCATCCAGCAGGCCGGACTGCGCGACCAGACGCGGATCATCATCGGCGGGGCGCCGGTCAACCAAGCCTATGCCGACCAGATCGGCGCGGATGGCTATGCCCCGGATGCCTCCAGCGCGGTGCGCAAGGTGCGCGAACTCATCAGCGCGTAAGCTGCCGTGCATGTCGTGATCTTCAGGTCTGCGGGAGACTCGCAGGAACAGGGAAAGCAGTGCAGTCATGGAACATTACGCGCATTTAGCCCTTAACCGCGCCGAATCGCTGGTCTTCGGGCGCAGTCCGCGCCCCCTTACGCTGCCCAACGGCCTCACGATTGGCGCGGGTACAATCTACCCCGAAATCAATTTCACCCTCCCGCCGATGGAGATCGACGCCGAGACCATGCCGGAGGTGCGCCAGCAGTACCGCCAGATGATCGAAGGGGTGTGTGCCCGCGCGGTCGATCTGCATGTGCCGGGACTGGTGGTCGAGTTCGAGCTGCTGCCAGAGATGACCAAAATCCCGGAATGGGGGGCGGAAATCACTGCCATCCTGCGCAGCACACTGGATCGCTTTGCTCAGGAACACGGCCTGAAGAGCGCCCTGCGGGTGACCCCCAACGACATCCGCGAATTTGAGCGCCCGCCCCGGATGCGCTCCGGTCCGCTGTGGGAGAACATGGCGCAAAGCTTTGAGCTGTGCGCCCAGGCTGGCGCCGACCTGCTGTCGATTGAATCGACCGGCGGTAAAGAGATTCACGATGAAGCCCTGCTCTACGCCGATCTGCCGGCGGCGGTCTTCGCGCTCGGCGTCCTCGGCAGCCGCGATATGGCCTGCCTCTGGGATATGATCGTCGGCGTAGCCCAGCGCCATCACATCGTCCCGGCGGGCGATACCGCCTGCGGCTTCGGCAATACCGCCATGGTGCTGGCTGAAACCCGGTATATCCCGCGCGTCTGGGCGGCGCTGGTGCGCGTCATGACCGTGCCGCGCAGCCTGGTCGCTTACGAACGCGGTGCGGTCGGACCGAGCAAAGACTGTGCCTACGAAGGGCCGTACATCAAGGCCATCACCGGCTGTCCGATCTCGCTGGAGGGAGCCGAGGCCGCCTGCGCCCACACCTCGCCCATCGGCAACATCGCCAAGGCCGCCGCCGATTTGTGGAGCAACGAGTCGGTGCAGAATGTCAAGCTGCTGGGCGGGATGGCGCCCACCGTCTCGCTGGAGCAGTTGGCCTACGCCGCCCGCCTGATGAACACCGCCTCCGAGCACGGCCCGCAGGCCGCGCTCACCCTGCGGGATTGGCTGGTCGAATCGGACACTCGCTATGACCCCCAGGCCTATGTCCTGCGCCCAGATGTGGTCATCGACTTGGCCGCAGAGATCATCCAGGAGCCGACAGCCTACAGGCGCACCCGGCGGGCAGCCTTGGCCGGGCTGGAGCGGCTGCGCCGCGCCCATGCCGAAGGCCGCTTTACGCTGTCGCCGAGTGAAGTCGGCTGGCTCTCCAAGCTCTCGGCGCAGGCCGACCGCCTGCCCGAGGATGAGGCCGCTTTCATCGAGCAGATGTCTCTGCTGGTCGATACGGATAAAGTCCGTCTCGACCAATACCTCACTCCCGAAGCGGCCGTTTGAATGGAAAGCCACAGCGGCGGACTGCGCCGCCTCGTCTTGATGCCGTCTGGCCGCCAGGGGGATGTCCCCGCCGGCCAGACCCTCCTCGAAGCCGCCCGGCTGCTCGGCGTCGAGCTGGAAGCCATCTGCGGCGGCAGGCAGACCTGCGGGAAGTGCCTGGTGACGGTCGAGTCCGGCACATTCCTCAAGCACGGCATCACCTCCGCCCCTAATCACCTCACCCCGCCCGGCCCGGATGAACGCGCTTACGCCCAGGCCCACGGCCTCAATCTGGGCACGTGGCGGATGGCCTGTGCTGCCTGTATCACCGGCGATGTCCTGCTGCATATCCCGGAAACCAGCCTCGCCCGCAAACAGGTCATCCTCAAATCCGCTCGCGATCTGGTGATCGACGTGGCGCCGGCAGTGCGGCTGGCATACGTTGAGGTGGAGCCGGCCTCGCTGGGCGGCCCGGCGGATTGGCAGCGGCTCCAGAAGGCGCTGGCCGAGCAGTGGCACCTGGACGATCTGGAACTGGATGCAGCCCTGCTGCGGACTCTGCAAGCTGCCCTCCGCGCCGGGGATTGGAAGGTCACGGTCACGCTCTGGAACGAGCGCCGCGTCATCCGTGTCGAGCCAGGCTATGTCGAAAGCCTGTACGGGCTGGCCGTCGATGTCGGTTCGACCACCATCGTTTGCCACCTCTGCGACCTGCTGTCTGGGCAGATCGCAGCAACCGAAGCCATGATGAACCCCCAGGTACGCTTCGGCGAAGACTTGATGAGCCGCATCTCCTACGCTAACGACGAAGCGGGCGGGTTGGGGCGGCTGCATCACGCCGTCATCAAAGCCATCCACGATCTGGCGGAGCAGGCCGCTGCCCGCGCAGGTATCCAGCCAGCCGCCATCACCGATCTGGTGCTGGTGGGCAATACGGTTATGCACCACCTGCTGCTGGGCATCCATCCGGTCGAATTGGGACAGGTTCCTTTCGCGCTGGCGATCGAGGCAGCGCTCGACCTCAAAACCCGCGAACTCGGCTTGAACAACCTGCACCCCGCCGCGCAGGTTCACCTGCTGCCCTGCATCGCCGGCTACGTTGGTGCGGACTGTGTGGCGGCGCTGCTGGCGAGCCAGCCCTTCCCGCCCGATGAAGTCCTGCTGATCCTGGACATCGGCACCAACGCCGAGATCATGCTGGTGGCCCAGGGGCGCATCCTGGTCACCTCCAGCCCGACCGGGCCGGCCTTCGAAGGCGCCCAGATTCGCCACGGGCAGCGGGCGGCTGCCGGCGCAATTGAACGCTTCCGCATCGATCCGCAGACCGGCGCGGTCCGCTACCGGGTCATCGGCGACGACCGCTGGAGCGACCAGCTCGCGCCAGGGCAGAGCCTCACCCCGACCGGCATCTGCGGCTCCGGCATCATCGAGGTCGTAGCCGAGCTGTTCCAGGCCGGATTCGTCGCCCCCAGTGGGCGCTTCGCCCCCAGCGACCGTCACCCCCGCATCCGGGCGGCGGGCAGTTCCGCCGAGTTCATCGTCGCCCCGGCGGAGGAAACCGCCGGCGGCCAAGAGATCATCGTCACCCAGTTCGATATCCGCGCCGTCCAGTTGGCGAAGGCTGCACTGTATGCCGGAGCGCGCCTGCTGATGGATCACCTGGGGATCGACCGCGTCGACCGGATTTACTTGGCCGGCGCCTTCGGCAGCTACATCGATCCGCTGTATGCCATGACCATCGGCATGATCCCCGACTGCGAACTGAGCCGGGTGATCGCCGTGGGCAACGCCGCTGGAGATGGAGCACGGCTGGCGCTGGTCAATGCCGCCCAGCGCTGGGCCGCCGCTGATCTCGCCCGCCGCGCCGAATACGTTGAAACCGCGGCACATCCCCATTTTCAGGATTGTTTCGTTGACGCGATGGCGCTGCCGCACGCCAGAGACCCATTTCCGCGTCTTTCCGAATCCATGGCCGGATAAGCGGCTCAGGGAGGATCTGCTCGATGCCGGTTCAACTCACCCAACTCCTCGCTGCTCACGCCACCGTGATTGCCGACGGCGGCATGGGAACCATGCTCTTCGCTTCCGGCTTGCAGCGGGGCAGCTCGCCCGAAGCCTGGAACGTCGAGCACCCCGATGTCGTCCGCCAGATTCACGCCGCCTACATCGACGCCGGCGCCCAGATCATCTTGACCAACAGCTTCGGCGGCAGCCGGGCGCGGCTGAGTACCCACGGCCTGGCCGACCGCGTTGCCGAGCTGAACCAGGCCGCCGCTCGCATCGCCCGCTCGGCGGCGGATGCCGCGCCGCATCCGGTGGTCGTGGCCGGCTCAATGGGACCGACCGGGCAGTTCCTGGCCCCGCTGGGCGATCTGGAGCCGGACGAGGCCGCCGCCATCTTTGCAGAACAGGCTGCCGCGCTGGTCAGCGGCGGAGTCGATGTCCTGTGGATCGAAACCATGTCCGATCTGGCCGAAGTCCAGGCCGCCATCACCGGCTGCCGCCGCGCCGCGCCGGACTTCCCCCTGGTCGTCACGCTCACTTACGACACCCACGGCCGCACCATGATGGGCGTGACGCCTGAACGCGCTGCCGCCATCTTCGAGACGCTCGGTCTGGTGGCGCATGGAGCCAACTGCGGCAGCGGCCCGCAGGAACTGCTGGCTGCGCTTGACCAAATGCACCAAACGCAGCCGGGAGCCTGCCTGGTCGCCAAGGCCAACGCCGGACTGCCGCGCATCGTCGATAACCAAACCATCTACGACGCCGCGCCGCCGGTGATGGCCGAGTATGCCCTCCGCGCCCGCGAGAAGGGCGCCCGCATCATCGGAGCCTGCTGCGGCAGCACACCGGACCACATCCGCGCCATCGCCGCCGCGCTGCGTTCAGAGGAGGCTGCGCTGTGACTCACTATATCGCCCTGACCTGTTCGGCGCTGGCCCGCAGCGTATATGCGGCTGCGGCCGTCGCCAAACCGGTGATCTCCGTGCGGCTCTTCGACCAGGGGCTGCACAATGCCCCGCGCAGCCTGCGGGGACGCTTGCAGGCGGCCATTGACGCTGTCCAGCCGGGCGAATGCGATGCCATCCTGCTGGCCTACGGCCTGTGCGGCACAGCCACGCTCGGCCTGACGGCCCGGCATACGCCCGTCGTCATCCCCCGCGCCCATGACTGCATCACCCTGTATCTCGGCTCGCAGCAGCTTTACCAGAAGGAATTCGATGCCTTCCCCGGTACATTCTGGTACAGCTTGGATTACCTGGAGCGCAATCCGTCCAGTTCGGCAGTGGCGCTGGGCGCGGCCAGCATCCAGGTCAGCGAGGCCATCTACCAGGAATACATCGAAAAGTACGGGCAGGAGAACGCCGATTATCTGATGCAGGTGATGGGCGAATGGGGCAAACACTACAACCGCGCCGTCTTCATCGATACCGGCCTGGGCGATGGCGCGGCCTACGAGCAGCGTGCCCGCCAGCAGGCCGAAGAGCGCGGCTGGCGCTTCGAGAAACGCGCTGGCGACCGCCGCCTCATCATCAGCCTGCTGAACGGCGACTGGCCGGAAGCCGAGTTCCTGGTCGTCCCGCCCGGCCATACCATCACCCAGGCCGCGGGCGAACTGCTGATTCAGGCGCAGGCGGGGTGAGCATTACCGAGCTTATCCCTCTGGCAGTCGACCAGCCTGCGCAGTAGCACATCAGACTCGCCTCCATACTTCCACACCGCTCATCTATTTCTTATCATTACAAATCCGTAATCTTCGCAACTTTTTCCAGGTTTCTCAGTCGGAGTCGGCGTTGGGAAAAGTCGGCTGGCCGATTGGAGGAAATCGTGACTCAAATTCTTTTGCGTCACAAGATGTTTTCTGTCCGTGGAAAAGTAGGGTTTAGGTTGCCCTTCTGGCAAATTGACCGCGTGCTTCTAGCAGTCGGTATTTTGAGTGTCGTGCTGTCGATGGCCAGTCTGCTGGTGGTTCAGCAGCAGCAGCTCAGCCTGGCCTATTATGATGCTCAAGCGCGCCTGTTGATTACCCGACGCGTTGTAGATAGCCCAACCCCTGGCCTAGCTCAGTTGGGCAGCGTGTGGCTCCCGCTGACCCATATCCTAGCGCTTCCGCTGATCGGCAGTGATCTACTGTATCAGACTGGGCTGGCGCTCACGGCGATCTCAATGTTCTTCTTCGTAGTTCTGACGCTGTACACGTACCAAACAGTGCGTTGGCTGACCGGGCAGAAGTCGCTCGGTTTCACAGCCGTTCTGATCCTATTCACCAATCCTAATCTGCTCTACCTGCAGGCAACGCCGATGACCGAAGTGCCCATGCTGGCTACCATGATGATGTCCATTTACTACTTGGTTCGGTTGAGCGCAGAACCTGAAAACCGCACTTGGCTCTTCCTAAGTGGTTTTTCTCTGGCGCTGAGCTGTTTGATCCGCTACGAAGGCTGGATGCTGTTGTCTGTATCCGCCCTAGCGCTCATTTATATCTTCGTGCGCTCGCGTTTCAGTTACACCAAGATCGAGGGTCTGCTCATCTTCTGGGGATACTGGGCATTCATCGGCATTGCGGCATGGGTTGCCTGGAATTGGATGATCTTTGGCGATCCGCTGGCCTTCCAGCGCGGTGAGTACGCCAAACCGTCCTTATGGGTGGCGGCTGATGACCCGATCATCGGCAGTTGGAGCGGTGCATTCCACACCTATGCGCTGGGGACTCTTTCTATTGTCGGCCCGCTGTTCCTCGTTGGTTTACTAGGCGCGCTGTTTTACAGCCTCCGCACCCGCCTGCAACCCAGCCGCGTCATGCCGCTGATCCTCTTCGCGCTGTTTCCCTTCTTTGTGATGATGCTCTATGCCGGCCAGCGCCCAATGAAAGTACCGGAGGTTTCCGGCGAGATGTACAACATCCGCTTCGCTCTAGTGATGCTTCTGCCAACGGCTGTCTTTGTGCCTGAATTGGCACGTTCACGCCGGTGGCTCATTGGCGTGATTATGGCAGCCGCTGCTGCCAGTCTGTTGTTTCAAGTCTGGACGCACGGCGTCATCACCGTCAAGGAACCGGAGGGTTTCCAAGCCACCCCTGGCTCGCAGAAGATTGCCGAGGCAGCAGCCTGGCTCAAGGCGAATTATGATGGCGGGACGATCTTGATAGAGTCCTATGGCAATGATCAGCTCCAGTTCGGTTCCGGGATTCCTCTTGGCAAGGTGATTTATGAAGGCAGCTATGGCCTTTGGGAGCCGGCGCTGAACCTGCAGATCTCTCCTATCGACTGGATAATCATGCGCCGTCCCCCAGCCGATGCAAATGACTTGGTCGGCCCTGACAAGGTATGGCTCCGTTGGAATGGGCAGCCAGAGCTGGAAGAGCGTTTTGCCCTGGTCTACAGCAGCGACCTCTATCTCATCTATCGAACCCGTCAGTGACGTGTCCCTCATCACCTAGACCATACCATACCCGTCCGTATTTGTTCGAACATTTCAGGGGGAGAGATATGGATAAAGCAAATCACATCGGAGCGCTGGGAGTCCGGCACTTCAATGCGCGTGAATCTTTTAGTAGGGGCCAGCAGCGTTTCCTGTTTGCAACTGGAATGGCTGTGGTCGTGGGGCTGGTGGCTGGCGCCTCCGTGACCGATTACCTGGTGATCTTCTTCGGCGTCATCTCGCTAGCCTACCTCGCCCAGATCACATTCAATACCTTCCTAGTCATCCGCGCCTCGACATCTAATGCACAGGCGCAGTTAGAGGTCGATCTAAATACTATTCCGCTGGATGCGCTGCCGGTATATTCAGTGCTTGTCCCACTTTTCAAAGAAACCTCAGTGCTGGATGATCTCATCGCTCACCTCAGCCGTCTCGAGTATCCTCGTGAGCACCTGCAAATTTTGCTGCTGCTCGAAGAAGACGACCATGATATGGTCAAAGCAGTGCAGTCCCGTGCCCTTCCGGCTCACATGCAGGTCATCCTCGTTCCGCCGTCGCTGCCCCGCACCAAGCCGAAGGCGCTGAATCATGGTCTCCAATTTGTGAAGGGCGAGTACTGTGCGGTTTACGATGCTGAGGATAATCCTGACCCCTTCCAACTGCTCAAGGCCATTGCCGCTTTTCAGCAGGCGGATGATCGAGTTGCCTGCGTTCAGGGGATGCTGGCCTATCACAACCCCCGCCAGAATATGCTCACACGCTTTTTTGCTGCCGAGTACGCCAGTTGGTTCCGGCTCTACATTCCTGGCTTATCCACAACCAACCTCCTGTTTCTCCTAGGCGGCACATCCAATCATTTTCGCACGGCCATCCTGCGTGAGTTGGGAGGTTGGGATGCCTATAACGTGACCGAGGATGCAGACCTCGGAGTGCGCCTGGCGCGCGCCGGTTATACGGTCAAGGCAATAGCCTCAATCACCTGGGAGGAAGCCAATTCGCATCCCTGGAATTGGGTGCGGCAGCGTTCCCGTTGGATCAAAGGCTACATGCAGACCTACCTGACCCACATGCGTGATCCAGGACGGCTGTGGGCTGAATTAGGGACACGGCGCTTTCTAGCCTTCCAGATTATGGTTGGCGTTGCTCCACTCTCGAATCTACTGAACCCCGTGCTGTGGGCAATGACTATCATCTACTGCGTGACTCGTTCGCCGTTTATCGAGAGTCTGTTCCCTGGCCCCCTGTTTTACCTGGGAGCAGTGCTGCTCTTCGCTGGCAATCTGATCTCGGTCTATGTCCAGTTGAATGGCGCGATGATCCAGCAGGAATACGCCAGCATCAAGTGGATGCTGTTCTGTCACATTTATTGACTCTTGATGAGCATTGCGGCCTGGCGCGCGTTTTATCAACTGCTTGTCAAACCCCACTATTGGGAGAAAACCCATCATGGACTGCATTTGACTTCGGCAATCAAATCGGTAGCGGTCGCACAGCCTTCTGATTAGGCTGTGCCGGGGTGGAAGGGTGAGCGGCGCGGTCCGATCACATGAGACCGTCATGAGTTTATATACTCTTCACAATACCCCCTTGCATGAAAATGTTGTAAGATCAAATTCTGGCTGTGGGCGGGGAACGCCCCGCGCAAAGCCGATTTTGATCGGATACTATGGAGGATTTGCATGAAGAACAAGCGCGGTCTTCTCGTATTAATGGCGCTGGCCGTGATGCTCAGCATCATCCCGGCACTGACCGTCACCGCTCAGGACAGCCTGATCGAGTCGGTCTGCCTCGTTACCGATAAAGGCAAGATTAACGACGGAACATTTAACCAGTTTGCTTATGAAGGCATGTCGAAGGCCGTCAAAGAATTCGGTCTGGACAGCACCTACATCGAAACCCAGGCCGAAGCGGACTACGGCCCCAACATCGCCACCTGCGTCCAGGAAGGCTATGACGCCATCATCACCGTCGGCTTCCTGATCGCTGATGCCACCCGCGCGGCCGCAGCCGCCAACCCCGATGTCTACTTCATCGGTGTTGACCAGTTCGTCGGTCCGGATGCCGATGGCAACCCCGCCCCGACCAACTATGTCGGCCTCCAGTTCCGCGAAGACCAGGCCGGCTTCCTGGCTGGTGCGCTGGCCGCCCAGATGAGCCAGAGCGGCACGATTGCCGGCGTCTACGGCATCGACATCCCGCCCGTCAAGAAGTTCCGCAACGGCTTCGAGCAGGGCGCCCGCTACATCAACCCGGATATCAAGCTGCTCGGAACCTACATCCCCAGCTTTGTGGATCCGGCGGCGGGCGGCGCGGCGGCCAACCAATTCGTCGGTGAAGGCGCGGACGTGGTCTTCGGCGCCGGCGGCCCGACCGGTTCGGGCGGCATCGTCGAAGCGGCCAAGAGCGGTGTCTTCGTCATCGGCGTGGATCAGGATGAATACCTGACCACCTTCGGCAACGGCGAAGCCCCCAATGCCGACAAGATCATCAGCAGCGCGGTCAAGCGCGTCGATCAGGCCGTCTATCTCGGCATCAAGGCCCTGGTCGATGGCGGCGCCGACTTCCCCGGCGGCACGATCTTTATCATGTCGGCGGATAACGACGGCGTAGGCTTTGCCCCGGCGCACGATGCCCCCGTTCCCGAAGAAGTCACCGCCCGCACTGCCGAAATCCTGGCCGGGCTGAAGGATGGCTCGATCTGGACGGGTGTCGATCCGGTTGGCGGCGATCTGCTGCCGACGGTGGCCGATGTCGCGACCGCAGCCGGCACCTTCAACACCCTGCTGACGGCAGTTGAGGCGGCCGGTCTGACCGATACCCTGGTCACCGGCGGGCCGTTCACCATCTTCGCCCCGGCTGACGATGCCTTCGCTAAGCTGCCTGCCGACACGCTCCAGGCGGCGCTGGCCGATCCGTCGGGCCTGCTGACCCAGGTGCTGACCTACCATGTGGTCGCTGGTGCCTTCCCGGCCAGCAAGGTCGTCGGTGTGACCGAAGTGACCACCCTCCAGGGCGGCAAGATCACCATCACCGTCAAGGATGACGGCGTCTACCTGAACGATACCGTCAAGGTCGTCACCACTGACATCCTCGTCCGCAACGGCGTCATCCATGTGATCGACGCGGTTCTGCTGCCCCCCAGCTAGTCGGGCAGCCGCTGCGTACCTCATGCAGTAAATCTCCTCTCGGTCTGTCCCCTTCCTAGTGAAATGGGAAGGGGCCGGCGGATGGGGAAATAAAAAAGGGCTGGGAGCATATCCCGGCCCTTTTTATTCGCCCCACACGGGAGATTCGTCCTATTGGGTTTTGCCGGCGGAGGCGCTATCGTCAGAGCGAATCGAACGATGCACACATCCAGGAGATTCGGGATGAACCACCGCCAGTTCGCCGCCCTCATCAGCCTGATCGCGCTCGCCGCGCTGGTCTCGCTCGTGGCGCTTCCCATCTCCGGCATCGCTGCTCAGGAGATCGTCCCAACTCCCACGTCGCTCCCCACCATCGTGCGGATCGAAGCTGTCGCGCCGCAGATCGCCCCCGGTGACAGCGTGACCGTCACCGTTCGCGTGGAAAACGCCGCCAACCTCTACGGCTTGCAGGTGCAGTGCGCCGTCGATCCTACGCTGCTGACCGGCCAGTCTCGCTTTGATGGCGACATCTTCACCGGAGCAGCCAGCTTCTTTGTCGATCCCGGCTACCAGCCAAATGGCACTTGGCTGGTCGCAGCAACTCGCCTCCACCCGGCTCCGGTCTTCAACGGCAGCGGCACCGCCTTCAGCTTCCAGTACCGCGCCCTGGCCGCCGGCATCGTCACGCTGAGCTGCACCGCCCTGGCTGCCGACATCCAAACGCAGGCCATCCCCCTCCAGCTCCTCACCGGCAGCATCACCATCACCGGCCCAGCCGTCGAGCCAACTCTGCCGCCCCCAACCGAAACGCCTATCCCAACCGAGGAACCGCCCACGCCGACTCCGGCCCCAGTCGAAACCACACCCGCGCCGACTGCCGAACCCCCAACCGAGACTCCAACCCCAGCGCCAACCGAGCCGGTCGTTGGCTCCGGCGTGATCCAGGGCATCGCCCGCTACCAGAGCGCTGTCGATCCGTCCGGTATCGGCGTGCAGTTGGTCGCCGATGGCTCGCTGGTGGCACAGGTCATCACCGGGACAGATGGAGCTTACCGCTTCGAGTCGGTCGCGCCGGGCACGTACCTCGTCCTGCTGAGCGCCGCCCAGCACATTGCGCTTGTCTACACCGTCACCGTGACGGATGCCGCACCGCTCGATCTGGGCACAGGCGTCCTGCCCGCCGGCGATACTGACGGCAGCCAGACCATCGATCTAGCTGACGCAGTGCTGATTGGGGGCAACTTCGATCTTAACGTGCCGCCCGCACCCGCCGCCGCAGATCTGAACCGCGACGGCGTCATCAACATCCTTGACCTGGTGCTGGTCGGCGGCAACTTCAACTTAACCGGCCCGATCATCCAGCCGTAACCAGCACGAGACGAATCGGGGATATGGACTGTTACCGGCTGAACAGCACCACCGGGTCCATCACCCCGCTGCGGATCGCCGCCCAGCTCGTGAACGTCGGGTTCAGCGCTGCCCGCACTTCCAGGTGCAGGTGCGGCGCTTCTGAATTGCCCGTGTTGCCGTTTGCCCCGACAGCCTGCCCGCCCGTCAGCGTCGCCCCCGCCTCGACAAACCGCTGGCTGAGGTGGGCGTACATCACGAACAGCGCCGCCCCGCCCAATCCCCGCCCGGCCAGCGCCGCCCGCGTCGAAGCCGGCAGCAGATCATTCGTATAGCGCACAATGATGAAGTGACCGTAGCCGTTGCCCCAGCCCGGATCGGCGAAGATGCGCGGATCGCCCAGCGAAAAGCCATGCATCAGCGTGCTCGGACGCTCCGGCGTGCATTTAGTGCACTCTACTGACCGCACCACCAATCCGCCGTTCGGCCCGGCAAAAATCGTCTCACCGGTAGCCGCCCCCAAATCCCAGCCGTCATGCTCCGGAAGCGAAGCATCCTTCGCCGGCGGCATGTTGTAGCCGCGCACCCACCAGTAATTGTTCCTCATCGGCGCCGGATACAAATCCGTCGGCAGCCCGAACGGAGTTGTATCGCCTTCATACTTCACCAAGTCCTCGCGGATCCACAGCAGCCGCCCGGCGTTGTTGATCTGGAACCAGCGGTACTGCTGGCCGATCATCTCGCGCTGCACGCCCACAATCGGATAGCGTGAGCCGCGCGGCAGCGTCACTCCGGTGCGGTCAAAAGTAATGCCAGGGCCGCTCCGTGTATTGGCCGCCCCCTGCGTGTTGATGATCGCTGTCGGCGTCCCACTGGCTGCACCCGGCACGGGCGCAGCCGGAGCCGCTGGAACCGCCGGCGCGGGCGTGACGGGCGCAGGAGCCGGCGCGGCCGGGGCTGGAGC
>DAOUCY010000136.1:0-13969 GCA_034431625.1 Anaerolineae bacterium | reverse complement strand
GGCTTCTACAACCTGCGTCGTCGCCATTCGGCGCTTGGTTACCTGAGTCCGACAGAATTTGAACGTCGGCGCTCGATCGCTTTCAGCGCACCGAAGGTGATCACTTGCGGTGCGCCGGAGGCGACGGGTGCTTAACTTTCTTTCCATCAAAACGGGTCAATATCAGGCGTGATGAAGGTCTTGCCCTAGAGTTGCAGTTATACTCCTGCAATCGACTCCATCAATGAAATCAGCCGATCGGTCACAACTTCTTCTGTGTATTCTTGAAGATAGGCATTGCGACCGTTGGCCCCCATTTTTACCAGTAGTTCCGACTGAGTAGCAAGACTGGCAATTGTCTGTGCCAACAGATGTGGGGATTCTGGTTCACATCCAAACCCGCACTCATGGCGTTCAACCAGTGCTCTGGGCGCCCCGTCGCTTGCCACAAGCATTGGGCGTCCACAAGCCATATATGCCAACATTCGTGAAGGCAGAGAGACCGCCCCCAGGGTATTTCGCTTCATGTGAACTACCAACAGATCGGCTGCGGCAAGCAGTTCCGGCATCTCTGTGTGTGGCTTGTGCCCCAGGAAGGTGACATTTGTCAACGCCAGTTCGCTCTGGAGCCTGCGCATTCGTTCATACTCCGGACCGGTTCCCACCAAGACAAGATGAATATCACACTTGTGCTCGAGCAGTTTGGCGGCATGCAGAAGATACTCCACCCCATGCGTCGACCCCATGTTGCCTGCATACATCACCAAAAAGACACGTGACGGCAATCCATATCGCTCGCGCACGCCGCCGGCGTTGCGTGGATAGTAAAGCGCGTCATCAGCCCAGTTGGGAATCACGTGCATCTTGGCGCGCGGCACACCCTGCTCAACCAGAATGTCCTGGAATTCCGGCGAAATGACCGTGATTGCTGCAGCGCGCCGGTAAATCTGCATCGCAAAGGAGCGCATGGCACGATAAAGCACACCGACGGAAATAGCGCCAGCTGCCACACCGGCATCCGGCCAGATGTCTTGGACGTCGTACAAGAAAGGTTTATTTCGTAGCTGCGAAATGATCCACGCTGGCAGGCCGATGGTCAATGGTGGATGATACACATAAAGCAGATCAAAGTCACCAAGCGCAGGCGCGCCATAGAGCGCAGACAGCGCAAAGGATCCATAATTCACCAGCCGCTTCCAGGTGACGCTACCGTGATAGGGCCAGACATAGGTGCGAATCAACGGCACGTTTCGGTATTGATCGCGTTGAAACAACGTCGCACCATAGCCAGGATAGTAAACGCCTTGAGGGTGATTCGGAATCGCGGTCAAGACAGCGACCTGATGACCTGCCTCCACCAGCCTGCGCGTCAGCGATGTCAACTTCACCATCGGTTCGGGGGCATAGTACTGGGTCAGAAACGCTATCTTCATTGCTTCCGATTCTCTTCTGCTGCGACCATTTCACTAATGATGTGGGGCAGGCTGCGCTCAATTCTCCACTGCGGGAAGTGCGACTGCAACTTTCGGAGGTCAGATATGTAACAGATATGGTCGCCGATGCGATTCTGCTCCTGATAGGTATACTGCACGCGATAGCCACTGAGTTCTTCGATCAGCGCAATGCACTCCAGAACCGAAGCTGCGTTCTCGCGACCACCCCCCAGGTTGTAGACCTCGCCAGGCCGGGGGTTGTTGGCAAACGCCTCAAACGCCTGGATGACGTCATAGCTGTGAATCTGATCTCGCACCTGCTTGCCCTTGTAACCAAAAATGGTGTAGGGTTTGCCGGTGACCGCCACATGTACGAGGTAGGAGAGAAAGCCGTGCAGTTCCACGCCGGAGTGAGAAGGACCGGTCAGACAGCCGCCGCGAAAGACACCTACATTCATGCCAAAGTAGCGGCCATACTCCTGCGCCATGACATCGGCGGCGGTCTTGGAGGCGCCAAACAGCGAGTGCAGACAGCGGTCGATCCGGCACTCTTCGCTGACGCCGTGGTAATCCTCTGGACGTGCATAGTCGTAGCGAGTGTCGATCTCGACCAGGGGAATCTCGTTCGGTGCATCCCCATAGACCTTGTTGGTGCTCATGAAGACGAAAACTGCCTCTGGATTGACCTGGCGGGTAGCCTCCAGCAGATTGACTGTGCCAACGGCGTTAACGTCAAAATCGACCAACGGGATGTCTTTCGCCTTGTCGTGAGAGGGCTGCGCCGCACAGTGAATCACCATGTCGGGACGGTGTTCTCGAAAGAGGTTGAGGACGCCTGTGCGGTCACGAATATCCAGACCGACGTGTTGGAAGTTGCGGGTTGCCTGCTGCAGACGCGCCAGGTTCCAAGAGGTGTCGCCTTTGGGTCCGAAAAACTCACGGCGCATGTTGTTGTCGATGCCGATGACCCGGCACCCCTGGTTGTCGTAGTATTGCACAGCTTCGGAACCAATCAGCCCGCTGCTGCCTGTGATGATGACTGTTTTCATAGAATCTTTAGTTTCCGGCAAAAGTCACACGACAACGAGAAAAAGATGACAAACAGCGATTAGCAGTCCACAATGAGGTGATCCTAACCCAAAAGGAGTGGAGCATGCTAACCGCTGTGGAAAGTACTGTACATGCAATCAGTGCTGTTGTACAAACCGTGCCCATCGGAACGAACATTGCCCTGGTGCACATCCTGTGGGTGATGATGAGCGGCGGATTCTTGCTGAGCCGCGGTGCATTCTTTACGGCGCTCAACGCCATGGGGTTCACCATGCAGGAAGTGCGCCAGAGTTGGGCGGCGTTGCGCACAGGCGTATGGGATGCTAACGAACTGCTCGACAATTTGCAAATCCATGTGGCGAGTGAGAATCAATGGCGAGCGCGTCGGCATGGAGGATGGCAAGCAGTGAGCAATGCTCACACGGCGCTCCCCATAGCCTTTCTGTATACGGCGAGAGTCTCTACTGCTGTTTTCTCCCACGAAAAGCGTTGCAGGTTATCATGGCCTTTCTGCCGGAGCATCTCCCTGAGTTGCAGGTTAGACAAACAGGATTCCATCGCCGATGCAATTGAACTCACAGAATATGGGTCAAAGAACAGCGCACCATCACCGGCAACTTCTGGTAGTGAACCAGCCGTTGAGCAGGCTACTGGAGTGCCTGCATGCTGTGCTTCAAGAACGGGCAACCCAAATCCTTCATATAGAGATGGGAAGACAAAAAGGTCAGCATGTGTCAACAACGGCTGAATGTGATCTCCTGGAACATAGCCAGTAGCAATGATGCGCTGTTCACTTCCGGGTGTCCGTCCCTGGGTCGACAAATCAACATTTCGCGGAAGATGACCGATCAAAACAAGAGAATGGGGATACCTGTCACACAATGATATGAATGCATCCAATAGTGCAGGAATGTTCTTATGAACTGCTCCACCCGCAAAGGCCACAAGATAGGGTTCGCGGATTTTGTATTTCCCGCATAACTCCGACCATCCACTCGATGAATCGCCATTGACCTCTGGGCGGGGCGCCAAAACCGTCACGTTAATGCGCGATGCTGGCAGTTGCAGCAATTTAACTAGTCGGGCTTTTGAAAAGCTGGAAATAGTGATGATCTCATTGGCATTTTTGGCAGCTTGCGTTGACAGCAGACGAAGCGGCAAGCGCCGATGAAGCGGCATGGTATGCGCAAGGTCTACGTAGTTAGAATCGGGGATTGTCAATATGGATGGGCATGGGCAATACAGAGGGCCAACATATCCTAATGAATGCACTAGATCAACGCGATATCGTTGCAAATAGCCAGGCAACCTGACCTGTTCAAAAAAATAGCGCGCCCCACGGTTTGTCCCCTGCACTGGACACACCACCCTGGTAAAATTGGGTTTTGTGGGAAGCGGCCACTCTGCAGATTCATGATTGACGAATACAATGAATTCGACTTCAGGTGCAGTTGCTGCCAAACCATGCAGTAAGCCTGCAGCGTAGGTTTCGGTTCCACCGACAATACCAGGGAGAAGATAGAGTAAGTTGATACCAACACGCATGAAAGGGTTTCCGTCTGACTATGGGTTGAAGGTCAAATATGCAGAACAAAGTGCAATTTCCTGGGTTTGTCCTAGACACTCATCGTCAAAGGATACCCTAGGTGTCACAGATGACGTATGCTCCGGCATGGGCCAGACTAGTTCAATATTGAACGCATCAGACACCTCATAACACGGTCTAGTTTCCCCCAGGTAATCGCCAGTCTCACCCCAAAAGACCATGCGCGGAAAAATGCAGCTTCCTGCATCATTCAGTGTGGAGCCTGTTAAGCGATATGTAACTTCCGAACCAGTCGCAGACATCGTAGGATACTCAATGTAGTTATCCGTACCTTCAGGATCTACACTTCCAGCAACTATGGGAACGAGGTTTGTGATGTCTACGTTGAAAACAACTGTCGGGTTTAGAATATCTACTGCTTGACCATGCACATCGCTTGCAAGCATTTCTCCCACACACCTCGCACACCATGCTGCATTAGGTGGACAGATATGAGGCGCCGACAGTGCGGCCGCTTGCTCCCCTCTTCCGAAAAATCGGGAAAGGGCGGTTTGCTGAATCAACCACCGGGTGCTGTCTGATTCCTGTAGTAGCGCTAATGCCCCATCCTCGTCACCGTTGCACATTGTCTGTCTCGCAAGCAGCGCACGATGTTTTCGATCATTTGAGTCAGCTAAAGTCATCCATGAGGGCAAACCGAAGTACACATCGAGCGCCCGAAGTTCATTGCCCGAACATTTTGCCTCAGGTATTGAATGGATCAATGTCCATTTCAGCAGATCTTTGCCCTGCTCATCAGCAATAGTCGATACGCCAGCGCCATACCAGATGGCGCCGTTCCCTGACATGTGGTCTTGCGTCATTTCAGTCGACAGCATCAACATATTGCGCGATAAAGGAGCGAGAAAGTCTGGAAGCGAAACAAATCCCACGATAGCAAATAGAACAGGTAGAAATCGAAAGCTCACTATCAAACCTCATCGCACTTCTTGATCATGATTAACTCTACGAATGCTCACCGCCCGTTCAATCATGTCACGCCACAGGCGTCGATTCGCTTCGATGCTATATGTGCCGTGATAGATCGTTTTCCCGAACTCAGCAATGTCCTTGTATTTACCTGTGCGGAGGGCATCAATTATCCGATCTACCAACTCTGACATCGTTACTGCATTGATAGCACCACGATCCGCAACTGTATCCACGCCCTCCATTTGCGGCATCAGGCAGGCGAGACAGATACCAGAAGACAACACATTCACCACGCGATTCTTGATGCCTGCACCGCCAATATCCGGGATGACGAAGATTTTCGCCGTGTGCATCCGTCCAGCCTCATTCTCAAGCCGGGGCGAGTATTCCACGAGTTCCATAGAGTCCCGACCAATAATGCGCTCCGCTGTATCGCCAGGTACTTTGCCGACCAGGACTATCCTAGCTCCGTGAAGATGTGTAGCGCCTCGAATTTGCCGTAAAAACTCGCGCGTACCCTTTGCGCAGGCGGCGATGGTTAAATCGCCCCAGATTAATAAATCATGCACAGGATTACTATCAGAGGCAAGTCCCGGGTTCAATAAGTCAGCATTCGGTACTACATGATATCGAGCCAACGGGTTAATGGCTTCCAGCCAGACTCGGTCACGATGCGTGATAACATGCACTAGCAATGCAGATTGATAATATCGCTGCTCGTACTGTCGGGCAGTACGATATTGTATGTACTTCCGGAGTCTGGATGCAGATAGTGGATGCAGATGCCTAAAGTGGGACCGGAACATCTCAGACATACAGTCATGTGGGCTGATGATCGCATTTGTCCCGTATGCTTGCGCAAGGGGCGCTAGCACAATATCATCAAAGACCACTAGACTATTCCGTTCTGACCAGTTCAATTCTACCAACTTTGCGGCCAGTCTATTTCGGTTGAATTCAGTTGTTAGTTGAAACTGACCACTTAGAAGCGCGTTTAGCCCGTTAGCTCTTGGCTCAAGACGCAATGCGTGGATACGTATGCTTCGGTCACCCCAATATCGCTGCATCTCTGCAAGCGTTTGCTCGGTCGAGGTTCCCTCGGTGAACGTAATCAGATCAACCTCGGTCATAGACAGCAATGCATCCAACCCGCAAAGCGTTTTGGCCGTGATACCGGAGAAAGGCGGGATCGGCGGACGCGCCGCCACCCAAATGATTCGCGGGAGTGGAGCCTTGGGCAGAACGTGAGCCGGAGATGCCGTGTCGCCCAGCTCCGATTGTGTGAAGTGCGCAAAGGCTGTCTCAAGTGCTTGCGACTGTGTCATGCGTGATGGAGTCCCAAACCAATTTGGTTTAGCATGGTTGCGAGTCGCTGTTCCCATGAGAATGGTCTTACTGCGTGGCGCAGTTCCTCTCTTTGTTCAAGCGACATGGCAAGCGCAGAAACAATACCAGCCTCAAACTCTGCCACTCCCATCGCCAGAAAAATGGGAAGCGATTCACGTTCCAGTTCATGCCATCGTAGCGACACGACAGGCAAACGGCTGGCCAAATACTCATAGACTTTGATTGGCGAGACGCCACGAACCAATTCGGTGTCCTTAAAAGGGATCAAGCCAACATCACTGTACGCCAGGACTGCAGGCACCTTCGCATACTCAAGTGGCCCCATGATGTGAATGTTCTCCGGGTATTCGCCATCAATTGGCTTCCGCCGACTCCAGTTGCCAAAGAGCACAAAATGATACTTGGGTGTACGCTTAGCTAGTTCGACTACCAATTCGAAGTCGAACCACTCAGCAAGAGCCCCAACATAAGTGATGCGGGGGTGTGGAATGCCACATAGTTCTGCCGGTTCTTCGGTAATTGGTTGAGTGAAATGCTCGAAATCTACACCGTTCGGAGCCAGTCTGATTCTGTTGAAGTAGCCTGCATATAAGGCGCGTACCTTTTCTGAGCAGGCAAATACGGCGTCGGCAGCCTCCAACGTTTCCCTCATCATCGGATGATGATTATCGTAGCCTTCACCAAAACCTGAATAATCGTCAATGATCCGGACGAGCAGTTTAGAGTGTGGCACCGCCCTGCGCAGCAGCCAGTCCTGATTGCCATTCAGCCAGAGGAGGTCAAATTGCTTGATGCCTTGTTTCCTCAACACAGATCGGACACTTGGTACATAGAGACTTGGTGCGATGCGATTGAATGGCGGATCAAAGCGAATCTGGGTTGGCAGCGCGTGCGCCAGTGCATAATTTGTAATGTTGGTTTCAACCCGCCGCCCATGTTCCTTCCATAAGTCCAAATATTGTTGATCGATACCGGCATCTGGCAAAAAGCGGCGCCAAAGGTTGAAGGTCGCGGACAATAAGACTACGTTCCAGCCATGCCGTGCAAAAACTCTGGCATATTGATGCCCACCATATCTGGCCATCATGCCAAATGGGTGAGGCTCGGAAATCAACACAGTGGGTAGACTTTGGGTCTGCGACAAGTTGCTTGCCTCCCTTAAGTTGCTTGATTCGTCTTATCAGTCAACAGCGTTCAGCGACAGCAACGTCTAGCTCAATGGACAGGCGCTGGCTTTGACGAATCAGATAAATGGCGTTCTGTCTGTCGTCGTCTTCTCGGTGAAGCCCGCAAAACCCGCTTGGAGACAAATAGAAAGATCAGCAAACTGAAATTGGCAACAATCAACGCGAACCATAGATTATAGAATGTTTGCCGCATGGCAAGAAATGACCACATATATGCTTGGGCAAGAAGTCCCCAGTAGCTTGGCGACGTTGAATATACTCGCTCAAGCCACGTGGTGGCAAAACCATATAGAAGAGGAACAATAATCAGCCCAACAAACCCGAAATAGAACAATGCCTCTCCGACCGGTGTGAAAAGTTGAATCGAGGTGATGACATTCATGGGCTGACCCAAATAATATGCTGTCATCTCCAGATTGGCATCGACTGTTGACTTCTCTGGCCAGAGTGCTCGCGGAATTGGGCCGGTAATAAGCCGGAAGATGTAATCGGTTCCTGTCTCCAGTGTTGCAGGTCGCGCCGCAGTAGCGAAGTCAATACCCAGGCCGCCGTAAGCAAAGTCGTTTTTCAGAGTGCGACTGATGCGAGTAAAAACGCCGCTTTGCTGAGAAAAGCCGGTGCGCGCCGACATCAGGAAGTCCAGTGCTACTAGGGAAGCAACTCCAAGCAGAATCACAAAAAGTATGTGTATGGACTTCAGCCTCTTTCTGCGTCCTTGTGTTTGAGAGAGCAGCCACAGCATCGCCACGATGCCAACGGCGATAAATATTGATGAACGCGCACCGTTAGAACTCACAAAGACGCCGAAGATGTAGACCAACAGCCCGACAAGAGTAATTCTAGAATGGCGACGATACAAAACCCCGATGGATAGATACCAGAAACCGATCAACTGCTGCTGTAGTCCCGCGAGCACGGCCGTCAAGCCAGATGTGGACCTGATATTGATTGTATCCATCACGATGGCGGCACGGCTGGCCACCCCACCGCCAGACCAGGTTGTCTCAATGGCTGATGTGATAGAACGCCCGCTCGCCATTAGATTAATCAGTGGTAGAAGGCAAAAAATACAGAATACGACGAATGATCCAATGTATACTGCACGATTGCTCACAAACCAGTCGCCGACAACCGTCAGCCCTTGTTGATCTAGACGTATCACTTTCCCGAGCAATTCTCCGATCAACAAACACTGATAGAAGAGCAAGACGTACACTGCGCCCTCCATAGGGTGCGTCAATGGCATGTATTGCAGCCCCAGCGCCACGAAGAGAAGCGTTCCCGCCAGATTTGTCGTGCTGAGCGATAGCAATCGCCAGGGTATAACAAACGACCACGCAACTCGCAGCAAAATCAACAGCAATGTAATAATGATGAAGGTCATGGTAGCACACCCCCCACTAGCAGTGCCTGAATTTCACAAAATGTGTCACTGGCCTGGAGAAGCGTCACTTGTGGAGGATGGAAGAAGATATCCAACGGGGCGACGGGATTCGGCGATTCGCAGGCAAATCTCGCCGTTCTTGCCTGATATTGAACCCCGTAGCTTGGCGACACCCAATCATCAACCAATGTCATCGACCATGCCGGTGATGAAATCACGCAATTGCAGATGTCTTGATCTGACCGGGCAAGAGTGACGCACGATGCACCTGAACTTGACGCCTGTATGGCTACCAATCCTGCCGAAAAGTGTAAACTGAAAAGGTAGGGTAAGGATCCAGTTCCTGCAACAGTATCCCTGAACGCAACGACTGTCGGGTTCTTCCAGAGAACGATGTGGCGGCGATGTGTGACCGAAATCCCATCCGCTTCGCTTGTTCTCTCAAGAACAAGTTGATCATACTGTCGATTGGTGTTCCATGTGATTTCTCGGACAGAATAGAGGCGCTGAAAACCAAACAAACTCCTTGGAGGGTGCTCTGGCATGAAGCTGGACAGGTCGATGCAAAGCGTGTTGTGCTGCTGGATACTGCGGTAGCGCTCTCTGGAATGCCAGTCACCGGTATAGGCGTAGGTCCCTGGGTCAACCACGATGACATGGCCGTTCATCCACAGCTCAAACCCAAGTGGATTGTAGTGGTTGTGTGCACCTACGCCACCTAAGCCAATCTCCCCTCTCTCAACGAATAGATGCACCTCATTTGTTCGCAGCACATAGAAACCGGAGTTCTCAAAACGCTGTGACTCCAATGGGCGTCGCTCGAGTGGCTGTCGTATTGGTACAACGCGTTCCGGCATCAGCCAGATTGCTTCTTCCAGTTCAGCGCCGGCAGCACACAGGAAGTCCTCCCGGTCAAAGAGATATCCTCCGATCGCCAACAGATAGCGAAAGTCATTCCATTCTCGTTCTGGCTTATGCCACGCTTTGAGTCGATGAAGACGACCGTTATCACTGTCACCAATTAGGGGCGCCGTGCCATCAGGCCGGGTGATAACCATGATGAACTCCACCATCATCTCTAGCCGTTTCATGTATTCAGGACTAAAGTCATGACCATTGTATCGAGCCAAGAGCGTGGCAGACAAGAACATCTCCAGTACCAGGCGATGATAACTGGTGGATGCTTCAAAGTCCACACCGTCGGGATGGACTTGCTTGAACATCTCGGTTTCAAGCTCGCTCAGACCGAACTCACGCCACTCGTGAGCGTCTTTGAATTCTGGGCAGAGAATCCCCAAATAGATCAGTCCCACCAGATTTGACAGGTAATGGTTGCCTGTAATACCAGTGCGATTCTCCAGATTGAGATAGATATGTCTTCCATGTGTCAGCAGACTTCTCTCGAACTTGTAGATAAACTGTTCTGGCAAACTCTTCGATTCCTTGAAAAATTGATACCCCCATAGCCAGTTTACCACTCGAATCGCAACGTCCATTGTGGACGCCCAATTGACACCCCATGGCCAGGGATTGCAGTCAATCCAATCTTGCACCTGAGCAACAAACTCAAGCGCATATTTTTCGTTGTCGGTGATCCAGTATGCTTGCCCCAACCGAACTAGGTGTTGGCACCGGCTTAACTCCCATGGAAACTTAATATCGTGACCACCAGGAAAAGGGGCGGGATGAAAACGTTTATAGTATCGGCGTTGATCCCATCGGTATCCTGAGATAATGTCAGCGTGCCAGTCGATGACCTGGCCGAGGTTCATATGCCCAGAACCAAGCAAATCCAAAATGTGCGAACAATAGAAATCGGCCTCAGCGATGATGGTCTCTGCCACCGAAGGATTTACCTGGGCGAGCAACCCGTAAATCAGCGATTGATTGGTTCTATGGTGGAAGAACTGAAGCTCGATACCTTTGGGTGAGAGTATTTGCATGCGGCTTCTACCACCATCAGGCTTGGGGCAGCACCAAAATCTAGAGATGCGTTCTTGCCAGCGCCATCGCGCTTCCTCCAGCGAAATTCTGGTTTCACGCACCACGCGACCAAGAATTCGCGCCGAAAGCGCAAAAGGGCCGTGCAGGTTTGATGACATAGACTTGCCAGCCGTCTTTGCCATGCTGGTTATTTCCGTTCCGTAGATAGGAGCCGCAATGGCAATCTTGCGCGCAGGTGTTGGATGAACTGCTTAGCAACCGAAAGCTCGTCTTCGTGCCAGAAATTTACCAGGAACGGACTGCAGAAAAGAAACAAGAGCAAGAGCGCCTTCAAGGCGATCACTGCAAAAGCGCCAAAGCTGGACGGGATCAAGTTGCTGACACCAACTGCAATCGGAAGCATTATCGTCAGATAAAGTACACGTTTCCACTCATAATCGACCCTGATAAAGCGCCTGCTAAACAGCAGGGTTGCAATCACGCCGGCGACATATCCGATGATAGAGCCGACGGCAATGCCTAGCGCGCCCCATTGAGGCGCAAGCTGCACCCAGAGCAAGATACATATCAGAGTCTCGATAACGAGTGCGATACTCCAATAGATTGTTCTGCGTCTCAAGATGATGCCTACATTCAGTGTGTTCTGAGCCACAAACAGGATATGACCGCAAATGAGTAGCCAGACCAACTGCGCTGCAGGAGCATACGCCTCGCTAGCAACTAGGCCGACAATTTCCGGTGCATAGATGCTCAGGAGCATTCCCAGTCCTATAGATACATAGAGCGCGTATACAAGCATGTTGGCGTAAAAACGCAGTGCGTATTCCTTTTTTTCAACACTGAACATCATCGGAGGCCAGATCAACTGAAACGGGGTAATGACCAGAATTGCAAAGATGGATGCTATCCGGGTGGCAAGATTGAAGGTGCCGGCTTCTGCTAACCCTTCGGTGCGCTGAACAAAGAACAGACTTCCCGATGTAAGAATAAGGTAGAATACAGAACCTGGCACCAGGGGAATGCCGTACGTCAGCAGCTTGCGCACTTCTCCCTGGAGCAACGTAAGCTCCACCTCGCCGCGTATCGTATAGAGCAGCAGCAGATTGATAGCCAATGTCGCTGTGAATTGACCTATCAGAATGCCCATAATCTCCATCTGGGTGATGGCGACCAACATAACGATGAGAATGATCTGGAGAGTCGCTGCCGAAATATTGACGATAGCAAATCGGCCGAACTGCCGATTTGCGCGATAAACAGCAAGCGGAACGGCGCTCACCAATGTGATAGCGCCCGTGTATAGAGCAAGCTGAAAATAGCGCCCGGTTTCGGGCAGAGTGAATATTGTCTTGGCGATAATCGGTTCGGACGCCATCGTTGCCAATGCCACCAGCCCCATACCCGCCAGGAGTGCAACTATCAGTGCAGTGCCAACAAGCTTGCGTTTATCCGAACTTTCTTCGTAGTCAAAGTAGGATCTGAATATGGCGGTGTTCATTCCCATGCCGAAGATAGCGACAGCAATGGACACCGCCAAGTTGATGAGACCTAGAAGGCCGAACTCCTCGACACTTAAGTAGCGAGTGTATAGTGGGATGAGCAGAAAACCGACAGCGGTGACGAGACTGGAGCTAATGCCTAAAGCCAGCGCTCCTTTGATAGTTTCTGCAAATGATGAACGCATTTTGGGCGATGATTACTAGATTGGGCGAAATACAAACATCCAGCTGGACGCGAGCCAATACGGTATCGTTTTTGCGATCCGTATGTTCCAGTTTACCAGTTGCTGGTTGCCACCGATCAACCGGTCCGATATCGGACCGGAGAGAAACCGTCGATTCTCCTGCTTTTCGATTCTGAATCCAGCATGTCTAGCTAGTTTTTGCATCGCACCCATCGTGTAGAACTGTACATGCCCACATTCGTAATTCAGGGAATCAATCATGCCGACGCCGTCATTGACTTTTGATATCTTTGCATCCTCGCCCATTGCCACTTGCCGCCACAACAGCGATTTCATCTTTAGATAGGCAGAAACAAGTCGCTCTTCATTTTCTTTTGGCCCCCAACCGTTTGGGACGGTCACCAGACACAGACCATTTGGTCGAATCAACTTTCGCAACGTGCTCAGTAGACTTTCGGGCTGTGTCAAATGCTCGAGTACTTCCGAACAGATAATGACATCAAAGTTCCTACCTGAAGTCAGTACATCTTCAGCCGTTGCCAGCTCAAATTGCAGCGAGGGGATGTCATAGCGGCTACGCGCCAGCGCAATTGAGGGTTCGTGCGTATCTATTCCCAAGACCTGTGCGCCGAGACGAGCAACCCATACAGTCACCAAGTCCCCGGTCCCACAGCCGACGTCCAGGACATCTGCTGGGCGTCCGAGTTGGGTCTGAAACTGCTCGAGCTGCGTAATCATAAAACGAGCACGGTTACGGAACCCGTACGTTGTCTCAGGAATAGATGTGAGATCCAATTCGTTGTGCATAGATCAGTCTCTCATGCGAATCAATCGTGCAGGGACTCCACCGACAATTGCATAGGGCAGCACGTCATCAGTCACAACAGCCCCCGCGGCAACAACGCAGCCCTCTCCCAAAGTAACTCCGGGCAGAATCACTGCATTGGCTGCAATCCAGACATCATCCCTGATCATCACCTGTTCACGAATATGCCCGGCTCCAAAGACGCTTTTGTGGTCTTTGGGGATGACGTGGTTTGCCGTGATAATCTTGCTGCCATGTCCAATCAGGACACGGTTACCAATATTAAGCCCGCCTTCGGGCCGCAGCAGTACGTCGTAGCCCACTGCGACATTGTTACCAAACGAAATGTTTCGCAACGGTGAAATGCGAACCCCTTGCCAAATCTGGATATTGTGACCGGCAGCTATGCCGCTCCAGCGGAGGAAGTTTTCCTTGATAATGAAAGATATTCGTGTGGATGGTAACAGCCACAGCAATATCGACGTAATTGGAGAAATCAGTTTCTGGAAAAGTCGTTTCATAAATAACCCAAGTTGCTACCTTTGACTGAAGATGGCAAAGATGGAGGAAGCCAAGACGAAAAGCATGGTCTTGAGTTCGAAGCCATCCGCTGTGACGGCGTGAATATGTTTGGGCAG
>DAOUCY010000135.1:0-12312 GCA_034431625.1 Anaerolineae bacterium | reverse complement strand
GTTTAATAAACTTGCTCCTCATGCGCCGGAGGGGCTTCACGCACCATGCGTCCGCATGATGCGTCAGCGACGGTGTGGGCGCAGCCCACCCGCGCTGAAAGGCATGGCGCGTCGCGGCTCACCGTGTCCCGCCCGTCCAAAATCAGTGATTTTGTCCGAAGAAATGAGCAAAACGAGGAAATATGTCTGACAACTCGAAATCCCAATTCACGAACCGCCTGACCGTGCATATCACCGGGGCAATGGAGAACCGGCTGGAGCAGATTGCCAGCCAGCGCGACGAGCCAAAAGCCGAGGTAGTACGCGCCGCGCTCCGAGCCTATCTCGACGAGCAGGAAGACCTGATCGGAAGCCGCAAGCATTTCACGAAGATGTTTCAGCGCCGGGTGGATTACCTGGAGCGGCTGGTGGTCATCTGCCTGTGGATCAACGTGCAGATCATGCACATGCTGTACGAGCGGGTGAAGAAGGAACCCTATGACCTGACGGAGCTGCTGGAGGATGCCATCGGTGCAGGCATCGCCACCGAGAGCGGTATTCATACGCTGGTCGAACGCATCGTTCAGCAGAAGACCAAACCGCCAGCAGAGTAACCCCACTGGCGGCGCGGCTGGAACGATGTGTCCAACAGACTTGAGCAATCTGAGGATACATCAATCCGGGCGTGCTGTCCAACGGTTTGTAAAACACGAACGAGACATCTATATA
Source organism: Anaerolineae bacterium (assembly GCA_034431625.1). Taxonomy (GTDB): domain Bacteria; phylum Chloroflexota; class Anaerolineae; order Aggregatilineales; family Phototrophicaceae; genus CFX2. The sequence continues at coordinate 11,604 of DAOUCY010000135.1, read as the reverse complement.
AAGGAAACAGCACGATGAAAGCCTCACAACAGCCGCCTATCGTACAGGCGGCACAGGAGCAAACAACACTCGCCGCAGCGCTGACATATGCCGCGCTCGGTTTGAGCATCATCCCGCTGGATGGCAAACGTCCAGCTTTGACAACGTGGACGGAGCATCAGCAGACAGCCGCTTCACCGGAGACCATCCGGGCATGGAGCAGCGCCGGACTGTTGAAGAACATCGGTATTGTCTGTGGGAAAGTGTCGGGCAATCTGGTGGTCCTCGACTTGGACGGAGCAGCCGGGTATCCCGCCTTCGCCGCGACCTTTCCAGCACTCGCGGAAACCTATACCGTCGCCAGCGGCGGCGGTGTCGGGAGGCATGTCTACTTCGGCGTTGAGCGAATGCCCGCATCGGTCAAAGCCATGGGAACACCGATTGGTAATCTGGAACTGTGTGGGGACGGGCGGCAGGTGGTCGCACCGCCGAGCATTCATCCAACTACCGGGAAGCCGTATCGGGTGGAACGAGTATCCGACATCCTGCATGTACCTGATCTGGCGGAGTTAGCCGCCTGGATTGAGTCATTCAAGCCCCGTCAGCCGGTGCGGGAGTGGCATCCACCGGCACGGATGAACTTTCCAATAGGAGATGCGCCACTGAACCCGCGTGTCATTGACGCGATTGCGCGGGTGTTAGCTGGGCAGGGTTTCAAACAGCACGGCGACTGGCTGCACGGAAGCTGCATCCACCCGGAGCGGCACAAAAACGGCGATAGAAATCCTTCGTTTGGGTTCAACATGCAAACGGGATACGGACACTGTTACGTGTGCGGCACGATGCTAGCGAAAGAAGTTTGCGAGGCACTCAACATCGACCCGGATCAGGTGGGGGGGCTGGTCGAGCGTCCACAGCCGCCGATGATAAATATCCAACCAAAGGTGAAACGAATGCCCGCACCCAATAAGCCTGAAGACCCACTACCACATGCACCGATGGATTACAGACTGCCGGACTGGTTGGCACAGTACATGGACTGGTCGGGAACGACGGGTAATCAGACCCCGATGATCTTTCATCAGGCGGCAGGACTGTGGCTGCTGGCAACCGCGGTGGGACGCAGGTTGTATGGCGAAGCGCCCTGGGGTGTAAAGATTTACCCCAACCTGTATCTGATGCTGGTGGCGGGAACAACGTTCTACCGCAAGTCCACCGCCTACAAACTGGCGGAGCAGGTGGCACGCGCTGCGATCCCGCACATGCTGATGCCGACACCGGGTTCACCAGAGCGTTTTCAAGAGGCGCTGGCAGGGCGCTTGCCTTCCAATTTCGACAAACTGGTGCAGGAGCAGCGCGAACGGCTGACGAAGGCGCAGCCCTTCGCCTCACAGCGCGGACTGCTGAAGGATGAAGTAGCGGGATTGTTCGGCGCGATCAACAAGCGCGATTACATGGCGGGCATGAAAGACCTGCTGATGGAGCTTTACGACTGCCCGGATTACTTCGACAAGGACACCCAGACCGGATTGAACATCGTTGAGAACGCGGCACTCTCCATTCTGGGTGTGACCACACCCGCCAGCCTATCCTGCGCGGTCAGCATGGGCGATTGGGACAACGGCTTGTTGATCCGCTTTGCGCTGCTCACGCCCGAACCAGACTATGCCGAGCGTCCAGCATCGAAGAGCTATCGCTCGGTACCGCAGATATTGGTGGAGGATCTCCGCAGCCTGCATGAGCGTTTACCAGCCCCTCAGACCACCGAAATGGGCATGACAGCGCCCGGCGCTTTACGGCTGAGGGTGGAATGCTGGGAGCAGTGCCAACAGTACGGCGACTGGCTGCGGCGCAAGTGTGATCCGGGGCAGGACACCGAACTTGACGACCGGTTGAAAGGGGTGTATGGGCGAATGCATGTTCAGGCGTTCAAGCTGGCAGCCTTGTTCGCGGCGCTGGACTGGCTCAAGACCTCGGACGAAGCGCCGACAGTCACCGTTGACCACTGGCACGCAGCACAGGCATTAGCCGAGGGCTGGCGCGGGAGCGCTCATCGTCTGCTGGAGCAGCTTGACCGCAGCAGTGAGGCAGTGGTGGAGCGTCGTCAGCAGGATCGCCTGCTCAATACCATTCGGCAGGCAGGTGCAGGCGGCATTGCGCTGCGTGAGTCATATCGCAACCTGAATTTCTCCGCGAAACAGGCACGGCAGTTAGCCCAGGACTTGATGCGTGCCGGACTGATTGAGGAGCGCCGCATGGATCGTGCGGAATGGTTCGTGGCAGCCGAGTTCGTCACCAACCAGTGATGAAGTTACCGACAAAACTGACATCACCGACAACCGACACTACCGACAAAGAGTCGGCGGTGTCGGTGAGTCGGTACTACCGACATGTTCTTAACAATTGAAGGAGAACAGCAGGTGAACCACACCCAACGTATTGCCCATGTTGCCCACCAGCGCCGCAGCCTAACCAAAGCTCTCGTCCGTGAGGCGGTGGAACGTTATCTGGAGGCACTGGCAGAGGAAATCGCTAGCGGGGAATGGGTGGACATCCCCGGTATTGGCAAGGTACAGGTGGTCCGCGAAGAAGGGAAAGGATATGTAACTTCCATCACCCTAGGCGGGCAGCGGGTGCGTCGTAAAGTACGGATGCGCCTGCGAACCCGAATCCGCCTGTATGAGAAGTTCAAGCAGCGGTGCAGGGAACAGTGATGAAACCCCTGTAGAGTTCGTTTGTTTTTCACATCCCCCAGATAGAATGGCGGAGGTGAGACGTGGCACAGATATACTTTGCCACGTCTAATCTTCGCTGAACGTTCTAGGGCTTCTATGTTTGGGTATAATTTTTGTTTATACTGGCAGCACATCTATTGAGATAGCGCAGAGACACCTATGGAGACTCTCAAGTTTGCGGATGAAGCTCGTTGGGTCTTCACACCAAAACCCACTAGAAGAATAGATCGCGTACATGAGCCGACTATTTTGACCCTTGAACAAACCATCGACTGGATTAAGCAGGAAAGACCGTTGATCTGGTTCGGTTCGATATTTTCAGTGCCATCCCCATCGGGTATGCCATCGGGAGTAGCTCTAACCGAGTCAATACGCAATTTGGTGTTCAAAGGAGCGTTACACAAAGATCAGAAAGATTCGATTATCCGTCAATTGCTTCCCCAATGGCCCCTTGAAGCGCTGTTCGATGAATTTGAGACTTTAGGGTTTGATATATCCTATTTGGTGTTGAACTATTTCAATCAGATCAATAAGTCAGCTTCCCCTAATCCTCTTCATCATGCAATCGCAAGCTACTACCGCGCGGGATTTGCCCTAAAGCCACTCTGTTTGACCACCAACTGGGATACATTGCAGGAATCGGCATTTCGTCAAGCTGGTTATTCGGTTAAGGTCGCGGGACCAGCGGAATATCCGACTGAGGGGTTTGGAGAACCTGGAAGCGATCCGAACTTAATGTTTGTCTATCACCCGCATGGATCATTCGACAACAAAGATGCGGTTTGCTCGTTTAGACAGCAGCAGAGAGGATTGATGTTGCCACTCATCCAATGGTTTGATGATGCCATCCTATATCTTGGCTACTCAGGCTATGAACCCAGTTTATATCACATGCTGGAGAACGGCAAAAGCAGTTGTGGTGCATCCGCGATATGACCGATTTGGAGATTCCAGCTAAACGCCGCCTCCTTTGCCGACCCAACACCTTCATTTTTGTTGGTGATGTTCGTGAACTCCTCAAAGGTTTAGGGGTGCTGCAAGAAGAGATCAACCTGAAAAGTCTATACCTGGAGAATGATGATCCACTACCTACCACCTTGATAGAAACCATTAGAGCAAGTATTTTTGCGTCTTTGTCCCCGATAACCTGTTCTGAGCTAATTTGTTACAACCTTCTCTCATTTAACGATGAGCCTGAAGCCAGCGCAAAATACACTTTCCTGATGCGAGCACTGGTAAATCATGTGAGAAACCGAGTACTGCATCCGGCACTGCTGCTTTCTCTGATGGCGGCGGCGCGCTTTCGGGATACAGAATCAACATGGATAACCATCTTGGCTTATCAGCTTCGGCTTCTTGATGAGCCGGATCCTACCGTGATAGAGCGACTGCTTCATGAGGCTGAACAGGCTGCATCGGTTGATGCGCCTGATGATGAGCACGTTTATCTACCACTGATGGCAAAAATGCGATGCCAGATTTACAGAAGCTTTGTTGGACACGGAGACAAATTGGATCGGGAAGACCTTCAAGAGTTAATTGTGCAGATTGCCCTGTATCACGGAGATTTGGCTGCATATGGAGAACTGCTGGAAATCTTGGCGTTCGAGTATCTTCACGACGGCCAACACGATATGGCGCGAGGTGTCTTCGACGCAGCAGCAACCAGCTTCTATTTGCGCGGACTATGGAATGCTGGACAGGTAAATGAATGGGCATCAAACAACATTGACCGATTAGCCCGGTCAGCTCGAAAGAACTCCTTGGTAATTACGACAACCTGAACAGGGAAAACCATTTTCCAGACAATGTGCCGCCGATTATAAATCGTGTGAAAGGTACAGCTAACGGTAGCGAGCTTGACCCTCGCACACCGCCGCACGGCGATCATACAGCGCGTGAGCCTTCCTATCAAACACCGGCAGGCAGTACGCTGCCCCCATCCCTTCGGGACGTGACCACCGAACTACCTGCCTAAAAGCCGACCCACCAATAGAAAACATAACAAGCCGACCAATTTGGGTCGGCTTTTCGTTTGACAGGCTCCTTCCCTGCGCTGTCCCCGGCGGGATGAGCGTTGTGCTCAACCGCGCTGGCGGAACCAGTCGTGTGAGGAGGAGCCTCATGAACATGTCCGATATTCGTTCCAAGATTTACAGCCAGATTAGACCGTTCCCTCGTGTTGCGACCTACCCGACTTCATGGGCAGGTTCGCTCACTTTCCAGCAGATTTACGACGATCTAGCGCACTACGTCACCAACGTCATGAAGGGCAAGGGCATTCACCGCACCAACTACCTACCCGACTGCATCCAACATGGGTTCATGGCACTCTGGCTCGAACTTGTTGAAAACAAGGACTTCCTCGCACAGAAAACCCGCCAGCAGGCGGTGTTTTTCATTTTGGCACGGTGCAAGATTTCTACTCTGCGCTACTACGACGACAAATACGACAGCCTTGAAGAGTTGATGAGCTATGACTGGCGCAATACGTGGGATGAACACACCATCACCGGGTTCTCATCGCCCAGTGGGTGGTGGAACTCTGTCGAGCAGTGGGCGACGTGGGCTACTGACATCGACACCCGTATTGACGTTGAGCAAATCATGCAGAAGTTGGCAGAGAAGTATGCCAACTCGTTCAAGCACCTGGTCGCGCTGTATGCCGTGACGACACAGGTGACACGCAAAGATGCGGCGGCACTGGCAGGCGTGACACCCTGGAATTGGCACAAGACCTACGAAGAACCGATGCTGCAAGAGGTTCGCTACGAATTCGCGCAGGTGTTTCTAGAACGTCACCACTATACACTGCCAGAGCAGAAGCTTGCTGAGAACCGGAACAACGGTCAGTTTATATCGCCTTATCAGAATTGGCGCGAACAGTACCAGCAGGGACATACCGCACCAGCCGAGGCACTTCTGGAACAATATCAGCACACCGTCTGCATTGCTGGAGCACTCCGGGCGCAGATTGACGGAAAGACCTACCGCCAGGCAGCGCTGGATATTGGGCGTAATCCACGCACATTCCCGAAGTACATGAAACGTGCCGCAAGGATGCTTTCAGCAGCCTATGCGTAACTTTCTCGTCATGGCTGAGACGTTAAACCAGCCAAAAAGCCGCATTTTCCAACTTCTTGCAGTATTTTCGCTGCTTCTATCGTCTTTATAAGTGAGTGTGTCGAAAGAGTGCATTCCAGCAGAGGAAAACCAACCATCTCATTACTCATTTCGGCACAATCTGTGTTCTCTACAAGAAGGAGTAAATGATGTTCCTATTTAGACGGAAAGTCTCGATTGTCTTGTTGGTTCTTGTCGTACTGGCTGCCGCTGTGGTGGCAGTAGTTGCACAGGATATTCGGACACCAACTTATGATTATTACGGTCAGGTCCTGTCTATAGACGACTTCTTGAAGCTGGTCGAAGCAGGGACTGAGCTTCATTGTGTGCAGCTACCCAGCGCATCTGTGTATCTCGATGATCGGGCGGTGAGCGATTATGCCTGTTTCAACACCGAGGAGGAACGAGATGCCTACGGTGATACTCTTGACGCAGAGTGGGAGCGAATTGCACGCGAATATCCCGCCCCTCAATTTCCGGGACCGCAAAACAACGGGGCATCCGCAATATTGTCTAACCACTGGGCATTGTTTGCCAATTCCGGCTACAACGGCTGGTTAGCCGATCTGCACAGTCCCACTTCCTGTTGGGGAAGCGGAACGGATATCTGGTCCATCTGGAAGGACGGAAGCCCTCCTGACATCACTCTCTACCCAAACACCAATTGTACCGGAAGTCCTTCATTCGCCTATAATACGCAGCGTTGGTCATTTTTGCCCTGGCCCGCCGAATGCGGTGGCTGTAACAGCGGAAAGGTGCCGTAGTCGTTACCACGACCTCATCAGGCGGTAGGATTATCCGTCCGCCTGAATTTCTCTGCTGTTGTCAACCGATAGATGTGGAATCACGGGAAAGCGGTGCTGCACATTTGCGATACTGCTTTCCTGTTTGTATTCGGTCATCTCCCAATATTTCAGTGAAATGAAATTGGGGGCGGCTTATTTGAGCTGGTAGTCTCATGGTCAGCAGAATCTCGTTATACGACACCGAAGAGTAACACTGCCTTTGCCAAACGGTGCTGCCCACTGAAAGATGAATTTACATTTGGTTTTGAGTATTTAGCGCAGAATTTACGTCTTTATAGGCATACCAACCAAAAGAGCAAACATGCTGGATGATATTGACCATCAACAGGAACACCTGCTGGTCAAGCGAGCCGCTCACGATCCGGCGGCATTTCAAGGCTTATACGAGTTGTATTTCAAGCGGGTGTACAGCTATGTAGCAGCGAAAGTGAGCAACCAGCTCGATGCTGAAGACCTGGTATCAGATATTTTTCTACAAGTGGTGAAAGGCTTGCCCCAATTCAAGAATCGTCACTCCTTTAGTTTTGGTGCTTGGATTTTTACCATTACACGCAACCTGGTCACGGACTTCTACCGCCGTCAAGGGCGCGATGGGGTTGGACTTCAACTCGATGCCTTGAAAAACGACGAGGCGGATCCGACTGAACTTGATGGGTTGCTGATTGAACAGGAACGCGCTGCCGAACTGCGTGCCATGTTGAATCGGCTTCCAGAACGGCGGCGTGAGGTGATGATGTTGAAGTACTTTAGCGGATTACGGAACCAGGAGATCGCTCAGGTACTCGATCTTGATGAACGAACGGTAGCATCGCATGTGAGCCGGGGATTAAAGGATTTATACGAGTTTTATGCGAAGAGACTGGAAGCGGACGAAGGAGCTGTCCATGACGAACCCGGATGACGCGGATATCAACGAGACACTCCCTTCAGAAATCGAGGATTTGTATCGGGAGAAGTTCATTACGTCAGAGGAGGTTAAACCCATGCTTAACCTGCGACATGATCTCGTGCGTGCCGCCCCTCAGCCGAGAGAGGGGTTTCAAAAACAGCTGGCGCAACGTCTCCAAGTGGAGTTTGAGCAGCAAAAACGTTCCGCGCGCGGTATGAAGCTGCACAAGCGATTCACCGTGCGTTTCGCCATTACTGTCATCGCTGTGCTGACTATCGGGGTGGGAGCAGTCCTGGCCGTCAATGCGATCCTCCAGCAGTTCATCGGCTATGATGCGGGTCTCAATGCCGTTTTTACAGCAGGCAGCGGCATTGAATTGAACCAGAGTCAGACAGTTGGAAACTATACGGTCAATCTCGAATGGGCAAATGCGGACAGCAACCGTTTGACAATTGGTTTCACGGTATCAGGCTTTACGTGTACAACAGACTATGTAGTTTGCGATATCAGCGTGAAGGTGTTCGATCAGAGCGGGCGAGAAATCCCCTTGATTGACGGCAGGGCGGATGACAGTCAGCCAGCCCGTACTTATCTCTACAATTTCGATTTGTCCAGCCTTACGCCTAACGAAGCAGTCAGCGCCTTTCAATTCCAGGTCACCCCGTATGGCATGACCAACGAAGGACCTGACCCGGACCAACCTGGTTTAATCCGGGGACACACCGTCATCCTAGGCGAACCCATCACGCTCAATTTCAGTGTACCCATGAGCGATGAAGTTCGGGTATACAGCACACCGCAGAGCGCTACCGATGAAAACATCACCTTAACCCTGCGCCGGGTAACGGTTTCACCGTCACAGACCCGTGTCGCCATATGCTTTGTGCCGCCTACATCGGAGCGGCGTTGGACAACGATTCCCCGCCTGACGACGGACGGAGCGGCAGTCGTGGGTGGTGGTACAACTGATCTTGTGTCCGGGATCGGGGAGTCCAGCGGCGAAATCTGCAATGAACATATCTACAACGCCGCGATGTTTGACTACACCGGGAACTGGCAGTTAGAAATCACAGAACTGATTGGTTTCGGCAGCAGCGGTGATGACAAGCAGCGTATCGCAGGCTCTTGGGTTTTCCAATTTCAGATCCCGTAACTTTGTGGATTGATTTCACCTGTCTCGAAATACTGTCCTTACCTCGAATCGACGAACCGTAAAGATGTCAGAGCAGGCAGTTCACATTATCAATCGGACGACGCTGCACCTGCTGGTGCATTGATCGGGAAGAACAGCCACACCATCAACACATGTTACACGATCCTGGCACAGATTGGTGGACCGAGCTATCAGCAGGCTGCCGCACCTGACGATCACAATCCGAAGACGTTTCTACGTTACATGAAGCGCGCTGTACAGATGTTATCAGCCGCTTATGCGTGAGGATCACCGTCCTGGCTGAGACGTTAAACCAGCCAAGTCCAAATGAATTATTCAACCTGCAATCTTTCCGCTCTTTCTGACCAACGCTTAGTTTTCTGCCGATAAAACCAAATCCTAATCGCAATCGAACCCTTTTTGTAATAGAACTGAAGTTCTAACATGCTGTATAATCTAGATTGGTTAGGATTTTGTTACATGAAAGGAATGCTGATGAGTAACGATACGACGGAGCGTGTTTATGAATTCATTCTCTCCTACATGGAAGCTCACAATGGACTTGCTCCAAGCCAAAGAGAAATTGCTGAAGCGTGCTTTTTGGTGCGTTCAGCAGTGCTGCGGCATTTGGACAGATTGGAAGCCTGGGGGCGCATAATCCGCGAACCGGGAAAAGCACGTAGCATTCGACTGCCTTCAGAAATAATCGAAACAGCATAAGTGCCTTGAAAGAGAGAGCAAACGCTCGGCCATTTGCTCACCTCAAGATAGAACATTAGTGCTAAAGTTTTGATGGGTGAGATGTGATTATGCTGGACACTCTCGCCATATCAGAATTCAGTTCTATGGAGGTGCTATATGCCTATCTATCCAGCGGTGCAAAGTGTGACCGAGTTGCGGGATCGAATTCGGAATATCAACACTACTACACCTAACAATACAGAAGAACATGTGATCCCTTTGGGCGGGAGTTTCCCTGCTACAGCTCAGATAACCAACGCAGCATCTTTGCCAGGCGGAGACGCTGACTTGTTTGGCCTCTGTGCATTTCCGGTTATCCTTCGAAACATTAAAATCGAGGGGAACGGTAAAACACTTGCGATGAATGGCACAACGAATGTGCGCCATTTTGCAATTAACGGGAAGCGACCCGATGCTACATTTGCTAAACTCACGCTTGAGAATCTGGGTCTTAGCAATGGTGTTAGTACTGCAGGCGGAGGCTCAATCGTAAATGATGGCACGACTAATGCTCCGGGTACATTCTCCCTGGTTATCAAGCAATGCTATTTCATCCTAAATTCGGGGAACGTGAATGGTGGCGTGCTGTATAATGGGGATGGGGCAAAATGTCAAATCCTTGAGAGCATCTTCACCAATAATACAGCCACAGGCTCAAATGCTAGAGGTGGCGTAATCTACAACTCCAGTGGGAGCCGATTGATTATTCGAGACAGCACCTTCGCCAATAACCTTGCTCCCGGAGCAGGTAGTTCAGGTGGTGCTATATACTCGGTAGGGAGTGAGGTGGATGTCAAGAATAGCTCATTCGTCGGCAATACAGCAGCAGGCACTAGTACGCCAAGTAATACGGTAGCGGGAAGTGGATTGAATCTAGCTTGGAACTGGTGGGGAGGTGTTGCCGTTTCAGGTGCGCCGCAGCCTGCCTTGACCACGCTACCACGATTCGTCCGGTTGCCAACTTTTCCACAGTCTTATCCCAATCCTAGTTTGCCACCCACAGCGAGTTGCCAAATATCCGCATGGAACGGTGCACCGATGCGTCGCGGCCCCAGCGAAGATGACATCCAACTTAGCCTATCATACCCGACACTACCGTTCCCTGTTCGCGCACGGGCAACTGATGAGGCTAACAACCTTTGGGTGGGATTCTCCCATCCTGATGCAGCCCGTAAAGATTACTTGACCTGGGTACGGGTGGGGACAGGACAAGCAACTGTAAATCCAGCAAATTGTGCTAATAGCCTACCAAACTTCAGCACGCAATCGAATAACAGCTATGGGACAGCATTATCAATCTCGACTTCACCATTGCGGGTCATTAATCCGAACCCTCCAACAATTAATCAAAAGGGGTTTGGGTTGATAGATCCCACCAATTATCCTTCATTACCAGGCAATCGACACCCTGGTTTCGATTTCTTCGCGCCAAGCCCAACATCAAACGTGCAGGTATTGGCTGTTACTGGTGGGATCGTAGTCGGAATTGGACGAGATGCTGCCCCAACCATTCACCCAGCCACTTGGGGTGCAACACAAGGAGGCTTCAACTTGATTGTCCGCACCGAAGGTTATTTCCTGTTGTATGGACATCTCGCCAGCATTGATCCATCCATATACCTGGGCGCTCGTGTTGGGCATGGCGCTGTACTAGGTACCCTGTGGGATCAAGGGAGCAACACACATCTCCACCTTGAGGTCCGCACCTTCAGAAACGATGCTACAGCCATGCAGATGGCTGCTACTCTGCCTCAAAATCAGCGGCCTCTCCGATGCCGATTTGGTGCGATTATCCCAAGTGCTGCTGGAAACGCTATTGCGGGGCATCCAAGACCCCGTCTCACCACTGACCCGATGAAGTTTGTCGCTAATCGCGGTACATCTGGAACAACTCCTGATCCCGCAATCCGCAAATATACGGGAGCACAATTAAGCCTGAATGGTATGGTGATGACATTCGACTATCTGGTGCAAATTGATCTGGATCAAAAATCCTTCGATCTGTTTGTCACTCCACTTGCGCCGTTAACGCCACCCACCCCGGTAGGCCCACTGTACTGCCCGTAACATCAAGAGTTGCGAAGCTATGCAACCCGGGTTGTAATCAATTCACGCTCCAGAGTATAATTCTGTTACTCTGGAGCGTGTTCGTTCTGCGGTGAAGAAAATTATGAACAT
>DAOUCY010000134.1:0-3125 GCA_034431625.1 Anaerolineae bacterium | reverse complement strand
TGACGCAGCAGTTTCGCATTGAGACTGGCGAACGCCGCTACTGGGCGACATGGCTGCTGCGCGACTTCGTTCCGGGATCGAACAGTGATGGGATGATCCCGTGCATCATCATTCCGGCAGAACGTTCATCCGTCTTTCGGCAGGCGAAGGAGAATACCGCCCGCAGCGGGCTGTCGGCGATTGCAATGGCGCGCCAGGCGGCGCTGCTCCTGCTCACGGTACACGGCTATCAAATCCCGGACACCGCCGTTCCCAATGACTTCTACCGTCAGGCACTGGAACTCGATCTGCGCGGTAAACGTGAATACACCGAAGCAATTCTGGCTGCAATGGGTGGCATCAACAAAACACGACTAGCTCAATATAAGGGTCTACTCCATCTCAGCGATGAAGCAATGGAATTGGCAGACCGTCATGGGATTGATGAGCGCAAATTGCGCCATGTGATTACGCTCCCTCAAGAATTTCATGCCGAGGTTGTGCGCCAAATTATCGACCTTGATTTAACAGCCAAACAGGTCAAAGAACTCTGCGAAGGCGATTTGCACGAGACCTCTGATGATGAACAGGACAAAATCCCTGCACCAGCCATCAGGATTGCCAAAGCCGCGCAAACTACAACTACTGCCTTTCCCCAAGACATCGCCCGCGCTCTTGTCAAGCAAGAGGGTGATATAAGTCTTGCTCGTGCGCGTCTTCAAGCGATGCGGAAGCTGTTGGCAGATGTAGAACGTTTTCTGGTAGATGAATAAAAGGTTTACCCGGGTAAACCTTTTTGGAGATACCGATATGTCTGAACGAAATCGCAGCCCACCTTAAAGAACGAAAAAGCCCACTTCACGCGAGGCGGGTGGGCGGCGGGATGGGGTAAATCTGTGAACTCAGCACTCACAATCTACCACAACCTCCGTACTCCCGCAACTGATTTTCACCCCTTTGTCGTGTTTTTCTGACACGACCTTTATTCAGCTTTGCTTATGACCCGGAGCTTTTGGAGATGACATTTGATCTGGAGCATATTCGCTCCTGTAACCCAATTGAGGAAGTGGTCGCGGAGAAATTCGCGTTGAAAAAGAGTGGTTCGCGCTTCATCGGCGTGGAACATGACAGCCTGGTGGTGACACCGGCTAACGGGCTGTACTTCTGGAATTCACAGGGGGAATACGGCGATGTGTTCGACTTCGTGGGACGCTATCACCTGCCCTATGGCAATGGCTGGAACAACCGCGATGCGACACAATTCATGGAAGCGATGGTGTATCTTGCCCGACGTGGCGGCATTTCCATCGAACGCGGAACGGACTTCCGTCAGACGGCAGGATGGACGGAGCGCCAGCTCGTCCAGCGTCTGCACGAAGCGCTCTTAAATACGCCAGCCGCTTTGTCCTACGCGACGAAGGCGCGCGGCTGGGATATGCAGACGATCCGGCTGGCGAAGCTGGGCTTTATGCCATCGGACAAGCGCCCTCTGCTGGACGGTTTGAATCTATCCGACACCTGGCGCAGTGTTATACACAGATTTCCTTCAGGGATGCTGGTGTATGTGCATCTGGAGAAAGGGCGACTGACCTACCTCAGTGGGCGCTCTATTGAAGGCAAGAAACACTACAACCCGCCCCGCGACAGCATCGGCGAACGCCAGCCGTATTACAATCACCTGTACACACCAGCCGCCGAACAGGTCGTCATTGTCGAAGGACAGGCGGATGCCATCACGTTTGGCGAGTGGAATATCCCTGCCATCGCCATCGCTGGCATGTCGGTTCAGGATGGCTTGCTGGATAACCTGCGTCAGCATCGGCGGGTGTTCATCGCGCTGGATAACACCGATGAAGCGCGCGCCAAAGCCTTTGAGATTGCCCGGCAGTTGCCAGAGCGTGCCTATATCCCACAGCTTCCCGAAGGGGTGAAGGACGCCAACGAGTGGCTGGCGAAGCATGATGCATCCGCAGAAGATGCTCAATCCCTGCTGAATACCGCGCCGTCCTGGATCAGTCTGGAAGTCGAGCGTGTCGGTGGGCTGGAAGGTTTAGCCCGGCAGGACGCGGTGCGTGAGCTGTTTAGCTATGCCGTCAGGCTGGATGACTTCGCCTTTGCGGAGTTCAAGCACGAAGTCAGCACAATCGGTATCAAAGGGCGGGCGTTCACCGATCTGGTACGCGCCGCCCGTTCGCAAGTGGAGCAAGCAGAGGAGGACGATGTGCCGCAAATCCTGAGCGATGATGTTCCGTTATTGTCCCCCGCGCTGGGTTTCCGCCGTGATGTGGCAATGGTCACAGTTTCGGTGGTAGAGCGAACGAAGGGCAACAAGCTCAACATCCAGCCGTATCTGGTCACCAGCGCCCGCGAACTGCGCCGCCTGTCCGACGAGCAGATCATCACGGTCAATGGTCAGGAAGTGGCGCTCAAGGTCATCCCCGAAGGCAGTGAATTCCTGATGCGCTGGCGTTACAGTGACATGCGCCGCTATCTGGACGGGGAGACCGTGCAGCCCGGTGCGGTGTTCAACGCAGTGCATGAGCTGTTTCGTCAGTATATCGACTTTCGCTCCGACATCGAGAGCCGTATCCTAAGCCTGTGGACGATAGGCACTTACTTTTATACGCTTTTCCCCGCCTATCCCTATCTGGCGCTGAACGGCCCCAAGAACAGCGGTAAGTCCACCGTCCTGCGTGTGCTTCAGCCACTGGCGTTCAACATGATTACCACGTCTGATCCCACCGGGCCAAGCATGTTCCGGCTGATTCACAACACGTCCTGCACCGTCGGCATCGACGAAGCCGAACGCTACCACAACCCCAAAGACCCCGGAATGCAGCAGATCCGGCAGCTCCTCAACAGCGGTTACAAGCAGGGGATGCCCGCCATCCGCGTCACCGGCGATGACCTCAAGCCGCAGGCTTTCGACGTGTACTCGCCCAAGATATTAGCGGCGATCATGGGGCTGGAGGACATCCTCGCCAGCCGCTGTATCGCCATCCCGATGCGGCGCACCACACGCAAGATGCCCTCCTTCCCACCGGATTTTGACGGCGCGGCAATCCGGCATCAGCTCTACACATTGACTCTGACACACTTTCAAAGTGTGTACACCAACTACTTTGATCGCCCCGAACTGCACAAAC
>DAOUCY010000133.1:0-7723 GCA_034431625.1 Anaerolineae bacterium | reverse complement strand
TTCGTAGCGTGTGCCGTCGTCGGTCTCGCGCTCGACCCCGATTAACCGGGCATCGTGCCAGCTCCAGCCTTCATCCGCAGGTTCAGGCGGCTCAAAACCCTGCAAACCATCCTGTGACAAAGGCGGTACATCGGGTAAATGTCCGACATCCTCTGGCATGAAACGTTCATCGTCCGGCAGCCAGGGATCATCCACTGGCGCGTAGTCGTAATCCGGCGGCGGTGCGCCAATAAACAGGTCATCCGGGAACGGATCATCCGGCATGAAATAGGGTTCATCCGGTGGCGGCGGCATCCACTCATCGTAGTCGATAGGTGGCGGTTCGGGCATCATGTCGATGTCGCTCATGCGCTTACTCCTCCGCCGGATGCAGCATTAAAGGTTTGGGCGTGTGCCGTATTTTGACCTGCGCCAGAGCGTATTCCGTCGCCTTGCCAAGTTGGGGATTGAAGCCGTCCCAGAACGTCCGCAGCACCTCCAACCGCGTTGTATCCCCTGCCGCGATGCGATCCAGCGATTCCTCCAGTCGGGCGGTGTAGTCATACGCCAGCACATCGGCGAAGTGCGCCGTCAGGAAATCGCACAGGGCGATACCGTTCTCAGTAGGGACGAGCCGCTTCTGACTGACCCTGACATAGCCTTTGTCCTTCACGGTTTTAACCATGTTCGCATAGGTCGAAGGACGACCAATGCCACGCTGTTCGAGCGCTTGCACCAGCGCCGCTTCAGTGTAGCGGGCGGGAGCGCGGGTCTGGTGGTCTTCCACCTGCGGCGCGACCAGTTGAAGAAACTGGTTATCTTTGAGAGGCGGCAGCGTTCCAGTTTCCTCATTGTCTTCCTCGCCCTCATCGGCAGGCTCTTCGTAGACCTTCAGGAAGCCATCGAACAGCAGCGAACGTCCCTGCGCCCGAAATTCCATTGGGAAGGGCTGCCCCTGGGCTTTGCCCGCGTAGATGACCGCGCCGGTGACGGTATAGAGGGCAGGCGACATCTGTGAGGCGATGAAACGCTGCCAGATCAGGGCGTACAGCGCCGCGCCGTCACCGTCTACAGCTTGCGGTAGCCGAGACACATCCGTCGGGCGGATGGCTTCATGCGCTTCCTGAGCATTTGCCGTTTTGACGGTGTAGGTGGGCAACTCTGGTGGCAGGTAGTCCGCGCCATGCTCACGGGCGATGTACTCCCGCGCTGCCGTCTGTGCCTCCGGCGCGATGGACACGCCATCGGTTCGCATATAGGTGATCCAGCCCTGCTCGTAGAGGGTTTGTGCCAGCGCCATCGTCTTATCCGGTGACAGTCCCAGACCCTTCGAGGCTGCCTGTTGCAGCGAGGACGTGGTGAAGGGCGGCAGGGGGTTACGGGCTTTGGACGTGCGTCCCGCTTTGCCCACCCACACCTGCGCCGTTTGCAGCAGGGTCACGAGTTTATCCAGCGGTTCGCGGGTTTTGAAGCTGCTGTCCGCGCCTTTGACACGGTGCAGCTTCGCCGTGAACTCCGTACCGTCAGCCAGCAATTTGAGCGCCAGCGTCCAGTACGTTTCAGGCGTAAAGGTCTCGATCTCACGTTCGCGTTCCGCCACCAATCGCAGGCAGACACTCTGCACCCGTCCGGCGGAGAACTTGCCGTCCAGCGCCTTCGCCGCCAGCGGGGAAGCCAGATAGCCCACCAGCCGGTCTACGATGCGCCGCGCCTGCTGCGCTTCAACCAGATTCACATCCAACGCACGGGGATGAGCAATGGCTTCGCGTACCGCATCCTGGGTAATGGCGTGGAACAGCGCCCGGTATACGGGCTTATCCTTTGGCACATTCGCCAGTTTCAGCAGATGCCAGGCAATCGCTTCGCCCTCTCGATCCGGGTCGGTGGCGACGTAAACCGCTTCGGCATCCTTAATCGCCTTGAGCAGTTTCTTGACCACATTGCCTTTACCCGGCAGTACTTCATAGGTCGGGCGGAAGTCAGCCGTGACTTCCACCCCCAGTTCGGTTTCGGGCAGGTCGCGGACGTGTCCCAGACACGCCTCCACCCGCCAGCCCTGTCCCAGAAATCCGGCGATCTTTTTGGACTTCGCCGGGGATTCGACAATCACCAGTTTCATACGTTATTTGCCTCCTTGATCCAGCGCCGGATGGCGGCGCTGCTGCTCAGGTTTTGCGCCAGGGTTCGCAGCATCTGGCGGGCGCTGCGCCGTGAGATGGGCATCCAATTCACGCTCTCTGAGAACCAACCAGACCGGCCATTCGCGGAAAGCGTGGTATGCCTCTTCTTCGAGCGCCTGAAACGGACTTGTGGCAGTCTTTTTCGACACGGTTCATCCTCCATCGGGTAGATCCTTCTAGGTGGTCTGAAAGCGGGCAATCTCCCCCGCCGCCGGGCGGTTGTACAGATACCAGAGACCTTCATCCTGAATATCGAGGACATAGTGGAAGCGCGGCAGCGCGGCGATGATGTCGCGGTGCTGTTGATTGAGATGCTGAAAAGCGGCATCTTCATGGAAGACGTTCATGCCCTGCCGCTGCGAGAAGACCACCCGGATCGGACAGTTCTCGAACACCAACCGCGCTTTGCCAGCGAGGAAAATACTCATCTGCTGATCCACGCAGACCAATTTTTTGCGGCGGGTGCGGAACGTCTTGGCGGCTTCAATCAGAAAGTCCAGCAGGGACGGGTGGCGCATCAGGCGGTAAACCTCATCCACCGCGATGATGCGCGGCTGCTCGTCGATCAGGCTGTCACGCCGGATGGCGCTCAAGACCTGCGTATAGGCCAGTGCCTGCAAGATGGGGTCACTCTCCAGTTCGTGGAAGCTGAAGACCCTCGGCTCAATCCGTTCCCTGCCGCCGCGTGACAAATCCACATTGGTCGCGCCGTTGAGGAATGCCGCCCACGGACCCGACCCCGTGCAGAGTCCGGCGATTTCATCCGCCAGATTTTTAGCGATGGGTTTAGTCGCTTCTTTGTCGCCCAGCCCGGAAAGCACATCGCAGACCACATCGCAAGTGGGCGCGAGTTCTGGTGAGACTTTGTTGAGGTTAGGGAAGCCGCGATACAGGATTTCCAGCGCCTCGCCCAGCAGCCCGCGTTCGAGGTTTTCGCGCTGCGCCCCGGATAACGTGCGTCCCAGCACCGTCTCATAGATGCGTGTGACATGGCTGACTTGCTCGATGAGCGTGGGAAACATCACATCCTGCGGGTTGAGCTTGGTCGCTTTGGCGCTCATCACATACCAGGGCAGCCCGAAGGCATCCGCGATGTGCTTGCCATGTCCCATCGGTTCGAGCATGTCAAAGGGAATACCGTTCTCGGCGTACTCGCGGGTCAGGTAGCAGTTTAGCCCGAAAGTTTTGCCAAACCCGCTGACTCCCACCCAGATTTCATGGGTGGCACGTTTGTCGCGCCATGAGTTGTGGAAAACGGGATAAGATGCGCCCACCGCTTCCCCACGCAGGATGCCGTCGGTTGCCGACAGTTTGCGGTAGCCCAGCGGTGAGAGCATCACGGCGAGTTCCCGTGAGGTGACGGGCCAGGTGGTCGTGGGAACGTTGATGTCCTTCGTCCGTTTGGCGGTGAAAAACCCCACCGAACGCGCCAGCAGTTCGCCGACTTCCTGCCGCAGCGAGAACCATGCCCGCGTCTCATTGACGACGGTCTGTACCCGTTCTTTAAGCGTGTTCAGGTCATCTGCCGCTACTGCGATAGTCAACTGCACCATGTGGAGGGCATCGCCGTTGTTGATTTCCTGCAACGCCTTACGGCAGTCGACAATGCGCTGCACCGAGCGGCTGTCTTCGCCCGTTGCACCTGCCAGATGCACCTGATACGCCTGGATGATGCCTTCGAGTGCATCAATGGCGGTGTTGCGGTCATAGGTTTTCGAGATGTCCACCGACAGCGCCAGTGGGAAATTGAGCCGCAGCAGCGGCGGCAGCGGACGAAAGAAGTTCCACGTCGCCGGGGCAAATTCGTAGCTGGTCAGAATTGACCAGTACGGGCGACCACCCGGACGACCTGCGGGAGCCAGATGCCAGAAGGGGGCCTCGCGGATTTCGTAGCGTCCCTCAAACAGCGACGGCCACGCGCCTTCCGCCACCTGCGTCTCAAAGGCGGAAGTCATGCCACCCGCGAGGGCACGGGGGTTCTGGTCGCTCCACAGCGCCATGCCGCACAATGCGCGTTGATATTCGGCACTGTCGTTCAGGCTCTCGAAGTGGCGGCGGTATTCCATCAGCAGCGATCTGCGCTGCGCGTCATCCACTTCCTGCGCTTTGCGGCTCAAACTGCTGATTTTGTCATTCAGCGTGGCAGGCATCTGCCAGCAGACAAACCGCGCCGGTTCACGCAGCGTTCGCAGCCAGGTCGAAAAACGTGCCTGTAACGACTGTACCCCTTCTTCGGTGGCGTGCAGCATGATGTCAAACGGTTCGATGACGAAGGTGCGGACGGTACTCATCAGCGGATGACCTCCGTCATCGGGGCATCCACAAACACCAGCCCATCGTCCCGATCTGCTTCCGCAGCGCGGGCAAATGTGACCCACTCGCGCATGTCGATGTCGTAGTTGGGCTGGGCAGGCGCAAAGACCACCGCTGCATCCAGTTTCACCAGTTCGATGGGCAGTTCCAGCGATTTCGCCAGACTGCCAAATAAACCTTTGGTATCTCGCGCTGCCGCCAGCAGCAGCGAGCCGCGCAAGCGATACATGAGGCGCTGCCACAGCGGAAGTCCGCCGCGCGTCCCGGTCATGATGAGGACGAAGATGGCAAGCACCACGCCCGCCGGGATTGCCCAACCGGGCATGACGATGTTGAAGAGGGTGTAGGTCAGACCGCCGCCAACACCGCCCAGCAGCAGACGTTTGAAGGGGATGCCAAAGAAGCCCTTCTCATCCCGCAGCAGTACATGCGATTTGAAATCCGCAGCCATGCCGTTCCTTTCATATAGAAGGCGCGAAGCGCATCCGCGCCTCGCGCTGCGTGTGGGATGGAGGGTTAGGGAGCGCCGAAGGTGATGAGGGTGGTGACGCTGGAGGCGAAGATGACAAAGAGCAAACCCACGACCACCTGGTTGGCGGCTTTGGGATTGTCCTTATGGAGTCGAATGGCAGCGCCGTTGAGCTTACACTCCCGGTTTCCACCAAGCGCTCCCCGAACCGGACGGGCAGGCTTTCCCTGCATCCGGCTCTCCAGAGTGTTCTGACTTTCATATCCGTTCATTGGTATCATTGGCGTTTCATATCTCCATGATGGTGGTCTTTGTGACACTCGTGACACAGCATTTTGACCGTCTGTTCATACCCGGATTGCGCCACTGATTTCGTGTTCTGGCTCACGTTTCGTAAGCGATTGGGGTGATGCATGATGAGTTTCATCTCCTCACGTCCACAGCCCTCACACTGCCCCTTCGCTTTCACCCGCGCCTGAACTTTGCGTTCCAGACTCCGTCCGTCGGCCCAGTTTGTGAACAGGTGGGGCATGACATCGTCAGCCGTGCCACCGGGCGACAGGATCGAGCGATGAGGGGGATACTTGTTCCAGATGAACATCAGTTTTCCGTCCGGTTTGATGGTATGGAGGGCCAGTCGTCCAGTTTTCGGGTCGCGCCCATAGTGCGTCCGCATCATCTTGCGAATGGAGACGTTGTGCTTGCGTCCGAGATAGTGCGCGGTCAGCCAGTAGACAATCCCCGTCAGACGACTGAGTTTGTGCTTACTGTCATTGGCGTAGCAGTAGTATTGACTCCACCCCCGCGCCAGCGCATTCACGTTCGCAAAGACATCCATCTCCGGCGCATGACGATACCGGGTCGCATCTTGCAGCCGTTCCACGATTGACTCAAACGCCTCTTTCGGAATCGATAACCGCGCCCACCGTGTTTTGTTCGGATTGCGCAAACCCTGCACGTTGTACCCCAGAAACCGCAGTTTCTGGTCGGCGTGAGTGATGAGAGTTTTCTCCTCACTCAGGGTCAGTCCAAGGGTGGTCTTGAGCCATTCAGCCATCCGCACTTTGAGCGTTTTGGCCTCTGTTTGGCTTTTACCACACAGGATCACTAGGAAGTCGTCCGCATAGCGGATATAGTGAAGACCCGGTTTTACCTTGGACGGTTGTGTCTGACTGCGTTCGGCTACCAGGGTCCGGACTTCGGCTGTGATGTCTGCCGCTGTCCGTCCATTGGGAAACGGTGCGCCTTTCGTCAGTTGTGCCCGCCGATACTTGATGCGAGATGCCAACTGCTTATAGGCGGGTGTCTGACGCTCTCCGTACTCGCGACTACTCTCTTTCGGGCCGTTCGCACCTTGCGCCTCCATCCACACATCGAACTCGTGAAGCACGATGTTGGCGAGAATGGGGCTAATGATGCTGCCCTGCGGTGTGCCGCTGTAGGTGTTATGACGCTGTCCGCCCTCCATGAAACCTGCTTGTAGAAAGCGGCGGATGAGGTCGATAAATCGCTCATCTTTAATCCGCTTGCGCAGCAGGGTCAGAATGACGGTGTGCGGAATACTGTCGAAGCAGGCCTTGATGTCGCCTTCGATGATCCAACTGGCTCCCGCTTTGTAGGCATATGCCGTGTGACGCAGCGCCGAGATCGTGCTGCGTCTGGGACGAAAGCCATGCGAGGAGGGCCGGAACAGCGGCTCATAGAGCGCTTCAAGTATCCGCCGTGCAGCATCTTGCACTGTGCGGTCGCGCAGGGTTGGCGTGCCCAGTGGCCGTTTCTTGGTGCTGTGTTTCTTCTCGATGTACGTGCGTTCCACAGGCATGGGTTGATATACGCCCTGAGTGAGTTCTTCACTCAGCGTCTTCAGGACATCCGCATTCACCTGTTCACGGGTCATCCCGTCAACACCCGGTGTGCGGCTGCCTTTGTTCGCTTTAACGTGTGCCCATGCCGTGTTGAGCATGTCCATCTTGCCCACCAATCGATAGAGTTTGCTGAACCGTTTGTCACGGTCCGCCGTTGCCAACTTGCGAATATGTTCAAGTTCATGGGTTACAGCGCCCATAAGGTCTAGCACCTCTGTCTGTTCCATTGCCTTGAAGAACTCTCCTGCTGCCCTTCGCCCTGTACGCGGTGTTCCGCGCTCCCTGGTGGGACGTGACCCCCACGACTACTACGGCAGCTCTGCCCCTGCACCGCTCGATACTGCTCAAGCCAGCCGTCCTCTATAGAGGAAGAGCAATGCAGGTTCTCCGGTAGCTGTATCAGCATACGCAGGAGGGGTGGATCGGCTTCCGAACGGGTTCTCTCAAATTGAGAGCTTGTGACCTGACCGCTGCCAGATGTTAGGCTGACAACCGTTCTCAAGCAGATCGCTCTGCTCAATTTCAACCAGCATGGAAACTACTGGTTTACATGTCACACTGACGTATCAAGCCAAGATTTCGTCAGTTCGGCGTTTGTCCCGTCTCACCTTTGCCAATAACCGGCTAACCCGTCCTCCTGTATTCCGCCCGTCCGCTTATTGGGAATTGGCTTTCCCCGCACGGCTCAGGTTGTCCCCCGAAGGCTGACCACAACAGAATGCTTTAGAACTCTGCTGCGCCGGGGTGAGGACACGCTCTCCTAACAGAACGTGGCGCTATTGCGCAATGCTGATACGCCCGAACGGACGCCCCTTCCAGTCCCCGATAATGGGCCAGCTTGACCCCATATACATCAACCCCAGCCCCAGAAACCCGATGACGGCAGCGATGGGCGCGATGATCTGCGCCGCATCCCG
>DAOUCY010000132.1:0-9026 GCA_034431625.1 Anaerolineae bacterium | reverse complement strand
TCCGAAGCACAGGGCGAGATTGACAGTGAGGATGCCGCCTACTGGAACGTCGAACTGACCGAGCCGACAGATGAACCGCTGACGATTGAGTACGCTGCGCCGGTTATGCAGGTCGAACTTCAACCTGCACTGGACGACGATCCCCTCATTCAAGAAGCCGTCCGACTCGGCGGTGTCATCACGGCAGTTGAACCTGAATCGACGGTCTCCAACACTGCCCGCGAGCAAGCCCCGAATGCACCGTTCGCTTTGTCGATCACGCGCTACTTCGACAGCGTACACCTCATCGCTGACGAACAGAAGCTGTCTGTGCTGCACGCGGAACTGCTCAGTCTGCTGCAAGCAGGTTCGGCACACCTAGAGGACTGGCTGCGGGATAACCAGGTTGTCTTCCCCGGCTGCGAGGCAGAAGTCGCTGCCCACATGATCCATCTGGCGCAGGGGACAAACAGTGATTCCGTCAACGTCATCCCACTGCATCCCGCTGCGGTCAGCGCAAAGTCGAGAAAGCCCGCCGCTTCCAGAACGCGCAGGCTTGATCTGCTGGCAGTGCCGGATGACGTGCCAGAGCCACAGCCCAAGCGTCAGCACCGTGAACAACTGGATGAAACCGCGCCGCTACAACTGGCGTTGTTCTAAGGGGGTGCGCCCATGCACCCCGATACGCTGGCGTTTCTGGATGTCCTCTATGAACGCTGTGCGCCGCTGCACTCGTCCGCCCGTCTCACCTTCACCGTGATTCACCCCGATGGTACGTTCCCCACACCCTCCCGACACGTCGCACTGGATAACCGCGCCGCTTTGCTCGACACGCTGCATCGGCTGTCGGACACGAACCGGATGGGCTGGGGTGCGTACTTCGCAGTCGGGCTGCGAAAGCCCGGACTGACCCGCTGGAAACGGGGCGGCGCGGCGGAAGTGGTCGCGCTGCCCGCGTTTTACACCGACCTCGACGACCCGACGGATGCGGCGCTCATCAAGCTGCGCGGCGCTCGTCTGCCGCCTTCAGTGATCGTGTGGTCGGGCGGCGGTTATCACGCTTACTGGCTGCTGGATGAACCAACCACCGATCTGAATACCGCATGGCAGGTCTTACAGACACTTGCCCGAACGTTTGGCGGCGATGGGCTGTCGCCTGCCCAGTCACTCCGACTGCCAGGAACGGTCAATACGAAGCCTGAACGCGGCGGCGCGTTGTGTCATCTGGTCGAACGCTCTGACCGTCACTATCACCTGTCGGACTTCCAGCCATTCGTTCCGCCAGTTCCCCATCTACAGGAGCGGCGGACGGCTGCACGAACAGCCCATCCCCCGAACAGCAAAAACCACAACGTGCAGTTGATTCACACCATCACCACTGTGCTGTACCGCGACTATGCAGCGCGGGAGCAGCAGCGGCGCAGTGACTGGCTGGCGGCACTGTGTCCCTGCGGTCATGCCCGCGACAGTCCTGGCTCACATTTTTACTTCAATCCTGCCATCGGCTGCGGGCGCTGTCATGGACGACATGGCACGCTGCGGCTGACCGACCTGTGTTCTGTTCTGGGTATCGACGCTGCCGCTTACGGCGGCGTGTATCGCTAAAGCGAAAGGATAAAACACTATGTCCGACAAGAAGCAAAGCGCCAAACAGGAACCACCACCGACCATCATCACGCTGACACTGCCCACGCCATCGGGGGGCGGCATTCCGCTGGAACGCGCCACCGCGACACTGTTGATTCAGCGCGGCGACCTGGCACACGTCCGGCAGTTCACCTACATCGTGATGGAAGATATGACGACGGCGATCAAGGAAGCGTACCTTGCGCTGGCGGCTGTCGAAGCTGAACCGCCCGTCATCCCTGAAGCGCCCAAAGCTGTGCCGAAGTCTGAGCCAAAAGCGAAGGCGAAAGGGAAGGCGGAGCCAGTCGTCGAGGAAGAACCAACCATCGACATCCCGCTCAAGAAAGGCACGCTGGCGGTCAAGATCAGCTATCTCAAGATCGTCGGCGGTGAAACTGATGCGGCGGCTTACCGCCAGGCGGTGCTGATTGCCGGGAAGCTCATCGACGGCAAGCTGTGGGACGGTCAGTCGCCCATTCGCATTGACGATGTGTATGTGACGATGAAGAAGATGAAACACCTATCCGAGCGTGAGATGAGCCTGTTCACGCTGGAAGATTTCGTGCAGATCGGCGGCACGAGGGATGCTGTTGAAGATCTTGATAGTGATGCTGTCGAAGTGGAGGACGACGGCGTTGAAACCGAACCGCTGCTGATGGCAGCACCACCCCTCAACGGCAAGCCCTTCAGCACCAACGGGCATCACTCGGACGACGCTGCCGACGAATAACACCCGCATCAACCCATTTCAAATTTACCTATTCCATTGAAAGGAAAACCAACATCATGTCTGACCAGACCAATTCCCAACCCCGTATCTTCAAGACCGGCGCAGTTCGCATTGTCGAGGACGAGTCCATGCGTGGGCTGGATAACGAAGCTATCCGCAGCCTGCTCAAAACGACGTATCCCGAAATCGCCAACGCCACCATCCGTGAAGTGTCCACTGGCGATGGGCAGAAAGTGGTCGAGTTTCTGCCGCAGCCCGGACGCAAAGGCTAACCGCTATGTTCGATGCAGGCTTGACGGTTGAAAGTCTGCGGGACTGTCTGGCAGGTCTGCCACCTGTCGAACTCAAGGGGATGGCGCTTCTGAGGGAGCGCCGTCCTCATGGGCAGTTCTTCCCGCAGCTTGAGGGCGGACAGATAGGGATCCCGCGTGAAACGATTGCCGAAGCCGTGACTGAAATCGTCGGTTATACCGAACGCTGCCGCCGGGCAGCACAGCAGTTGGCGAAGCTCACGCCCATCCCCCTGACCGCCTTTTCCATTCTGGAGTACGGATTATGACCGAAGCAAATCCCTTTGGGATGAATGACTTACTCGATACTTTTGGACTGCTGGCAGCGACCATGCTGGATGACCCACTGTTGACACTCGCTAATGCTGTTGCCTGGCTCGATCCCTTATGGGAAACGAGCGATGACGATGTATATGACGAAGGCGATGGTGTGGGGCTGGCGCTGTGCATTACCCGCAGCGCGTTTCCCGATATTTACGCAGGGGCGGTGGAGCGTATTCGCTCCGGAGAATCCGAAAAAGAACTGGACAGCTTTATCTGTGGCGAAATCAGCCGACGCGGTATCCCGCTCGACAATCTCGAATTTCTGGGTTATGGCATCCCGCTGACTGCCGCTGGTGTGGAACTGGCTGACCCTGACCTCTACGCCGCTCGTTGCGATCTGCTGCCACTGGTGGAGTTGTTTGGTATTCGCCCTGAACCCGGACATTACAACGTCGAAGTTCCCGACTGCGCCTACACCGCCGGACGCATCATCGCGGACAGCCTGGTACAGCAGACCGATGAGCGTTTGAAACAGGTCGGCTGGGCGCTGGCGTGGTTATTCTCGTGTTCTGGCAATACCCTGATTGATTTCGACGACGAGTCGATGGCTGAAATCCCGCCGCTGACGTGGGACGAAAACGATCTGGCGTTTGCCACCGAATTGATCGAAGAAGCCAACGGCATCATGGGGGACGTAACCGCCGGACTGACGCTGCTTGAAACAAACCCCATCCTCTTTTCTGCACTGGAAGCCAACATCCAGCGCACCTACAAAACGATTGCAAAACAGAAAGGCAAACAAGATGAACTCCGCATCCGATTGGAGTGGCCGCCTCTTGAGTCAGGCGGTGATGGAGCAGCCGTCGCTGATCCTGAGCTTTTACAGCTTCGGCGTGATGCTGCATAAGCGCGACGGCGAACGAGTGACCGAGCATCCGGTAGACCCGGCACAGGTCGCCCTGGCGCTGTCTGCCAAAGTGCGCTTTGACACCGGGCTGCTTTCTGACAATACCCTGCTGGTACGGCAGGAAGGCGTGAAGAAGATCGTGGTCGAATACCGTCCACCGCAGAAAACCGGGCTGTATCTGGATGGGTCGGAAACGGCGCTGCGTGTGCCGCTGCCGGGGCTGCTGCTGATCCGGGTTACAGCGGAAGACAAAAATCCGCAGTATGGCGTGTACGCCGTGAAAAAACGTCCCACTACTCTGAACGAGCCGCTGTTTCATGCCCCGCTGCCCAATGTGTTTTCCAGCGGGAATATCTGCTGGGGGACGGTGCAGCGCGTGACGGACACCGCACTCCAGACAACGAATCTGGCAGAGGATTGGGCGGTCTTACTCGGTTCACGTTTCAACGATCATGGTGTGGGCGGCAAGAGCAAGTCGCACCCGATGGACATCCGCCAGATGCTCATCGGGCTGGAAGTCCGCAAGGCACGTGCTTATCCAAAATCCGATTTACTGCCGGTCAAGAAGACGCTGGCCCAGGTCTTGGGAGATGAAAAATGACCACCCTGAATACCTTCGATCCGAACACGCACATCCAGACCATTACCGTAGTTGGTTTGGGTGGAACGGGAGCGCAGATTGCGCGTTCTGTCGCCCGTATGGTGTATGACATGAAGGCGGCGCGGCTGCACACGCCGCAGATCGTCCTGATCGATCCCGACAAAGTGGAAACGAAGAATGTTGGGCGGCAGTTGTACGTCGAAGCCGATGTCGGGCAGCCGAAGGCGCACATCCTGATGCGCCGCTTTAACATGGCATTGGGGCTAGACATCATCGCCATCGACCAGCCCGTAAATGCCGAACAGCACTTCGAGCGCTGGGGCAATCTCATCGTGGGGGCAGTGGATAACCATCTGGCGCGGCGTGAACTGGCAAGAGCCAACGGCGCAATCTGGGTGGATGCAGGCAATCACTTCAATGCCGGTCAGGTGGTGATTGGTAATACGGGCGATCCTGAGACTGCCATGCGTTACATAGACGGGCAGAACGGCAGATATTCGTACTTGCCCAATGCCGGGCTGCTGTTTCCGGCGCTGCTCGAACCCGAATCAGACGCAAAGCCACAGCCCGAACCAGAGCGATCCTGCGCTGAATTGGTGGCGACCCGTGAGCAGGATTTGCTCATTAACGACTGGATGGCAATCATTGCCTCGCAGTACATCTACAAGCTGCTGCACCGCCAGTCCATCACCTCATTTGTATCTTACGTCAGCACCGATGGCATGAGCGTTCGCAGTGTGCCGATCTGCCGCAATGAACTGCTGCCGTATTTGCAGGCGGAGGTGTAACCATGCTCAAAGGTCAGCGTCAGAACTTCCACCATTCCAAACTGCCTAAACCTGGCGCAGCCGGGCGCATCGTTGGGCTGTCTACGGTCAATCCATGCCGCAAGTGCATCGTCGTCGCCTATCCGCTGTGTGACAACGTGTATCCGTACAGCATCGGCATTCATACCTGCTGGGTACGCTTTTTGGATAACGGTGACATCCAGCGCTTCAGCGGCATCTGGTTTGAGGAGGCATGAGCATATGTCTTATCAGCTTCCTCTCTTTCAGTTAGACGAACCACTCAACCCTGATCCGATTCACCTGCTGCGCGACGGCGCGGCGCTGGTCTTGAGCGTCTCTGGCGGCAAGGACTCGGATGCCATGTGCCATCACCTGCTGGAACGTCGTCAGACCGAAGGCTGGTCGGGAGATGTCGTCATGATTCACGCCGATCTGGGAGCGCGGGTCGAATGGCAGCAGACACCCGACTACGTGCAGAATCTCGCCCGGCGCAAAAGCGTGCCGCTGCATGTTGTCCGCTGGACACACGGCGATCTGATTGACCGTATCTGGCAGCGTTATCACAAAGACCCATCGCGTCCGTGCTGGCCGTCCGCCCAAATGCGCTACTGTACGGCGGATTTGAAGCGCGGTCCGATTTCACGCGAACTCCGCAGGTTGTTTCCGTCGGGCAACGTCATCTGTGCGATGGGCTTACGCGCTCAGGAAAGCCAGACCCGCGCCAGGCGACCCACATTCAATCTCCGCAGCGACAGCAGCGCCCCGACGAAGGGGCGTTTTGTTTACGACTGGCTGCCGATCCACGGTTGGACGGAAACCGACGTGTGGGACTGCATCCGGCGGCATGGGAACATCCATCACGAGGCATACAGCCTGGGTAATCACCGGCTGTCCTGCGCCCTCTGTGTACTGGCAAGCCTGAATGACCTCATCAACGGCGCGACCCACAACCCCGATGCCTACCAGGAATACTGCCGAATCGAAGCTGTGACCGGTTACAGCTTCCGCAAGGATTTCTGGTTGAGCGATCTGAAACCGGATTTGCTGCCGGAAAGCACAATCATCGCGGTCCGCGACCATAAAAGGAAAATCGTATGAACGATGATTGCACAAAACTGGACTGGAAGCCCGTCCTGCTGGTGAAAGTGACGCGCCTGCCGTTTGGCGACACGCACACCGGGCTGTCGGTGAAACGCCTCTACCTGGCTCAGCACCCGGAAGGCATCCTGTGTGCCGACTGGACGCTGCCCGCCGATGAACGTTTCTTGCCGCTGGTGCAGTTCATCGGATGGAAGCCCGAGCGCGATGTCCCCTTTGAACTGCCCATCCAGTACCAGCGCGGCAGGAGCAAACGCACCACTGCGTTGATCCCCTCTGGGACGTGGGTGCTGCCGTATGCCGAGGAGCAGTACCAGCTCTACGAGCGAGTGAGGCTGACGATCCACACGATGTTAGAACGAGTAAATAAAGCCCCAACGGATCCCCAAACGCTGCGCCTGCTCACCCGCTGGACTGTGTAAGACAGCGCCTCAGTGGAGCGAGGCGCTTTTAATTTCTGATGGATACATGAGGAGAATTGCACGATGAACACCACCGATACCACCACCCAGCAGGCGCTTAACCGTTACAACCGCCTGTTCGACAACGGGCAGTACACCGCCATCGCAGCCATGCTTGCCGCCGATTTGCGGACAAGTCGGGACAGCGAACGTACAGCCGCCGCAATAAACCTGGTCACGGATGCCGCACTCATGCTCTGCCAGCACCCGTACTACGAACTAGCATGGCTCAAACTGGCGACCTTCTGCGGGCAGAATGCAGTGTCGATCCCGACGATTGACGCGATTTACACCTACCTGCTGATTTTTCAACAGGTCAAGGATACTCGCGCCGATGATTTTGAAGGGACGGCAAAAGCACTGCTGAAAGCCTACGAAACCACCGATACGCTGCGGGCGGCGGTATCTTGCGCTAACGGCATACATGGCTGGCGCGGACGGATGGCTTACGACCTGCTGGCATCTGCCGATTATCTAGTGCAGGCGGCTGTGCAGCTGCTCATGCACGGCAATCTGTCTTACATCCGTGAGAAACTGCAATCCGGGCTGCGGCGGCTCACCAGCGCCCTGTATGAAGGGATACGCGAAAGCGACACGCCTGCCATGTTCAACTTCAAAGGGACGTACTTCCCCGACGAGCATGACCGCCGCTGAGACAGCGAAGCGTCTCTTTCGCCGCACATGCTGTCTTCCATCGCCCTCAGACCGTATCCCCATTCCGGGTTCGTCCTACCCGTCTCATCCCCATTGTTCGCTCAATCCACCGCTGCTGCCCTGTTCTGCCATCCGCGTTGGCGCAAGCCGTATCACCTGCCAGCGCTCCATCTGGCTGCCACGCGCCATCGTCTGTTCTGGCAGTTTGAGCATCCAGGCTGTATTCTGCCTCTCCGTTCTATCCAGCCACTGCGAAGCGCACACCTCTGCCACTACTATCCCTGACAGTTCGCTGGCACATCCCGTCGCGCTGATGCTTTCGTTCCCGTGTTACCACTTTTCGCTGCTGGCGCGCGCCATCTGACCCAAACCATGCCGATTTAGTCGCTGACCAGTCTAGCAGGTGCGGCAGCCTTCAAAGTCCTCTGGACTTCGCTTCACCCGTTTTTGTCTGGCTTGTGCCGTTGCACTCAACAAAAACGGGTAGCGCCTTACAGGTGAAGGCTGGCTGTCTGCACCTGCTCTGCTTTGGTCAGAAATCGGCACAGGGTCGATGGACAACAAAGCGCCCAGCGCGAAGGAGTGAACATCATGGGTACGAGCATCAACATTCAGGTGACAGGGTTTGTGGGCAGCGATCCGCAGGTGAAGACCGTTGGTGAACAGCAGGTTGCCAGCTTCAGTGTGGCAGTCAATCGCAAGAACGGCGGCGGTAAGAAGCAGACCTTGTGGCTGCGTGTGAACTGCTGGAACAAACTCGCCGATGTCGCGGCGCAGTACGTCAAGAAAGGCTCACTGGTGCAGGTGACGACAGAATGGCTGCGTCCGAGCGCGTGGGTTGACCAGAGCGGCACACCGCAGGCAAGTCTGGATGTGGATGCGAACCGACTGGTGCTGCTGGATCGGCTGGAGAGCGACGACCCGGAGAGCGGAGAGGACATTCCGTTCTAGCCCAAGTTAGTGTAAGACAGACAGGAGCGGTGCGAAAGTACCGCTTCTGCTTTTTGCATCTGGCTTGCTTAAGTCCTGGTAGCGGCATTCAGTTCTCGCAAGGCTGCATCCGTTATTTCGTCCGCTGGAAAGTAACTTTCGATACGCAATTCATGCAGCGTAATATCGTAGGGCGTGCCTAACGTCGTCAGGGTGGAAAAGAACCTGAAATAGGTATCGTCTTTGTGGAACTCAATCGCCAAAAATGGCGTGGTGGGCGCGTCCAGATCGAGCGTTCGCCAGTTGCGCGGCATGTCAGGATAAGCCAGCAGTTCATCTAAGAGAAGCTGCGTCCCTTTGTCAGCCGTGCGGAGTAGATCGCGGTGCAGCCATTGAATCAGCGCAGCCGCAGTTGCTTCCCAGTTGATAATGGACGGGCGCAGGGCTTGAGGATGGCAAATAAGACGAACGGCATTAGGTGTCCCCAGGGCGGCAACCACTTCTGGATCGAGCAAGTAGTTAAAGAATCGGTCAGCACCCTGATTGGCGAGCAGAATGTTCCAGTAACGATCAATTGCAATCGCCGGATAGGGTTCTTGTGTACGTAATGCTCAGTTGCAAAGATAAAGCGGAAGTAGGCAACACCTAAAGGTGGATGTTGTAGACGAGAGCTTTAAGCATGGGTTCACGACGCTGAA
>DAOUCY010000131.1:0-6167 GCA_034431625.1 Anaerolineae bacterium | reverse complement strand
CCGCCCTATGAAGGCTGGTACAGCTTCGAGTCAGATAATCCAGCGGTGCGCTACAGCACCCCCTGGGAACCGCGTCTGCACGCGAATGCCAATCGTGGGCAGTATCACCGTAGCGAAAACGTGCAGAGCTACGCCAGCTTCATATTTGAAGGCGAAGGCTTACGTATCCGCTACGTCGCTGCCCGCAATATGGGCATCTTTCAGGTGGTGGTGGACGGGGTGGTCATCGACACCGTAGATGCCTATGCGCCGGAACTGGCGTTCCCCGGTACACGGGTCTACACCGTCGGAAGCGGGACACACACGCTAGAACTTCGCAGCGCACAGCAGCGCAATCCGCAGAGCGAAGGCTATGTGCTGGCGCTGGATGCGGTGCAGGTGTTTCGCGGGACAGCAAACACGTTGATTATCCCGCCGCCAGTGGAGACTTACACGCCGACCCCGCAGCCGATGCCTGCCGCTGGTGTGGAACTGGTGGGTGCCCCGCCGACGGTGCAGCCCACTACGACACCTATTCCGCCGAGCTTAGTCACGGTTTCAGTGGTCATCGCCTACGACGAGAACGGCAACCGCGCCGTCGATCCGGCGGAAGGCGTAACGGGCATTTCGGTGCGGGTGGTGGAAGTGGGAACGAACCGCGTCATCGCGCAGGCATTCACCGACAGCAGCGGCTTCGCCCAATTGCAGGTGGTCACTTCCGCCCAGGCACGGGTGGTCGTGCCGTACTTTGGCAAGGTCTGGCAGCTTCCCAACAGCCGTCGTGGTGGGAATGTACGGTTCACGCTGCTGCTCACCCCCGGCAATCAACCCGGTCTGATTCCTTAAATGAGGATAACTGTGATGAAGTGTGAACTATCCCTAGCGCAGGTGCAGCGTTCGATGCTGCTGCACTCGATCTATCTGCTGGTCGCGCCGGTCATGCTGCTATTCGCGGTTTTAGCGTGCGGCACGATTGTGACCGATCTGGCTTCCTACACCTGCCCGACCAGCGTACCGCAGGCAACCGCCACCACGCTGGCAGGCACGCCCATACCGACGCTGCCACCGCCGCCGACACCCTACACCATCAGCCCGCCGCAGGATTTTTATGTGGGGGATGCCGTGTTTGTCGGGCAGTCCGGTGCGCCGCTGCGGCTGCGTTTCCGGCTGCAAAATGTGCAGAATCAGCCTGCTGGAACGCGCAATCTGGTGACATGGCGGCTGGAAATTCGCAATCTGGGAAGCACAACCTATGAGACCATCCCCGTCGCCCTGATGGTCATCACGCGCATCAACACCGCTAATGGTGAACAGACCGGAACGTGGCGCACCTCGGAAGCGGCGATGCAGGCGGCAGGGTTCACCAACGAAAACTACGACCCACTTGCGCCCGGTTCAACCCGCACCTATCGCCTGGCGGCATTCATCCCCGCCGGGAGTGTACGCCAGTTCGCTTATCTGCTGGATGGCGACGGCGGCAACCGCATCACCTGGGTCAACACTGCCAACCCGTATTGTTCCGGCGATGTCGCCGATTAGCGAAAAGGAGCGACCATGCCTGATTTCGCGCGCATGATTGATGAGCTGCAATACAGCATTATTGTGCTGATCGCCGGGATTCACTGGAGTCTGCAAGAAGCCGTGCTGATGGCAGGTTACACCATCAAACTGGTGAATCAATGGCTGATCGAAAATGCCTTCATGCCGATTATCGCCCAGACCAACAACAGCCTGGGGCTGGCGCTGAGCTGGGTCTTTATCGTCGCGCTGCTGGTGCTGGGGATCACCTATCTGCTGGCGGCGTTCATACGATTGGATGTCGTCGCGCCGCGCAGCGCCATCATGTGGTATGTGGCAGGCGTGATGTTCTTCACGATTGGCCCCAGCTTCTATCAGGGCATGAACACCTTCCGGCTGAATATCAGCCAGGTGATGTACCTGAGCGTCCTTCAGGGCCTGGACGACAATGCCGGAGATTTCTCGTCGCTGGCGCAGGTCAATTCCAATGATCTCGACCTGGGTGCGTTGTGCGATCACTTCGATGTGTATCTGCCTGGGGCGGCGGGACCCGGACCGATTGATGGGCTGGACATCACGCTGGCGTATCTGCGCGGTCACGCTCAGGATGTTATGGGCTACCCGCAGCCGGTGTATTCGCCCGGCTGTCCGCCTTACCTTCT
Source organism: Anaerolineae bacterium (assembly GCA_034431625.1). Lineage (GTDB taxonomy): Bacteria > Chloroflexota > Anaerolineae > Aggregatilineales > Phototrophicaceae > CFX2. The sequence goes on along the minus strand of DAOUCY010000131.1, from coordinate 4,008 downwards.
CAACCCGAACTCGTCGACCTGGGCGGGAGCTGGCGGCACATCGGTGGTGCCGATGGACTGGAACATGCCCGGCGGCTATTTCGACCATACCACTTCCCCGGGTACCTGGGATGGGGTCGATGAAAGTGTGCGTGACGCGGCAGTCGCGCTGGCGGGCGCTTCGCAGCAGCGGGCGCTGACGGCGTGGCCGCTGCTCTTATTCGCGCTGGCGGAACAGGTGGTGCATCTGCTGATCACGATTGCGATGGGCATCACCTTCGTCTCGTTTGGGGTCGCCATCCTGTTCGCGTTCTTCAAACGTACCGAGAGCATCGCCCACAATATCATCAACCAGTGGATTGAACTGATCGTCCAGACCACCATCATCGCCCTGATTCAGGCGCTGGTGATCGGCTTCTTCCTGGCGGGCGCGGCGACGGGCAGCGCGGCTGCCATCATCGGTATCGGCATGATCTGCCTTGTTTTTATTGTGATTACGCTGTGGTCGGGCGTCAAAGCGGTCTGGAACAGCTTTAACCGGCTGTTCAACGCGATGGGTCAGGTATCGGGCAATGTCCTGCTCTCGCCCGGTTCGGTCACCTCGGCTGCCGTTACGGGAGCCACTGCGGCAGCAACGGGCGGCGCTTCGCTGGTGACCAGCATGGGGTCGAATGCGCTGGCGGGCATGAATGCCCTGAATAACGGCGCGACCACCGCCCAGACCGCAGGCTTGATGTTCGGTGGGTTCAACAGTCTGAGCGGCGCTGCCCGCACCTTAACGCATCTGCCCGGTGTGCGCGGGACAGCGTTAGGGGAAGCTGCCGAGCAGTTCACCGAAGGCGCGGCAACGCGGCAGGTGGCGCGGAATATTCCCGTTATTGGGCGGGCGGCTGGACCGCTGGTGGGGGCGGCACTGCTGAGTGACCGGGATCCTGCCAAAGCCGAATACGACGAATACGGACGGCTCGTATCGCGTCCGATGCTGGTTCCGGCGGTCGGTGAAGCGCTGGAAAGCTGGACCCTGCCGAAGGATGCGCAGCGCAAACGCGGTGCACGTCCGTCAAACGATGCGGACTGGTTTGAGGACGAAAACGGTGAGATGGTTTCCAGTTTCACCCCCGCCCGAGCGCGGCGCACCGGGATGTTCACGCCAGTCGCAGCAGTGCCTTTGAATGAAGGCGGAGAAGATAAATCCGATGCCCGCCGCCGTCAGGACCGCAGTGACTACGCCGCTGAGATGAACAGCGAAGAGATGGAGCAGCACGTCTCCGATGCGCTGAAAGCCTCCACTGGCACGCACTCCACGCTGGGAGCGATGATTGAAAAGGATGGCAAGTCGGATATGAGCCGCTTCGATCAGGTGGCGGCGCGGCTGGAAGCGAGCGCCGAAGCGCTGGCAAATGTCGCCCGGCTGCAAATGCAGGTCATGCTGGGGCAGTTAAAGGTGTCCGGTGGCGGTGATGTTGCGGGAGTCATGGGCGATGTCATCCGGGGGATGCAGGCAGAACGCATCCAGAACGGGCAGCCTGCCGCTGGTGGCACGGACCATCTGACGGTGGCAGATCGGATGGCGCGGGCAATGGGTGTGATGCCTGTTGGCGGTGAGCAGCCGCCCATTCAGCAGGATGTATCGCGTTTTGGTCTGTTCGCAGATCAGGCACTGCGCCTGGGGATTTCCGGTACACAGGCGGAACAGGTCGTGCGCGAGGTCAAGTCGTCACCCGATGGTCGTCTGACCGACCAGACCCGAACCGCACTGGTCGAGCAGGTACGGGCTGAGGGGAATATGTCTTATGATACAGCCCGTGAAGAGGTTAACCGGCTGGAACACAGCGCCCAAATGCTGCCCAATGAAATCACCGCCTTTGGCATGATGGCAGTGCCCCAGACGGATGTTCCGCCGATTGTTCAACCACAGATTGATGTGGAACCCAACATCACCGTTGAACCACAGGTGGATGTGACCGTCGAAGCACCAAAGGATGAGGGCGATGCTGCCTACACCGAAGCCATGCGGAAACAGGCAGTGCTCGGCGGCAGCGGCAGTGTGATTGGAGGCAGTTCCTGATGGAAACGCTAGGCTACCATTCTATTGAAGAACTGCGGGGATTGTCGCTGAGTGAGCTTCACGCCCTGTGGGAACTCGTGCCAACAGATCGCCAGCGTGCCTATAAAGCCGCTTATGAGCGTGAAGTCCGCACCGCAGGCGCAGTCGGGTCGGATGCACTCGAACGACAGGTGGCGGCTGAACTGCTCAAACGCTATGACGAAGCCGCACTCGTTCCCATCGGGTCGCGCTGGGCGCGGACACCCGGCAGAGTGCAGAAAGCGGCGCAGCAGAATGTGGTGCTGGATGCGCCGGAGGATGAGGTCAAACCCGCCTCTGGCAAACCTTCCCCAAAGGTCATGCTGGCAGTTGGATTGACAGCGCTGCTGTTCTTCAGCTTGATGTTCACGCGGTTGCTCGGTGGGCGCTCGTCGGACACGATTGAAACAACGCCGGAAGTTAGTCCCACACCGACACCGCTGGTCAGCCCGACACCCACACCCTTAGCATTGGAAGCGCAGGATGATGTCATTCAGGGCGGCGACAGCGGGCGCGAAGTAGCGTATCCGGTCAATTTACAGGTTATCTTACCCGATGGAGATGCGCCGCGTGTCTGGGTGGTGCAGCGCCGCCGCGTGCAGGCTTCCGAATGGCGTTTCGACCTCAATCCCGATACGGCTTCCTTCGTCAATGGCATGTCCGTGCGTCCGGTAATTGGTATCCCCTGGTCGGAAGAGAATGAATCGTACTTCGACGACATTGGCGCAGGCACATCCTTTTTGCTGACGATGAACACGGGCGCGGTACTGCGTTTTGAGTTCGATGACCGCCGCGAAGTGCGGCGCAGCGAGACGAGTATTTTCCGGCAGGTCAGTCCGGGGTTAGTGCTGCTGCTCATTGGCGAAACCGATGAAGATGGCTTGCCTACCGCAACCCGCACACTGGTGACGGCGACCTATCCACCAGAGCAGGAACTCTCACGCGATGGGCAGATCATCGGTGTGGACATCAGCCTTCAGGAAGGTGCTGTGGGTGAACAGCTTCCATTAGGCGACGCAGCCATTACCTTGCAGGACGCACGCCTGTTGTCCGATCAGCCTGATTTACCCGCCGACAGTCAGTATCTACTGTTAAATTACGAAGTGCTGGCAGGTGCGGAGGCACTGGATACAACGGCATGGCGGGTGGAATTTGTGGATGCTGGCGGGCAGATTTACCCACCGAGCAGCATCGCCCTGAGCTACACCGATTTCGATGGGCTGCCGCTGGAAATTCCGGCGTTGTCTTCGCTGTCGGCTTCAGTGGGTTACATCGTGCCAGCTACGCTTCAAGGCGGGCATTGGATCATTACCGACACCGCTGGCAATGGCGTTTCTTTTGTGGTCTCGTTTGCCAGTGAACCGCTTGACCTGCGCTACGACGGAGTGGATGTGCGGCTGGTGAGTGTGACTTTTGTTGAAGGACAAATCACGACCCATCTGCGAATTTATAACGGGCGGGCGGAAACCCTGCACTTCACGCAGGATGACATCTGGCTGGCGCTGGGTTATGCGCCGGAACCGCCCGGACCGCGCAACCCCGCCGAAGGTTTAACCCCCTTCGACCTGCTGCCGGAGCAGGCCGTTGACCTGACGCTGGTCTGGTACTGGGGCGGCGAACCCTACGCCAGTATGGGGGTCGGTGAGTATCGTTTTGCCATTCAACTGACACGCGGATCATAACTCAAATACGGATGGGTTGAAGTTCATTCAGCCCATCTTCCCCATCTGTTCCCCGCATTTCTGTAATTTTAACGGGCGATTTGTCAAAACTGACGGGCTAAAAGTGTAATCCTACAGCCGTTTGGACTCCCCACTTTGATACGCTGAGTTCAGCCGGTGCGGGAGAAGATTTCGTGCCAGATGACCTCAACCCGCAGGTAGTGGCGTAAGGCGACCCCCTCATTCGTCATGGCGCACGCACCTCTCACATCGGCTGCCTTT
>DAOUCY010000130.1:0-57682 GCA_034431625.1 Anaerolineae bacterium | reverse complement strand
TGGATGAAGTAGCGCTGCGCCACGATATAGACCAGCAGCACTGGCAGCATAACCACCACCGAACCGGCCATCAACAGCGGCCAGTTTGGCTGCAGAAAGGCATTTGGCCGGGCGTTGAAATAAGCCAGTCCCAATTCAAGGGTACGCATCTGCTCGCTGCGAGCAATAAGCAGAGGCCAGAGCAAATCGGTCCATGTGCCCATAAAGGCGAAGACCGCCAGCGTAGCCAGCGCCGGACCGTTGAGCGGCAGAAACACCCGTGTGAAGATGACCCACTCGCTGGCTCCGTCGATTCGAGCGGCATCCTGGTAATCCCTGGGGATGTTCAGGAACGACTGCCGCAGCAGGAAGATGCCAAAGGCGCTGGAAATCCCTGGGATAATCAAGCCCTGGTAGCTGTTCACCCAGCCCAACCCAGTGATAATCAGATATAGCGGAATCAACGTGATTTGGAAGGGGATCATCATCGTCGTCAAGTACAGCACAAAGATGGTGTCCCGCCCCATGAAGTTCAGCCGGGCAAATCCATAGGCCGCTAGCGAACAGATGATAACTTGCCCCGCGACCGTCGCCAGCGTGACAAACAGCGTGTTCAGAAAATACCGGGCAAACGGCAGATTGTCGAACAAACGCTGGTAATTACTGAAGTCGAACTGCGTCGGCAGAATCTGCGGCGGATAAGAGAACTCGGTTCCGGGTGCTTTAAGCGAGGTCGTTACCATCCACAGGAACGGCACCACCATCATGCCAGCAACCAAGATGAGAATCAGATACCCTGCGAAGCGAGTCAGTACTAATCCTGGTGTTGTCTTGTCAACCATTGGCGTTTCCCTTAAAACTGGATTTCTTCAGTGCGGCGGCGGACGTAAACCACCTGGATGATGGTGGCGATGAAGATCACGCCGAAGAGAATCCAGGACTGCGCCGAGGCATAGCCAAAGTCAAATTCTTGGAAGGCGCGGCGATAGATATGGTAGACAGCCGTGTTAGTCGAATCGAGCGGACCGCCTTTAGTCAGCACGTAGACCGGAGTGAACACTTGGAACGAGCCGATGACTCCAGTCACGGCTAGGAAGAACGAAGTTGGAGCAAGCAGCGGCAGCGTGACATTCCTGAACTTCTGCCAGCGGTTAGCTCCATCGATGGCTGCCGCTTCATACAGCTCTTGCGGGATGGACTGCAATCCGGCCAACCAGATAACCATGTTGAAGCCAGCCCCCTTCCAGATGGTGATGAGGACAATGGACGGCATGGCCGAACGCGGATCGCCCAACCAGTTGATCTGGGGCAGTCCCAGCAGGCCGAGGATGTAATTAACGATGCCGACATTCGGATCAAGCAGCGTCAGCCAGATGATGGAAACCGCTACCCACGACGAGACCACCGGCATAAAGAACAGCGTGCGGAAGAAATAAACACCCTTGAGCTTCTGGTTCATGACTAAGGCGATGCCTAAGCTCACCGCCATGCCCAGCGGTACGGCCAACACCGTATAGTAGGCCGAGTTCCCCATCGCCTGCCAGAAGCGACGGTCTTCCATCAGGAACTCATAGTTTCCCAGACCGATGTAGGGTGCGTCTTGGAAACTTGGTTTCGTCCACTGGCGGAAGGATAGGAAGAAACTGAACACCAGTGGGATGAACAGAAAAACGATGATGTGAATCAGCGAAGGTGCAATGAACAAATAGCCGATTTTCTCGTTCGAGCGGCTCATGAAGCGCTGCCAAAAGCTGCGGAATGAGGGGCCAGGTTCCGGCTTCATCGTCTCAACAGAGGCAGCCAAATATTGCTTGGACATGGGGCATACTCCATATCGTCCATGCCATCATATGGAAGAGCCGCCCAGATGGGCGGCCCTGGGGTGAAGGGATTTAGCGGGATAGTTCGCGGTTGATCTCTTGGACGGCAACGGCTACTTCGGCTTCCACATCGCCACCAGCCAGGATGCGTTCCATCATTGAGTTCAGCAGTTCTTCAATGGTTGGCCAGTTAGCATACACCGATCCATACGGCGCACGCCCGTACTGCACCTCATCATAAAAGGCCTGCTCGATAGCAGGATCAGGACTCTTGTCAATGGCCGCAGCGGCTGCTTCCTGGTTACCGGAAATGGCAATACCCGTTAGCACTTTGGTGTTCTGGTATTCCAGGTTGGTCGCAGCTTCGACAAACTGGCAGGCGGCCAGCTTCTTCTCTTCAGGGATGTCCGCGCGGATCACGAAGCCGGACTCGTAGAGGACTGTAGCCCGATTAGCTGCCTGTGGCTGCCCGACGACGCCGAAGATGCCTGGCTCGAACTTGGCGTTAGCCCGCAGACCGACCAGTTCCCAGTGGCCACGGTCAAACATGGCAAAGTCACCCTGAAGGAAGCGGTCAAGGAAGCCCAACTGCTGGATCATCTGATCGAGTGTCGTTGGCGTCGGAGCCACTTTCTTCACCGTTACCAGATCGCGCAGCCAGGTAATTGCTGCGATGGATTCTGGCGAGTCGAGATAGCCGCTGGCTGTCGAACCATCTGGCGCAATCACATCACCGCCGCTCTGCCAGACGCGGTAAATCCACTCAAATGCCCATTTGCGGACACGGAAACCCCACTGCACCACGTTGTTGGAATCGAAGTCCGGGCTGGTGGCGTTGTTGCCGTTGGCATCCAGCGTCAGCCGCATAGCTGTATCAACGAACTCATCCCATGTCCAGCCTGCCTTGGGCAGTTCGACGCCGGCGCGTTCAAACGATTTGACATTGTAGTAGATCACCATCGGCGTAAAGTCGTTCGGCAGACCGTAGATCGGGCCATCCGGGTCAGGCTGGTGAATCGCCAATACCGAGGGGAAAAACCGGTCGAGGTTCAGTTCGGGAACCAACTTGACGCATTCCCGCATGTCCAGGACGTACCCGTTGTCGATCAGCCGGGAAATTGTCGAAGCATCCTGGCTCCAGATGTCCGGGGCAGTTCCAGCAGCGAGATCGACTAGCAGTTGCGTGTCGAATTCTGGCGGAGTCTCCAGCGCATTGACAGTCACGCCGGGATGAGCTTCCTGGAAGCCAGCGATGAAGGCTTTGTAGGCTTGATCCAACGGTGTGCCCTGCTCTTCCAGCGGCACGACGAAACCAACTACATTCAGTTCAACATCCTGAGCGCGGACGATTCCGACTGACATCAGGGCGATACAGACCACCAAGATAAACAGGCGAAAACGTGAAGACATAACACAACCTCCTCATTGAACAAAAGACTTGTCACAAGTTCAGTGCAGCGGATCAGGTGATAGGCAGCCCCCTTTCTATCACGATGCCGTGTTCGATTGTTTGAGCGCAGCGCTTGGCTGCGCTGTTACATATCCGCGAAGTCGATAATGACTTGGGAGTCCGAGGTTCGCGGAACATAAACTTCCAGAGTTGAATCGCTTGTTATCTGCCAGTTCTCGATGACCAGGCCAACACCTTCGTGGCTTTCCAAAATCACGCGGCGTACTGGACTTATGCCAACGATACGCAGGTGATAGGAGCGGGGTGAGCCACCCTGCCAACCGAACCTGAACTGCTGGGTATCAAATCCGCCCGAGAATTCGGTCACGACGTCATCTTCTCGGAAGGTATAACGCACTTCTGCCGCTGGATAAATCTCCACAATCAATGGATCGACCAGGTCTTCCGGGATGCGCGTCTGGCCGGTCATCATCGGAATGATCGCTCCAGCGCGGACGAACAGCGGCAGCGTATCCAGCGGCGCACTGACCATGGGATGCGATGGCCCGTGATGGCGCTGCTTCGTCCAGTAATCGATCCACTCGCCCGGCGGTAGATACACGCGGCGGTGGTCGCCCGCGTCATAGACTGGCGCAACCAGCAGCCACGGCCCCAGCATGTATTCCAGGTCTTCCTGGTAGCCACATGGATCATCCGGGAAGGCCAGTACTAGCGGGCGGATGACGGGCATTCCCGTCTGGGCTGCTTCATGCGCAGTGCTGTAGAGATACGGAAAAAGTTGGTAGCGCAGCTTGACATAGCGCCGCACAATCATGGTCACTTCATCGCCGAAATACCAGGGTTCACGCGGGCTGTCACCATGCATACGGCTGTGCGAACACAGCAGGCCGAACTGCGCCCAGCGTACATATAGGCTCGGCGAAGGCATCCCCCGGTAAGCGCCGATGTCGTTGCTCCAGAAAGGGATGCCGGAAAGCCCGACACACAACCCGCTGCGGATGGTACAGGCCAGGCTGTCGAAATCGGCAGCAGGATCGCCCGACCAGTAAACCGGGTAGCGCTGGCTGCCTGCCGTCGCCGCCCGTGCCCAGACTACTGCGTAACCACGTTCCTGCGCCGTCACTTCACTAACACAGCGGTTGTAGATGATGGGATAGAGGTTGTGCATGGTAGCCCCAGTCTCACCATTGTAGAACACAGCATCGCGGGGTACATCCTCGCCGAAATCAGTCTTGAAAACATCTACCCCCATCTTCAGCACTGGACGATGCAAGTCCTGGAACCAGGTATAGGCTTCGGGATTTGTCAGGTCGATGATAGCAACCCGCGCATTCCAGGAAGTCTCCGGTGTAGCGATACGAACCACACCATCCGGACGCGGGGCCAGCGACAGACCGTAGTCGATGATGTAGACCTCACCATCTGGTCGCTTGAGGAAATATCCATGCTGCTTGCCGTACTCGAACAGCTCACTTTCAAGCGAGATGTAGGGATGTTCCCAAAGCGAAAGCTTCAACCCTGCTGCATGCAGGCGGTCAATGAATCCTTCGACATCTGGAAAGGCTTTGCGATCCCAGCGGAAATCACAGTAGGTGCGCCACTGCATCCACCATGGATCGACATGAACCACATCAGCAGGGATGTCGTGCGCATCCAACCCAGCAACAAGCTGCTCCATTTCGGCTTGGGTGCGGTATGTTCCACCGGACGAAACCCATAGACCGAAGGTCCATTTAGGTGGCACAGGCGACCGCCCAGTGAGTTCGGTATAACGCTCTAGGATTTCAGCAAAGGAAGGGCCATAGATCACGTAGGCATCAAACGACGAGGTTTCCGCCGCAATGGTGTAGGACTGGCACGACGTCACACCCAAATCCCAAGTGATCCGCGCCCCACTGTCCAGCAGCAGGCCATAACCGCGCGTGCTCAGCAAGAAGGGGATGTTCTTGTGGGATCGTTCGCTGGTTGATCCAAAGGCGTCCTGTGTCCAGGTAATGATGCGCTGGCCAACTTTATTAAGCAGCGTATATTTCTCACCCAATCCGTACAAGTACTCATCTGGACGCAGGTGGAAGGACTCTGTCACCTGTGAGATGCCTGCCTCGGTCATGACGAAGCCTAGTGGCAGTACGAAGGGACGTCCTAGACCGTCGATGTCACTAGGATTCTCGCGCAGGATATCAAAGCCCTCGGCATCCAGCAGACGGAAGCTCCACGGCGAAACATCAACCTGCAAGGTCAACCGCGCACCGGTAAGCGTCAGCATGCCCTTAGTCTGTTCGAGATACAGCAATGGAGCATTCTCAGGCCGGTGGTAAATGATGGGAGTTGGATAGAGCCTGCCACCTGGTGCAGTAAAGGTGATCCGCCAGATATACGGGGAAAGTGCTTGAAAGCACATCGGGACGCTGCGGCCAGCAGCCGTCCGTAAGTTAAGGTCAAGGGTTGCGCCTTGCTGGCGCCACTGATCGACGTGGGCAGCCCAATCGAACCCATCCGGCGCGTGATGCGGTGTCTTGTTCAATGGTCAATGCCTCCAGAAGCGTCTTCAATGCGGTCGGCCTCAGCCGAGCATAGTGCGGGCACGCTCTGCGCCCCATAGGCACACCTGCCATAGATCAGCTACAGGCATCTGAGTATACGGCAGTGTGTGTAGGTAATTTGGCGGGCCATATTCCGGCGTGAAAGTCAACACATCTGCACCTGCCTGCTGGTGCAGCGCCTTGATCTGCGCCCACTGGCGCTCATGCCAGGCTAACTGCACCACGTACTCCGGCGCGGACGGATCAGGAACTTGCGGGCCTTCTTCATACCCGACACGACCATGAATATGTACAGCACGGTGATTCGCTAGTTCGAGTGCCACCGCTTCATCCTCTGGAAGCCGTTCACAGACATTGACCCAATGGCTGTAGTCGGCAGTGATCCGCAGCCCATCGAACTGTTTCAGATAATCTGCCGTCGTCCAGGGTGTAAACAGGATACGCCCCCGATGAGTCTCATGGCCGACAGGTATACCAATCTTCGCCTCGACGCGAAGCGACTCCTCGAAAAAGGCTCCGGCTTCAGCCGGGGTCATACTGTCACGCCCGCTGTGCAAATTGATGCGGACAGGATTGAGCGCGGCGAGTTCGTTGAGTGTGGGTTCCAGGTCTGTCTGCTCATCAATAGCTGCGCCCACAATCACGTTCAGACCGTAATCCGCTGCCAGCTTGAGCATCTCCTGCTGGGAAATCGTCCACTGGCTCGGCCACAATTCAAAACCGTCATAGCCTGCTGCTGCTACGCGCGCGACCTGTTCATGGAGCGTCCCAGTCATGCCCCACAATGCACGAAAGACGAGCAGCTTCATGATTACTTCTCCAGGGTTACATCCGAATGCGCCAGAGCGCTGCATAGAAGCCGGTAGTTGTCAGCCAATTCGGCCGCATCGATGTTGAGTTCATCGGCGTACTCCGGGTCATGTTCCACGCAACCGGAGGCAATCCGTGTTAGACACGAGCGGCAGGTTCCGCTGCGGCAGCTAAATGCCAACAGCACACCAGCCCGTTCGGCAGCTTCCAGAATGGTCTCACCTGACTCCACGCTGAACTGCTTCCCGGATGCAGCCAGCGTCACCTTGAAAGTCGCCACGACTACAGCGCCTTCAATGCCTCTTCGTCTGCTACCACCGGTGCCCAGTGGATATCCAGATGGTCATCGGGTATATCTCGCAGCATGGAAGCAATCACGCCGTACAGGCGGTCAAAGTAGGGTGCAAGTTTGGCTTCTGGGTCGTCCTTATGCTCGGCTACAAACCGAGCAATGATGTTGCGGGCTTCGTCGGTCAGCCGAGTCAGTTCTTCCTTGCTGGCATTGGTGTCGCCCAACAGATGCCGCAGCCAGGTATAACCATAGCTGACGTGGATGGCCTCATCTGCCCAATCAAAGTCCATGTCCTGCACGCTGCCATCATCCTGGGCCGATTCCAGAATCTTGATCTCGATCTGTTTCGTTCCAGCGCGAAGCAGCCCATCCTCGTAGTAATAAAGGAGCGCCAGCCGTTGAATCGGCGGCATTGGCCCCATCGCGTTGTAGAGTGCATTCCCCCATGGGATCAGGTCAGGCACATCCCAGCCCCAACCTTCCAGCGCTCGGAATCCCATCGTACTATGGCGGGTCTCATCCCAAGACCACCGTGCCAGATCGAGGTAGAAATCCCAGGGCTGGTCGTCAAAATCCCACATCGAGGCCGCCACTACCTCCGCTGCCCAGATCTCATTGAAGTGGCTGATGGCTGACCAGACCTGCATTGCCACACGCTTGTCCAGTGCTTCAATACGCTGCCAAGCCTTGCGACCTTCCACGTCATATTTGTTTTCGTGCGGCAGGTGAAACAGCGCCGGACGCCAGCGCGAGTCTCGCTGGACGCTGCGGCCAATCCGATAGGCTGGCTTTCCCGCTTGGGGATGATCCGCCGGAAAGGGAGCAGTGGCTTCCTGGCCCAGGATGCCGCCGAAGGCCGCACAGCACTGGCGAATGAAATCTTGCCAGGAGTTAGTCTCTTCAAACAACCCTGGTGCAACCTGATCCGCCAGCGCGCGCATCCGTTCAATTTGAGTCTGTTTATCGGCAATGATGTGTCGCAGGAGATAGACTGTTGGACCGTCATCCAGTGGATCGGTTTGGTCGAGATAACTCTGATACGCCCGCGTCAATTCTGGCAGCAGCGCTCCATATACGCCGCCAATGAATTCCTGCCAGTCCTTTCCTTTGGCGAATTCGGCTGCCAACCTCATCATATCAGGATCGTACTTCTTATCGACATCCCGGCGGGGATAGCGCAGTTCCAGCACGCGGGTGCGGAGCGCGTCAGCGTGGCGCGAAGTCTCCCACATGTCCTGGGAGAGCTGCCGCTTGAAATCCCACTGGCTGGTATCAACAAAACGGGCCGCCAGCGTCCGCATCAACTGGCGTTCGATGATGTAACAGCGTTTGAGATAGCGGGAAGCATTTTCGACCCGGACATCGGCATGTGAGGCCCGGCTGGCAGGCAAAACCTTCACCATAGCATCCTCGTCAGAATCAACTCACTTTTGAAAGGACTGTACATGTTTTTAATGTTGTTTAGAGTAAGTCTAATCATCAGCCCCACAACTGTCAAGGAACCGCATGTCAAATGGCTTGACAGTCTGCTCAACACGCTCTAAACTCAAGACAAGTTGTACAGACAACACTTCTCGGCTGTTTCAGACCTTTACGTTGTCTTTTGAAGTTGTTCGTTGGGAGGCAAACCAGAAGCAAAATCCTGTCTGACTATGACTATAGATAGAGTATGAAGGAGGAAAAGAATGTCTCGCAAATGGCTTAGCGTTCTTTGTGTTCTTTTTGTTCTCGCCTTTTCGGTTTCACTCGCCAGTGCACAGGACTGCCCTGGCGGTGTAGTCGCGCTCCGTGTCGACGACTGGTCAAGCGGTGACCGCGTGGAATACATGAACCAGGTCATCGAAGCCTTTGAAGCGGAAAACCCCTGCATTGACGTGGTGCTAGAACCGAACATCGGCGATGACCAGAACACCCGCCGTCTGACTTGGCTGGCCGCCGGAACCAGCCCAGACCTGATGGCCTATCCACCGGAGTGGGCTGCACTCTATATGGAGGCTTCGGAAGGCAAGGCCTATGTTGACTTGACCCCATATGTCAACGGTGAAGATGGCATCGAAATTGGCGTTGATGTCTATGAAGGTATCTACCAGCAGGGTTTCTATGACGGCAAGCCTGTGGCGCTGCCTAAAGACTACAGCACCAGTTCATTCTATATCAACACCGCGCTGTTCGATGCTGCTGGCATTCCTTATCCGAAAGAGGGCTGGACTTGGGACGACGCGCTCGATATCGCCCTTCAGCTAACACTGGACAGTAACGGCAACAATGCGGCCAGCCCAGACTTCGATCCGAAGAATGTGGTGCAGTGGGGCATCGACATTATCAGCGACGGCTGGTGGCGGGGTTTCCAGAGCTACCTGCAAGCTTGGGGCGTCCTAACGATTACGGAAGACGGCACCACTACTACCGGCTTGCTCAACAGTCCGGAAGCGGCTGCGGCGCTCTCGTGGTATCGTGACCTAGTCTTCAAACATCACGTTGCCCCATCGCTGTCGGTCATTGGCGCGACTGAGGGTGGGCGTGTACAGATGTTCCAGGACGGCAAGATCGCCATGGGCGTGACTTTCCATGGCCCCTGGTGGCAGGATGTCTTCAATGGGACTCCCAACCTGCAATGGACGGTTGCTCCAGTTCCGGCTGGCCCAGGTGGACGTTCCAGCGTGTTGATGTGGCTCGGCTGGGGCATTTCCGGCCAGAGTCAACATCCTGAGGAAGCCTGGAAGCTGCTCAAGTGGCTGACTACTGAACCCGGCCAGCGCGTCTTTGCGCTCAAGGCACTTAGCGGCAACCCGGTCGTCTCCAAGGAAATGCAGCGCGATACCGACCCATACTGGGGCGTGTACATCGCCGAGACCAACCACTTGGGACCGCTGGAAGAACTGCGGACTCCCTATTACAGCCCCTGCGTCGCTACCCCGGCTGGCGATCTGACCAAGCGTCTCCTGTCAGATGGTGGCGATCAGATCGATATTCAAGCTGAACTGGACAAGCTGGCAGCAAATGCAGATAAGTGCATCGCCGAAGGCGGCCAGCAGTAAGTGTCTGCCTTTTAATCCTACGCTGGAGGGGTGAACATCCGCTCATCCCTCCCACCAGCGCGCAGACTCTTTTCGGAACAGGGGCGTTCACGCGGCCTGACCGCGCGGCGCCCCTGCATTTTTGAGGAAGAACAATGTCCAACCTTCCTTTCAAATTCAGCCTGGGAACACCCCTGGCACGCCGGGAAGCCCTCTCCTTTTACCTGCTCATTTTGCCCTGGTTGGCCGGCTTCCTGGTGTTCCTGGCCTATCCGATGCTGCGCTCGTTATACTTGTCCTTCACCTCCTACAATTTGCTTTCCCCACCGCAGTGGATTGGTCTGCAAAACTACCAGCGCATCTTCAGTGATCCTGATTTTTGGCAGTCGCTCAAAGTGACGTTTCTGTATGCCCTCGGCAGCGTGCCGGGTGGCACGATCATCGCGCTGGCACTGGCAATGGTGCTTTCGCAGAAGCTCCGAGGCGTGAACTTCTGGCGCACGATTTTCTTCATGCCGTCGATCCTCAGCAGCATCGCTGTCGCCATCCTGTGGCTGTATATTTTCCGGCCAGAAGGTGGACTGCTCAACGTAGTACTGAGCTGGTTTGGCATCAAAGGTCCTGACTGGCTTCTCAGTGAACAATGGGCGCTTCCTTCCCTCATTCTGATGAGCTGGTGGAGCGTCGGCGGCCAAATCGTGATCTATTTAGCCGGTTTGAAGGGCATTCCCGAAGTGCTCTACGAAGCTGCTGAAATTGACGGCGCCAACGACCGAGCCAAATTTCGCTATGTGACGCTGCCAATGCTCAGCCCAACCATCTTCTTCAACGTGGTGCTGGCGATCATCGGCGCCCTTCAGGTCTTCGATGTGGGCTGGGTGCTCACGCGCGGTGGTCCTAACAACGCCACGCTGTTCTACATGATTAACCTGTACGAACGCGCCTTTGAGTTCGTACAGATGGGCTATGCCTCGGCGTTGGCCTGGATTTTGTTCGTCATCATTATGGTCATCACCCTGCTGGTGATCCGCTCTTCGGCTGCTTGGGTCTATTACGAGTCGGAGGCGCGTTAGCGATGAATACTCCCACCCGTGCAGCCGCCGTATCGCAGCTTCTTTCGCGCTGGGATCAGATCCGCACTTCCAAGCGTTGGCAGCAGAACGTACGCCATTTCTTCAGCTACGTCGTGCTGCTGTTTGGCTCAGCTTTCATGTTGTTCCCAATGCTCTGGATGATTTCAGCCAGCTTCAAACCCGGCTGGCAGATCTTCACCCAGCCGCCCATCTGGATTCCTCAACACTGGGAAGAAGTCCGAGCCGGAAACACCAACCGCATGATTAACCTGTGGCAGGTCGAGGTGGACGGCCAGCTACAGAAAGTCATTGAAATCGGCATCCGGCGTTACACCACGGTGATCGATGCCAGCCGAATGCCAGAACTGCTGACCGTTTCCAGCGATTCCGTTGGTGATGCAGCAGCCTCAACCATCGGAGACATTATTCTCAATGTGCGCCCGTGGATGACGCCGGAAGGAGATACACACCAAGTCGTTGCGCTGGCTCGCGGTGATGGTGATACCCTGATCGTGGCAGAAGCTGAGGCTTTGAAGACTGCCGCGCTGCGCCTCCCACTCGATGAGGTCAACAGCGGCGCGCGTGCCAATCTCGAAATTGGCGGCATCGCCTTCCGCGGCCGTGAAGTTGTCACCGAATCCGGTACGCTCCAAGTGATTCCTATTGGCCCAGAGTCCCAACTCTCGGTCATGGGATCGCCAGAGATTGCTGCATCCGCGATACTCGTCCCGGCAGACGCGCTGAGCAATGCCGGTTTTGCTGCTGTGGGAGAGACTGAACTCCCGCTCGTCACGGTCGCCGGTCAGCCAGGCGAATATATCAAGCTGTTCGCCGAGTCCTGGCAGCCCGTTATCAATGAAGAGGTTTTTGATGCCCATGTCTTCGTCGCGCCGCGCTCACAGATGAGCGAATCCCGGCCCGCGCCCGTGAACGGCGTGATGATGCAGGTAGCGACCTTCACCCCTGAAAGCGGTGAGCCGTTCGATGTAGCAATTCTTGTGAGCGGCACCACACAAAGCGCTGTCATCCCTGTCGATCAGGCTGTTACACTGCGGTTGGCCCAGCTAGGTGGGCTGAACAGCGCGCGCGGCGACCAGTTAAACCGCATCCCCTACCGTGTGCAGGATGGTTTCAGCGAAGGTGACGAGACCCACTCGGTAGCGCTTGTGGGCGAATCCCGCGAGATGGCACTCGTTGTGCCGGCCTCAGTGGTCGATGAGGCATTCGATGTCCCGCCACAGGCGATTCAGCGAGCTATGTACACTCAACTTCGCTTCGAAGGTTATCGCGAAGCGCTGCAAACCAAAGTCGGCGAGACCTACTTCACCACTTTCTTCCGCAACTCGTTCGTGCTGGTTATCCTGAATTGTATCGGCCATGTACTGTCGTGCGTAGTCGTAGCCTATGCGTTTGCCCGGCTGCGCGCGCCTGGCAAGAACTTCTTCTTTGTCATCTTGCTCGGCACGATGATGTTGCCCTATCCGGTGACGCTCGTTCCAGTCTACGAAATCTTCCGCGACCTCAACATGGTCAACACCCTCTGGCCGCTGTTCCTACGTTCGTTCTTCGGCAACGCCTTCCTGATCTTTATGCTGCGCCAGTTTTTTATGGCAATCCCGCGTGAACTGGAGGAAGCTGCTCGCATCGACGGGGCCAGCGTCATCCAGATCATCCGGCACGTGATTGTTCCGCTGAGTAAACCCGCGATTGCTACGGTGATTATCTTTACCTTTTGGTGGACATGGAACAGCTTTCTGGAACCGTTTATTTACCTGAGCAGCCCAGAATTATTCCCAGTGTCCGTCGGGCTGAATTTCTTCCGGGATCAGTTCGGCGCCATCTTCTACGACCGCCTGATTGCTGCCTCGGTACTCAGCATGGTTCCGATGATCGCACTGTTCTTCTTCGCCCAACGGTATTTCATTGAAGGCATTCAACTGACCGGTTTGAAAGGATGAACCATGATTCTCGGCATGAGTACTCTGGCTGGACTGCCACTGCTGCGGCCCGGCGTGCGGCGCCTCCGCGCTTCGAGTTATGATCCCTCCGGAGGCAACAGCGATTGGTGGGAATTTGCGCCCGGCCAATCCCGAGACCTTGCTAAACTGACTGGGCCAGGCTGCATCAAGCATATCTGGGCAACTTTATGGTCAGAGGATAAATATGCCCTCCGCAAAGTGCTGCTGCGGATGTTCTGGGACAGCGAAACCACCCCCAGCGTCGAAACTCCGATTGGCGACTTTTTCGGCATGGGGCACAGCCTCTCGCGCAATTTCGTCTCGCTGCCGCTGCAAATGAGTCCTGAAAACGGCCGTGCTTTCAACTGCTGGTTCCCGATGCCATTTCAGACCTCGGCGCGGATTGAACTCTTCAGCGAAGCCAACAAGAAGATGAACTTCTACTTCTACATCGACTACGAAGCCTACCCCGCGGGCACGAACCTGGATGACTACGGCCGCTTTCATGCCCAGTGGCGGCGTGTCAATCCGACGCCCGGTTGGGCCGATCCGGCGCAGCGTTGGGAAGACGATCATGAGAAGATGTTCGAAGCCTGGCGTGTGCCTAATACAACCGGCGACGCCAACTATGTGATCCTGGAAGCCGAAGGCCGCGGCCATTACGTCGGCTGCCATCTGGATATCGACTGCTTCTCCCGGCAAGCGAATGACTGGTATGGTGAAGGAGACGACATGATCTTCGTCGACGACGCACCCTGGCCGGGTCTGCACGGCACGGGGACGGAGGATTACTTCAATACCGCTTTCGGCCCCAAGCAAGAATACAGCGCGCCCTATCACGGCCTGATCCTGTACCAGGGTACGGAGGATTGGCCGTGGCGGGGCAAGAACACGCTGTACCGCTATCACATCGAAGACCCGATCTTCTTCGAGAAATCGATCCGGGTGACCATTGAACACGGCCATGCCAACAAGCTGACCAATGACTATTCGTCCACTGCCTACTGGTACCAGACCGAACCACATAAGCCCTTCCCGGAAATGCTCCCGGTGGAAAGCCGCCTGCCGCGCTTGTAAGCGGCTCAGAGGGACAATGCGTCGATGAGACCTTGGCAAAATCTGATCGAAACCGAGTCGCTGTCGCTGGATGGCGAATGGGAGTTCACCCTGGCCAGGCAAACTGGCCGCATTCAGACACCCGGCGTCTGGGAAGCCCAGGGCTTTGCCCGCCGCATCGACGGCCCGGCAGCCTTCCGCCGCCGCATCCATGTCCCAGCAGCGTGGAGCGGCAAACGCATCCAGCTTCAATTCGACGCGGTGAGCTATCATGTCGAAGCGCGAGTCAACGGCATGCTAGCGGGTGAACATGCCGGCTTGTGGGCGACGTTTGCGTTCGATGTCAGCAGCGCAATCCGATTCGGCCAGGACAATCTAATCGAACTGACCGTCTACAAACCCGGTGGTCGCTTCCCTTTGCGGGAGTCTTTGGCGGGTTTTCTGCCGGATGTGTGTATTCCTTTCGGCGGCCTGTGGCAGTCAGCCCGGCTGATGGCCTTCCCCAATGCCGCTTTTGGGGATATCTGGGTGCTGCCGGACGCAGAGAACGGCCGAGTGCGTATCGAAGCGGTCTGCCACAGCCTGAGCCGCTCGGAGGCTGCCATCCGACTGCTTGATCCGGACGGAAACGATGCTGCTCAATGGCACGGGCGGCTGGAATCCGAACGTCTGCAAGCGGAACTGACTGTTTCCATGCCGCGTTTATGGAGTCCGACTTCGCCTGTGCGCTATACTGCCGAACTGCGTTTAGAATCCGGGGGTGCTACCCAGGCGGTCACACAGCGCCAATTCGGGTTCAGGACACTCTCCCACAAGGGTGAGCAGCTTCGCTTCAACGGCGGTCCCGTTAGTCTGCGCGGTGTCCTGAATTGGGGCTGGTATCCTCAAATCCTATGTCCCGCGCCGGACGAAGCCACCATCCGTGACGAATTCCGCCGCGTTCGCGCGCTTGGCTATAACCTCGTCAAGCTGTGCCTGTACGTGCCTTCACCGCTTTACTTCGAGATCGCCGACGAAGAAGGCATGTTCTTGTGGATGGAACTGCCCATGTGGCTGCCGGAGGTAACACCGCGTCTGCGCCAACAGGCTCCCCTCGAATACGCTGATATTCTGGCGCAGGTGCATCACCATCCTTCGGTAGTCATCTACAGCCTCGGCTGCGAGTTGGGCGAGGATGCTGATGCCGATTTCCTGGGACAGTTGAACGGCATCCTGCGGAGCCGGACGAGCGGCATCCTGGCCTGCGATAACAGCGGCTCTGGTGAAGCCTACGGCGGACTGGCGTTCGATTACGCTGACTTTAACGATTACCACTTCTACTGCGACCTGCACTACTTTACGCCGCTGGTCGATCACTTCAGCCGGGACTGGCGACCACCGCGTCCCTGGATTTTTGGCGAGTTCTGTGACTCCGATGATTACCGCGACCTCGATGAAATCGCTGCCGCCTTTGGCGGATCGCTCCCCTGGTGGCTGACCGAAAAGAATCCGATTCACCCGCTAGAAAAACTGGCTTACTGCGAGCAGGCCGAGCGCATGGCACAGCTTGGCAAGCTGGGATTCAGCGGGCAGGACTTGCAGCGCATTTCTCGCCAGCAGTCCTTTGCGATCCGCAAAACTATCTTGGAAAAAGTCCGGAGCCGCGCCGGGATGGGCGGCTATGTGGTGACCAGCATCCGCGATACTCCGCTGGCGACCTCATCCATGTTCGACGATCTCGGCCACTCCAAAGTCGATGCCGAGGCGTTCCGCCTTTTCAACGCCGACAGCGTGCTGCTGCTGGAACAAGGACGCGCCCGCATCTGGAAGCGCGGCGGCGATCGTCCTGCGCCGGCAGACCGCTTCAACCTGACCGCAGGCTGCATGGTCGACTACCGGATCGTGCTGTCGCATACCGGCGAACCGCTGCCTGGCGGCAGCCTGGAATGGCAGCTTGCGGATTCCTCTGGCGCGGTGAGTGCCAGCGGAAGCAGCGCCGTTAAGGGGCCGCTGCCCGGCGGAACGCTGCGCGAGATTGCCTCGTTCGCTTTCACTGCTCCGGCGCTGGCCGGAACGTATACCTTGTCCGTTCAGTTCGGGCAGATGCGCAACCAGTGGACGCTGTGGGTGTACCCGGCTGTCCTGAGCTGGCCGGATAGGCTGGCCTGTTATGATCCGGGTGGAGCGCTCGAAGAACTGAGCGACCTCAAACAAGCGATGACGGAAATTCGCAGCGCGGCTGAACTCGAAGCGCTGACAAACCGGGTTCTGGTCACGAGTGCCCCGACTGAAGCAGTGCTGGATTTTGTTCGGCGCGGAGGCCGTGCCTTGATCCTCCAAACTGGGCCTGGGTTCCTGCCGGCTGTGCCACGTCCCTTCTGGCGCGAGTGCGTTAAGCTGATCTACGAGCATGCTGTTTGGAACGATTTTCCTCATCAAGGGTACACCGACCTGCAGTTCTACCATCTGGCGACCGATCATGCCCTGGATAGCGCGCGGCTGGCTGAGGCTGTTCCTGACCTGGTGGCGGTGATGCCGATCCTGCGCCGGCTGGACGCCCGCCTCTTCACCGTGTCTGACTATCTGCTTGAAGCGCGGATCGGCCAGGGTACGGCACTGGTTTCTACACTGCGGTTCGCGGGTGGAAGCGGTGACCAAGTGGGTGATCTGAAGACTAACGCGGCTGGCCGCCACCTGCTGGCGCAGATGCTGGACTACCTCGGCAGATAAACCAGCCCAGCAGCGGAACTATCTCCGTGCCCCCATCCACGTTACAATGGCATGAGGTTCCGGTCACTGGAGTATAGATCATGTCTTTGAAAACCCTCCCTCTGCGGAGCGAGATTGCCAACAAATACAAGTGGAATGCCGAGCAGGTCTTCCCTTCCCGGCAGGCCTGGGCTGCTGAGCTGCAAGCCGTCGAAGCGATGCTGCCACAGGTAGCCGCTTACCAGGGGCGGCTCAGTGAGAGCGCGAGCGTCCTCGCCGATTGGTTCGAGCTGTCGTCTTCGGTCTTCCGGCGCGCTATGAAGTTGTTCTTCTACGCCCGCATGTCCCAGGCCTGCGAGACCACCGACCAGGAAGCCATCGGCATGACCGGACAGGCTGGCGGGCTGCTGGCCCGCTACGGCGCGGCGGCCGCCTTTGAAAGCCCCGAACTACTGGCTATTGGTGAGTCCACCTTGATGAGCTGGACAGACTCCGAGCCGCGCCTCGCCGTTTTCAAGCATTTCTTCAGCGATCTCTTCCGGCAGCAGCAGCATGTCCGTTCGCCTGAAGTTGAAGAAGTCTTGGCGCTGGCCCGTGATCCATTCTCGGCTGTTGATAACACCGAAGAGATGCTTACCAGCGCTGACATGCGGTTCAAGCCGGTCACATCCAGCAGCGGAGAGGTGCTGCCACTGGCACAAAGCACCATCGGCAGCTTCATGGAAAACCCTGATCGTGAAGTTCGCCGACAGGCTTGGGAAAATTACGCCGACAGCTACCTGTCGCTCAAGAATACGCTGGCGAGCAATTACCTGGCTTCGGTCAAGCGGGATGTCTTCTTCGCACGCGCGCGCCGCTACGAAACTGCGCTGGACGCTGCTCTCTTCCAGTACAACATCCCGCGCGCTGTTTTCCACAGTCTGATCGATACCTTCCGCAAGAACATCCCGACTTGGCACAAATACTGGGCCATCCGCCGCCGGGCGTTGGGGGTCGATACGCTTCACCCCTACGACATCTGGGCGCCGCTCACCACCGAGCCGCCGGTCGTTCCCTTCGAGCAAGCCGTCGCCTGGATTGCTGATGCTCTGACCCCCCTGGGCCAGTCTTACGCCGAAACTATCCGGCGAGGCTGCTTGGAGGAACGCTGGGTCGATGTGTATCCCAACCAGGGCAAGACCGCCGGAGCTTTCTCCTTCGGAACCTATGACACTGCCCCGTACATCATGATGAGCTATGACGATAACCTGGGGGCGATGAGCACGCTGACCCACGAACTCGGCCACTCGATGCACTCGTATCTCACCCGGAAGACCCAACCATTCGTCTACGGCGATTATTCGCTCTTCGCTGCCGAGGTTGCCTCGAACTTCCACCAGGCAATGACGCGGGCCCATCTCTTTGAAGTCCATTCGGACCGCACCTTCCAGATCGCGCTGATCGAGGAAGCGATGACCAACTTACACCGCTACTTCTTCATCATGCCGACGCTGGCTCGATTCGAGCTGGAGGTTCATGAACGCGCCGAAGCCGGTAAAGCCATCACCGCTGACGACCTGATTGCCCTGATGGCCGACCTGTTCAGCGAGGGCTACGGCAGCGAAGTGCACGTAGACCGGGAACGAGTGGGTATCACCTGGGCGCAGTTCGGTCATCTGTACTCCAATTACTACGTCTTCCAGTACGCTACTGGCATCTCGGCGGCACACGCTTTGGCTGGGCGCATCCGCGCCGGCGAAGCGGGGGCTGCTCAACGCTACGTGGAATTCCTGAGTGCCGGCAGTTCGATGTACCCGGTTGATGCCCTGCGTCATGCCGGGGTGGACATGACCTCACCGGAGCCGGTTGAGCGCACCTTTGCGGTCCTCGCCAGCTATGTCGATAAACTCGGCGAACTGACGGCCTAGCTGATCGTTTATCGAGGATGGGGAGGGCGATGCGATATGATAAGAATGATAAGAATGAGAATGTGAGAATATGAGAATCTAGTGCCCTCACCCCCTGGCCCGTCTCCCGGACATTCGCTGCGCTCACTGGGAGAGGGGGTAAGCGGACGCCAAGAATGGCGTCCCTACCCGTATGCCTACGATAGCACAAAATGGAACGGAAAGGGTGACTTTTTGGAAAACCATTTGGTCACTCTTGAAGACGAGGGACTGGGGTATCGATGCCCGGGTAGGGAGCCAAGAAGGGCGTCCGAAACCAAAGCACCGCACGGATGAAAGACATCCACCCAACCCCCGAATCACTGGGGAGAAAGCGGAGCGACTCTGATCGTAGAATCACGGCTGGATGCAGAGAGTCGTGAGGTCAACGAAGTGCCATGCTGTATCCCAATCCGATGTTCCTGCTGGCGGGGTCGCTGGACTTCACCGCCGAAGATTTATTCGCCAACCGGGCCGGCCGCATCAGCGCACGACAGCGCGACCTGCTGCTGCGCCGCCGCACCCAGACCGTGCAGCGGTGGCTGCTGGCGGCGGCTGTGTGGGCGGGACTCGGCCTGTTGTTCCGGTTGGGGATCATCACGGTCAGCTTTATCGCCGCTTGCCTGATGAGCGGCGCGGTACTGCACTGGCAGCGCTTCGACGCCGATATGCGCGAGCGCGTGCAGTCACGGACGGGCTGGCTGCGCATCCGGCAGCTCCCGGCCTGGCTGGTACGGCGCTGGCTCGTCTGCGTTGAGGACGACTGCTTTGATATTCCAGCCCATTCCCGCGCAGCGTTTGACGACCGCCGCCGCTACCGGCTGTACTACGCGGCGGGTTCGCGCACGCTGCTTTCGGCAGAAGCTGCCCCGTGAGCGCATTTGGGGCGGAGGGGCGATGAAAAATCTAACTGTTTGGGGACCCAAAAACAGGAGATAAGCAACGACAAACGCCGCATTTCTGGAGGAGGCGAACTGCACCGTCTAGGCCGTACAATTCGTACTATATGATGATGAAGAAAGACGAGTCAGCGGCGCATCCGATAAGTTCAGACAACACCTCACCCCCCAGCCCCCTCTCCATTGCAATGGAGAGGGGGAGCTAAGTGAAGCGCAGCAGGGTGAGACCAAACAAAGCAGCACCAACTTAGCGGATGAACCAGCCAACGCGGAAAGGAAATCCCTATGAAGCGCGATTCCCTGCCTCGTGAGGTGTTAGATCGGATCGATGAAGAACTGCTTGCGGGCGAGGAACTGCTTTGGGCAGCCCGGTGGAGATGACCGTCGGATTCTTCGGCATCGAGAACCCTCGCGCTGTTGAAGCGCTGATGCTGGAAACGTTCCGCCCGGCCGAGGTCTACGGCGGGGAGAAGCCCAAGCGCGACGAGGCCGAGGTAGAAGATGATCTGCCGCTGGAAACCGAGCCGGCACCGCGCCGCAATCTGCACCGCTAACTGCCCTGTCCGGCGGGTGCTTGGCCGAACTTTGAACCGATTTCACCCCAGCAGAAAAGCCTGAATCCGCGCGTAGGCTTCTTCTACGCTGATCCCGTCCCGCGCCCAATCCCAGCCTGGCGGCGCACCCACGCTGACCCCGCGCGGATCGACCGCCGCTGGCTTCCAGACGGCCAGCGAACTCGGTGTGAACGGTGCATAGCGCTTGGGATCGGACGGCCCGAGGATCATGACGGCGCGCGCGCCAGCGGCGGCGGCGAGGTGGGTCATGCCGGTATCATTGCCCAGGTACAGCCAGGACTCCCGCGCCAGCGCGGCCACCTCGGCAAAGCTCAGGACGCCTGCCCAGGCTGCTCCTGGCCGCTCCAGCCGGCCTGTCACGGCCTGTACGAGGGTTTCGTCCCCCGGCCCGCCGATGACGACCACCGGGTCATCGCGCAGGGCGGAGAGCCGATTCGCCAGGGCTGCGAAGTATTCCGGCGGCCAGCGCTTGGCATCCAGCGTCATACCTGGATTACGCCCACCACCCGGATGCACGACCAGATAGGGGAGCCGCAGTCCGGCCTCGGCCAGGCGACGGCGCACGGATTGGACTGCGCCGGGCTGCACCGGCACGTTCGCCCAGCAGTCCTGGGTCGAGACGCCCAACGCACGCACGACCTCCAAGTACAGTTCGGCCTCATGGCGAGGCTGGGCCGGATTGACCGGGACGCGCACGGTATAGCCGAAGCCGCGACCGCTGCTGTCCAAGCCGGCGCGGATTGGTATCCCGGAGAGCTGCACGGCCAGGCTCATGAGCGGGGAACGCACGAACGAGACTGCCAGATCATAGCGGCCGGCGCGGAGCTGGTTCACCAGGCGCAGGAATCCCCACGGCGACTTGACCGGCAGCGCCGCCGGCCCGGTATCGACCAGCGCATCCAGCGCGTCATGGCCTTCCAGCACTGGGCGCGACCAGCTTCCCACCGCCCAAGCGATGTGCGCGTCGGGGTAGGCGCGGCGCAGGGCGCGCAGGGCAGCCGTCGCCAGCACCACATCGCCGATGCAGCACGGAAGGATCAGGATGATTCGCATAGCAGCGTGAGACTGCTCCAATCAGGCCGTGCGGGCGGAGCGCCCGAGCAGCGACCACAGGTAGCCTTTCCCCGGCGCGAAGAAGAACGTCGCCAGGAAGACTGCCATGAGCGTGAGGACAACGGCCGCGCTCGGCGCGATCTGAATGTACCAAGCGATGTACAGCCCAATGACGCTGCTGGCCGCTCCGATCACTGCTGCCAGCAGCATCATGTGATGCAGCCGCCGGACGTAGAAGCGGGCAGTGGCGGCTGGGGTCACCAGCATGGCTGAAACCAGCGCCACGCCGACCACCTGGACGCCGATGACGATGGTGACCGCCAAGATCACCAGCAGCACCAACCGCAGCGCTTCCGCGGGCAGCCGCAGCGTCTGCGCGAGCGTGGGATCGAAGGCCACGACCAGGAACTCTTTGTAGAAGGCGACAATCACCAGGACGACGATGATGCCCGCGACCGTGATGAGGGCTAGGTCGGTTGTGTCCACGGCTAAGACGTTGCCGATGAGCGCATGCGTGAGATCGACAGAGTAATTGCGCGTGCTGGAGATGATGGCGATGCCGAGCGCGAGCATCCCGGAGAAGACGACGCCGATGGCAGTGTCTTCGGCCAGACGGCTGCCGCGCGTGAGAAAGCCGATGCCGAGCGCAGCCAGGACGCCAGCGGCCAGCCCACCCAGCAGCAGCCCCTGCCCCGAGGCCCCGCTGATATAGGCGATGGCGACTCCCGGCAGCACGCTGTGGGCCAGCGCGTCGCCGAGGAAGGCCATCCCGCGGGTGACGACATACGCGCCGATCACACCGCTGACCGCGCCGATCAGCACCACGGCCAGCAGCGCTCGCTGCATGAACTCAAACTGAAGAGGATCGAGCAGGATAGACATGATTTGTAAGCGACTCACATGGGATGCGTTTGCCGCATTATAGCGGAAGGCCTGTCCTCATAGATATGCCCGGAAAAAGGCGATGGTGCGCTGCATGGCTGTCTCGAACGCCGGCGAGCCGATGTTGTGCCCCCCGCTGTCGTATTCGTAGTATTCGTAGGTTTTGCCCGCGGTCCGCAGCACCGCCGCCAGATCACGCGAATAGGCGATGTTGACCACATCGTCATTGACTGCGTGGTGGATCTGCACCGGGTTCTCTAGGTAGTCGATGTTGGCCGTCAGAGAGACTGCCCGCCAGAACGGCTGGGTTGTGTCTGGCCGGCCATAGGTCTCAAAGATGGCGCGGCTGCGCCGCTGACCCGGCGAATCCGGCACGCGCACGAAGGACGTGTCGGTGATCGAATAGCGCTCGAAGTCGTCGTAGCTGTACACTGCGCCGGCCCAGATCACCCCGGCCTTGACCGCCGGCTCGACCAGCATAGCCCGCAGGACGAGATTACCGGCCATGCTGTGCCCCCACATGCCGATTCCGTCTGGGTCGATGATATTCATCCGCTGGAGGCTGCGCAGCGCCGAAATCGCGTCGATGGTATAGGCAGGGGAGAAGTACGATCCCATTGGTTCGCCTTCAGATTCGCCGTGCCCGCGCATGTCGATCTTGAAGACGACGAAGCCGGCCTGTGCCAGCGCATCGACATAGGCCACGTAGCGTTCGGTGGTCACGTAGCTATCGGGGGGGATATAGCCGTGGTTAAAAACAATCGCTTTGAAGCCGCCCTCCGGCACATTCCCGAAGGGGATGGTCAGCAGGCCGTAAATCTTCAGGCCTTCGGATTGGTAGCTGGCGATATAGCGGGCGTAGTTCGTCCCGTTGGGCAAGGCTTCTTCCAGCAGGATGTCGCTGGCTACGATTTCGCGCTCGCGCAGCGCCGCGATGGTCAGATCACTGCCGACGGCGAAGGCTTCGGCGGTCGCTTCCGGCGTGGCTTCTTGCAGCGCTGCCGTCCCGCTCAGACTCAGCAGGCACAGGGCGAGGAGAGCAGCCAAACCGCGCCAGCGATGCAAGTGGATGAGATGCAGCATATTCCCCTCCCGAAGAGACTTGTACTGGGAGGATAAATGGAGGGGCGAGGTCTCGTCAACCGACGGATTACCGTCGCTCGGCGGAACAAAAACCGGCCTCTCCGATACGGAGAGGCCGACCCAAACTCTATGCAGTGAAGCAGTTGAAATGCGGCTTAGCTGCCGGGTGTGGCTTCCGGCGTGGCTTCCATCATCTCTTCGGGAACCGTCGGCTTGTCGTTATCCAGTTCGGGGAAGCCCGCTACCGGATCGGTCCAGAGATCGCCGGCGAGATAGGCTTCGAGGTTGTCCGGGGTGACCACAACCGACGGGGTGAGCAGAATCTGGGGCACTTCTTCGCCGTCGAAGATCGCCTTCATGGTATCGATGACGGTTACGCCCATGCGGAACGGATCGACGCCCAGGGTCGCGCTGAACTTGCCTTCGGCCAGCAAGTCGAGCGTGGGCTGGTTGCCGTCGATGCCGACTGCGAAGAAGTCTTCATTGATGACGAGGCCGAGCTGCTCGGCGGCGAGGGCCGCACCAATCGCCATCTCGTCACTGTTGCCATAGAAAACATCGATGTCGGGGGTCTGCTGGAGGGCAATGGCCGCCACTTCTTGGCCCTTGGTGCGCAGCCATTCCGCCGTCTGCTGGCCGACTACTTCGACGTTCGGGCAGTTCTTTTCCAGACCTGCCAGGAAGCCACCCGTGCGCCGGCGCGAGAAGATGCTCTCGATGCCGAGCAGGATGTAGACCTTGCCCTTGGTCATTTCAGGCGTGCTGCCATATTTGGCGGCGATCAGATTGCAGGTTTCCTTCGCCAGCGACTCGGCTCCGCCCCACTGGTCGTAGCCGATGTACGAGGCCACCACCAATTCGGGATCGTCAAACGGGGTGATGAAGTTGTGAGCAAGGATGGGGATGCCGGCTTCATTGGCGGCGCGGACGGCGGTGATGGCCGAGTCCGTGCCGATGGGGTTGATGCTGATGGCTTCCACCCCGGTCTGGAGGAGCTGCTGCACTGTGGTCACGAACGCCTGGAAGTCACCTTCGCTCGCGGGGGCCTGAACGACCAGTTCCCAGCCGAGTTCATCGGCGCGGGCCTGCGCACCGGCCACCATCGCCACGTGGAAGGGGCTGGTCAGCGCGGGCGGGACAAAACCAACTTTGCGGGGCGCATCCTGCGCCTGCACAGCAGAAAGCGAGACCAGCGCCAAGACCAGCGCCAGCACGACGACCAAACTCATTTTGCGCTGCATGAATAGCCTCCTATTACGAACTAGTCCTGCTCTGCGAAGCAGGTCGATCCCCCTGCTTCATGTCTTCATAAACCGGGCAGCGTTTCCCGGATGGATCGCCGTTACGAAGGTGCTTTTCGACCCAAGCGCAGCCATTTGATTTCACCCCGGCGGAACACGTCCAGCGCTACCGCCAGCACGATGATCGCGCCGATCACGATTTCTTTGGCGTTGGAGGGGACGTTCAGATACACCAAGCCCTGATCGACGATGCGGATGATGAACACGCCGACCAGTGTGCCCCAGATGCCGCCGATCCCACCCGACAGGGCCGTTCCACCGATGACCACGGCTGCGACCGAGATCAACGTCATGTTGGTCCCGTTCTGGTAAGCCCCTGACTGCAGGCGGCCCATCACTAAGATGCCCGCCAGGGATGCCAGCAAGCCACTGATGGCGTAGATGAACATCTTGGTACGGGCGACGTTGACGCCGGAGAGCCGCGCCGCGGTCTCGTTGCCGCCCAGCGCATAGGTGTAGCGGCCAAACTTGGTATGGCGCAGCACGACCCAGACCAGCGCGTAAACGATCAGCGCCAGCACAAAGGGGATGGGAATGCGGATGTTGTCGATGCCGACAATGGATTGAATGCCGCTGATGTCCACGCGGATGAAGCTGGTCAAGAAATCCATGAACCCATCTTCGGCGATGTTGATGCCCGCGCCGCGCGACCACACCAGGGCCACGCCCAGCAGGATGCTGCGGAAACCCAAGGTCACGATGAACGGGTTGATGTTCAGCCCGGTGATAATAAGCCCCTGGAACAGCCCGATGAGCGTTCCGGCCAGCAGCGCCGCGGCAATCGCCACATAGGACGGCACACCGAAAGCGATCTGACCACCGGCCTGGTTCGTCCCGGCGATGAGGATGGCTGCCATCACCCCGGCGAAGGAAACCATGGCCTCGACGGATAGATCGATGCCGCCGGTGAGGATGACGAAGGTTTGCCCGGCCGCCACGATGCCAATTGCCGCTGCTTCCAGTGCGAGCAGCGCCAGACTCAGCGGGCTGCGGAAAGCCGGCGTGGTGATCCACAAGAAGGCGAAGAGGGCAAGGAACACCAAGAGCGGCCCGGTATCGCGCAGCAGGCGGATAATGACGCTGCCGATGCGATTCTTGGGGGGGGCAACAGGTAGGGCGCGATCAGCCATGATGACTCTTTCCTAGCTGGCGCTGGCCGTCGCCAACGCCATAATCTTCTCTTGCGAAGCGTCCTGCCTTTCGAGTATGCCCGTGACTTGGCCCTCCCGGAGCACCAGCACCCGGTCACTCATGCCCAGAATTTCTGGCAGCTCCGAACTCACCATTAGGATTGCCACACCCTGCCGCACAAGCTGGTTCATCAACTTGTAAATTTCCACCTTGGCGCCGACGTCGATGCCGCGGGTGGGTTCGTCAAAGATCAGGACCTTGGGCTGAGTTGCCATCCATTTCGCCAGCACGACCTTCTGCTGGGTCCCACCGGAGAGATTGACAACCAACTGCTCCTGGCTGGGGGTCTTGATCGCCATGCTATCGATGAAGCGCTGCGCCAGTTCGCTCTCGCGGCGCTTGTTGGTGAACAAGCCCCGCGTGAGATTCTTGAGCACGGAAAGGGTCATGTTGTCGCGGGTCGTCATCTGGAGGATGAGACCCTGCTGTTTGCGGTCTTCGGTGAGCAGAGCGATGCCGCGCGCGATGGCGTCGCGGGGGCTGCGGATGGTGACCGGTTTGCCTTCGATGAAGATGCGGCCTTCATCAACCGGATCAGCACCGAAGATTGCCCGCACCAATTCCGTCCGCCCAGCGCCCACGAGGCCGGCAATGCCCAGGATTTCGCCCGCGTGAACCGTGAAACTGATGCGCTTGAGCCGTGTACCCTGAGTCAGGTTTTCCACGCGCAGCATTTCCGCGCCACGCGGCACGGTCTCTTTGGGGAACTGTTCGGAAAGATCGCGCCCGACCATGTGGCGGATCAGGGTTTCCATATTCATGGCCTGGGTTGTTTCGGTGGCGACGTGCCGGCCATCGCGGAGCACGGTGATGCGGTCGCCGATGGCGAAGGCTTCGTCCAGGTGATGGCTGATGTAGATGAGCGCGACGCCGTGGGACTGGAGGTCGCGGATGATGGCGAACAGGTCGTCGATCTCGCGGATGCTCAGCGCCGAGGTGGGTTCATCCATGATGATGAGGTCAGCTTTGTGGTGGAGCGCTTTGGCAACCTCAACCATCTGCTGCTGGCCCACGCCCAGCCGGTTGACCGGGGTGCGCGGATCGACATCTAAGTGGAGCCGCGCCAGCAGCTCCCGCGAATGCT
Source organism: Anaerolineae bacterium (assembly GCA_034431625.1). Classification (GTDB taxonomy): domain Bacteria; phylum Chloroflexota; class Anaerolineae; order Aggregatilineales; family Phototrophicaceae; genus CFX2. Next base: position 31,042 of record DAOUCY010000130.1, on the reverse strand, counting down.
CGTGCATCTTCGGCCAGTCCAGCAGGACTCCCCGCTCAAGTTCGCTGCCCAGGAAGATGTTCTCGGTCACCGAGAGATAGGGGATCAGGTTGAGTTCTTGGTAGATGGTGGCGATCCCAGCTTCCTGGGCCTGCCGCGGATTGGTGAAGTTGACGGAGCGGCCCTTGAAGATAATTTCGCCGGAATCGCGTATGTAGACGCCCGACAGAATCTTCATCAGGGTGGACTTGCCAGCGCCGTTCTCGCCGACCAATGTATGCACTTCGCCGGGGTAGACATCAAAGCTGACATCAGACAAGGCGCGCACGCCGGGGAAGCCCTTGTTGATGTTCCGCATTTCCAGCAAAGGGGGTGTGTTCGTCATCGTGCGGACATCCTTGATTGAAGAGGCTGCCAGTTTTGAAACCGCGAAGGCGCCGCCACAGACCGTCTGGCCACTGTTCGCAGCAGAGTAATCTTGGTTGGGTTTGTGGCAGCATCTGCGGGGCGCACTGTACCGGGGTGAATGCCGGAACTCGGCTCATCCGAGGGGGTCTGGGAAAAAAAGTCGGCCTCAAATGACATCATAGACCGCATTGTATAGATGAATAACAAGCTTTTTTACGAAAATGTGAAGGTTCACAATCTTAATGGTATTTCGTCGCGGCCAGATTGTCAAGAAATTCAGACGAAATGCACGAGCAAAAAATGACATGCTGCTGTCTTCATGTTGGGCCTGTCAATTGATTTCCCCTATTGAAGTCCTTTAGGATAGACTCGAACAAGACTGCCGGGTACAGGATGAGGAGCTGCCATGCTCAACCGGGAACAGCTTGAGCAGGCGATTGCTGCTCAGGAGGATCTGCGCCAAACGCTGGGCGACGCAGTTGTCGATGCAACGATTGACATTCTGCGTGAAAAGCTAGCCGCCCTGGAGCACGCCAACGCGCCGGAACAGCGCAAACTGGTCACCATTCTCTTCACCGACATCGTGGCATCGACGGCTATCTCTGAGAAGCTCGATCCCGAAGACGTATTGGAGATTATGGATGGGGCGCTGGAAGCCTATGCCAACGCGGTTGCCGAACTGGGCGGAACGGTCGCCCGGCTGATGGGCGATGGTCTGCTGGCTTTCTTCGGCGCGCCGGTCAGCCGCGAAGATGACGCGGTACGAGCAGTGCGCTGTGGACTGGCGATTCAGCGGGCGACGCGGGCTTACGGCCGCACGGTCGAAGATCGCTGGGGGGTCAGCACGTTCAATACCCGCGTCGGCATTAACACTGGGCTGGTGGCGCTGGGCGAAGTTGGCGGCGCGGCCGGTTCCGAATGGACGGCGATGGGCGACGCCATCAATTTGGCCGCGCGACTGCAAAACGCTGCACCGCCTGGCGGCATCCTCATCTCGGTGGACACCTACCGGCAGGTGCGCGGGTTGTTTGAAACCCGAACCCTGGAACCGATCCCCATCAAGGGTAAGACTGAGCCAGTGCAAGTCTATCTGGTCGAGCGCGAAAAACCGCGCACTTTTCGCATCAATACGCGCGGCGTGGAGGGAGTCACCACCCGGATGTACGGGCGCGCTGCCGAACTAGAACAGCTCAAAGGCAGCTTTGCCTGGAGCGTCGAGGAACAGGAGACCCAGATCGTCACCATCATCGGTGAACCCGGCGTGGGAAAATCCCGGCTACTGCGCGAATTTGACGCTTGGTTGGATGAACTGCCGGAGAGCGTCCTACACTTCACTGGCCGCGCCACAGCCGAGATGCTCAAGCAACCCTATGCCTTGATGCGCAACATGTTCGCCTTTCGCTTCGAGATTCAGGACAGCGACAGCGCCGCCACCGTGCGAGATAAGCTCGAACGCGGCATCACCAGCTTCTTGGGGCCGGATACCGAGGCCAGAGCGCACTATATCGGCCACATGATCGGCTTTGACTTCAGCAGCAGCCCGTACATCCAAGGCGAAGACCCGCAGCAGTTGGCGCAGTTGGGTTTATTCCATATCACCGAGTTTTTCGGCAAAGTCGCCGCCCGGACGCCAACGGTGATTTTCCTGGATGACATCCACTGGGCGGATGACAAGACCCTCGACCTGGTTTATCACATCATCCGGTCGCGGCGTGAACTCAAGCTGCTGGTCGTCTGTCTGGCGCGTCCTGCGCTGTTTGAGCGGCGTGTGCCGCCGTGGATGCAGAACACCGATTTCCACCAGACCATCGACCTGCGGCCGCTTTCCCGCGAAGACAGCTTGGGGCTGGCCGCTGACATCCTCCGCAAAGCCGAAGCGATCCCCAAAACTCTGATAGAGGTGATCGTTGACACGTCGGAAGGCAATCCGTTCTACTTGGAAGAAATCGTCAAGATGCTGCTGGATGACGGCGTGATCTTGAAGAACGGGGATCAATGGACAGTCGATGCCTCGCGCCTGACCGAACTGAAGATTCCGCCGACTCTGACCGGGGTGCTTCAAGCTCGTCTGGACGCCCTGCCGCCTGCCGAGCGAACTCTGCTCCAGCGGGCAGCCGTCGTCGGGCGCATCTTCTGGGATCACGCGGTGATGGAACTGCACGCGGATGGCGACCAGCCCGTCGAAAATGTCGCTGGGTGCCTGGCGGCGCTGCGGCGGCGCGAGCTGATTCGCTGGCGCGAGCAGTCGGCCTTTGCCGGAGCCGAAGAGTACATCTTCCGCCATACGATCCTGCATGATGTGACGTATGAAAGCGTGCTGCGGCGGCTGCGCCGCATTTATCACGCCCAGGTCGCCGAATGGCTGGTCGAACGCAGCGGCGACCGCATCGCCGAGTACACCGGCTTGATTGCCGAACACTTCGAGCGGGCCGGACAAGCGGGCCGGGCGGTTGCCTTCCTCAGCAAAGCTGTTGAGCAAGCCCTGAGCATCAGCGCGTACCGGGAAGCCATCGAAAAAGGTGAGCGGGCGCTCGACCTGCTTGATGAAGAGGACATTCCCGACCGCACCATCCAGGAAGCCCAGATCAAGGCGCAGTTGGGTCAGGCGCACCGCTGGCTGAGCGACTTCACCCATGCTCAGGCGCTTTACGAGAACAGCCTGGCGCTCTTTGAGCAGGCAGGCGATAAGAAGGGCATCGTCCGGGTGCTCTACGAACTCGGCTGGCTGGTCGGGACGATCCTGCGGCGTTACGACGAAGCCGAAACCTATTTTCAGAAATCACTGGATATTGCCGAGTCGTGCGGCGACCGCCGCGGCGTCGCCTGGGCGCTGAATGGACTGGGCACGGTTGCGCATTTCGAGGGGCGCTATGCGGATGCCATCGCCAGCTACCAGGAGAGCCTCAAGATTGCGCGCGAGATCGGCGACCAGGCGCGGACAGCCGGGGCGCTCAACAACCTGGGTTTGGTCAAAGGCGAGTTGGGTCGGATGGACGAGGCTCGCGGCGATCTCGAAGCCGGGCTGCTCATTTTCAAGGCCATTGGCAGCCGCTCCGGGACGGCCAGCCCGCTGATGAACCTGGGCAATCTGGCGCGCTTCCAGGGGCAGCATGAAGAAGCGTACCGCCTGTTCACCGAAGCCCTCGCCATCTACGAAGAGACGGGCGACCGGGCGGGCCTGGCTGTCTGTTTGTGGTCGCTGGGCAATCTGGCGCGGGCACAGGGGGATTATGACGGGGCGCGGCGGCATTACACCCAGTCGCTGGCGATCAGCCGCGAGATCGGCTCCCCGGCCGGGATCGGCTCCAGCCTGGAAGATTTGGCGCTGGTGGCGCGGCTGCAAGGGCGCTATGACGAAGCTCAGATGCACCTGAACGAAATTCTGCAGATCGCCCGGCAGACCGGCGACGCCAGTGAGATCGCCAACGCCCTGCTCAACCTGGGGACAGTAGCGCGGGCACAGGGCCAGCTTGCCCAGGCTCAGCGTTACCTGGAAGACAGCGTGGTGCTGAATATGGAAAGCGGCAACCGCCGCGGGCTGGCAAGATCGATCTACTCGCTAGGCGATGTGGCGCTGGCACTCGGCCAGTTCGACTTCGCCCGGCAGCATTACAGCGATGCCCACGCCATCTACCGTGAGTTCGACCAGCCGCTCGGCAAGAGCCTGACGCTCGGCGGGCTGGGGGATGTGGCGGCGCAAACCGGGGACATGGAAACTGCCCGGCAGTCTTTCTACGAAGCCTACAACATCGCGTCTGGCGTCCGCGATACCCCGCTGATGCTCTGGATTTTGACGGGCGTGGCTGGACTGCTGGCCCGCGAGGGGCAGCAGGAACGCAGCCTGGAACTGCTGGGGCTAGTGCTGAACCACAAAGCTTCGCCGCAGGAAGCGCAGGACAAAGCCCGCCGCATCCTGGATGAGATCAGCAGCAGCTTGACCGCGGCCGGTCTGGCGGCGGCGCTGGAACGCGGGCGGGATATGGCCGACAACCTCAAAATCCGCCGCCTGACGCTGGATGAGGAACGCTGGCGCACCTTGGCGACGTAGACGAAACCAGCCCGTCGGCTAGACGGGCTGGCGCAGCACAATCTCACGTATTTGATTAACCAGCTAGATCAGCAGGTGCATCGGGTTTTCCAGCAGGGCTTTGAACGCTTGGAGGAACTGCGCGCCCTCAGCCCCATCGCTGACGCGGTGATCGACGCTGATTGTCACTTTCATGCGCGTGCCGACGCCCAGGCTGCCATCCGGCTTGACCACGGGGACTTTTGCCGCCGTGCCGACGGCCAGGATGGCGGCTTCCGGCGGGTTGATGATCGCCGCAAAGTGTTCGACATTGTAGGGGCCAAGGTTGCTGACGGTGAAAGTCGCACCGGTGATGTCTTCGGGCTTGATCTTGCCTTCGCGGGCGCGGGCGAACATCTCTTTGTTCTGCTGCGCCAGCGTGCCCAGCGCGACCTTGTCGGCATCTTTTGCCACCACGTTGAGCAGGCCACCGGTGGGCAGTGCCACGGCGATGCCGATGTTGATGCGCTTGTGGCGGGCGAGTTTATCGCCGTAGAAGTGAGAGTTCAGGTTGGGATACTGGCGCAGCGTCAGGGCGGCCGCTTTAACGATCAGGTCATTGACGCTGATCTTCTGCTCGTCGCTCAGGCCAGCGTTGAGCTGCTGCCGCAGCGCCAACAGCGGATCGACATCGATCTCGGTAGTGACATAGAAGTGCGGCTGCCACTGCTTGCTTTCGACGGTCACCTGGGCGATGCGCTTGCGCATCGTAGTCAGTTCGATCACTTCGACATCGGGGCCTTCCGGCATCACGCGCACCGCCGGGGCAACCGGGCCGGCTGCTAGAACCGCTGCGGCCGCTGGAGCCGGCGCGGGCTGGACGGCTGGCGTGACCGGGGCCGCGCCGAGGGCCAGGCCTTCGACATCTTCTTTGACGATGCGACCGCCGGGGCCTGTGCCGGCCACCTGCCGCAGATCGATGCCGCGTTCGGCGGCGATCTTGCGGGCGATGGGCGAGGCTTTGATGCGGCCGTCGTCTGTCAGGCTGGCAGCGGGAGCGCCGTTCGTGCGGGCGGCTGCGCCTGCCGGGGCGCTCGGCTCGGCGGCCTTGACCACCGGCTGCGGCATGGGGGCGCTGGCGGGGGCCGGCTCGGCGACGCCTGCACCGATCAAAGCGATATCCGTGCCAGCTTTGATGGTGTCGCCCGGCTGGGCATTCAAGGCCGTGATGACGCCCGACTCGGGGGCTTCAATCTCAACTGTGGCTTTATCGGCCTCGACTTCGGCAATGATGTCGCCTTTCTTGACGGCATCGCCGACCTGCTTTAGCCAGTTCAGCAGCGTTCCATCCATCGTCAGGGTTACCGGGGCTGCCATCACAGCACCTCCTTCACGGCATCAATCACCTTGCGGGTGTTGGGCAGCGCCATAAGTTCGATATCCCGCGCGTAGGGGAGAGGTACATCCATGGCGCTGACGCGCTTGACGGGCGCATCCATGTAATCGAACATGTGCTCTTGAATCTGCGCGGCGATCTCGCTGCCAAAGCTGTAATGCGGCAGGCATTCTTCGACCACGACGCAGCGGTTGGTCTTCTTGAAGCTCTCGAACACGGTGTCCATATCCAGCGGGCGCAGCCAGCGCATATCCACGACCTCGCACTGGACGCCCTGTTTCGCCAGTTCATCGGCGGCGTGCAGCGACCAATCCAATCCGCTGCCGAAGGTGACGATGGTGACATCTTCGCCCGGCCGCTTGACATCCGCTTTGCCGATGGGAACCAGGAAATCTTCGTCGTCGGGGACCATGCCCGGCTTGGAGTAGAGCGAGATGAACTCGGTGAGCAGGATAGGGTTGTCATCGCGGATGGCGGCCTTGAGCATGCCTTTAGCATCGCGGGGGGTCGCCGGGCTGCCGACATACAGGCCGGGGAAATGCGCGAAGATCGGCTCCGGCGTGTGCGAGTGGGTGGCGGTGGCCTGGTCGCCCCAACCGGTAGCGGCGCGGATCACCAGCGGCACGGTGAACTGCCCGTTGAACATGTAGTGAATCTTGGCGGCGTGGTTGATGATGGCGTCGATTGCCAGGAAGGCAAAGTTGATAGTCATCATCTCGGCCACGGGACGCAGCCCGGCCATGGCCGCGCCGACGGCCGCGCCAGCAATTGCCATCTCGCTGATGGGGGTATCCCTGACTCGCTTGGGGCCGAATTCATCCAGCAGGCCGCGGGTTACGCGGTGGGTTCCCTGCCAGACACCGACTTCTTCGCCCATCACAAAAACTCGCTCGTCGCGGAGCATTTCTTCTCGGAGTGCCATACGCAGGGCTTCGCGCATGGGGAGCATCTTTTCCGGCATGGTTCCTTCCGTCTCCAATCGTCTCGCGCCCGCGTAGGTGAAGGGCGCGCGTGTGTCATGGGATGCGGGCTGCTACTTGACGTAAACGTGGCTGACCAAATCTTCGTAGGTGGGATCGGGGCTGTTCAGCGCGAATTCCACCGATGCTTCAACCTCTGCCGCGCAGCGCTGCTCGATGGCGGCAAGTTCTTTGTCGATGCCTTTGTACTTGGTGGTCAGCGTCCGCCGGAGGATCTCGATGGGGTCACGGTTTTCGACCCATTCCTTGAGTTCGGCGGCGAGGCGCTGGTTGTAGCTGCGGTCACTGACGCCGTGTCCTTTGTAGCGGTAGGTCAGCGCCTCGACCAGCACTGGGCCGGTCTTGCGGGCGTACTCGACCGCCTGGCTGACGGTTTCATAGACGGCGATCACGTCCTGCCCGTCCACGCGCCCGGCGTCCTTCATCCCGTAGCCGATGGCACGTTTATGCAGCTCCACCTGGCCGCTGGAGTCTTCGATGCGCGTACCCATGCCGACGAAGTTGTTCTCGATGATCCACACTACCGGCAGGTCCCAGATGGCGCTCATGTTCAGTGCTTCGTGGAAATAGCCGTTGTTGCTGGCGCCGTCGCCGATGAAGCTGATGACGACGTTGTCCGTTTCGTTGTAGCGCTGTGCTAGTGCGATCCCGGTTGCCAGCGGCAGATGCCCGCCAACGATGGCATAGCCGCCCCAGAAGTTGTGCTCGCGGGAGGCCAGGTGCATCGAGCCGCCTTTGCCGCCGCTCGTCCCGGTCTTCTTGCCCATCATCTCGGCCATGACCGGGTTGGGATGCACCCCGCGTGCCAGGGCGATGCCGTGGTCGCGGTAGGCCGTGATCACATGGTCATCCGGCCCCAGGGTGGCGAGCGCCCCAACCCCAACGGCCTCATGGCCGCTATACAGGTGCAGGTAGACGCCGGTGATCTTCTTCTCTTTGTAGAGTTCGTCGCAGCGAGTCTCGAATATGCGGATCAACACCATCTGCCGGAACCATTCCAGCAGCGTTTCTTTTTTGTATGTCGCCATCGCTTTCCTCGTCGGGACATCCCCCGCAGATCGGATAGACCTGCGGGCAGCAGAACGCGCCCATTGTAGACGATAACTCCGCCCACGTCGAACCCGAAATGCTCGCTTACTCCGGCGGGGTCGCCAAGTGCTTGACGGCGAGGGTCTGTGCCCGCCGCAATGCCAGGGCTGTCCAGAGGGCGTAGATGCCTAAAGCAGCTAACGTAACTGCCAGCACCAGCCCCACATTGATCGGTGACGGCGGCGTACCTTCCCAGCCGTAACGCACGACCACCAGATTGGCAGCAGCGGTTGCTCCGTTGTCGGCCAATGTCATTGCTGTTCCCAGCAGCAGATCGTAAATCACACCGGTGCTGGCGTTGTATCCCAGGAAGCGGCTGACAAAGAACAGCACTATAAAGGATGGAACCAGCAGCAGCACGATGCGCGTGCCGATGGCCCGCGCCTGCGCCAGCCCCGCCCGGTGCGCCACTGCCGATGCCCACACGCCGCAGGCTGCCGTAAAGGCCAGGTTCGCCAGAGTCAGCAGCGTGACCAGGCCGGCCAGCAGCGCGTAATGCAGCGGATGCGGCAGGTAGGTCAGGCGCTCGCCGCCATAGCCGACAGTGAAGCTGAACATGCTGTTGACTATCGTAGCATACAGGACAATCGCCCCGATCCGCATGACTGCCAGCAGCAAGTAGGCTGGGAGCTGCCGCCGGACGGTGGCCGACCACTTACCCCGGACGATCTGGCGGGCATCGATGCCGGTCAGCACGAGCATGTCCCAGGTCTGCGCCTGCTTCTCGCGGGCGATGCTGTTGGCGCCCAGGCTGAGCGTATTGACCATTACGCCGAAGTGATAGGTGATCACGAAGATGGCGAAGAGTGACAACCAACTGCTGGCCGCATTCACCGAGTCGGTGATGTCGATTCCGAGCAGCGATCCCAGCAGTCCCGCGCTAGTCATGCCCAGCGCCATGCCCACCAGCAGCGTTTTTGCCAGCCGCGCCAGACCCCGCCGCCAGCGCCGTGACCGCCGCGCTGTACTGCGCTCCTGATAGGCACGCTCGGCCCGCATCACCGGATTATCCGGGAACCAAGCTGTGTATCGCTCGGCAATCGTCATGCCCTGCTCCTCAGTGTGGATGCCATTGTCTACGTCGTGACTGACTCTCGTTTCCGAAATTATGACCGTGATGTCCAATGGACTGCCCCGCCAATCGCCGGGGGTTTTCTTTTAGGGTATCATGAACAGGCAAGTTGTACGGGAAAGGAAAACCGATGTTTGAGACACTCCCGCCCACCGTTCAGGAATTTTCTACCTGGAATTGGGCGCAGATCGAACCCTACTACCGCGATCTTCAGGATCGCCCGCTGACCGAAGACAGCGTCGCCGAATGGCTGGCGGATTGGACGCACCTCCAGCAGCTCCTTGACGAGACATTCACCCGTCTGCGGATCGCTACGACGGTCAACACGGAGGACAGCGCTGCCGCGGAGCGCCTCCAGACCATGATGGTCAACATCGCCGAACCTTCCCAGATCGCCGAACAGAAGCTCAAGGAGAAGCTGCTGGCGAGCGGCTTGACGCCGGTCGGCATGGAGATTCCGATCAAGAACCTACAAACTGAGGCGGAACTCTTCACGGAAGCCAACGTACCGCTTTTCACTCAAGAGGTTGAACTCGGCCTGCGCTACGACCGCATCAGCGGCGCCCAGACTGTAGTTTGGGAGGGGGAGGAGCGCACGTTGATCCAGTTAAAGACGCTGCTGCAGAGCGATGACCGTGCCCTGCGCGAGATGGTCTGGCGCAAGATCGCCGAGCGGCGGCTGCAAGACCGCGCCGCGCTCAACGAGCTGTGGAAAGAATATCTGCCGCTGCGCGCAAAGATGGCTGCAAATGCCGGCTTCCAGAACTACCGCGATCTGCGCTGGAAGCAGTTCAAGCGCTTCGATTACACCCCTGCCGACTGCGAGACGTTCCATGCTGCCATCGAGGAAGTGGTTGTCCCGGCAGCGACGCGGGTCTATGAACGCCAGCGGGCACTGCTGGGGGTCGAGTCGCTCCGCCCCTGGGATTTGGACCGCGATGACGTGTACCATCCCACCCGCCCGCCGCTTTATCCCTTCCAGAGCGTCGAAGAGCTGGAAAGCAAGGCAGAGGCGATCTTCCATAAGGTCGATCCTGAACTGGGCGAATACTTCAGCACCATGCGGCGCGAGAAGCTGCTCGATCTGGACAACCGCAAAGGCAAGGCTCCCGGCGGTTACCAGTCGTCACTGGTTCATGCCAAGCGCCCCTTCATCTTTATGAATGCCGTTGGTGTGCACGACGATGTGCAGACGCTGCTGCACGAAGGCGGCCACGCCTTCCATTGGTTCGAGGCTTCACGCCTGCCGTATGCCATGCAGTGGGACTACGGCGCGGAAATCGCCGAAGTGGCGTCGATGTCGATGGAACTGCTGGCTGCGCCGTATCTTTCCGAAGCGGACGGCGGCTACTATTCTCCCAAAGATGCCGCCCACGCCCGCATTCATCACTTGGAACGCGCCATTCTGTTCTGGCCGTATATGGCCGTTGTGGATGCCTTCCAGCACTGGGTTTATACCCACATCGACCAGGCGGCTGACCCAGCAGCATGCGATGCCAAATGGGGCGAACTCTGGGCGCGTTTCATCCCCGGCGTGGATTGGAGCGGTTTGGAAGATGCCCGCGTCACCGGCTGGCAGCGCAAGCTGCACATCTTCAAGTATCCCTTCTACTACGTCGATTACGGGCTGGCACAGATGGGCGCGGTGCAGGTCTGGCGCAACGCCCTGAAAGACCAGGCCGGGGCCGTCCGCCGCTACCGCGAAGCACTCGCGCTCGGCGGAACGCGCCCGCTGCCGGAACTGTTCGCGGCTGCCGGAGCCAAGTTTGCCTTTGATGCAGCGACGCTTGGCGAACTGGTCGCGCTGATGGAGCAAACGATTGCGGATCTGGGGGCGCAGGTACATTGATGTTCGAGCGCCTGCCGAGAACTGCGCTCGATCTGCTCGACTGGCCGTGGTCGCGGATCGAGCCGTACTTCCGCGATTTAGAAGATCGTCCGCTCAGCGCCGAGACGGTCGAACAGTGGCTGCTGGATTGGTCACGCCTGGAAGACCTAATCACTGAAGGTGCACGCCGCCTGTACATTGCCACGACCCGCGATACCAGCGACCGCACACTCAGCGACCGCTACCACACCTACCTGAGCGACATCAACGAACCGGCTCGCCATGCCGAGCAGCGCCTCCGCGAGAAGCTGATTGCCAGCGGCTTGAGCGTCCCTGGCTTCGAGATTCCCCTACGGAATATGCGCTCGGATGCGGCGCTGTTCCACGAAGCTAACGTTCCGCTCCTCACCGAAGAACGCAAGCTCATCAACACCTACGAGCATCTCGTCGGCTCGCAGACGATTCACTGGGAGGGGGAAGAACGCACACCCTACCAGATGCGGCGCGTCTACTTGGACCCGGATCGTGACCGGCGTGAACGCGCTTGGCGAATGGTCATTGAACGCCAACTGGTGGACCGGGAACGCATCAACGCGCTGTGGACACAGTTCCTCCGGCTGCGGACGCGGCTGGCGCATCAGGCTGGTTATCCGGATTTCCGCGCGTACCAGTGGAATGTGATGCGGCGCTTTGATTACACTCCTGCTGACTGCGAAACCTTCCACAAGGCCATCGAAGCGGTGGCCGTTCCGGCGGCTGCCCGCATCTGTGCTCGCCGCCGCCAGCGGATGGGATTGGAGACGCTCCGCCCGTGGGACTTGGATGTCGATCCGCTGGGGCGCGAACCGCTGCATCCTTTCCATGATGTTGGCGACCTGATCGCCCGCTGCGAAGTAATCTTCGGCCATGTCGATCCACAGTTTGCCGAGTACTTCGCGGTGCTGCGCCGCGAGGGGATGCTCGACCTCGACAACCGCAAGCATAAAGCCGGCGGCGGCTACCAGGAAGAACTGCCGGCTGCCCGGATGCCGTTCATCTTCATGAATGCGGTCGGAATCCACGATGATGTGCAAACGCTGCTGCACGAAGGCGGCCATGCCTTCCACAGCTTCGAGATGGCTGGGCTGCCCTACAGCCACCAGCGCGATCTGGGCATGGAGATTGCCGAGGTTGCCTCGATGACCATGGAACTGCTGGCCGCACCGTATCTCACCGAAGACTACGGCGGCTTCTACACGCCGGCTCAGGCGCGGCGCGCCCGCATCGCTCACCTAGAGGAGATGATCCTGTTCTGGCCGTATATGGCGGTGGTTGATGCGTTCCAGCATTGGGCCTATACGCACGTTGAGGAAGCCGTCCAGCCAGGAGCCAGCGAGGCAAAATGGAGCGAACTCTACCGCCGCTTCCTGCCTGACGAGGACTTCAGCGGGCTGGAGGACGCCCTGGCGATTCGCTGGCACCGGCTGCCGCACCCGTTTGACTCGCCGTTCTACTACGTCGAGTACGGGCTGGCGCAGATGGGTGCGGTGCAGATCTGGCATAACTCGATGGAGGACGCCCACCGCGCCGTCCAGCAGTACCGCTATATGCTGTCTTTAGGCGGCACGCGCTCGCTGCCCGAACTCTATGCTGCCGGCGGGGCGCGATTTGCTTTTGACGCTGAAACGCTGCAAAGCTGCGTCGCGGTCATCGAAGCTGAAATTGCCCGCCTTGAATCGGCGGCATGAAGTCCGCTCCGGCTGGTTCAGCCTTTGAGCGGCAGGACGAGGTCTTTGGGAAAATCGGTGATAGAGACCAGCTCGCCGGCGTCGTTGATGATGAAGGAGTCCTCGATTCGCACGCCGATGCCCTGCTCCGGGTAGTACAGGCCCGGCTCGATGGTGATGAAGCTGCCCTTTTGAAAGGTGTCTTTCTTCATCAGGTGATGGATCGAGGGGCGCTCGTGGATGTTCAGGCCGACGCCATGGCCGAGGCTGTGGACGTAGCCGACGGTCGTGCCGGGCTGGCTGCGCTGGGTGGGGTGGCCGTGGGACTCGAAGTAGGTCTGGACGGCTTCCTGCATGACGTGGGTGGGCTGGCCAGGCTCGTCATAGGCATCCAGGGCGACCTGAAAAGCCGCCATGACCTGATCGTAGACGGCGCGGACGGCATCCGGGGCGTGGCCGATGCACCAGGTGCGGGTGCAGTCGTGATGGTAGCCGCCGCCGAGCTGGCGCGGGAAGAGATCGAAGACAATCGGCTGGCCGACCTGGAGGGGCTGCGAGTCTTGGCCGCGGCTGTGGGGGAAGCCGGCATCGCGCCCTTGGGCGAAGATCATGTGGGTGTCTTCCAATTCGCGGTCGAGGAGTTCGCGGCGGACGAAGCGCTTGACCTCGCCGATGGTCAGCGGGGAACCATCCGGCTTGACGACGGTTGTGCCCTCGGCGCGGTGGCTGCTGATGAAATCCCAAGTGGATTGGAGGACGGCATTGGTTTTGGCGGCGACTTCCCGGATGGTCTGGATTTCGTCCGCGTCTTTGGTGACATAGGCTTCATCGAAGAGGGTCAAGCCGCTTTCGCCGACGATGGGGTGGTCGGGGTAAGCGGCATTGAGTTCCTGCACCCGCTCGATCCAGACGTGTAGATCGCCAACGCCGTACAGCCCGATCCGTCCCGGTGGGATGGCGAATTCTTGAAGGACACGTGCCCAGAACAGCACAAAGCCCCTGCGCGAGTCGCCTTCGGTTTGCTTGAGGATCTGTGACCAGTCGAGCTCGTCGTAGGTCAGGACGCGCAGGCCGGAGCGGGCCGCTTCTTCTACCTCCATACTGCTGACGACCAACACCGGGGCGCTGCCGCGCACTTTGACGACCATACCGCCGTGAATATCGACGCCGTTGGCAAGGTAGGCACGGAAGGTGTTGGGATGTTCGCCACCAGTGACGATCAGGGCTTGCAGGTCACGAGCGGTCATCAGGCGGTCGATATCAGCGCGCATAGGGGTTTCTCCGGTGGGTGTTGTTAGGATGGGACTCAGCGCGGGAAGTATACCATCAACAGCGAGACCTGCCCGGCATTGGGAAATCCTCAGGCACGGGACCAGTCTCCGGCTGCAGCTGGTCTACCTGCCCGGCGCGACGTTTGGGTTCTGGCGGTCAAGGTAGTTGCGCAGATACTCCGGCAGCGGAATCTCCGGCGAGAGTTCGGGCGCCGGGATGGGCGCGCCGAAGTGCTGTGTCACCGGCAGCACGCCCGCCCAGACAGGCAGCGCCAGGTCTTCCTCATCATCGCCGGGCGGGCCGCTGCGGATTTTGGCGGAGGCGCTCTCGATCTCGACGGCGATCACTGCCGTGGCTTTGGATTCGTTGGAATTCGGCGAGCGGGCATCATCCCAGCGGCCGGGGAGCAGCTTTTCGGTGAAGGCTGCTAGCGCCGCGGCTTTCGCCTCTGGCTCATCGACCAGATGGCCATGACCGAAGGCTACCACCGAGCGGTAGTTGATCGAGTGGTGGAAAACCGACCGCGCCAGCACGATTCCATCCACGAGGGTAACGGCGATGGAGAGCGCCCCGCCTGATTCAGCGTGGCGCAGCATCCGGCTGGTCGTCGCACCATGGAGCAGGAGCGAGTCATCCTGGCGGGCGTAGAGGGTGGGGATGATGAAGGGCTGGCCGTCCTGGACGAAGGCGACATGACAGACGAAAGCGGCGTCTAGGATCGGATAGATGATGGCACGGTCGTAATGGCCGCGCTGGGGCAGCCGCTTGATCGTGTTTTGAGACGTTCGCGGGAAGAGACCATCGCGCTCAGTCATCATGCACCTTGTCTGGTAGATCAACAGTGAAAGACACTGCGTTCAGGGTACAAGGATACGCGGCGGTCGTCAAAGCCCGGTCGAGTCCAAGACCCGACCAGGCCGTGGTTGGCCTCAGCGACGGGCTGTGGGAGCCGGCGGGGCCGCGTTGAGGGCCTGGGTCAGCAGGGCCATTTCGCTGCCACTGACCATGCCGGACTGTTTCAGTGCCGTGCGGCCTTTGTTGGTCGCTTCATGGTATTCGAGGAAAATGTCCGCGGCGGAAGAGTTGGGGCTGCGGCGGAAGCGGATGTCCGCGCGGGGATACTTCAGGTTAGCGGTGGTGAGCAGCGCCCCAGCTGCCTGAAAGTCGCCTTTCTTGAGCGCCTCGGAGAGGGCCTTGCGTGATTTCCAATCGGCTGTCGCCAGGAATTCCGGTTTGCCGTACCAGGACTCGGCGGTTTCATCGAACGGTTCATGGGCCTGCTTGGCGGCGATGCCCCAGGCGACGCCAATGGCGATGAGCAGCTCGACTCCCCAGTATATCCAGACGAGGTTGTCCTTCAACTGAATTCCGCCCGTACTGGATGTGGTGGTCGCGCGGGTGATGGAGATCCCTTCACGGGCGGAATACTGCAAATAGCCAACGAATCCATCCTGCCCGACCTCATCCTTCAGGACGCTGTTGATGAACTCGTCCAGATCGGCATCGGTGACGGCCTCGCCGATTTCCTCTTCAATGGCAGCACGCACTTCGCCGCGGAAGCCAATGAAATAGGCGGTGAAGTGATACGTACCCATCATGACCAAGCCGCCCAAGCCGGCAATAAGACCAGCCAGGAGCGGGTTACGAATCTTGCTGGAACGAATGACCAACACCAGCAAACCGCCGACGAGAGCAGCTCCGAGGATCGGAAAGACCACCACCAGATAAATGTTGAGGTAAAACTCGACGGCGAACAAGGCCAATCCTGCCGCCACGCCAGCGACAATGCTGGCGATCAGCATCAGGATTAGGCCACTGATGGGTGCTGCGCCGCTTGGCTGGTACTTCCGCATACTGCTGAACCTCCGTGTGGACGAGAAATCTGTATTCATGATATTGAAAGTCACAAAACGGGCAAATCCTGGCAAAATGGGCTGTTGGCATGGAAGGGGCTGTGCTGATACACTGAACGTCTGCTAGGGGCAGCGTGTTTTGTCCCTGGGTTTCATCCATGTCGAGGTTCGTGTCCACCGTCTTGTTCCACCCTACCGACCACTGCCTCAGCCGGATCGATGGCTGCGCCGCAGCGCTGGCCGCAGCATTCATTCACTTCGTCCGCAGGAGCACGGGGAATTCGAATTAAGGAGCTGCTATGTCGGGCGTCACCCGTCACGTACTGGATAATGGACTGACCATCCTGCTCAAAGAACAGCATACCGCTCCGGTCATAAGCTGGTGGGTTCTGTACCGGGTTGGCAGCCGCAACGAGCCGACCGGACTCACCGGCGCGTCGCACTGGGTGGAGCACATGCTCTTCAAAGGGACCGAGCAGTTCCCCGGCGGTGAACTCGACCGGCGCATCAGCCGGGAGGGGGGAACCTGGAACGCCCAGACCTCGATGGACTATACGGCTTACTACGAGACGATGCCCGCCGACCGCATCGACCTCGGCCTGCGGTTGGAAGCCGACCGGATGGTGAACACGATCTTTAAGCCGGAAGAAGTCGATTCAGAGCGCACGGTCATCATCTCCGAACGGCAGGGGGCGGAAAACTCACCGCTGTTCTGGCTGGGCGAAGAGGTACGGGCGGCGGCCTTCCGCGTTCACGGCTACCATCATGAGATCATCGGCGATCTGGCCGATTTGGAAACGATGACGCGGGACGACCTGTACAATCACTACCGGTCGCACTACATGCCCAACAATGCCATCGCGGTGGCCGTCGGCGACTTCGATACAGCGGCAATGCTGAAGCGCATTCAGGAGCTTTACGGGCCGATTCCAGCGGGGCCGAAGCCGGAGCTGTTCGTCCGGCCAGAACCAGAGCAGAACGGCGAGCGCCGGGTGATGGTGGAGCGTCCTGGCAGCACGGCGTTCGTCGAGATCGCCTATCACGTGCCGCCGGCGACTCATGAGGACTGGTTCAAGCTGGCGATCCTCAACAGCGTGCTGACCGGCCCCAGCGGGATGGGGGGCGGCAGCATCGACAACAAGACCAGCCGCTTGTACAAAGCGTTGGTCGAGACGGAGCTGGCTGTCGATGTCGATGGCGGGCTGCTGCCCTCGATTGACCCATACCTTTACGATTTGGTGGCGACAGTGCGCGATGGCCGCTCGCCGGAAGCGGTCGAAGCCGCCTTTGATGAACAGATTGAGCGGGTGCTGAACGACGGCATCACCGCGCAGGAAGTGGCGAAAGCCCACAAGCAGGCGCGGGCGCTGTTCGCCTACAGCACCGAGCGCGTCACAGCGCAGGCGTTCTGGCTGGCGTTTGCCGAGAACTTCCACAGCTACACCTGGTTCAGCGAGTACATCGACCGCCTGGAAGCGGTGACGCTCGACGATGTGCGCGAGGTGGCCGAGCGTTACCTGCGTCGGCAGAACCGCACCGTCGGCTACTTTATCCCCACCGAAGCAAACGGCGAGGCTGCCGGCGAGGAGGACATGGAATGAGCGGATCGATCCCCGGCCCGGACAATATCGTCCGCGTTGAACTAGAGAACGGCATCGTCGTCCTGGTCTACGAAAATGATGCAGCGCAGTCGGTGGTGATCGCTGGCGCGCTGCAATCCGGCAGCCTGTACGAATCGCCGGAGCAGTCCGGTCTGGCGAGCATCACGTCAGGCGCGGTCATGCGCGGGACACAGCACCGCGATTTCGAGGCTATTCACACGGCACTGGAAGACATCGGCGCTGACCTGGATGTTGGCTCTGGCGTACATACTACCGGCTTCAACGGCAAGGCGCTGGCCGAAGACCTGCCGGTGCTGATCGACATCCTGGCAGATGTGCTGCGCTATCCGGTCTTCCCGCCGGCGCAGGTTGAGCGGCTGCGCGGGGAAATTCTGACTGGGCTGCATTACCGCCAGCAGGATACGCGCTACCGGGCGCAGCGGGCCTTTCGCGAGACGCTTTATCCAGAAGGGCATCCTTACCATTACAGCTCACGCGGCACACTGGAAACCGTCCCGACGCTCACACGGGAGGCAATAGCCGAGTTCCACCAGCGGCACTACGGCCCGCGTGGGATGCTCATCACCATTGTCGGCGCGGTTCCGGCAGCGCGGGCGGTCGAGATTGTCCAGCAGCGCTTCGGCGACTGGCAGAATCCCGACCAGCCGCCCACCGCGGCGCTGCCTGATCTGACACCGGTGGACGAAATTCGGCGCGTCTCGGTGACCGTGCCGGGCAAAACCCAGTCCGATCTGGTGCTGGGGGTGGCCGGGCCGCCGCGCCGGGCCGAGGATTACCGGGCGGCGACGCTGGCAAACAGCATCCTCGGCCAGTTCGGATTGATGGGGCGCATCGGCGAGGAAGTCCGCGAGAAGCTGGGGCTGGCCTATTACGCCTACAGCAGCTTGGAGGGCGGACTGGGGCCGGGAGCATGGAGCGTCAGCGCCGGGGTGAATCCTGCCAATGTGCAGAAGGCCATCGATGCCATCGTTCGCGAAATTCGCCGCATTACCACCGAGGTGGTCAGCGATCAAGACCTGGACGACAACAAGTCCTACTTCACCGGGCATCTGCCTTTGCAGTTGGAGAGCAACGAAGGGCTGGCCGGTGCGATTCTCAACATGGAGCTGTACCAGTTGGGTCTGGACAATCTGATCCGCTACACGGCGGAAATCAATGCCCTGACGAAGGATGATCTGCTGGCTGCGGCTCAGCGCTACCTGAAGCCGGAGGCGCACGTCGTCTCCGTCGCCGGCCCAAACGGGGGGTAGAGTCAGCCACACCTTTGTCCGGCTGGAAACAGTTGGGCAAGGCATTTCTTCTACCTGACAAGTGTTTCTGAAAACACTGGAGCGAAAGTCTGTTTTTGAAACCTATGCTGCTTCTCGCTCGCCCATGAACGACCCGATTCCTGGACTGCTGCGCCCGGTGGCTGTTCTTTGGGCAGCGCTGCTGCTGCTGATGGCCGCGGCGCTCCTGCTGGGGCGCGGGCTGCCCACCGAAGAATGGGCACTCGACCCGATCATCGGACGCACCCGCGCGGTGCTGCTGCTGGATACCCGGCGCGATCTGATGGTGCGGCTGACGCAGCCAGCAGTGAATGGCATCAGCCCGGCCTGGTCGCGGGATGGCAGCCAACTGGCTTATCTGACAGTGAGCCAGACCGAGCAGCAGGTCATCCTCGTTGACGCCCAGGGGGGCAGCCCACAGGTGATTTTCAGTGGACCGCCAGGTGATGCCAACAACAGCAGCATCGCCTGGTCACCCGATGGGACTCATCTGGCGTTCACCGGGCTGATGGATGGGCGGCAGGTGATCTATCTGGCCGGTCTCGGCAGCCTGGACGCGCCGCAGCCGCTCACCGGCGCCTTTGCCAATGCGTTCTCGCCGACATTTTCAGCAGATGGGCACGAACTGGCCTTCTCATGGGCGCCGGCAGCGAACCAAGAGGTCTTCGTGGCCGACCTCGACCGAGTCCCAGTGCCGGTGACCAGCGACACACAGCTCATCCGAGTCACCTATAATTACAACCTGGACTCGTTCCCGGCCTGGTCGCCGGATGGCCGCTGGATGGCTTTCACCAGCGACCGGCAAGGCAACAGCGAAATCTATGTTGTTCCTGCTGAGTGCCTGAACAGCCCTGATCCGTGTGACGCCCGCATGAAGCGCCTGACTGATCACATCGCTCGCGACATTTTCCCCACGTGGTCACCTGATGGGCAGCGGCTGCTGTTTGCCTCGAACCGGACTGGAGTCTGGCAGGTGTATGCGCTGGAGGCCATTTGCCTCCAGGATGGCCCAGTCTGTCCGCCTGTTCTGCTCACGAAGAGCGCCTACCCAACCTTACGCGTGGCGATCCGTCCGTGAAGGTGCGGGGCAAATCCCCTAAAGATGAGGGTGTACGCGCAGAATCAAAGTTGTGGTTTAATGGAAGCATTCGGATCGAACGGTGAGGTCCTGCCCTTCGCCCCGGTAAGCCGCAAACAGAGGAGAGAACAAGAATGGTTCCAGGAAAGTCGCGCTTGTTCGTGTTCATGCTGGTGCTGGCTGGGCTGCTGGCATTGGTTCCGGCTGCTGCCGCGCAGCGCGCGTCGGCGGAATGCAACGATTTCCCCCAGGTCAAGATCGGCGAAACCGTGAGCGGCGAAATTAATGACGATGATTTCGCGCTGGGCTGGTGCATCATTGCTCGCAAAGGTGACAGCCTCCTCATCGACATGGTGGCGACCAGCGGTGACCTGGATGCCTATCTTTTCTTGGTCGATCCGGATTTTGAAGAGACCTTCGCGGAGAACGACAACGTCTCGCGCCGGTCGACCGACTCACAGATCGAATATGCAGTCAAGCAGGATGGGGCCTAT
Source organism: Anaerolineae bacterium (assembly GCA_034431625.1). GTDB lineage: Bacteria > Chloroflexota > Anaerolineae > Aggregatilineales > Phototrophicaceae > CFX2. The sequence continues at coordinate 10,991 of DAOUCY010000130.1, read as the reverse complement.
ATCATCGTCGCTACGCGGGTTGATCTGGATAAAGGCCGTACGGAGGGCGGATTCGAGATTACCGTTGGTGGCGAAGGCAGCAGCAACGTCGGCTCTGGTTTAGAAACAATTTCCATTGCGGATGAAACAGTCACGATCAGCTATCCCGAAGATTGGGCTGTTAGCCAGACGAAAGATGGGGTCACCTTCATAACGCTCGGCAGCGACCGCAGTGCCGTTCGCGGCGAGCCTACCGCCCTCAAAAAAGGGCAGTTCACCGTCCGCTTTGAGCGATTCTCCCAGGCGGTTGTCCAAGCCATCGCCGACGGGCTGGCAGAGAATCCGAATATGCGCGATCTGGCTGAAGCGCTTGGCGATGAAGGCACGGCGTACCATGTAATCGTGCTGCAGACGCTCCTGATGCCGGATGCCAGCTTCGAAGAATGGGAAGAAGTGTCGGTCGGTGACTACGATGCAGTGCGGGCGACCTTCAGCTATGGCAGGACGGGCGTGACCGCTGTCGCTTATGCCTTTGAAGTGCGCGGCGGTGACTTCCTGCTGGTGCTGGGGCACATCAACGGCAGCAGCCGCGATGTCCGTGATTTCGACGCGGTGATGACCTCGTTGATCGAAAACGTGGAAATTGCGCGGTCGAGGCGCTAAGCAAACAATTAAATAGGCTTGGGTTCGGGGGCAGCGCGGTCTGCCCCCGTTTCATTTCCGCTCTATAGACTCACCTCGCGTTTAGCTGCCAGAAGTATACTCCCGCTGTATAAGGTATCTGGTCTGATCTAGACCTCCCATTCCCTAGTTCCCGTTGGACGAGATGAAACAATCTGCGACCTCAATCTGGATTCTTGGTGACCAACTGCTGGAGGAGCATCCAGCATTCATCCAGGCTGCGCCAGACGCGGCCTGTGTCGTACTGGTTGAAAGTGAGAGCCGCTTCATGCGGCATCCATACCACAAGAAGAAGGTGGTTCTCCTCAAGAGCGCCATGCGCCACTACGCGGAAAGGCTGCGACGGCAGGGCTACCTCGTGGACTATCGCCGTGCTTCCCATACGGCAGAGGGGCTGCGTCGTCATGTATCGGAATACCAGCCAGATCGAATTGTGACCATGGAAGCCAGCGAATACGCGGGGCGGAAGTGGCAGCACACGCACATGGAGGCGCTGCTCGGCGTCCCTGTCGAACTGATTCCGAACACGCAGTTTCTCGTTGGCCACTTCGATCCATACCCCCAGGCGCAGCCGGACAAACCTTATGTCATGGAACACTTTTATCGCAGAATGCGCCAGCATTTCGATGTTCTGATGGATGGCGAACAGCCTGCCGGGGGCATCTGGAACTACGACAAGCAAAACCGCAAACCGTATCCCAAGGATGCGGCGGCGCCGGCCCGCGCGCGGTTTGCGCCAGATGACCTGACCCGGCAGGTCATGGAAGAAGTCAGAGCAGACGGCGGATACGGCCAAGTCGAAGGGTTCGATCTGGCGGTCACCCATGAACAAACGGCAGCGGCTTTGGAGGACTTCATCGAGCACCGTCTGTCCCGCTTTGGAGACTATGAAGATGCGATGGCTGTGCGCGACGGACAGCTCTACCATTCTTTCCTGTCGCCGTATCTCAACATCGGCTTGCTCGAACCGATGCAGATTATCCGAGCCGCAGAAGCCGCCTATGCAGCCGGAACAGCACCGATCAACTCTGTTGAAGGTTTGATCCGGCAGGTTCTTGGCTGGCGCGAATTCATGTACTGGCAGTACTGGCGGCAGATGCCCGGCATGTTGAACGCCAACGCTTGGGACGCTTTCCAACCGCTGCCAGAATTCTTTTGGACAGGCGATACCGCGATGAACTGCATGCGGCACGTCTTGAATCGTGTTGGGCAAAATGGCTACGTGCATCACATCGAGCGCCTGATGGTGCTGGCTAACTTCAGTACCCTTGCTGGGCTGCATCCCCTGGCAGTCAACAATTGGTTTCTGAGTACCTTTGTGGACGCTTATGAGTGGGTGATGATCCCAAATGTACTGGGAATGGGATTGAATGCCGATGGGGGCAAGACGGCAACAAAGCCGTACATCGCTTCTGCAAACTATATCAACCGCATGAGTGACTACTGCGCGAACTGTTCATTTGAACATGTCAAACGAACTGGAGAGAATGCCTGCCCGTTTAACTTCCTTTACTGGCACTTTCTCATCAAGCACGAGGAGCGGCTGCGTGCGAATCCGCGCTTGGGGCCGGCGGTGCTCGGTCTGCGCCATATCGACGCGGACGAGCGCAAGCGCATTGAGCAGCAGGCAGCCGCTTTTCTTCACGGGTTAACCGCGGACTCCGAAAATGAGCAGTAGGAAGATGAAGAAGAAGGAACGACCAACAAAAGTGTGCGTTGTAGATAATTGACCATATCCTGAACAGTGTCCGACATCGTTCATGCTGACAGTAACGGCGTCTTGTTCCAGCAGACGGAAAGAGGCGAATGCTGTCCGCGTGTGTGGGTCTAGGCCGGTGGTATCGGCGGCACGAGCCATCACCAGGATGTTCTCCTCGTGGGCGACCGCTCGGGTTCTAACAACGAGAGACAACAACGCGGTAAGCAGCAGTAGTTTTCTCAGCATCTCCTTAAGATTACTCATCAGCGCCACAGAAGCCCACCTCTGTTGGGGTCACCTGCGCAACCGCTTGCGGAAGATCAACTCGGTCACGTCGGAAAGGACGCAGCCAGGGATCACCCCGACCTGCATGTACCCGTGGTGGCGATAAAACGCCTGCGCCTTGGTATTGAAATCAGATACCAAAAGGAACAGATCATCTGCCCCGCAGCGCTGTTCCACTGCATCAAGCAACCGAGCCCCAACCCACGATCGCGCTCGGTCGGAATGTACGCCGATCAGTCGCAGATACGGACTGCGCCCGAATGCCCTGGTCGGCAGCGCCCACGCGAAGCCGCACATGCAGCCGTCATCGGCGGTTTCGTCTGCGGTGGCCAGCAGTAGATCGCTCGCCGCCATCTCGGCCTCCAACCGTGCCCGTGCCGCATCAGCGGTCAGTCCATACCGCTGCCACAGCGGGCAGCAGGGGTGGGATGATCGCGCTCATCATGGCTGCCCGTTCAGCCACGTGCGCCGGATCAGGTCGCTGTAATTGGCACCGGGCGTGATATCACCCAGCACCGAGCCGTGCCGCGCCCCTGTCAGCGACGAGAGCGTTCCCTGGCGGTTGTGCCAGCTTTCATACGCTAGCACGGCGAACACCAGTGCCTCTTTGTTGCTACTGTCGACGCCGAGCGCATCGCTTGGCAGCACTTTGCCGGGCACGAGCGCCTGCAGCAGGTCACAGATGACGGGATTGTTGCGCCCGCCGCCGCTGAGGATGACCTCGGCGATCGGCGCTGGGGCGAACTGGGCATAGGCATTGGCGATGCTTTGCGCCGTCAGCGCTGTCAGCGTGGCGATGATGCTGGCGTCGCTCAAGCCGCGTTCCCACCCCTGATCGACCAGATCGCGGGCCATCCGGGCGCTGAACAGCTCGCGCCCCGTCGTTTTGGGTGGTTTCAGGGCATAATAAGGATGCCCCAACAGTGTGTGCAACCAGTCCTCGTCCAACTGACCGGACTGCGCCAGTAGGCCATCGCGATCGTAGGCCTGACGCCCGCCGGTGATGTACACCATCGCCGAGTCGATCAGGGCGTTGCCCGGGCCGGTGTCAAAGGCGGTCGGTAGGCTTTCGTAGTCGGTGATTGGCGGCAGGAAGGTCACATTGCCAATACCGCCGATGTTTTGCACGGCGCGCCAGTGCGTCGGATGGCGCAGCAGCAGCCAATCGACATACCCGGTCAGCGGTGCGCCCTGTCCGCCTGCTGCGACATCGCGGGAGCGGAAGTTGCTGATGGTCGTGATCGTGGTACGCTCGGCGATCACGGCGGGTTCGGTGAGCTGAAGGGTTGCCGTCACCACGCCGTCCGGGGTCACGGCATGCCAGAACGTCTGTCCGTGGCTGCCGATCAGGTCGATCTCGTGCGGCTGGAAGCCGCTGGCCGCGATCACCGCCAGCGCAGCTTCGGCGAACAGTTCGCCCAGCGCGAAATTGAGATCGCACAGTTCATCAACGCAGCCGCCATTGCACGCCGCTAGGATGCGCGTCTGGAAGCCATCCGGGTAAGGATAGGTGACAGTATGGATGATCTGGGCATCGAGCTGCGGCGGCTGTCCATCGATGGTACAGAGCGCTGCATCAATCGCATCTGCCGAGGTTCCGGACATCAAACCAACTATTCGCATGATAGTCTCGTATCAAAGCAGCGAAGAAGCACTATTGATTGGTCGTCATTTTAACATGAAGCGATAGCGCCGGATAATACCACCCGTCGGGGCATCGGTATGGGGCTGGCAGACCGGTCATGAAGGGGCACGGCAGACCCCAAGCAGAACAAACTTCGGGCGGAAGAAACCGCGCGCCGTGATTTCGTAGCAGCCGAAGCCGACCAGCTTTCCGTCACTATTGCCAGGTAGGATACTCGACACTGCCCGGACACATCAACCGATCACGCGGCGCAGAATGCCTCCTGCTCCATCGAGCAAGGCTCGCGCCTCGGCGACATCGACGTCGCGTCGCGCCATGACGATGGCTGTTTTGACTTCGTACTCTGCGCGTTCCAGTAGTGCTGCTGCTGCATCCAGATCGACTCCGCTGATCTGGGCGACGATGCGGCAGGCCCGCTGGCGCAGTTTCTCGTTTTTTGCTTGCACATCGACCATCAGATTGCCGTACACTTTGCCGATCCGGATCATCGTGCCAGTGCTGATCAGGTTGAGCGTTAGCTTTTGCGCGGTTCCCGCCTTCATCCGGGTGCTGCCTGTGATGATCTCCGCGCCCGTCTCCAGCGGGATGGCGATGTCGGCAGCGTCGAGCAGCGGGCAGGGGACATTGTTGGCGATGCCGATGGTGAACGCGCCGACTTCCCGCGCAACCGCCAGCGCGCCCAGTACATACGGAGTGCGCCCGCTCGCCGCGATGCCGACCACCACGTCGGCAGCATTCAGGTTACGCGCCCGCAGATCGTGACCGCCCTGCGCTGCATCGTCTTCGGCCCCTTCAATTGAGTGACGCAGGGCGTAATCACCACCGGCGATGATGCCTTGGACGAGTTCCGGCGGCGTACCGTATGTCGGCGGACATTCCGAGGCATCGAGGATACCCAGGCGTCCGCTGGTTCCCGCGCCGATGTAGAATAAACGCCCGCCGCGCTGCACCCGCGCTACGATCGCGTCCACGGCCCGGGCAATGGCGGGCAGGGCGCGGGCGACAACTGCCGCAACGGTCTGGTCTTCAGCATTGATCACCTGGAGCATGGTTAGCGTGTCCAGTTGATCGATGTTCAGCGTGTTGGGATTCTGGTCTTCGGTGCGCATGAGACATCCTTGGAAAGAAGCAGGTCACAGACTGGAAACTGAGGTGGGACGGGGCAAGCCTGCCCTCAGGGTATCGAGTCCCGCGCCAGCAGCGCCGCCCCGATCACCGGTGGGTAGAGCGGGTACGGGATTGCATTCAGCCCCAAGCAATCGCACAGGGCACGACTGAGGGAGTTATCCGCGGTCAACAGCCCACCGCAGAACCGGATAGTGAATTCTGTGCTGACGCGGGCCGCCGCTGCCCGAGCGATCTGCGCCAGGGATGCCGCGCCCCGCAGGATGACGTCGAGGGCTGTCAGATCCCCGTTGTCTGCGGCGTGCAGCACCACTTCGGCATACTGCGCCATCTCGCGAGTGGGCGGCGGCTGACGATACAGCCACGGGATGGCATCCACAGGGCGGGTGAAGCCAAAGGCGCGTTGAATCTGCGCAGCCAGGTTGGCTGCCTCCGGGGCGACGCCGTCGTGATAGCGGACGAAGGCGCGCAGTCCTTCCAGCGCCAACCAGACTCCGCTCCCCTCGTCGCCCAGCAGATAGCCCCATCCGCCCGCCTGTGCCCACTCGCCGCGCGCATTGATGGCACAGGCGACACTGCCCGTACCCGCTAGCACCATCACCCCGCGCCGCATGCCGTGCGCGCCGACCAGCGCGATCTCGTGATCCATGCTGGCGGCGACCGGGACATCTGGCAGCACTGCGCCGACGGTGGCGCACAGCCAGTCTTTGGCATAGACGGCGGATGCGCCTGCCACGCCGATCCCAACTGCCGAGACCGGCTGTCCCGCCGCCATGAGCACCTCGCGCATAGCATCCTGGATGCGCGTGGCAGCCGTCTCGCGCCCGATGGTGCTGGGGTTGACGGTCTCGCGCTGTGCCTGGGCGACGACGGTGAGCGCCGCGTCGACGATGGCGACGCGCAGGTTGCTGCCGCCGCCGTCAATGCCCATGTAGAACCGGGTCATGAGATCTGCTCCATGATCGCATCGTGAACGGCGCGACGGAAGCTGTGCGTGTTGGCGTAGCCCTGGCTGTGCCGCCCATAGTAGACGCTGTTGGTCAGCAGGGCGACGACGACTTCGGCCTCAGGATCAATCCACAGGGTCGTGCCGGTGAAGCCGGAATGTCCGTAAGCGCGCTGGCTCATCCGGTCGCCAGCCATTGAATCAGAGGCCGCTTTGAGCGCGAAGCCTAGCCCGCGCCGCGTGCCCGCGCTGTCGACCTGAAGCGTCGTTGCCTGCTGTGCGATATCCGGCGTGATGCCGAACGTGCCAGGATCGTGCAGCCAGCACAGTCCCAGCGCGACGATCGACCGCGCCGTTCCGAACAGCCCGGCGTGTCCCGTCACACCGCCCAGGCCGCAGCAGTTTTCGTCATGCACTTCGCCCCACACGCGGCGCTGACGCCAGATCGGGTCGTCTTCCGTTGGGGTGATGTCCACCCGCATTCGGCCATGATCCCGCACTGGGTTGAACAGGATGTGTCCCGCCGCATCCACGCCCAGCGGCTGAACGACGCGACGGTCGATCGCTTGTTCCAGATCACCGCTGCCGTCAAGCCGGGCGACTGCCTCGCCGAGCAGCATCAGTCCGATATCACTGTAGCGGACGATGCCATCCGGCGGCGCGATAAACGGATACGTGGTCAGCGCGGCCAGAGCGCGCTGCCAGCGTCTGCGCCGCGCATCGGGGGTCATCGGCTGATCTGGCGGCGGCGGGACATCGCCTGTAACGGTATAGACATCACGCCACGGGGCAAGTCCGCTGGTGTGCGTCAGCAGGTGACGAAAGGTGATGGACGCTGGATCGACCATTTTTCCGACGAGATCGGTCGGCGTGGGCTGGCGCTGTTTGGTGTGCGGATCCTGACCGCCTTCGATCGGGCGGGGCGTGACGCTGCCGAACTCCGGGATGACGCTGACCAGCGGCTCATCGAGCTTCACCCGACCCTCGCTCACTAGCGACAGGAAGGCAGTCGTTGTGAACAGCTTGGTGATGGACGCCAAATCGAACAGCTTCTCAGTTGTGACAGGTATCGACCGGGTTTCCGGATCGATGTGTCCCCATGCGCCTTCGTAGATCACGCCGCCGTGATGGCTGACGCAGATCGTGCACGCGGGGAAGGTGCCTGAGAGATGCGCCGCAATCAGTGGGTCAAGGTTGATTGGCATGGTCAATGTCCTCATACAGCAAACATGCTCGCCGCGTCTCGCGCCAGGCCTCAGCCGTCACGTCCCATGCCCCTGCCAGGCTTTCCAGCGGCTCGTCCGCCTCGATCTTCTGGCGCAGAGCGGGGCCGCCCGCCAGCCGGTCGAACGGCAAGAGTCCGTCTTTGCTATAGGGCGGCAGCCAGGCAAATTGGTGTGGATACAGGCGGCGGATCTCACAGATGACCGCCACCCAGGCCAGCAGCGGACGATAACCTGCGCCGGTGATGTGGGCCTGCACGCCGCCGCACACCTCCCCGGCGTGTTTGCTGGCCGTTGGCGTGAAGACGTGCGGACGGTAGCGCACACCGTCCAGTTTCAACCTGTTGAGGTGTTCGGCCAAGGCGGGTGCATCGATGAATGGCGCGCCGCAGACCTCAAACGGCAGTGCCGTCCCACGCCCTTCAGACAGGTTCGTGCCTTCGATCAGACAGGCGCCGGGGTACTGGCGGGCTGTGCTGAGGTGCGGCATGGCCGGGGACGGAGGCACGAATGGCAGCCCGGTCGCTTCCCACGTCATTCCCCGCTGATACCCCTCACAGGCGATCACAAGCAGCGCGGCCGGGGTAGGGTTCCAGCGCTGGTTGTAAAGTGTCATCAGCTCGCCCAGCGTCAGGCCGTGCTGTACCGGAATGGGAGCGCCGCCGACAATCGAGAGGTGATCGGGCTGGACGAGATCACCATCGATCGCGCCTCCCAGCGGGTTAGGCCGGTCGAGCAGGATGACGTCGAGTCCCGCTGCGCCCGCTGCTTCAAGCATGTAACTGGTCGTCCAGGCGTAGGTGTAATAGCGGACGCCGATATCCTGGATGTCACAGACTACCGTATCCAGGCCTGCCAGCATATCTGGCGTCGGGCGCAGCGTCGCACCATACAGACTGTGGATCGGCAGACCGGTGCGGGGGTCGATGCTGGAAGCGACATGCGCACCATCAGCGGCAGCGGCGGCGAAACCGTGTTCTGGACTGAACAACGCGCGCAGGTTAATCTGCGGGGCGCGGCGCAGCACATCGGTTGTGCTGTCCAGGTCGTGGGTGACACCACTTGGGTTAGTCAGCAGGCCAATGTATCGCCCGGCGAGCAGATCGAAGCTGCGTTCCCGCAGCACTTCAAGGCCAGTGTGGACGGTCATGGCAGGTTCAGAGCGACTGGCAGGCGTCCCGTTGGGACATAATCACCCAGCAGCGCATCAACGGCAGCGGCCAGCGATGGCGCGCTGTCGCCACAGGTGCAGAGGACAGTATCGGCGCCGGTCAACATGGTGGCGTCATGCGGATTGCGCAGGCAGACTAGCACCGTGCGCCGCGCCGCGTCGATTGCCCGCTGGCACATCGCGACTTTGTCGGCATTTAGATGGGCGCTGCGCGTGACGAGGATCAACGTGTCGACCTGCCGGGCCAGTGCGAGCGCTGCATCTCCCTGATGCGGATCGGCGACGGTGATAACCTCCGCCGTTGGGATGCGCGCCCGCAGCAGGCGGCTGAAGCCGGTCAGCCCATCAACTTCGTTGATGCCGCTATCGAATGCTGATGGGAACTCGATCACGCCGATTGAGCCACCGCTGGCAAGTGACAGTGCTGTGCCGCCTCGGACGAGCGTTGTCCCAGAGCGAGCGGCCTCCGCCATCAGCGCGAGATGATCTGCCGACCGGATGACGCCCAGATCGGCGCGGGGCAGCAGATAAGCGTCTTTGAACGCCGCCAGGCGGCGGTTGGCAGCGTCAATCATCGATTCGGTCAGTCGTCCCGTGTAAGCGGCATCAAGCAGCGCGGCATAGGCCGCTGCCTGTTTCTCCCGCGTGTGTGAGAACAAAATGGCGTCGATGCCTGCCAGCGCCGCCAGGATCGCCGACTCCTCTGGGCCATAGTGGTTGGTGATAGCCTGCATCTCCATACAGTCGGTTGTCACCACGCCATCATAGCCAAGTTCGCCGCGCAGCAGTTGGCGCACGACGATCGGCGATAGCGTGCTAGGATAATTGGGATCGAGGGCGCGGTACAGCACATGCGTGACCATCACCGACGCCGCCCCTTCGGCGATGACGGCGCGGTAGGGCTGCAAATCGACAGTGCGCAGGTGTTCCAGCGGTGTATCGAGGGCAGGCAGGGCGACATGTGTATCGATGCTAGTATTGCCCGCGCCGGGGAAGTGCTTGGGGCTGGCGGCGATCCCCGCCGTCTGCAAGCCGCGCACCGCCGCCGCAGCCAACCTGCTGACCCGTTCGGGATCGGTCCCGAAGGTGCGCGTCCCCATCGAAGGGTTATCGGCGTGCTGGTTGATGTCCACGACGGGCGCGTAATTCCAGTGGATGCCCAGCGCCCGCAGTTCCGCCGCCAGCACCCCAGCGACCTGCTCGGTCAGCTGTTCGCCGTCTGCGGCGCTGGCCAGCGCCATCGCACCAGGGCTTTCGGTGAAGCCGTCGCGCAGCCGGGCGACCGTACCGCCTTCCTGATCGATGCTAATGATGACGCCGTAGGGCGCGTTGGCGGTCAGCGAATCGGTCAGCGCAGCGACCTGTTCGGGGCTGGCGACATTGCGGGCAAACAGGATCACCCCGCCGACGCACCCGGCGCGCAGCCAGTCGAGCAGGTAATCGGGCGCGGTCAGCCCTTCAAAGCCGACGAACAGTAGTTGACCGACGCGGGCTTCGAGTGTGGTCGGGGTGATGCGTGTCATTCAGCTACTCCGATCGTGGACGCCGCAACCGGGTGACGAGGATGATGAGGGCGAACAGCACGATCCCCATCATCGCGCTGCACACACTCAACACCCGCTCGGCGCTGCCAGGCGGCTGTAAGAAAAAGAGTATAAGTCCGCCGAAGCCCAGCAACCCACTCAGGCTGATCAAGCCGCGTAGTGCCTCATGATCGCCCATCGTCGGTCATCTGTTTACCCCGGTGGGCGCGGTTTGCTGCAAGCCCTGGCCTCGCTGAAGCGGCAGACAGGCGACCTGCTGCCCGGCATCCGGGATGGCCGCTAGGTGCGGTACCGCCTGATCGCACAGGCCGGGCACGAAAAACGGGCAGCGCGGATGAAACGCGCAGCCAGGCGGGATATCGGTCAGCTTGGGGATGTCGTCGGAACGCAGCCGCAGCATGTGTTTGTGCCGGGTCAAGTCGGGATCGGCCTCCGGGACGGCGGCCAGCAGTGCCTGCGTGTAGGGATGCTGCGGATGCGCGATCACATCCTGCGTCCGCCCCATCTCGACGATCCGCCCTAGATACATGACGGCAATCCGACCTTCCCAGGCGAAATACTTGGCCAGCGCCAGGTCATGAGTGATGAAGATGATCGTCAATCCCAACCGGGAGCGCAGTTCGTGCAGCATCTTCAGCAGGCTGATGCGGATGCTGACATCGACCATGCTGACGGCTTCATCGGCGACGATCA
>DAOUCY010000129.1:0-5589 GCA_034431625.1 Anaerolineae bacterium | reverse complement strand
TGTAGGCGGCATCGCCCTCATCGGCTGATGCTTCGACGGTGACATCCACTTGCGGTTCAATGGTGATGTCGGGTTCCACGTCAATCTGCGGCTGGATCACGGGCTTAACGTCCGACTGTGGCACGGCCATCATGCCAAACGCGGTAATCTCATTCGGCAGCATCTGAGCACTGTGTTCTAAGCGATTGACCTCTTCACGGGCAGTGTCGTAGGACAGGTTGCCTTCTGAACGCACCTGCTCGACCAACGCCGCACGGGTTGGCTCACTCAGCCTGCTATCCGGCGACGACTTGACCTCCCGCACCACCTGTTCTGCCTGCGTGCCGGAAATCCCCAGTCGCAATGCCTGATCTGCGAACAGCCCAAAGCGTGATACATCCTGCTGAATGGGCGGCTGCTCGCCGCCGACGGGCATGACACCCATTGCCCGCGCCAAACGATCCGCTACTGTCAGATGATCCGTGCCTCCAGCGGCAGGCTGCCCGTTCTGGATGCGCTCCATCTGCATCCCCCGGATGACATCGCCCATCACTCCGGCAACATCACCACCGCCGGATATCTTCAACTGTCCCAGCATGACCTGCATTTGCAGGCGGGCGGCATTCGCCAGCGCGTCGGCGCTCGCTTCCAGCCGCGCTGCCACCTGGTCGAAGCGGCTCATATCGGACTTGCCATCCTTTTCAATCATCGCCCCCAGGGTGGAGTGCGTGCCCGTGGAAGCTTTCAGCGCGTCCGAGACGTGCTGTTCCATCTCTTCGCTGTTCATCTCCGCTGCGTAATCACTGCGTTCCTGACGGCGGGAATCCGATTTACCTTCGCCTTCCGAGGCATCATTCAAAGGCACAGTTGCCACTGGCGTAAACATCCCCGTGCGCCGCGATTTAGCTGGCGTGAAACCTGCCACCATCTCGCCGTTTTCGTCCTCAAACCAGTCGGCATCATTTTGCGGACGTGCGCCGCGTTTGCGCTTCGCGTCTCTCGGCAGTGTCCAGCTTTCCAGCGCTTCGCCGACTGCCGGAACCAGCATTGGACGTGAGACAAGCCGCCCATGCTCGTCGTATTCGGCTTTTGCCGGGTCGCGGTCACTCAGCAGTGCCGCGCCGACTAAGGGTGCAGCGGCACGCCCAATGACGGGAATATTGCGTGCCACCTGCCGCGTCGCCGCGCCTTCGGTGAACTGCTCCGCAGCGTCGCCTAACGCTGTGCCACGCACACCGGGCAAATGCGTTAAAGTGCGGGCGGCATTACTCAGGCTGCCAAACCCGCCCAACATCAGACCCGCTGTCTGCGCCGTTGTCGCGCCATTATTGAGGGCATTCATGCCCGCCAGCGCATTCGACCCCATGCTGGTCATCAGGGAAGCACCGCCTGTCGCGGCGGCGGTTGCCCCCGTAACTGCGGCAGACGTGACTGAACCGGGCGAGAGCAAAACATTCCCAGATACCTGACCCATCGCGTTGAACAGGCGGTTGAAGCTGTTCCAGACGGCTTTGATGCCTGACCACATGGTAATGACGATGAAGACCAGGCAGATCAAGCCGATGCCAATGATGGCAGGGGCGCTGCCCGTCGCCGCGCCTGCCAGGAAGAAACCAATCACCAGCGCCTGAATCAGAGCGATAATCGTGGTCTGGACGATCAGTTCAATCCACTGGTTGATGATGCTGTGGGCGATACTCTCCGTGCGTTTGAAGAAGGCGAATAGAATCGCCACACCAAACGAAACGAAAGTGATGCCCATCGCAATCGTGATGAGCAGATGCACAATCTGTTCCACCAGCCCGAACAGCAAGAGCGGCCATGCCGTCAGCGCTCGCTGCTGCGATGATCCTGCCATCGACACCGCACGATCACGCACTGAATCCTCAACCCCGTCCCAGGTAATTGGGGAAACATTGTGGTCGAAGTAATTGCCTTCCATATTCCAGTCCATCGGCACAACCGATGTGCCACCTTCCCCTGCCCACGTTGAAGGATTGGGATTTTGCAGGTAAATACCGCAGCCGGGGGAATAGACGGGTTGGGGATAACCCATCACATCCTGAGCATGACCCCGCAGATACGCCATCGCAATATCCAGCCCATCAATCGGTCCCGGTCCGGTTGCTCCTGGTAGATACACATCGAACTGGTCGCACAACGGTCCTAAATCCAGATCATTGGAATTGACCTGCGCCAGCGACGAGAAATCCCCGGCATTGTCGTCCAGTCCCTGAAGCACACTCAGATACATAATCTGACTGATATTCAGCCGGAAAGTATTCATGCCCTGATAGAGGCTGGGACCAATCGTGAAAAACAGCACACCGGCGATGTACCAGATGATAGCGCTGCGCGGACTGACCACGTCCAACCGGATGAACGCTGCCAGCAGGTAAGTGATCCCCAGCACCAACAGTGCGACGATAAAGACCCAGCTTAAAGCTAGTCCCAGGCTGTTGTTGGTCTGGGCTATGATCGGCATGAAGGCGTTTTCAATGAGGTACTGGTTAATGAGCTTGATGGTATACCCTGCCATCAGCAGCGCTTTTTGCAGGCTCCAGTGCGTTCCGGCAAGCAGCACAATCAGGCTGTATTGCAGTTCATCAATCATCCGTGCGAAATCAGGCATCGTTCCTCCTTAATCGGCGACATCGCCGGAGCAGTAGGGGTTGACGGCATTGACCCAGGTGATGCGGTTGCCGCCCTCCCCATCCAGCAGGTAGGCGAATTGATTTACGCTCCCGGCGGGAATGTATGCCGCCAGTCGATAGGTGCGGGTTGAACCGGGTGTAAGCGGGTCATAGTTTTCATTAGTAAAGCCAGCCGCTGCCATCGCTGTTTCCGATGTGCGCCACGTCCCGATCTGTTCACCATTAGCAGTGTTGATGCGGGTGACGACCATCAGGGCGACGGGGATGGTTTCGTAAGTCGCGCTCCCCAGATTGCGGATTTCCAGCCGCCACTTCACCAGATTGCGCGACCCTGTGGGCTGACTTTGCACATTTTGCAGGCGGAAACGCAGACGCAGCGGCGCACCTTGCTGCCCGACAAAGACGGCATCCCCGACGTAAAAATCCTGCGGCGGGATAATGGTGTAGGGCGTGGGTGGCGGTGGCAGCGTCGGTATGGGTGTGCCTGCCAGTGTCGTCGCCGTCGCCTGCGGCGCTGCCGTTGGGCAGATGTAGGAAGGCGGGTTGGTGACAATCGTGCCGCACGCTAAAGCCGCGAACAGCAGCATGACCGGCGTGACCAGCAGATAGATCGAGCGCAGCAGCATCGAACGCTGCACCTGTGCCAGAGATAGTTCATTCTTCATCACAGTTGTCCTCACTTAAGGAATCAGACCGGGTTGGTTGCCAGGCGTGAGCAGCAGCGTAAAGCGCACGTTGCCGCCGCGCCGACTGTTGGGAAGCTGCCAGACCTTGCCGAAATACGGCACGACCACCCGCGCCTGAGCGGAAGTGACCACCTGCAACTGAGCAAAACCGCTGCTGTCGGTGAATGCCTGCGCGATCACGCGGTTCGTTCCCACTTCGACCACCCGCACTGAAATACCAGACACGCCTTCCGCCGGATCGACAGCGCGGTTGCCATTCTCGTCATAGGCAATGACCACTGAAATGGTGACTAAACTGGGTGGAATGGGGGTCGTGGTCGCCTGCACTGTCGGCGGCGCACCGACCAGTTCCACGCCTGCGGCGGGCATCGGCTGAGGCGTTGGTGTATAAGTCTCTACTGGTGGCGGAATAATCAACGTGTTCGCCGTACCGCGAAACACCTGCACGGCATCCAGCGCCAGCACATAGCCTTCGCTCTGCGGGTTGCGCCCCTGAGCGCTGCGAAGTTCCAGCGTGTGTGTCCCGCTGCCGACGGTGTAAACCCGTGTGCCAGGAAACGCCAGTTCGGGCGCATAAGCATCTACCGTGTCGATGACGACACCATCTAGCACTACCTGAAAGATGCCCATGTTGCGGGCAGCGACATACCGGATGCGTAAGCCTTCACCTTCAAAGGTGAAGCTGGCATAACTCTGCACATTCTCACTGCGGTGATACTGTCCACGACTGGCATTGGCGTGGAGACGCGGTTCCCAGGGTATGCTGTAATGCACCGCCGGATTATCCGACTCGAAGCTGTGCCAGCCCTCGTAAGGCGGCGGTTCATTCGTTGCATCCGGCAGCGGCTCGACGGGCTGTGGCGGCGCAGGCAGCAAGATGGTCCCCGGTGGAAACGGAGTGAGTGTCGGCGGAACATACACACCCGGCATGACCGCGCTGATATCCAGTACCCGCGTCGAGAGCGTCGGGGTCAGGGTTGGCGTGAAGGAGGCGGTTGCGGTTGGGGTATAGGTGGGCGTGAGTGTCGCCGTCGCGGTAGGCGTATTGGTTGCCATTGGTGTGCGCGTTGGCGTATCCGAGGGAGTTAGCGAAGGCAGCACCATCAGGGTGGGCAGCGCTGCTGTCGCCTGTGTATTCCGTTCAAACAACAGGTAAAAGACCGTGCCCCATATCACCAGGCACAGCACGGATAGTATCAACAAAAAACGCCGCATTCGTCACCTCCGTCTCTCACTGAGACTCAGCGTATCAAACGCGGCGTGTTCAACCTGTGCAGGATTACAGTTCTGACTTGCCAGTTCTGCTAACCTGTCTGAAATATTTCAGGTGTCGGTGCTGGTGAAGCCTTCTGCGACAGCCATGCTGATCAGATGTTCATTGGTATTCGCGCCAAAGCGTTTGCGAAGCTTCTGCCGTACCCAGTAAATCCGTCGATGGGGAACATCTAACTGCACAGCGATGTCATTGATGTGCATTCCGCGTGCCAGCAGCCGCAGCACCGCGCGGGCTTCCGAATCCAGTTTCCAGTCGCGCAGTGGTGATTTCATGGCGACCAGATATTCCGCATTAGCAGTGGGCGATAAATAGGGGCGATTATGCATAACAGTGGTAAGCGCGGGCACCAGGCAATCTCCCAGATCATCCCCGGTGAAGAGATAGCCCAGCACCCCACAGACGAACAGATCGCGTACCAGCAGTCCGTCCACCTTATTCCCCAGAACAATTTGACGCGAATTGGGGGCAACCTGTTTCAACCGTTCCACCAGTGCCAGTACATCAATTAACGGGTCCAAGTGTTCGTTGAACAGGATAATATCCGGCTGCAAATGCCGAGCAGCCTCAAGCAGTTCGCTGCCACTGCGGGCGGTCTGGATGACCTGCCAGTCGGGGCGGTTTTTTAAGATAGCCTGTGCGCCGATCAACACCAGATCGGCTTCATCGGCAAGCAGCAGTTGTATGTCCATGTGCCAATCCTCTACCCTCATCACTGGATAGAGTCAGCGTAGCACAGGCAAGTGTTTTTGTGGGCGAGAAAAAAGGACAACCGGTGCGGGAAATTTGGACAGCCACACCGGAAAATTTCGCAGGAAAATGTAAATTTCGGGGGTCATTCTTTACGGTCAAGCAACCCCTGTTTGCGGGCGGCATCCACCAGACTATCGGTGTTGCCGATGTTGAGCAGTTTCTTTAATTTGTCGCGTATCCGATATACGGTCTTGGCAGTAATTCCAAGCCGCTCCCCAATTTCCTTGACTTGCAGTTCCTGCTC
>DAOUCY010000128.1:0-1784 GCA_034431625.1 Anaerolineae bacterium | reverse complement strand
TGACGACCAGCAGACCCGCCAGGATGCCGAACATCTTCATGCCGTACAGGGTGATGAAGGGTAGATAATGCGCGCCGACCACAATCATGGCCGCCGGGAAAAACCAGTTTTCACGATAAAGCGTCGCTGTGCCGACCAACAGGAAATTGAGTGGCACGGTAAAGGCGACCTGAGAGCCGAGCAGCCACAGTCCGTTTTGCGGGCTGACCCTGCCAGGTCGTCCCATCAGGCGCACCACGCACTGGGTGAGCGGAAATATACCCATGCTGCCGAAAAAGAGCACCGCCATGGCGGCAACCGGAGAAATCCAGATCGCAACCCCGGCAGCTGCCAGCCAGATGACGCCAGAGACCAGCTGCCCGGCAAACCCGCCCAAAAAAGCGGAACGCATCTCACGTTGACATTCATTGATGTTCATACCTCATTCTTCCGATGAGAGCTATTCATTGTCCGGATAGTTTTTGCAAAACGAAGCGCCCGAAGGGTGTGGGCTGTTCGGTCCCCTTCTCAAACATGACGGGCTTCCATTCGTCATCGTACCAGCATGCCACCCAACCGATCCCGCCCTGATCGAGGTAAGCTAACAACGGCTCGCCATAAGTCTTTTGACTTCCAACCAGATACCCCTGCGCTCCGCTTGGATCAGATTCCATCCATCCCCACTCTGTCATCACCACGGGATATTTTTCTGAAATACTTCCAAACCAGCGGTCCCAGTTATACTGGCTGTGAGCCGGGTAGATGTGGGAGGCATAAGCAATGTTATCGTCAGCGATTGGCATATTCAACACCCAGGACAGGTCGCGGGAATATTCGACTCCCCCGACGATGATCAACTGTTGTGCGTCTGTGGCGCGGATCACGTCCACCAGGATTTGCGCGTTCGCCTGCCAGTCCTCGGCTGGGATTTCCGCCGGTTCGTTGAAGATCTCAAAGATGATATGCGGGGTGTCCTTGAAATAGGAGGCAACCTGCCGCCAGAAGGCAACGGCGAAATCCTGGCTGGGCGTGCGAATGTCGGGCATTTGCGCGCTGCGGTCTATGCCAATGTCGCCGATGAAATGCAGATCGATGATGGTGTAGACGCCGTTCTCGCCGTTCCAAGTCACGGCAGGATCGAGGTAACGCCACAGGTAATCGGGGTCGCGTTCCCAGCGCTCAGGGTGGACGGGGAGGCGGATGACGTTGGCGCCCGAAGCCGCCATCCCGTCGAAGAAGGCGCGGTTGAACCGTCCCTTGCGCGCCAGCGCCGCCGGGTCGGGGGGCATTAGGCCGCGCAGAACGACAGCTTGGCCATCGGCGTCCACCAATGCGTTGCCCGCAGCGCTGAGCGGACTGGGATAGGCGCTGACGTCGGCGGTGAAGGCCGGCTTGTGCTCTAGCGGCAGGTTGACCGAGAGATGCCCGGCGCGTGACGCGACTAAGAGCAAAGCGCCGCACAGCAGGGGCAAGGCCAAGAACGCGAGCAACAGTGTTTTGCGAGTTGAGTTCTTCATAACGACGCCTTCATGGAGCTGCGGCGCATTGCGCTTCATGTTTCAGACAGCGATCAAAGAAGTCAAGCACTGCGTGATTGACCTGCTGCAAGTAGCTTCTGCGGTCGCTGGTTGGCTGACCGCCTTCCAACAATCGAGTCAGCAACGGGCTGGCAAGCGCCAGGTCGGTCAACGAAAAGTGTCCCGCGCCGGGCAGGTGTAGGCTGAATGCAGCCGGCGGCGCATCGGTCAGCCAGGCGGCGTTTCTGGCGTATTGTGGCCATTGCGAGAGATGTCCCCAGGCGCTGT
>DAOUCY010000127.1:0-5174 GCA_034431625.1 Anaerolineae bacterium | reverse complement strand
ATTCGAGGCAAATTGGCTGGCTCAACAGCCAGAACCCGTGCTAAAATAAGCACGGGCACTTTTGTGTCCAACTTTTTGGGGTCACTACAAGGTTTCAAGAGTGCTGGTCAGAAAAGATAATGAAAAACACAACACAATCTACACAGCCTACCGGAAGTTGGTTGTATATCATCAGTAGTCGTATTGCTGGTCTTGCAGTGGGAGTTGTGGTTTTCTTTCTTGTGCGTGAGCCTGCCGAAACGATTGGATGGGGACATGCGCTCGTCATTTCGATTGGCGCGGGAATGGCTGCATTCTTTATCTTCTTCATGCTCTTGGATCAAATCCAAGAAAAAAATTTGCTTGGGTTTTTGCTTGTCGTAGCGGCAAGTTTTTCTGCAATTTGTACGTTTGTTTTGGTACGTGCATGGATTGCCAATAACATCCGACTTGATAGTAATGTACAGTTGATTTTTGCAGGTTTTCTTACACTCCTTATTGTTGCGGTTCCGCTGGAACAACTTACAGATAGTGTTCCGCATGATATACGTGGTTTTTTCCTCTATTTAAGTATCATCGTCGGTGGGATTATTGCCTTCTTATGGGTAAGAACATATTTGGAGAGCATTAACTGGCGGAGCCAGGATGGGATAACACAAACAGCTATCGCTATTCTGCCAACGGGTGGTTGTGTAATGTGGCTTCTGTCTCGTCTGCAAGACACACAATGCCCTTCCTGTAAACACATTGCCGTTCGAGAAACCCTTCGTACTGAAAAGATTGACAGTCGTAAGGGATATAAAGCTGTCGAACGTGAAGAAAAGAATCGGGATGGCGAAGTCATTCGGCGGTGGCAAGAGCAGGTTAGAGTACTAACGACAACCTATATGTCTCATTACCGTTGTAGACAGTGCAAACATGTTTGGAGCAAGACCTTTGAAGAAGAAACCGAAACATTTGATGATTAACGCCGCTGAATTCTTGCATGAATTCCGCTGTGGAAAATGCGACTAGATGAATACAGCGATTTGCCAGCAGAGAACGCAACATTGAATAACGCACAACCGGTGAGATTTTTACACAGCGCGCGACATGTCTTAGTTGCCATCTTTCTTGTCTTTTTGGTGGTACTACTCCTCATTCAGTTTGCTCGAAGTTCACCCCTTCAGAACGCGGTGATTGCAAGGCTGACGATCTCCTCTCAATCCACTACCGGAGTGACGTTTCAAGCTCCGGTCAACGGGTTCTATATCTTTGAGTACGCAGCGGGTGGGTTTCTGGTATACAACCTTGAAGAGGGTGAACCGTGTGATCGCACCTCATTTGAGTGTTATAGCTCCGCTTTGGTTGCCTTTCGGGGCAAGACGGTTCTGCGAAGAGGACAAGACATTAAGATGGACGCTTGACGAGGCTGAGGAAACAACCGTCGGGCAGCGAGAAGGTGTGAACCTGCGGGCGGGACAACAGATCACGTTTGTGGCGGCGGACTGGCTCAGTGCGTATGACGACAATACCGGAGACATTCTGCTGAACGTGTACTTTGTTCCGAAATAAGACACTGGAAAAGGGTAGCTACTCAACCGATGAAGCTCTCGTTCATGTTTCTATCCGCGATGCTCCTCCTCTCCCCGATTCGGACTCAGTCACAGCCGGCAGTAGAAACGCCTGGCTGTGAGCCATCTGTGTCCATTCCGGTCGGATATTTCCTCGTTTTCGCGGATGCGTTTGAAGGCGTAGACCTCGACCAAACCAAGTGGCAGTACCGCTATCCTGACCGCCCCTACATGGCGGGCTATAACAGCCGGGAGATGATTACTCAGCCCGGTGATGGCTACTTGCACCTGAGCACGAGTTATCGAGATGGCACGTACTATACGGGAATGCTTCAATCCATCGACCACTTTCAATACGGCTACTTCGAGGCGTGTATCCGGTTTCAATCCCTTCAAGGGCATCACGGCGCGTTCTGGTTGCAATCCCCGCTCTACGGGCAGTATCCAGATGAGCCGGGGCGCAGCGGTGCGGAAATCGACGTGATTGAGTTCTTCGGTAGCGGACGTGAGCGGCACGACGCCGAGCAGAACGTCTATTGGAATGCTTATGGTTCAAGTAACTTAGAAGAACGCTCGCATGAGATCAACTATTCTCACGAATTCGGCACAGAACTTAGTGATACGTTTCACGCATTTGGCTTATTGTGGACACCGAACGAGTACGTGTTCTTCATCGACGGCGAGGAAACTTGGCGTATGAGCGAGGGATTGTCCCATACCGAAGAATATTTGGTACTGAGCTTGGTGACGGCTGCTTGGGAAAATGCTCGCCTGAGAGCCGACCAGTTGCCGGATAAGATGCTCGTGGATTACGTCCGTGTGTACACGCCATAAGTTGTACGATGCTCGAATCCTCCGCTTTATCGAAAGGTTATTGAGATGAGGCATCGTCCTCAAGAGGTAGTCTTAGGTTTTGTGCTTATTACTGCCATCCTGCTCATAGGGATGGGGGTTATTAGCGTAGCGGCGCAAACGGAACCGATCCAGATTGCCACTGCACAGCAGAACGCCAACGTTCGAGCAATGCCTTCTACGAACGCCGGGATTGTGGGTTCACTCTCTACGGGACAGACAGCCGAAGTCCTGGAAGAAGCTCTCGATGGCGAGAGCGTGAATGGCAACTCACTCTGGTATCGCGTTCGCTTGTCGAATGACGCAGAAGGATGGGTCTGGTCGGGGGTGGTCACGATAGCCGAGGTGATGCCAACCCCAACCACTACCCCCTCTCCCACTTTAGCGCCGAATCCTGACTATGAGACGATCACAGCGAATAACGTTCAAAATCTTGAGACGATCACTGAATGGGGCGGACTAGGCGTACCGTACCTCGTGGCATGGTCAAAGACGAGCGATCTGGTTGCGGTGGCGGTCACTGGAGCGATTTTGTTCTACGATACAACCGATTGGTCACTTATTGAGCGCATTGAAGACGATACCGTAAATCCTCAACCGACGTGGTTGGGTGCGCCGAGCTTTGAATTTGCGGGCGATGCCCTGCTGATGCCCTACTATTCAGGCGCTCCTGAGTACAGTTTTCAACTGCGTGTGTACAGTGCAGGTGAACCGCAAGCACGCATTATCTCCCTGAACGCGCCTGTGACCAATATGGCGGTTTCCCGAGATGGTGAAATGGTTGCATTGGCTTTCACGAACTGTGCAATCACGATTTATGGCTTAGAATCAGGTCAAATAAGGCAAGAAATTATCCCAGGACTGATTGATCAATATCCCTGTGGCATCAAGCCGTTGGCTTATAGCTCTGATGGGAGTCGTTTGGCAACTGTTGACGGTGATACAGTGAGCTTTTACGACTTGACGCCAGAAGGCTACACACTAGCGCGGGATGTTCGGGTGGTTGTCGGCGCAGGACAAAGCGTTTTTGGACCTGAAAGTATTTTGTTCAACCTCGATAGCACACAGCTCGCTACTTTCGGCGCGTGGCAAGATACCCGCCTGTTCGATGTCGAGCGCGGCACATATCGCAGTGTACAGGTTGGTCGCCAAATTGGGCGTGCGGCGCTCAGTCCCGATGGCCGTTTTTACGCTTTCGGCGCGGATATTTTGTGGTTGATGGACACAACCACAGGCGAAATAATCTCCGATCTACCCGATCTCTCCGTTGGCGACTTTGCCTTCAGTCCCGACGGCGGACAGATCGTCCAAGTGGATGAGTCCAGTGGGCTGCTACAAGTGGTCAGCGTGCCGGACTTGTCCGTCCTGCATACCATTCAACTCTCAGTCCCTTATGCCGATGCCGACATGAGTCTGGACGGTCAAACACTTGCCCTTGCGACGGGATACACCAACCAATATGTCGGCGGGCATATTGACTTGTACCACCCGCTAGATGGAAGCGGCGCTCCCTACACGACTATTGTGCTGGATGCAGCTACAAGCATCCATGAAGTTGCCTTGTCGCCAGACGGGAGTCAGATGATCGCGGCAGGCGTGTCACAAGTCGGACGCGAAAGCTATGCAGGTTTTCTACGAAGATACAGCCTGTCAGATGCGAGCATTCTGAGTGAATTTAATCTCGGCAGCCGCGATTTTGGCGCTTTCATCAACGGCGCATTTTCAGATATAGCGTGGAGTCCCGACGGGCAGACTTTAGCCACATCTGGCGGCGGCGTGCTACGCTTATACAACACAACCACGTTACAACCGTTCAGCGTGGGCAATGCAGCGGGTAGTGATCTCACATGGAGTCTTGATGGGTCGCGTTTAGCTGCACTGTCTGGCGACCACATTTACCTGTACGATGCACGAGGCAGCCTGCAACGCACGATACACTTATCTGAAGCAAATGAGGATGGGTTTGGTGGATTTGTGACGTTTAGCCCCGACGGGCGAACGTTGCTGAGCGGCATCAACTTTGATCCGCAGCCATTGGACAGAGACGCGCAGGTTCATGGTCTGTTGGAACTTTGGGATACTCAAACAGGTGAACGGCTCGCTGAATATAGGGTATCGGGACAAGACCAGATCGAAACCACATCGGAGCGATTCGCCTCGCTACGCTTCTACAGCAGTGCTTTCAGTCCCAACGGATCGCTGGTGATAACCTCATATTGGATCAGCAGTGGTGGCGAGCGAACGGCGTTTTTTGAGACCGAAACTGGCGATGTGATTCGGGCGATCACGCCTCCTTCTCTTAGTGGAAACAGCCCGCCCTTCACCTTCTTCAGTGCGGACGATGCCTTGCTGATGCTGGTTAATTCACCGGAAGGTCTCATTCAGGTATTGGGCATCCCGCGTGAAATACAAGAAACGGGGAGCTTTCTTTTCCAAGACGATTTTGAGTCCGGCAGGCTGAATCAGTGGGATAACCGTGATTCTATTGGCAGCGTCGTCATTCACGGCGATAACCACATGTTGCGCCTGTACAACGATTTGAGCGGCTACAGCGTTTTTCCAATCCGCGACAGCGGAGATTTTGGGTCAGATTATGCCGTCGAAATGGATTTGCGCTTTCGTGAAACGCGCAGTGAAACCGACCTCTTTCTCAATTTCCGCGAGACGCAGAATGGAAGTTACTACCTCGTCATGGACATGGATAGCAACAGCGTGGGTCTCGGATCGCGGCGATACGGCGCTTATCAAGATTTAGGCGGTAACGCGGCGGGCGTACAGGTGGGGCAGTGG
>DAOUCY010000126.1:0-118159 GCA_034431625.1 Anaerolineae bacterium | reverse complement strand
CAACTCCTCTGTCAGTTCCATCGCTTTTCCTGCCTCTCACACTGCCATCAGTTTACCTTCTCTCTGGCGACTTTGTAATCTGGAAAAGCCTTAGTTATTCAACTGCAGACAAAGAAACGTTGGCTGGGTTGACTGCCTTTTTAGATCGCAAGGCCATTCAGTATTGGAAAGATACCGACCAGCTCACCATAGGGACACCAGATTGGCTCAAAGCCATTGAGGGAGCCATCCAGCAGGTTAAGGCCTTTGTCGTTCTTTTATCGCCTGACGCGGCATCTTCACCCTGGGTCACAATCGAGATAGGCTACGTCATGGGGTTTCGCGTTCAAAAGGAACCTCAGTTTCCTGTTTTCCCAATTATTATCAATGGCGAACCGAAGGAAGTTTTTCCTCCAGTACTCAAACGTATTCAGTGGATCAAACCTGAAGCGGATGATGTAGATTTTACGAAGTGCTGGAACAGCCTGTACCGTGAATTGATTCGGGTTGGGGTCGGCGCAGCTATCGCAGAACGATCCTACCAATTTCTCAATCAATTCAGCACCAAAGCCATGATTCAGATCGGTGAGGGACGCATTATCTCCCGCGCGACCCTCAACAATACCGGAACTGCGTTGGACGATATTCAAGAAATTGAGCGCTTCTTGCTGCAGCAGGGATATATTCAGGCCTTCTCGGGCGGCTCCTGGCAAATTACCAGAGCCGGCGCACAGTTCTTTACGCAACATGTGAGCTGATTCAGCCAATCCAGGAGCATGATACGAATGTCACCTCTTCCTACCCTGCCGATCTTTTCTGATACTCCTGTAGTAGATTTTGGAGAAGATACTCTTTGGCCTGATGATGAAGTCATTCGGAACGAAATTGACCGCATCGCAGCACAGCTCATCAGCCCACTGCGTTCACGTGACCTGCGCAAACGCTCAATGACTTTCGCAGTGCACGGCAAATGGGGCATGGGCAAAAGCACTGCCTTGAACTTCATTCGCAGCCGCGCCCAGGAGTTCGCTGTACAAGAACATCTGGAGCAGCGGCTGCTGTTTCCCTACTTCCATGCACCCTTCTACGAAACCTTTAACAAATCGCATGGGATCGAAGTCCAGCACTCACTCGCTATCAGCATCCTCAATGCAGTTTTTGGTTCTGACCCTGGCGAGGCACTAGAGCGTTTCCAACGGTATGTTCCTCGTGCAGTTACGGTCACCCCAGATGCTGACGAGCGTTCTCTGCTAGATCAACTCCTGAATGCACTCCGAGCGCGTACAGATTTAGAGCATATCGTCGAGCGAATTCTGTTAGGCGAGGAAGAACCACCACCTAACAATCTGCCGCGTGTTTGTGCCCTCCTCATTGACGATCTTGACCGCTGTGATGCCGCTTTCACCTGGGAACTCCTTATGACACTCCAGCGATGGAGTAATGTATCTAACCTTTTCTTCGTCATTGCAGTAGATCGGGAACGCCTTCGCAAGGCCGTTGAGAAGTGGCCAAACAGTCCTGATGATCCTGAGTTTGCCCTGGAGAAATACATCCAGCATTCCTTCACCGTTCCTGATCTGGATGAGACACGCCTCGAAGGATACCTTCAGCGGCTGGCTACGGTCAGTGACCAGCAGGATTTACAGCAGAGTTTTGTCCAAGCCACGCCCCTTTTCTTCTATGGGCTGCGTGAACGCACACCCCGCTCAGTCAAGCGGTGCATCAACGAAATCCTCCCCTCAATTGTTCGCAAATACACCGAAGGCAAGCGCGGCGATGATCTACTGCTGGTCATCAAAGAGGCAATCCTGGCCTACTCCTGGCCGCACTTCTACCAGCAGCACGGCAGCAGGACCGGGCTGCGACCCAGTCACCGAATCTACTGGTATTTTTGGCGCTGCAAAAACGCTGTGATGAATTCGTGCGCGGCGTAGATGGCCGCACCAACGACGTTGAACGTCTCGAATTCATGCTGAAACGTGACTCCAAAGCACTGGACGTCGAACTCGCTGAAATCGTTTCGACCACCGCCGGCAACCACAGCCAACTTGACCTTCAGTTAGTGCGGTTCATCGGCACACAACCTCTCTGGTTCCAGGTGAAGGACTCTGGCGACCAGAAGCAGACTGTCGCCAAAGACTTCGGCATCAACAAGAATCTCGGGCGCCAGCTTGAAGAACGCTTTCAGCAGCTTTACTTTGACGGAGAAGCCGCCGAAAAAGAAGGTGATGCTCAGACGTCGCTCGACCGTGCTAGAGACATCCTTGACCTCATCCGCTCCAACCGCGAATACTTCAACAACACCCATGCCCCCAGCGTGGGCAACGTCGCCATCAATGCGGAACGATTTGCCGATTACGAGTTAGCGGATAACCTATACCGCCTGGCACTGGAATTGGAACCGGAGCACTCCAACAACCTACAGAACTACGCTGACTTCATCGTCAAGAAACAAATCGACCAGCGCTACGACACCGCTGCCCAGATCATTGCACGGCTCAAGACCGGCAAACATGCAGGCTGGAAACCCGAACGCACGGCTGAACTGGAAGTACTGCTGGCTGCCCAGACTGGCGGGGGACAGGTTCCTTCGCAGGGACTCGAAATGGTGTTGCAGGGATTCTATACCAACCCGTCGGATACGCGCCGGTTTGTCAGCACCATGAGCCTGCTCCAGGACATCAACCAGTTTGCTCGTGCACGAGATGTGGCTCGTCTGTATTATGACGCCGTGACCGCACCATATATGAAGTACGTCGGCATCCGCGCATTGGCGGATGTGCTGGCAAGCTCGAACGACTCCAACGACGAGCTTTCGGCAATGGAACTGTACCGCTGTATGTTGGCGCGGCAGTGTTACCCCGAATCGGACATCTCCGAAATCAAGCAGAACTATGCTGTGCTGCTCTACAAATACGACATCAACGACGAAGCCGGTCGCATTTGGTACGATGCCTATGTGCGCGCGCCGGATAAGCCCAACATCCGCCGCTCTTACTCGCTCTACCTGCTGCGCGGCGGCCGTCCTGATCTGACAAAGCTCGTAAACGAAGGTCAACCACTGCCCCCAGATGAACCACCTTTCCTACAGCCAAGGGACAAACCCATGCCTGATACCTCCTTTACAGCGGACCCCTGCCTGGGCTTCGATGACATGCCTATCGGGCCGCTGGTGGTAGACTTGCAGCCTTGAGCTGAACTTAGACCATGACAAAGGTGTTGACTTGGAGCACCAAATTGCATAACCTTGACATAATCACATTGCCTTCGGTATGGAGTGAATAGCTGTCATGAGTTTTCTGAGAGTTTCGCGTCACCGCCGCAGCCGCCTCCTGCAGACCGTTGAGGTCATGCTGGGATTGTTGTGCTAGTGGTGAGACGCATCCTCTGCGCGAACCCAACCACACCACCCCCTGACCTCGATCAACCAGCGTCAGGGGGTTTTTATTTTCTTAAGGAGGCAGTCCCCTATGCAGTATCCTATTCGAGTTGGCGTCTATGGCGCTTCGGGCTATGCCGGGCAAGATTTAGTTGAAATTCTGGTCCGTCACCCCCATGTTGAACTCATCTTCGGCACATCTAACACCTACGCGGACGATCCGATCCCGCTGACCCCACTGCGCTACATTCGACACGAAGAGGCTGATCTCGGCAGCGTGGATGCTGTTTTCCTGGCGCTGCCACACCTTGCTTCCGCACCAGTAGCAGCAAAGGCACGCGCGGCTGGACTTAAAGTGGTCGATCTATCGGCTGATCTCCGGCTGGAAACTGCTGAATCCTTCGAGCGATGGTACAACCACGCCCACCCCAACCCGGAACTGCTGCCCGTGCCGTATGGTCTGCCAGAGTTCAACCGGGAACGACTGCGCGGCGCCAATCTCGTAGCTGCGCCGGGATGCTATCCGACGACGACCCTGCTTGGCCTCTACCCCCTGCTCAAACAGGACTGGCTTGCTGAAGAGGCTCCGGTCATCATCGATGCAAAATCAGGTGTTTCTGGTGCAGGCCGCGAGCCAAAACCCAACACACACTTCGTCGAGGTTTACGGCAACCTTTCCCCGTACAACCCTGGTCGTGCCCATCGCCATGTTGGGGAAATCGAGCAGGAGATGAAGCGCATCAATCCGAAAGCCGGGCTGCTCATCTTCACTCCACACCTGCTCCCGGTAGATCGCGGCCTGATGGCAAGCATCTATGTCACCCTGAAGCCAGATCACAAAGCTGGTGACGCTCAGGCTCTGTTTGAAGAGACTTACACCCATGAAGCCCTGGTCAAGGTGCTGCCGCCCAAGCAGCAGGCTACGCTTAAGCACGTCGTTCGCACGAATGGAGCAGCCATCAGCCTCACGCCCGTGACAGATCAATATCTCCACATCACCAGTGTGACCGATAACCTGAGGAAAGGGGCATCCAGTCAAGCAGTGCAGTGTTTCAATTTGATGTGCGATTTACCAGAAACAACGGCACTGCTCTGCTAGGTGTAGGTGCTGCGTGAATCTTTCTCCTGAACTCACCGTTGTTGTGTTTGGTCTGTTGGCTTCAGCCTCGTGGGGATCGGGCGACTTTTTAGGCGGACTGGCAACACGCCGAGTCGCGGCTGTCAACGTCCTGGCGCTGGCGCACGTCACCAACATCGTTCTTCTAGTGCTGGCTGTTTGGATCAGCCAGGAACCCATTCCGCCAGCGCGAGACCTCTTCTGGGGAGCCAGCGCTGGAATGGTTGGTACAATTGGGCTGGCCTTTTTCTACCGCGCGTTGGCTGATGGGCAGATGGGTATCACCGCACCGATCACAGGCGTGATCGCCACAGCTATTCCCGTACTGGTTGGCGCTCTCCAACAGGGACTCGCATCTGGTATTCAAATGGCCGGCTTTGCCCTCGCTTTGATGAGCATTTTTCTGATCTCGTATTCAGGTGGTCCCATCCGCGAATTCCACAGCTTGCGCTATGCACTAGCCGGTGCAGTCGGTTTTGGATTCTTCTTTGTACTGCTGGCCCAGGTCGAATCAAACACTATCTTCTGGCCGATGATCGGCGCCCGTGCTGCCTCGATCACAACGATGGTCGCAAGTGCGCTGCTCATGGGCACAGCTGAGATTCCACGCGAACGCCGTATTCTGCTGATGATCTTGCCTATCGGTCTGCTCGATATGGGCGGTAATATTTTCTACATCATCGCTGAACGTTCTGGACGGCTGGATATTGCAGCAGTACTGTCCTCGCTCTATCCAACCATGCCGATTCTGCTGGCCTGGCTGTTCCTGCGGGAGCGAATTACCCGGATTCACGGAATCGGCATTCTCGTCGCGCTGACTGCCATCGCGCTGATCGTATCTGGCTGATGTTTCTACTATTCGTCTACTATGATTGGGAGTAGCTATGCGACCTGTGGTCATTAAAGTGAGCGGCCATGAACTGGACGATGCCGCCTATCTTGCTGATTTTGCGTCGGCCATCCGTGTTCAGCAAGCACCCGTCATTATTGTTCATGGTGGCGGCGCAGAGATCAGCGCCCTACAAAAGTCAATGGGCATCGAACCTCGGTACATCGAAGGTGTACGCATTACCGACGCACTCTCGCTGAAAGTGGTCGAGATGGTGCTGTGCGGGACGGTCAACAAGCGCCTGGTGCGCCTCCTGCTGGATGCTGGTCTGGATGCGCTTGGCATGAGTGGGGTAGATCGCGGTTTGGTTCGTGCTGCCAAGATGGAACATCCCGCCCAAGATATGGGATTCACAGGAACTGTGACCTCGGTGCGGAGAGACATCCTGATGACCATGCTGGAACAAGGCATTACTCCTGTCATCGCACCAGTCTGTTTGGGGGAAGGAACCTCGTACAACGTCAATGCCGACCATGTTGCGGGAGCAATTGCAGCGGCAGTAGATGCCTCGCGCGTGGTCTTCCTGACCAATGTTCAGGGAGTGCTAATTAATGAAACTGTTGTACGCAGTCTCACCCCTGACCAGACCCGCGCGCTCATCGCCGACGGGGTGATTTTCGGCGGTATGATCCCGAAAGTGCAGACCGCGCTGCATGCCCTGGAGACTGGAGTCACGCAGGCTGTTATCACCAACCTGGAGGGACTTCGCAGCGGTACGGGCACAGTCTTCATGACTTAGCACAAAGCCCTTCTTCCGGTGCAGAGATGGGTTACAATCGCGGGGTTGAAGCAGGGGGCTGATTGCAATGAACGAACAATCTGCCATCGATGAGCTGTATGCGCTCATTCGCTTCGTTTACTCCAAGCGGCATCGTCTGGCTGAAAAGATCATCACCGCTTTCGAAGAGGCACTGGCGGCCAAGACCGATCCAGGCGAGCGCCAGGCCGTGATCGCGCACTGGCTGGATTTCTACCAGGCGCACAAATACCGTAAACTGATGCGCCGTCGCCGTTCGACCGACCGC
The DNA here is from genome assembly GCA_034431625.1 of Anaerolineae bacterium. Classification (GTDB taxonomy): domain Bacteria; phylum Chloroflexota; class Anaerolineae; order Aggregatilineales; family Phototrophicaceae; genus CFX2. The sequence continues at coordinate 111,770 of DAOUCY010000126.1, read as the reverse complement.
GAGCGGATGCTGCCTTGCTCGGCCTGCGGCTATCCGATCTCACAGCGGCACCATCTTTGGGATATCGCGACCCACGGTGAAAACCGCGTCACTGTGCAGCTCTGCGCGAACTGCCACGAACTGCACCATCTGATGTACAATGCGGTCGCGCGCGACTCTGCTTACAGCCAAAAGCTGATCCGCCATCTGCTAGCCGCAGGACAGCCGCCTCCCGAAGCGGTCATCCGCATCTACAGTTGGCTCCGCGCCATTTTAAGCTACGAAATTGAAAGCGGTTGGCTAGAGAGCTACAAACTGTCCGATCTGTGGATCGAAGACCGGCTGGGTTGGCGAGACTATTTGAACAGCCTGCCCTCTGCGGTTGGAACCTGAATGCCAGCCATCGATCCATGTATTTTGGAATTCCACCTGTCGAGGAGAACTATGCCGAAGCTGACTGCACCTCACACCGCACTGGCTGCCGAACAGGTCTTGCAGGATGACCACGATTACGTCGTCCAGACCTACAAACGTCCACCTTTTGTACTGACACGCGGTGAGGGTGTCCACGTCTACGACAGCGACGGCCGGGCTTATCTGGATTGGGTGGCTGGCATCGCTGTGAACGCACTCGGCTATGGCGACCCAGGCCTCACGGCGGCGATTCAGAACGCTTCAACCGGACTGATTCATACCAGCAACCTATACTACACTGCACCACAGGCGGAACTAGCGAAGCAGTTGGTTGAAAAGTCGTTCGCGGACCGCGTCTTCTTCACCAACAGCGGAACAGAGGCCAACGAAGGGGCGCTCAAGTTCGCCCGCAAAGTGGCCTATGAAAAAGGCCACCATGACCAGACTGAGATTGTCTGTTTCAGCGGCGCATTCCACGGACGCACGTTTGGTTCACTGTCGATCACACCGAAGGACAAGTACCAGAAGCCATTTCATCCTCTGCTATCTGGAGTCAAGGTTGCCGAGTTCAATGACCTGCACAGTGCCCGTGCGGTCATCGACGAACGCACTGCGGCGGTCATCGTTGAGCCGATCCAGGGTGAAGGAGGTATCAACGCAGCCACACCGGAATTCCTGGCAGGGCTGCGTGCTCTATGCGATCAGGTCGGCGCGGTGCTAATCTTCGACGAGGTGCAGTGCGGCATGGGGCGCAGCGGCAAGCTCTGGGCACACCAGCACAGCGGCGTGACCCCGGATATCATGACGCTGGCGAAGCCGCTGGCAGGCGGGCTGCCTATTGGTGCGATCCTGATGACCGAGGCGGTCGCCTCAGCTATGCATGTGGGTGAACACGGATCGACGTTTGCCGGAGGCCCGTTGGTGACGAGCGTCGCCCACTACATCTTAGAGCGGGTCAGCCAGCCGAAGTTCTTGGAACATGTCAGCACGGTGGGCGATTACCTCCAGGAGCGCCTTTCAGAGATCAACAGCCCTCTCATCCGGGCGATACGCGGGCGCGGTCTGATGGTGGCGCTGGAACTGACCGTCGAGGTGGGACCGCTGATAGAAGCGGGTTACCAGAACGGTTTGCTGCTGGTCAACGCGGGCACACATGTCGTCCGCTTCGTTCCGCCGCTGGTGATCGACAAAGTGCATGTGGACGCGTTGGTTGAAAAGCTGTCCGCGATGCTAGCTGCTATGTGAAACATCCTGTACCCAAATTCTGTGCTCCCAAAGGATCGTGCTGTGAGCGACTCGACAATTTCCACACAGTCTCCCGCCGGTTTTCAAGCTGCTGGCGTCCATGCTAGGTTGAAGAAAGACGGCGCGCTGGACATGGCCTTGATTGCCAGCGGTGTGCCCTGCCGAGCCGCAGGGGTATTCACCCGCAACCAGATGAAGGCTGCGCCAGTACTGCTGGACATGGAGCGGCTGGCGGCTGCCCGCGATGGCTACCGGGCGGTAGTCGTGAATACGCGCTGCGCTAATGCCTGCACGGGTGAGCGCGGACTGGCTGACGCTCGCCAGATGGCGCGGCTGACCGCGCAGCAGTTAGGCTGCGGCGAAGAAGCGGTGCTCGTGCTTTCGACCGGGGTAATCGGCAGCTTCCTGCCGATGGAGAAGATCGCGGTAGGCATTCATCTCGCAGCCGAGGCGCTCGGTCAGGATTGGGAGGCTGCGGCACGGGGCATCATGACCACGGACACACGACCGAAATTCGCCTCGACCAGCCAGACGACTGCTGAGGGAAAAACTTACCGGATCAGCGGCATCTCTAAAGGGGCGGGAATGATCGCGCCGAATATGGCGACCATGCTAGGGGTGGTCGTGACCGACGCAGATATCTCCGCCGAGCGGCTGGACGCAGCACTGAAGCACGCTGCCGACCGCACGTTCAACCGGATCGTGATCGACGGGGACATGAGCACCAACGATACCCTGCTGCTGTTAGCAAACGGAGCCAGCAGCGCGTCTATCGACGAAGCAGAATATCCCACGTTCGTGAGCGCGTTGGAAGAAGTTTGCCGGATGCTGGCCCAGGCTATCGTGCGGGACGGGGAGGGTGTGACCAAGTTCATCACGCTGAATGTCTCCGGGGCGGAAAGCGACGCAGCCGCACACCAGATTGCCAACACGATTGCCACTTCACCGCTGGTCAAGACTGCCTTCTACGGCAATGATGCCAACTGGGGACGGATCGTTGCGGCAGCGGGACGAGCGGGCGTCCCGATCCGGCCAGAGGAAACGCGGCTGTGGCTGACTCCGGGCGAGCATTATATCCGCACGCCGGACTCGCTGCTGATCTTCGAAGGGGGCATGGCTGCGGCCTACAGCGAGGAGCACGCAACGGCTATCGTCAGCAGCCCAGAAGTGAGCGTCCATCTAGAGGTCGGACAGGGAGCGGGCCAGGCGGTAGTCTGGACGTGCGACCTGAGCCACGACTACGTTTCGATCAACGGGGATTACCGTTCGTAAGCCGGTTCAGCCAAACACAGCAAGGTGAGGAATTCCATGCAGGGATGCATCGCGCTCGAAGACGGGCGCATTTTTATGGGCGAAGGCTTCGGTGCGGAAGGTGTCCAGACCGGGGAACTGGTCTTCAACACCTCGATGACCGGCTACCAGGAAATTTTGACCGATCCGAGCTACCACCGGCAGATCGTGACGATGACGGTTGCGCATGTGGGGAACACCGGGATCAACCTGCACGATGTGGAGTCGGATCGGGTCTGGGTGGCGGGGTTTGTCGTGCGGTCGCTCAGCCCGATTGTGAGCAGTTGGCGGGAACAGGGTGATCTGGACTCGTACCTGAAGAGCCAGGGGGTGATCGGGGTCAGCGAAGTAGCGACCCGCGCCCTGGTGCGGCATATCCGCAGCGTGGGAGTGCTGCGGGCAGCGATTGCCCATGGGGAGGCCGCGGCTGATCCGGAAGCGCTGGTCGAGGCCGCGCGGCAGTCCCCGGACATGAGCGGGTGGAACCTGGTGGACGATGTGACCTGCGCGGAGCCGTATCACTGGAGCGAGGGGAGCGACCCCCAGTGGTACCGGGAGCAGCCGAGCGGAGAAGCGGCTGGGCCACTGGTGGTGGCCTACGACTTCGGGATCAAGCGGAACATCCTGCGGATGATGACCGACCGCGGGCTGCGGGTGCGGGTGGTTCCAGCGCAGACCCCGGCGAGCGAGGTGCTGGCGATGAACCCCACCGGGGTGTTCCTGAGCAACGGCCCCGGCGACCCGGCAGCCGTGACCTACGCGATCCAGAACGTGAAGGCGCTGCTGGGGAAGACGCCGATCTTCGGCATCTGCTTGGGGCACCAAATTCTGGGGCTGGCGCTGGGAGGACGGACGGAGAAGATGCGCTTTGGGCACCGGGGAGGAAACCAGCCGGTGCTGAACAAGCTCACGAACGTGGTGGAGATCAGCAGCCACAACCATGGGTTCGCCGTGACCCCGGACAGCGATCTAGGCGGGGCGGAGATCACGCACGTGAACCTGAACGACCAGACGGTGGAAGGGCTGCGGCATGAAGGGCTGGGGGCGTTCAGCGTGCAGTACCACCCGGAGGCTTCGCCGGGGCCGCACGACTCGCTGTATCTGTTCGACGAGTTCGTGGGGCGGGTGAAGAATCAGCTATTAACAGACATGTGACGGATTTTCAGCTAGGCCGAAGGGATTGATCGCTTATAGTGGATCGAAGATGCAGGGATCGATGCGACATGATAAGAATGATAAGAATGAGAATGCGGATATGAGAATTATATCGTCCTCCTCTTGCTTGTGATCCGGCAACTATTCCCTGCGCAAGAGCATCCGCGGACGCCAAAAATGGCGTCCCTACCGACCCGTATGCTTACGATAGCACAAAATGGGGCGTTTAGGGTGACATTTTGTCTACTCTTTGGCATAAAATCGGAAGTGAGAAGATTTGACTTCAATCCCCTGACAGAGAGGCTGCACACCGACACAAAGGACGCAGAGATCATACGGGGGCAGCGTATTTTCAGACGCGGACAGGAAGATATATGCGCTTCGCGCTAATCCTCCTCTACTCTTGCTCATCGAAGTAGTCGGTATCGACGCGCTTGATGGTATAGGTGGCAACCTCGTTGACCCCGATGCCAAAATCGATCATGTACTGAGCAAGCTGCTCGCCATCGATCAGGACGATCTTGCTGTCGATGCGTTCGACGTAATCACGCGCCTCTTTGGAGAAGGTAGAGGTGGTAATCAGCACGCCTTTGCGGGCGCGTACCCCTTGCAGACTGCCCGCGAAGGTCTGCACCACCGGGCGACCCACGGTTCCTTCCCAACGCTTGGCCTGAATGTACAGGGCGTCCAAGCCCAAACGGTCTTCTTTGATGATGCCGTCGATGCCGCCATCGCCGCTCTGACCGATGGCCTTGCCGGCGTCCTGGAGCGAACCGCCATAGCCCATCGCCACCAGGAGCTGTACGACCAGACGTTCGAAGAAGCGCGGCGAACACTGCATGATGCGCTGCAACAGTTCTTGCGCCAGCCCACGGCGGAGCGTCTGATAGCTGGATTCGAGGCGCTCTTCGGGGGTTTCGGTGCTTTCGACAGGAATTTCTTCCCGTTCGGTCTGATTGTTCCGATGGCCGCGGTTCTGAAACGCCCGGAATTCATCAAACTGCCGCAGGAATGCGTTGTCGATGAAGTCAGGTCGCGAATTCAGCACATCGCTTCGCTCCCACGAGAGGTAATTCGAAAGCGGCCTCGACCGGTGCTTTCCAGCAATCCCGCCTGCTTGAGGTAAGTCCGCGCCCAATGCGTGCGGTTGTCAAAGCGGGCCTGCTGCCCACTGGGGAGGAGTTCGCGACGATCTTCATCGGTGAGTTGGAAGTACTCGGCAGTCGTTCGATGGCATCGCCGATCACATGTTCCCGGCCGTCACCTGCAAGCTGAAGCAGCGGTAACATGATGGATTGATAGTCGGGAATGGTCATAATAAAATCTCCTCAATCAGCAGTAAATGCAGAGGCTTACAGAGTTGGCAGGAAAGTATAGCGTGAATTAGCGGCGGATGGGCAGAAGACCATCCCTACGCGAAACGGAGTCCTTGACAGGTTGGGGAGATCGGGTTACGCTATGCGCCGTTCGGCAAGGAGTTTGATTTTCGTGTTCACGCAGATGATTGTGCCGCTGGTCGGCACCGGTACTATGGGTTCGGGTACTATGACCCACCGAAAGGTGCGGGGGAGTTTCCGTTTGCCCTAGACCGGCAGGACGCGAAGGCAGCAACCGAAGCGTGTGGGAACCCCCCACACGCTTTTTTGTTGAATCGCTCAGCCGGACAGCGCGCAGGCTGTGAACGCTCAAGGCAGCGGAGGGATACATAATGCGTACGGTGACGATGAAGTTTGGGGGAACATCGGTTGGCAGCCCGGAAGCGATCCGCAATGTGGTCGATATTGTGCGGGAAGCGCGGGTCACAGGGGAGCGGGTGCTGGTGGTGGTTTCGGCGATGTCCGGCGTGACGGATATGCTGCTGGCTTCGGTGAAGATGGCAGCGCACGGGAACAAGTGGGGGTATCTTTCGACAGCGGAAAAACTGCGGGACCGGCACGAGGACGCGCTCAACCAACTGCTGCCGGCCAATTCACTGCGCGAACGGGCGATCAACCAGATCAACGCGCTGCTGGAGGAATACACAGAAATCTGCAACGCGGTGAGCATCCTGGGTGAAGATACGGCGCGAATCTCGGACGCCATCGTGAGCTACGGCGAGCGAATGAGCGCCCGCCTGGTGGCGGCAGCATTGAATCAGGTCGGGATTGAGTCGGGGGCATTTGATGCCGGAGACTTTCTGATTACCAACGACCGGTTCCAAAGCGCAGTTCCGATCTGGGAAGAGACGCAGGCGCGGGTGGACAGCAAGCTGATGCCGATTATAGCAAAGGGGATCACGCCGGTGCTGACGGGTTTCATCGGCGCGACGCTGAACGGGGCGATCACGACGCTGGGGCGCGGCGGCAGCGATTACAGCGGTTCGATCTTTGCGGCAGCGACAAACAGCGATGAACTGATCATCTGGACGGATGTGGACGGGGTGATGACGACCGACCCACGGGTGGATAAGCGCGCCCGCGTGCTGCCGTATGTGTCATACCAGGAAGTTGGCGAACTGGCGTTTTACGGGGCAAAGGTGCTGCATCCGAAGACAGTACAGCCAGTGCTGGACAAGGGCATCCCGATCCGGGTGCGGAACACATTCAACCCGGCGCATCCAGGGACACTAATCGGGGAAGTGGGCGAGCCGAGCCACACGGTCATCAAAGCCGTGACGGCCATCCGTCACGTCAGCCTGCTGACGGTCAGCGGCAAGGGGATAATCGGCGTGCCGGGGATTGCGGGTCGGACGTTCCTGGCGACGGCGAATGCCGGGGCGAATATCCTGATGATCTCACAGTCATCATCCGAACAGAGCTTCTGCTTCTTGGTGACGGACACCACCGCGCAGGATGTCAAGGCGTCGATTGAACGGCAGTTGGCAGCCGAAATTGCCAACCGGGATATTGAGCGGGTGGACATCCGCGACGACGTAGTCATCATCACGGCGGTCGGCGCAGGGATGAGCGGGACACCAGGCGTGGCCGGGCGGATCTTTACGACGATGGGCAACAACGGGATCAATGTGATCGCCATCGCGCAGGGGTCATCCGAGTGCAGCATCTCGTTCGTCGTGGCGGAGTCACACCTCAAAGATGCGGTAGTCGCGCTGCATGATCTGGCGCTGGATGGGCAGGCGGAAGCAGTACATTGAATGCTGGAACCGCAGAGGCGCAAAGGGCGCAAAGCAACACAGAGAGATCAGGAAAAGAGGGAGCGGAGGGCGGCCATGAGGCGGTCGAGGTCGTCTGCGGTATTGTAGCCCTGGAAGGACAGACGGATGTGGGGTTTGTCGTTCCAGGTGACGATGGGGGCTTCGACACGAAACTCGTCGTAGAGGCGGGCCTTGAGGACAGCAGGATCACAGGGGGGGAGCGGCAGGGTGATCATCTGGGCGAACCAGAGGTACGAATCCGGCGAGAGGGGTTCGAGACCGCTCCAGGCGGTCAGGGCAGCGCGGGCTTCCCGGGCGAGGGCATGGCCGCGCTGGCGGACAGTGAGCCAGTCGTGTTCGGCCTGGAAGTCGATGGCGGCGGGCACGGAGAGGAAAGCAGCCAGGTCGCGGGTGCCCTGCCACTGATTCTGCTGGGTGAAGGTCGCCCCTTCGACATACCCCCAACTGATAACCAACGGTTCGAGCCAGGGATGATGCTCCGGGCGGGCATACAGGAAGGCTGAACCACGGGGAGCACAGAGCCATTTGTGGCAGTTGCCAGTGTAGATGTCCGCGGCAAGGGCGGTCAAATCCAGGGGGAGATGGCCGGGAATGTGGGCGCCATCGATGATGGCGAGGATGCCAGCGGCACGGGCGCGGCGGCAGATTTCGCCGACGGGGAAGATGAGCGCAGTCGGCGAGGTGATGTGGCTGAGGAAGATGACACGGGTGGCCGGAGTGACGGCGCTCCAGAAGGAATCAGCCAGGGCCTGCGGCGTGGTTACAGGCACGGGGATGGGGTGGCGAATGTAACGGGCGCCGGTTTTGCCGCAGATAAAGTTCCAGGTGTAGTCCATCGCACCGTATTCGTGATCGGTGGTGAGGATTTCGTCGCCAGGGCGGAGGCGGACGGCGCGGGCGACCTGATTGATCGCTACAGTCGCATTGGGCACGAAGATGAGATGGTCAGGCTCGGCATTGACATAGGCAGCGAGCCGGGCGCGGGCGTCATCCAACAGTGGATCGGCGCGACGCAGGAAGAACTCGACGGGCTGGCGTTCGAGTTCGCGCTGCCAGCGCTGGTAGGTCTCGAAGACCGGGACGGGGCAGGCTCCGAACGATCCATGGTTGAGGAAGGTGACATCAGGATCGAGCAGGAAGAGGTCTTTGAGGGAAGTCACCCGGTTTTCTCCATGACGAGCAGATGCGAGAGGCCGAAGGCGTCCAGGGGCGTCCCTTCGAGGCGGTAGAGCGCATCGCGCAGGAGTCGTCCGGGACTCCCCAGGCGGGCGATGATGTTGTCGTAGCCGCCGTAGACGCGGCTGTGATGAATGAGGCGGGCGGGAAGCCCGGCAAAGAGATCACGCAGGCCGCGATTGGTATAGACGCGGACGTGGGGAGCAAGGCGGTTCCGCAGCGCGTCCGGCAGGTAGTTGATAAGCGGCGTGTTGCCGAAATGATAGGTTCCGCGCCAGTAATGGCCGTGGGTCTCGAAGGGATAGCCGCGATTGGGGACGAAGATCACGACACGGCCACCAGGTTTGAGGACGCGCACCATCTCACGCACAGCAAGACGGTCATCCTGAACGTGTTCCAGCACCTCATGGGAAAGGACGGTATCGAAGGTGTTGGCGGGGTACGGCAGGTACTCGGCGGCGGCGATGACGGCGTGAGGCGTCTCATGGTGGGCCTGGCGCACGCGGTCGGGTTCGATGTCGAAAGCTTCGACATGGGGGGTATAGCGGCGGCGGATCTGGGCGGCGTAGGTTCCGATGCCGCAGCCGTCAATGAGGACGTGGGCGTCCTGCAGACGGCTCCAGCGGGCGATCATGTTGAGGCGGCGCTCCTGACCGGCCCGCCAGACGAGGCTGGGCATCCCGCGCTGGGCGGCGAGAGTCGATTCAGTCATGTAGGAAGACCCAATACAAACAAAGTGAACCGCAATCCCCTAACAGGGAGGCTGCGCGCAAACGCAAAGAACGCAGAGATCGATGGAATTTTTCCGAGCCGCCGGAGGATGAAATCCTGGACGGGCAGAAGCCTGTGCCTACACGATGCGGCATTCGGGGAGCAGAAGGTTTCACGGAAGGCTGCTCAGTGATCGGGCGACTGGCGCAGACGTTCGACCGCGGCAGCTTCGAGCTTGGTGGTCTTGCCGCTGTGAACGCGGATGGGCGTCTTGTCGCCGGCAGCATTCTGGCCGTCCTTGATGGGCACAAGCAGCGTGATTGATGTGCCTTTGCCGGGGGCGCTTTCGATGGACAGACGGCCATCGACCATCTCGGCGCGCTCGCGCAGGTTGATCATGCCGAGATGCCCGCCGCGTTCGACCGAACGGGCTTCGGCGGCTTTGGCATCGAAGCCGACACCGTCATCAACGATGCTGACCCAGACCATATCGTCCTGTTTGCTGACTGAAACTGAGATCAATTGGGCTTGGGCATGCTTGCGAGCATTGCCGACGGCTTCTTCGATGATCTGGAAGATGACCCCCTGCTGCCCGGTATCCAGAGCGCGTTCGGCATCGGGGTTGACACGAACGGCAAGCGCCTGGTTGTAGGTTTCTTTCATCTTTTCGCGGAGCTGAAGGAGGGCAGCCTTTAAGCCCTGATTCTCCAGCACGAGAGGACGCTGGGTGAAGAGCATGTGGCGGATTTCTTTGGTGGTTTTGCGGGCGAGTTCCTCGATCTTCTTGAGTTCACCGGGGACTTCCTGCGGGGAGCGTTCCAGCAGCTTCTGGATGATGCCCATCCGCATGGCAATGGCGGCGATGTCTTGGGTCGGGCCATCGTGGAGATCGCGGGCGAGCTTCTTGCGGGCTTCTTCGTCGGCTTCGAGCAGGCGGTCGCGCTCCTGCATCAGGTTTTGATAGAGATGGGCGTTCTGCAAAGCAATGGTGGCCTGGGTGCCAATCGAGGAGAGCAGTTCGGTATGCTCGTCGGTGAAGGCATCCGGCTGGACGCTGCCGAAGACCATGACGCCGAAGTTATCATAACCGGCTCGCAGCGGAATGCACATCACTGAGCGAACGTTTTGGAAGGCAACAAAATTGCCCAGTTCGGGGTCTTTGCGGGCGTGACCGGAAAAGGTGGGAATGCACTGGCGCAGGGCTTCGCCAATCACGCCATCAGTACCGGGGGTCGAGCGCGCCTCATCGGTGCGGGTCAGCCCGCGGCTGACCTTGACAGCCAGTTGATTATCGACCGAGCGAAAGAGCAGGACTGCGCTGACCAAACGCTCGTCGGCACTGGTGGCGCTGCTGCGCAGCCCCAACCACCCGGCATTCATGGCAGCTTCCAGGATGCGGTCGGTATTGAGGGTCGTGCCGAGGACAGCCGCCATCTCGTAGATGGCGCGGGTGCGGGAACGCATATCGCGCAGTTGGCTGGATTTGGCAGCTTGTTCTTCACGGAGCTGCGCCTGCTGGGCGGAGAACTGGCGTTGGTAAAGATAGACCCAGACATGCGCGACCAACCCAACAACGACCAATTCCGTGATAGGCAGCCAATCGACGCCGACGGGGCTGCCCTGCTGGCGCAGAACCTCATTGCCGGTGATCCAGGCGGCGATGATGATACCGATCACCTGGATGACACCCCAGGTTGTCCCCAAGCGAAAAGCGCTGGAGACGATCAAGATCGTGCCACCCGCAATCATCAACAAGGGGTTGGCACGGGTGGTCGTAACCAGCAGCGTCATGATAATCCAATCGCCAATGGTCAGCGCGGGTTCAAAAGCATAGTTGAGTGTGGGAAAGAGGGTGGGGACGACCAGCACGATGGTGCTGAAAGCGCCGATGATGAGCAGCACCAGCGTGTCGCTCTGCGGGTAGACGACACCTGGCGCAGCGGATGTGGTGGACGTCCCGAAAAGGACCAAGGCGGCGAAGACCAAAAAGCCACAGCGCAGGCCGATCACGGCCCAATCGCGCCAGGAGGTCGTTTTGTACTGAAACTCCATATGCAGGCCACGCTCGACGGATGACTTCACATCTCTAATCCAGAGTGTAACAGTACCACGGCCAATTTGTTTGTCAAGATTTCGGGTTTGAACGATTTTCGATGTCCTTAGCGAGTTCTTAGCCACGATTGAAGCGGCAATCAGAAGAAGCGGGTAGGCTGTTGGCTGTCGCTCGGCGGAGGGAAAGGGCACGATGGGACTGGACCTGTATTGGGATGATGAGGCACAGACTGTGCTGCTGTTGGAGGTCAACGGGCCGTGGAGTTGGGAGGAACTGCGCCGGACGCTGGCGACAGTTCAAAAGCTGACAGCACAGGCTGACCCCGAAGTGGGGGCGTTGATTGATGTTCGCAAGGGGCTGTTCCTGAACGCTGGAACCCTATTCAGCGCGGACGGGCTGGCGAACGCGCGATCCCTGCTGACAATGGGTATGGGCGAACCGGGACCGGTGGTTGTGGTGGGAACCAATCCGTTGGTACGATCTGTCTATGAAGCATTCGCCAAGCTGGACGGCAAGATGCGAAATGGAGTGCGCTTTGCCGATACGATGGAGGACGCGCGGCGGGTGATGGCAGCATGGCTAGCGGAACGGCGCATCCAGCCATGAAATGGCCGGGCTGATGTAAGAGCACCCCCCACGGGGGTTTCTATCCGATTCGTATTCGACAGCTCCTGTCAATCCACAACACCGTCAGCGGACGATCCGCGCCAGGACGAGAACGAAGCTGCCCTGGGTGTTGGGATTGCCGTCGGTTCCGCTGAAGCGCGTCGCCCGGATGTAGTAGATGCTGGTCGCGGGCAGGACATAGCGGGCAATGCGCGAGTTTTGGCCGCCGCCGCTGTCATCATCCTCGGCCAGGACGCGGCCATCGGCGCTGAGGACGCTGACGACCGGATCGAGGTCGCCATCGCCGCGGTTGAGCGATACCGTCACGGCCTCCCCTTCCTGCCCCCAGAACGCAAAACGGATTTCGGGCGTGAGGTCATCGATGCGGCCGGTGATGGTCGTGCCGTAGCTGATACGCTGGACTTCCGGCGGGACGCCATCGAAAGCATTGCCGAGCGACTGAAACTCAAGGCGGTAGCGTCCCACAGTTGTCCCGGCCCCACGGTCGAGGCGGGTGGCGAGGATATAGTAGCGGCCATCTTCTGGAACACGGAAGCTCTGAATCTGGGCATTCTGCCCACCGCCACCATCATCATCGACAACCAATTCCTGCAAGTTGGAATCGGCGATGACCAGGAAGGCATCCAGCGTGCCGCTCAAGCGGCTCATGCGGACGGTCAGCAGATCATCACGGCGGGCGTCGAAAGCATAATAGCGGGTAAAGCTGTTGTTGGTGATCTCGTCGTCGAGGGTCTGGTTGATCGACAAGGCGATGGCCGTCTGGGCTGCATTACCCAGGCCGCTGTTGGAGGCTTCTTCTAGGGTAAGAATGAAGCGACCGGAGGACGTACCGGCGGCTTCGCCGTAGCGCGTAGCAATAATGATGTAGGTTCCAGTCTCTTCGATGACCAGGCCGCGAATCTCGGCATCAAGCGAGCCGGAGCCAACGACGTCGTCGTTATCAGCAATGACGAAAGCCTGGCTGTTGACGACCTGCAAGTAGGGGTCGAGATCGCCAGAGGCGCGGCGCATGATGATGTCGAGGATGTCGCCCCTCTCGGCACGGAAGCTGTAGTACAACTGCGGCATCATGGCGCTGATGTTGTTGATGACCGAGTCGCCGTAGCGCAGGGCACTGCCCGATTCAGAACTGACGCCGATACGCTCGACCTTCATCTCGAAGACACCGCCGGTGCTGCCCAGACCATAGCCGAAGCGCCCGACGATGATGTAGTAGCGGGCACTGCGCGGAAGAGTCAAGGCGTCGATGGTGATGTCACGGCGGCCTGCACTATCATCGCGATTGGCGAGGAGCGTACCGTTGGCATCCACAACGGTGAGCAGGGGATCGAGATCGCCACGGGTGACGGTCAGGCGCAGGGAAATGACCTCGCCGCGCAGCCCCTCAAAGAAGTAGGTTTGGAAAGGGGCGGCATTGGTGATCTCGCCGATGATGGTTCCAGCAAACTCCAGCGGGGTTTCGCCGGGGTCATTCTGGGCGGCCAGCGGCGCAGCACAGAGGATAACGGCCAACCAGAACAGTCCCAATCGGAAGAGCAGCGCAGTTCGCATCACAGCAGATGACTCGTTAGACAAACGGTACACCCGCCTATTTTAGTCCAATCCACAGCACGGATGCAGGCTTAACGCTGCTCACGCAGATAGACGAACCAATAAACACCACCGACCATGACTACCCCACCGATGATATTGCCGATGGTGACTGGAACAAGGTTAGCCAAAAAGCCGCTGAGGGTCAGATGCACCAATTCGATGCCGGAGGCCGCAGCAAAGACCGGATCGAACTGGTTGATGAGCAGACCCATGGGGATGAAGTACATGTTAGCAATGGAATGCTCAAAGCCGGCAGCAGCAAAAGCGCTGATTGGGAAAAGGATTGCCAGAATTTTGTCCGTCGTGGTATGCGCCCCCAGCGTCAGCCAGACGGCGATGCACACGAGCGCGTTGCAGAGAATCCCCAGCACTACCGCCTGTACAAAGTCCAGCTCGACCTTGTGGGCAGCGATGTTGAGCATGGCCTTGCCGATCACCCCCTCGCCGAAGCGATACTCGCCGGAGATGAAGACTAAAGCTGCTGTAACCAGTGATCCGGCCAAATTGCCAATATAGACGATGGTCCAATTGCGAAACAGCGCCCGCGTGGTGACTTTGCCGCTGGCCCAGGCCATGGTGATGAGTGTGTTGCCGGTAAAGAGTTCCGCCCCGGCGAGGACGATCAGGATCAACCCCAGACAGAAGGCCAATCCATAGATCAGCCGTATCACCCCATACGGCAGGACTCCCCCGGTTCCAGCCGTAGCAACGGTCGAGAACAAGGCCCCGACCGCGACAAATCCGCCGGCCAGGACAGCCAGTATGAAGGTGTTGATGACGCCCATGCCGGCTTTTTTGACTCCGACGGCAGCGGCGCGTTCGGCGATCTCGGAGGGCAGCAGGGCATCGATGCGGATCGGGGCGTCATTCATGATGGAGCGGCTTCCTTAACACATGACACAGCGACAACTGCTGGGCAGTCAAAAAGACTGACGTGAACACCGTACCCATTCTATGCTATTTGAGCGCTGCGCCAGGAATGAAAGATGTCACCCTCTGCGGCGCAGTCTCTCCGGTTTTTTTGGGGAGACGGAGACTGGTTCGGAGTGGAATTGAAACCCCACCCAGCCCCGGTTATGATCGTTCGCGGGAAGATTCACCGTGTCCACCGGACAAAACAGCTTTTGCTTACTAAGGAGCATTTGCCATGAAATACCGTCGTTTAGGCAATTCCGGCTTGATCGTCAGCGCCCTATCACTCGGAACAATGCAGTTCGGACAGGCGATGAACTTGGGGCGGCTCGACCAACAAGCCACTACTGAGATGATTAAATTCGCCCTGGACCGGGGCATCAACTTCATCGATACGGCCGATGTCTACAGCCGGGGCGAGAGCGAAACGCTGGTTGGCGAAGCGATCAAGGGCATCCGGCAGGAGCTAGTAGTCGCCACGAAAGTCCGCCTGCCGATGAGCGACACGAACTTCAACCGCAGCGGGGCGACGCGGGTGAACATCATGCGCGGCGTTGAAAGCAGCCTGAAGCGGCTGCAGACGGATTACATCGACCTGTACCAGATTCACGGCTGGGACAGCAACACACCGCTGGAAGAAACCCTCCGCACGCTGGATGATCTGGTGCGGCAGGGAAAGGTGCGCCATATTGGGCTGAGCAACTACTACGCTTGGCAGGCAGCCATCGCGCTAGGGATGCAGCAGCAGATGGGGCTGGAGCCGTACATCACGGCGCAGATGTACTACGGGCTGGTAGGACGCGACCTCGAGCATGACTGGATTCCATTCGCGGAATATACGGGCATGGGCATCCTGGTATGGAGCACGCTGGCGGGGGGATTCCTAAGCGGCAAGTACCACCGAGGCAACCCGCTCCCAGATCACACACGCTTTGCCGAAGCCGGGCAGTTCGTCCCATTTGATGTCGAGCGCGGCTACCAGATCATCGACGTGCTCCAGGCAGTCGCTGCGCGGCACAACGCCAGTCCAGCGCGGGTCGCCATTGCCTGGACGATGGCGCAGCCCGCGATCAGCAGCGTCATCATTGCCGCGCGGACGCTGGCACATCTCGAAGATAACATTCTGGCGGCTGACCTGAACTTGACGGAACAGGATTTCCAAGAACTCCATGCCGTATCTGACCCCGGGACGCCTTATCCGAAGTGGATGGTCTTGCAGCTCGACCAAGCAGAAGACCCACGCCCGAAGGTGCTCTATCCGGAACGCTACGAGAAAGGCGGCCCCTGGAAGGATCTGCGGGGCACGCAGTTCAAGCCGGGCTAAGGCTGCCACAGCGGCGGGGCAGTCTGCTCAGGCTGCCCCTAGGTCACCCGCCATATCTTACGAAAATAGAGGGGATTCTTTCGGGGTGTCACCAGCCAACTGCGGTTAGCATCACTGCTTCCTGGACTAGCCGTGAGTTTATGAACGTATCACGGCCTTCCGAGACAAAGACCATCATTAGCGCAGGCAGAACTGAAGATGGGACGCACTTTCATCCTCCCTCATCGTTGATGGTGGGATTGGAGGCTGCGGACTTTGAGCGGTTTTTGGCGCAGCGACCGTATTCCCTGAACGGCGGCCATCGCTCCGGTCAGCGTGGTGATCATGGGGACGCCGTAGGCCACGGCTGCCCCGCGAATACGATAGCCATCAGCATGAGATTGGCTGCCGCGCGGGGTGTTGATGATGAGGTCGATCTCACCGGCACGGATGGCATCGATTACGTTGGGCGAGCCTTCGCTGGCCTTGTTAATGACCTCAACCGGGATACCTGCCTGGCGCAGGCTGTTGGCTGTGCCGATGGTCGCCTTGAGGGTAAATCCCAGGTTGAGCAAGTCGTGAGCGATTTTGATGGTGGCGTTGACATCGTAGGGATTGACGCTGATGAAGACCGTCCCGCTTTGCGGCAGCGGGCTGTTGGCGGCCATCTGCGACTTGATGTAAGCGTGCCCGAAGCTGGCAGCATGTCCCATGACTTCGCCGGTGGAGCGCATCTCCGGCCCTAGGCGGGCATCCACGCCGGGGAACTTCTGGAAGGGAAGCACCACCTCTTTGACGAAGTAGCCATCTACTTCCGGTTCTTCGGTGAAGCCAATGTCTTCTAAAGTGCGGCCGGCGGCAATTTGGGCGGCATAGCGCGCCAGCGGACGGCCGGTCGCCTTGCTGACAAAGGGCACAGTGCGGCTGGCACGGGGATTGACCTCTAACACATAGACGATTTCATCGCGGATGGCGAACTGAATGTTGAAGCAGCCTTTGACGCCCAGCGCCAGGCCGATGCGCTGGGTGTACTCGCGGATGATCTCCAGGTGGTAGGGCGTGATCTTGTAGGGGGGCAGCACACAGGCCGAGTCGCCGCTGTGGATGCCAGCCTCCTCGATCTGCTCCATGATGCCGCCGATGACCACCTGCTGACCATCGCAGAGCGCATCGACATCGACCTCAAAAGCATCATCGAGGAAACGGTCGATGAGCACGGGGTGGCCTGACCACTCAACGTGGGTATCCAACCAGTGAATAAGCGACTCATCGTCGAAGACGATCTCCATACCGCGCCCGCCCAATACGTAGCTGGGACGGATCAGCACCGGATAGCCGATGCGATTGGCGACGGTCACAGCTTCCTCACGGCTAAGAGCAGTTCCACCTTCCGGCTGCGGAATTTCCAACTGGCGCATCAGGCGGTTGAACTGCTCGCGGTCCTCGGCCAGATGGATGGTCTCATAAGGGGTTCCCCAGATGGGCGCACCGGCCCCATGTAGAGCGCGGGCAATGTTCAGCGGGGTCTGGCCGCCGAACTGAATGAGGATGCCATCCGGTTTCTCATGGTCGATGATGTTGAGGACATCCTCGGCGGTCAGCGGCTCGAAGTACAGGCGGTCGGCGGTGTCATAATCCGTGCTGACGGTTTCCGGGTTGCAGTTGACCATGATGGTTTCACAGCCGAGTTCCCGAAGTGCGAAGCAGGCATGGACGCAGCAGTAGTCGAACTCGATGCCCTGGCCGATGCGGTTCGGACCGCCGCCCAGGATGATGACCTTCTGGCGGTTGGTCACCTCGGCTTCATCACCTTCCTCGTAGGTCGAATAGAGGTAGGGAGTATGGGCCTCGAACTCGGCTGCGCAGGTATCAACCCGATAGTAGGAAGGGACGACCCCGAGGGCGATACGCGCCATCCGGACTTCCTGTTCGGTTACACCGAGCAGATCGGCAATGTGAGCGTCGCTGTAGCCTGCTCGCTTGAGCTTCCAGAAGTCCTTTTGGTCGAGGCGGTCGAGCGTCAGTCCTTTACGGATGATGGTGTGCTGGATGGCGATGATGGCGGCCATCTGGCGGACGAACCAGGGATCAAAGCCGGTCGTGCGGCTGACCTCTTCCATCGAGACGCCGTTGAACAATGCCGAGGCCGTTTGGAAGAGGCGCTGGGCGGTCGGCACCTTGAGCACGTCGGGGTCGATTTGTTCTTCATGTTTATAGCCAAAACCGAGCATCCCGATATCCAGGGCACGGATGCCTTTTTGGAGCGCTTCCGGAAAGGTACGGCCAATCGCCATGACCTCGCCGACGGCTTTCATCTGGGGGCCGAGGACGCGATCCACTCCTTTGAACTTCTCGAAGTTCCAGCGTGGGATTTTGACGACCACGTAATCCAGCGACGGCTCGAAGCTGGCCGGGGTGACGCGGGTGATGTCGTTGGGGATTTCATCCAGAGAGAAGCCGACGGCGAGCAGCGCGGCGATCTTGGCGATGGGGAAACCGGTGGCTTTGCTCGCCAGGGCCGACGAACGCGAAACACGGGGGTTCATCTCAATGACGTAGACCTCGCCATCGTGCGGGCTGACGGCGAACTGCACGTTGGCACCGCCGGTCGCCAGCCCGACGCGATCCAGCACGGCCTTCGCCATGTTACGGAGCCGCTGAAGTTCTTTATCGGTGAGGGTCTGCACTGGGGCGACGGTGATGCTGTCGCCGGTGTGGACGCCCATCGGGTCAAGATTTTCGATGGAGCAGACCACCACGAAGTTGCCGCGCTTATCGCGCATGACTTCCAGCTCGTACTCTTTCCAGCCAAGCAGACTCATATCGATCAGCACCGAACCCACCGGGCTGAGCTTGAGTCCGCGCTCGGCGATGACGCGCAGCTCGGATTCGCTGTAGGCCACGCCACCGCCAGAGCCACCCAGCGTGAACGACGGCCGCACCAGCACAGGATAGCCCAGCGCCTGGGCTACGGTCACCGCATCCTCGACGGACGTGACGACCTGGCTGGGCGGGGACTTCAGACCGATTTCGGTCATGGCGTCCTTGAACAACTGGCGGTCTTCGGCAAGGCGGATGCTCTCTAAATTCGCGCCGATGAGTTCGATGCTGAAGCGATCCAGGGTGCCACGTTCATGCAGCGCCAGCGCCAGATTGAGCGCTGTCTGGCCGCCGACCGTCGGCAGGATGGCATCCGGACGCTCCTGCTCGATGATGCGCTCGCAAATTTCCGGCGTGAGCGGTTCGATGTAAGTGGCGTCGGCGAACTCCGGGTCGGTCATGATGGTGGCCGGGTTGGAGTTGACGAGCACGATGCGATAGCCTTCTCGCCTCAGGACTTTGCAAGCTTGAACGCCGGAATAATCAAACTCGCAACCCTGGCCGATGACAATGGGACCGGAGCCGATGACCATGATGGTGTGCAGGTCGGTGCGCTTGGGCATATCTCTCCTGATGGAAATGGATTGTGGTTCATGGATGGATGATAACCCGATTCGGCGATTAATCTAGCGGCAGGGCTGCCAAACCGGGTTGTTCAGGATGCACAAGGGGGTGGTGTAGGGTGAATCAGCGTCTTTAACTCATCGACAGCTAACGTGATTTGTGCAGCGGGTTGTTCGCTCATTGTCGCGCAGTCTTGCGCTCACCACCGGATCGGCCTACTCGAACACATCGCCGACAAGCAGCTCGAACCCCGGCAGCAGGTCGCCGCCGGTCAATATGTCGTCCGCGCGGTACGTGCGCGACGTGTCATCGGGAAAATGGACGACGATTTCACGCAACTCCGGATAGACCTGCCAGACCTGCCGCACACCAAACATGAGATACTCAGCCAGCTTCTTGCGGATATCATTGGGGCGCTCACTAGGTGAGATGATCTCAATAGCGAGATCGGGAGCGCCGTAAATGTAACCTTTGGTCTTCTGCAGGCGCTCCACTGCGACGAAAGCCAGATCAGGCCGCCGTTTCGTTTGAATGTTGTTGGCCTCACCCTTCAAGACAAAGGTGGTATCACCCGGATAGAGCATCCCCAGGCGGTTCTGCTCGATGAAGCTGCCCAAGCGAAGCAGCAGTTTGAACTCGATTCGTCCATGCTCTTCTCCGCCCATATACTCGTCCTCTTCAAAGCCGACCCATGCGCCATCCTCGACCTCAAGACGCTCGAAGCCCTCAATCTGCTCGATACGTAGAGCAACAGCCTCGGTGATCGGGCGCTGCATCAGCAGGCTGACGATTTCGCGGACCTCTTTCTGAACGTCAGTAGGGGAATGGATCATAGCTGATATCTCCCCGGCTCTATCCCATCTTGGTGAACAGTCCTATTCTACACGATCCGGGACTCAAGCATTCAAGAGATGCTCTACAGCGTTCATCCGCAGACGGGAGGGTGCACGCCCTGGCGGGCAAATCCTCCCCTACGAAAATCCGGCACGTGTGTAGGAGAGGACTAATCCTCCCACCCACCCTCTAAACTAAATGAAAGGCTCCCGTTTGCCTCCGCGAACTGGCAGAAGCGGCTGTTTGCTGCTAAGCTGTTAGCCAGCAGATCGTCAGCTTTTCCGGTCAATCACCGCGATAGGAATTATGCTGCACCGAAGCCTGTCTCGTCACTTTCGTTGGGTTTTGCTCCTGATCGCCGGAGTCATTGCGGCCGCCTGCCAGAACAACGGCGGCGTCCAGGTGGTGGAGGGCATCGCTACCGATACGCTGGCTCCAATCGTCAGCATGACGCCGCGCTTCACAGCGACGCCTGTGCCCAGCCGAACTCCGCTGCCCACTTTCACACTGACGCCTTCCAACACCCCGCTTTCACCGACGCCTTCCAACACCCCGACGCCAACAGCCACGCCGCCGATCACCGGGATCGTCGCCTCGTTGCAGACAGTGAATGTGCGCCAGGGGCCGGGCATCGAATTCAACGCGATCATCGCGCTGACGCCTGGAACCGGGGTAATGATCCTCGGCCAGAACGAAGATGGCCGCTGGCTCAACATCCGGTTGGATGACGGCCGCGAGGGCTGGATTTCCGCCGCGCTGCTGCGCGTCAACCCGACCCCAACGCTTGTTCCGACCGCCACTCCATCGCCGGACATGACCGCGCTGGCGCTGGGCACACCGCTACCCACGGCCGTACTGGGCGGCGGAACCGTCACGCCCACCCCGCCTCTCTCAGTGGTAACGCCTTCGCCCGTCGGCGCGACTCTGGCCGCACCACCCGTGACAACGACAAGCGGCGCACCGCCTCTGCCGGTCATCGACGTGACGGCCATCAACCTGACGGCAACCAGTCTGGCGCTGCCAACGACCACACCGACCTTCACTCCCCTGCCAGCCATCTCAGCAACGCCGAGCGTGCCGTTCATCGGCGTCACTTTCACGCCCGCGCCAGGCAGCGGCGGCGAAGGCAGCACCAACCAGCAGCAGGGGGTTGATGTGCTGGCCTACTGTGATAACCGCAATTTTGGCCGCCCTGCGCCGACCAATCTGCTGGCCGGAGCGACCATCGACATCTTCTGGGGGTGGTACGCCAGCACACGCGAGCTGATCCAGCAGCATGTGGATAATGTGATCTACGACGTGCGAATCGACGGCGTGGCGCTGACTAACTGGCGGCAGTACGCCAGCAGCATCCGCGTCGAACGCGATGGCAATTACCACATCTACTGGTATGTGCCGTATGGTCCGCTGGCCGCCGGAGAACACAAGATCACCTACAGCGTGACCTGGTCGCAGCAGATCACCGACGGCTACGATTTCTTCGGGCCGGGAACGAACCGGGCCAGCGAGTCGGGAACCTGCACCTTCACGGTGCGCTAAAACAACATCCCACGGCGAGCTTCAAGCGCGTCGATGACATCGCGGTCAGCTTTGCCGAAGCTGTGTTGACGCAGCTCTTCAGGAGTGACCCAGGCCCAGTTCTGTGCACCGATGGCCTGCGGCTCGCCATCCAAGTGACGGCAGGTAAACACGTGCAGCGTGATCCTGAAGTGGGTGAAGCTGTGCTGGACAACCGTGTAAAGTTCACCGACATCCACTTCGACAGCCAGTTCCTCGCGCAGTTCCCGACGCAGACACTCCTGGAGCGTCTCGCCGGGTTCAAGCTTGCCGCCGGGGAATTCCCACAGGCCGCCGAGCAGCCCCTCCATTGGTCTCTGGGCGATCAGCAGCTTGCCATCACCATTCCAGATTAAGCCAGCCGCGACATCGACGTGCGGCAGCGGAGGACGCGCTTTCTTGACCGGGCGGAGCATCTGCGTGCCGCGCTCGAAGGCCAAGCAGTGCGCCTGTACCGGACAAGCGCTGCACAGCGGCAACCGCGGCTTGCAGATCACCCGGCCCAGTTCCATGAGCGCCTGGTTATAATCGCCGGGGCGAACCTCCGGCAGACGCGCTTCGGCCAATTCCCAGAGCTGCTCGCGAACAGCAGTCTGGCTCACGTCGGCGTCCAGATCGGTCAGGCGGGCGAAAACGCGGATGACGTTGCCATCCAGCACCGGCGCGCGCACCCCGAAGGCGATGCTGGCAATGGCTCCGGCGGTGTAGCGACCCACGCCGGGCAGATGCATCAAGCCTTCGACCGTCGAAGGGAACTCGCCCTGGAAGGTCTGCGAGACTTTTTGGGCGGCACGGTGCAGGTTGCGGGCACGACTGTAGTATCCCAACCCTTCCCAGCGCTTCAGCACCTCGTCGATAGGGGCAGCCGCCAGATCGTGGACAGTGGGATAGGCAGCCAGGAAGCGTTCGTAATAGGGGATGACTGTTTCGACCTGAGTCTGCTGGAGCATGATCTCCGAAAGCCAGACCGAATAAGCATCCTGCCGCCGCCGCCAGGGTAAATCCGCAGCATGTTGGTCGTACCAGTCGAGCAGATTGGCCTGAAATGTCATATGATTGTCTGGGAAGACACAACGATGGATCGATGTTAAACGAGAGCAGGCCATCTTGCCAGCGGGGAAGCCGGGGATGATACGCCGAAACAAACGCTTCGTCATACCGTTCGAGGGAAATCAGGCAGCATTCGCTATCCACGTCTCAAAGACATTCGACGCCCACGCCGTCGCCCGCGCGTTGGGCTTCACTGAGCCGCGACCGACCATCTACATCACCGGCGGCGCAGCGGCGATGTCGCCAGAAGATATTGCCGCCACGCGCAATATCATCGAACGGGGGCTGGTGCGCTTCGCCGAGGATCAGCAGGCTATTGTCATCGATGGGGGCACTGATGCCGGCCTGGGCACGCTTTTGGGGAATGCCCGGCGGAAACTGCGAGGGCGCTTCCCGCTGATCGGTATCGCACCGCTGGAGAAAGTCCACTTCCCCGGTTACAAAAACCCCGAGGAGGAAAGCTATCCGCTCAACCCAGGACACTCGCATTTTGTGCTTACCAGCGGCGATGACTTTGGCGACGAGTCCGCTATGATCACATACATGACCAGTGCCCTCTCCGGCGATGGGCGGATGCCCGCGCTGGGCGTCCTCATCAACGGCGGCAAGATTTCCCGCAAGGAAGTCTACGCCCGCACCACATCCAAGGAGCATTCGTTCCCGCTGGTGGTAATCGAAGGAACAGGACGATTTGCCGACATCCTCGCAAGCGCCTTCTACGCCGGACGCACGGAAGAACCCGACCTCCAAGCGATCATCGCCAGCGGCCGGGTGCTGATGGTTTCGATCACCGACGGGCCGGACCAGCTTCGCCTAAAGCTGGATGCGCTCTTCCGGGCGCACCGGCCACCCGCTGCTGCCCGGTAATACTATTGGTTCCATTCATTCAAAGGGGATTATCGATGCGACACCTCATTCTGCTGGCTGTGCTGATCCTGCTGTTTGGGGTCGTCTATGCGGCGGCGGCCCAGGACAGCACACCAGTTCCAGCCGATACCGCGCTCACCGACCTCGCCACGCAGGTATATCTGTGGGCGCAGGAAGCCGCCGACTCCGCAGCACAAGCCCGCACCGCCGCCGAGGATGCCCGTACCCAAGCCGGCGATATGCTGGATATGGCCGGCAGCCTGTTCGGGCTGTTCGAAGGGGTAACAGCAGTGGCCGGCATCCTGATACCCGTGGCAGCCATCGTCGCCGGTTTCGTAGGCTTCAACCGCCTGACCCAGGCACAGAATGAGCTGAATGCCGCCAAAGAGCGCTTTGAGAAGGAAATGCAGGAAAAGCAGGATGAACTCCAAAAAGTCCGGCAGGCGCTCATCGACAGCGCGGAAGCGCAGCGGCAGAATGCCTCCAACGCGAATCTGGCGCTGTCGCTGCTGACGCTGGGGGAACGACAGTACCGTTCGCAGGATTTCGCCGGGGCACTGGAAACTTACCGCCGCGCCCTGGAACTCGATCCGAACAGCCTGATTATTCACTACCGTCTCGGCTACGTGTATGTGCAGTCGGGTATACTCGATAAGGCCGAGCATCACCTCAACCGGGCGCTGGAAATCGAACGGGACTTTGCTCCGGCATTGGCTGCGCTCGGCTATGTGTACCGGCGCATCGGGGAGAAGATGCCCCGCGGCGTCGACCGGGACGAAATCCTCAACAAAGCCGAGAGTCTGCTGCTGCGCGGCCTGAAGCTCCAGCCTAAGCTGGTAGATGACGACAATGAGTCCTGGTGGGGGTCACTCGGTGGGCTGTACCGCCGCCGGGGCCAGATCGACGAGGCCATCAGCGCCTACGAGCGCGCGGCAGAGGTCACACCGCAGTCTTCCTACGCCTACAGCAATCTGGCGCTTCTGTATCTGCACCGTGAAAACCGCGACAAGATGCTCAAGACCTACCAGCGTGTCGAGCAGTTGGCGTATGGCGAAACGCTGGCCGAAGTCGACAACTACTGGGCTAATGCTGATCTGCTGGTGGCGCGGCTGGCACTCGGCAAGGTGGCGGAGGCTGAGCCAGTACTGGCGACGGTGCTAGAAATCGCGCCGAAGGATTCGCCCTACGTCTTTGAGAGCCTGCTGGACACCTTGCAGCGGCTGCACCGCGCCCTCGGCCCCGGCCAGGGAGAACATTTGATGCCGTTTATAAAGGTGATCGAGCAGCAGATCAGCGCGCGGAGCAGCGCCGCAGCGAATTAGCTTAGCACGGGGGCACAACAGGCAGTGTGCCCCCCATTCGGCTAAGGTCACAACCCGTAGACTTCGGTGTACTTTTTCTCCAAGTAGGCGATGTAGTCGCGCGACTGGATGTCTTCACCGGTGATGCGCCGGGTGAGTTCATCGGCGGTGAACTTGCGCCCATGTCGGTGGATGCGGTCGTTTAACCAGCCCAACAGTGTATTAAAGCGCCCGGAAGCAATGTCATCCGGGATCGACGGCACATCGCGGACGGCCTGGTTGTAATACTGTGCCGCGAGCAGATTCCCCAACGCATAGGTCGGGAAGTAGCCGATCATCCCGCCCGACCAGTGAATATCCTGCAGGACGCCGAGCGCATCCGTCGGCGGACGGATGCCGAAGGAAGCTTCAAAGCGGTCATTCCATTCCTTCGGCAGATCAGCCACTTTGATCTTCCCAGCGACCAGTTCCATCTCCAGTTCAAAGCGCAGCATGATATGGAGGTTGTAGGTCGCTTCGTCGGCTTCGACACGGATATAGGAGGGCTTGACGATGTTGATGGCTTTGTAGAAGGTATCCAGATCGACGCTGCCCAACTGCGCTGGAAAGACAGCCTGAAGCTTGGGCAGCGCCCATGCCCAGAACGGTTTGCTGCGCCCGACGATATTCTCCCACATGCGTGACTGCGACTCGTGGACACTCAGTGATGTCCCTCCGCCCAGCGGCAGGCCGTCGAGTTCTGCAGCAACACCCTGCTCGTACATGGCATGCCCAGCCTCGTGCATCGTACCGAAGAGCGCCGGATTAAGGAATTCAGGCAGGAAACGGGTGGTGATACGCACATCATCGCGGGAGAAACCGCTGGCAAAAGGATGTACCGCCACGTCCAGCCGCCCCCGGTTGAAGTCGTAGCCGAAGCTCTGAACAACTTCTACGGCGAACTGGCGCTGTTTGTCGATGTCGAACGGCTGGTGCAGCACAGCATCGCTGACCTGGCTGGTCACGGCGCGGATACGAGCGATCAAATCGACCAGGGCGGGTTTGTGAGCATCGAAGATGGCCTTGACCTCGGCGGCTTTCATCCCGCGCTCAAACTGGCCGAGCAGCGCATCATAGGGATGGTCGATGTAGCCCAGGTATTCCGCCGACTGCTTGACCAGCTCGACGATTCGCTCCAATGTAGGCTGGAAGAGCGCGAAGTTATTCTCGGCACGCGCCTGCGCCCAGATGGGATGTGCCAGTGTGGTCACCTCGGCCATCTCGGCCACGAAGGCAGCAGGTAGTTTGACCGACTCTTCATAGTCCTGGCGAACGACACGCACCAGGCTGGCTTCGTCTGAGTCGTAACTCAACCCTTCGATTTCTTTGGCAGCATCATCGAGGAGATGCAGTGTTTTCTCATCGGTGAACATTTCGTGGCTGATTCGCGCCAGCGTTGCCAGTTGGCGCGCTCTAGCAGCCGCACCACCGGGCGGCATCTGCGTCTGCTGATCCCAACCCAGCACTGCGCCAGCGCGATTTAGGTTGGTAATCTCTTGCAAGTGATGGGAGAGTTCCTGATACTTGCCCGTCATGGGTGTACTCCTTATCACGGGACAAAAAGCTGTTTAGTTAAATCGTAGCAGTGGATGCGCCGCCGCGCTAAGGCCAGTGCGCCCACTTTATGTGTTCAGGCTTGCAATCAGTTCAAAATCGGCTATACTGATTTTCACTTCTGGGCAATTAGCTCAATTGGCAGAGCACTCCTTTGACGTGGGAGGGGTTAGAGGTTCGAGTCCTCTATTGCCCACAGCCACCAGCCGAACCGGGCGATTAGCTCAGCTGGTCAGAGCGCACGGTTCACATCCGTGAGGTCGGGGGTTCGAGCCCCTCATCGCCCACCTAAGACGATCCGGAGCCAGTCCACTGCTGGCTCTTTTCGTTGGCAGCCCCGGCCATCCGGCGCTACTATAGTGCCCATCGAGAGCTATCGCCCCGACCAAGAGACCACGGACTGCTGTCATGGAACTCAATCCCAGCCAATTCATGGAACACGCCGTCATCGCGCTGGAGAACATCCAGCTTCGCACCGCACTGGAGCGCGGCACAGGCAATGCCGATGGCCGCCGCCGCCAGGTGATGGCCGAACTGGACACCAGCGCCGCCCTGCGAGCACAGGCGCGGGGAGCGCGTCTGCGCGGGCTGGCCGAACTGCCGGACATGCTCGAACAGATGGAACAGAATGTTGTTGCCAACGGTGGGCATGTCCTCTGGGCGCGGGACGCGAACGAGGCCAACCAGCACATCCTGGACATCTGCCGCAAACACAACCTCAAGCGCGGCGTCAAAAGCAAGAGCATGGTCACGGAAGAGATCGGGATGCTGCCGGTTCTGGAAGCCCACGGCATCAAGATGGTGGAAACTGACCTCGGCGAGTTCATCGTCCAGGTCAACAACAGCCACCCCAGCCACATCGTCATGCCGGTCATGCACATGACCAAAGAAGAAGTGCGCGATCTCTTCATGAGCAAGCTGGGCATGGACTATACCGACGATGCCGAGGACATGACCGCATTTGCCCGCAAAATCCTGCGCGAGGAATTCTTGAGCGCGGACTTCGGCATGAGCGGCGGCAACTTCATGATCGCCGAAACGGGCACGGTGGTGATCGTCACCAACGAGGGCAATGGACGGCTCTCGACCGGAATGCCGCCAGTGCATATCGCCGTGGTCGGCATTGAGAAGGTCATCCCGACCTGGGAAGACTTCGCCACACTGGTGCAGCTCCTGCCACGCAGCGGCACAGGTCAGCGCATGACCGTCTACGTCAACATATTCAACGGCCCGGCACGGACGAACGAACCGGACGGCCCGCAGGAATTCTACCTCGTGCTGCTGGACAACGGCCGCAGCGACATCTACGCCAGCGAGTATACTGAAGCGCTGGCCTGCATCCGCTGTGGAGCCTGCCTGAACGCCTGCCCGGTTTACCAAAACGTCGGTGGGCACAGCTACGGCTCAGTCTACTCCGGCCCCATCGGCGCAGTGGTGACACCGCTGCTCAAAGGCAAGAGTCTGGCTTCGGCACTGCCCTTCGCCAGCAGCTTATGCGGCGCGTGCAAGCAGGCCTGCCCAGTGGACATCAATATCCCCGACATGCTGCTCAAGCTGCGCCGCGACCTTGAATCCGAACAGGAAGTGATGTGGCAGATCGGCATGAAAGCCTGGAACTTCGGCAACCGTCATCCCCTGCTGTACAAAATAGGCGGCAAGCTCGCCAGCCTGGCAACCCGTGCCCTCAGCCAGGCGACCGGCCAGGAACGGCTGAATAACCTGCCCTACCCGCTGAGCGGCTGGACCGATCATCGTGATTTTCCACCGTTCGCGCCGCAGTCCTTCCATGACTGGTGGCGCCAGAATCGCGAGGACTGAACGTCGTCATGAGCGACGACCGCTACCTTTCGCAGAAGCTCCCCCCTGATCCGAGGGCAAGGGGGCGTCTGCTCACATTCTGGCTGCTCTTCTTTTTGGCTGCCAACAGCCTCGCCGTCGTGCGAGAACTTCAAAACGCCAACTACCTGTCAGTATCTTGGGCGGTCTTCGGCATTGCCGCCGGGATATCGACTTGGCTGTGGTACAAGGTCGGATTCTACGGGATGCTGCTCGGCTATGGTTACAGCATCGCCGCCAATTTCGACGCTGGTTCGCTGAACGGCGTGATGTACAACCTGGTGTTCATGGGACTGACCTTTGTGCTCGTCCGGAGCAAGTGGGAGTATTTCCGGTGAAGCGCCCCCGCCGTCCACAGCCCAGGCCGGAACCGGAGGCTATGACTCCACCTCTGCCCAGCCTGGAATGCGAAGCCGAAGTCGCTGAAGGGCTGGAAAGCCTCGGCTGGCGCGAACTCAAGACCCGCTTCGGCGAGCGCGTCGAGCGAAGCCGCAGCGCTGCCCGCGCCGGGGCAATCCGCTTTCGCTACATAGGCAATCCCTACCAACTGCTCAGTCTGCGCACCGTTCAGGCGGTCTACTCGGTGCAGACCTATCCGGTTCCGCGTCCAAAGGCGCTGCTCGGTGACCAGCACTTCAAAGCGCTGCTGGCGCAGATCGCCGCTGCCTGCGATCTCGCCCCGCCGGACGCTTACCGCACACTGCGGATCAGCGCAGCCGGGTCAGATTCATCGGTGATGACACGGTTGAAGACCGAATTAGCTGCCCGCGCCGGCCTGACTGTCGATGAGCATGAGGGCGACCTGCTCATCCGGCTGCGCCGCGCTGCCGATGGAACGGACGGCTGGGAGACGCTGGTCAGGCTGTCACCGCGGCCACTCGCGGCGCGCGGCTGGCGCGTCTGCAACTACGAAGGTGCGCTCAACGCACCGGTTGCTCATGCGATGGCACTGTTCAGCCAGCCCACACCAGACGACACTGTACTGAACTTGATGAGCGGCTCCGGCACACTGCTGATCGAGCGGCTGCTGGCCGGCCCCGCGCAGTTGGCTGCCGGCTACGACATTGACCCGGCCGCGGTCGAATGTGCTCAACGCAATGCCGAAGCTGCCGGATTGAGCGAGAAGGCGCGCTTCCGGCAGGGTGACGCCCGCGATCTGCCGCTGACCTCACGCAGCATCGATGTGCTGCTGGCCGACCTACCCTTCGGCCAGTTAGTCGGCAGCCACCAGGAGAATGTGCTGCTGTATCCAGCAGTGATGAAAGAAGCGGCCCGGCTGCTCAAACCCACCGGGCGAGCGCTCTTCATCACCCATGAAGTCCGGCTAATGGAGCAGATTCTACGCGAATCAAGCGGCTGGAAGACGGATCAGGTTATCCGAATTGGATTGGGCGGGATGCACCCGCGTATCTGGATTTTAAGTAAGGTTTAGCCGCACCAACAGCGAGGCTGTCAGGATTATGTCCACATCACGCGATCACATCCTCAAGAAACTCCGCGCCGCCCGCAAACCTTTTCCGGATGCGCCACCGCGCCCCCAACCCTACCGTCCGGTTGCGCCGCTCGATGACCAATCGAGCGAGGGGCTGCTGGAACGCTTCGGGCGTGAGATCACGAATCTACTCGGCGAAATCGTCATTGTCGAGGGAGACGAGGCTGCCCGGCTCGCCATTCTTGATCTGCTCCGCGCCCAGCAAACCACTGATCTGCTGGCCTGGGATTTTCGCTATATCCCGGTTGTCGGGCTGGAAGCAGCCATCCACGATGCCGGGATCACCATTCACCATCCTGAGACCCATGACGAATTTCGCGCCGAAACCATCGAAACGATTCGCCATGCCCAGGCTGGCCTGACGGGGGCCGATGCCGCGATTGCTGCGACCGGGACGCTGATCGTCAGCACCGGGCCGGGCAAAGGGCGCATCCCGACTGTGCTAGCCCCAACGCATATCGCCGTCGTCACTCTCGACCAGATCGTGCCTCGGCTGGAAGATTGGGTCGAGCAGCAGCGAGCAAATGGGCTGGCCTCGATCCGGGATCGCGGCAATATCTGCTTTATCTCCGGCCCCAGCCGCACCGGCGACATTGAGATGCAGATGATCCTCGGCGTTCACGGCCCCGGCAAAGTCCAGGTGGTCGTCAAGCGGTAGACTTCTTCTTGAAACAAGGCAGGTTACAGTATGGCTTTTACGCTCATTCGCAATGGAACTCTGATTGACGGGAACGGCGGCCCGCCTGTTCCCCATGCCGCTGTCCTGATCGAAGACAACTGCATCCGCGCAGCCGGGCGCGGCGGTGATGTCCGCCTGCCGGATGCGCCCATCACCGAGATCGATGCCCACGGCGGTTTCATCCTACCGGGGCTGATCGATGCGCACGTCCACATGATGCTGGAATTCAGTGACCAGCGCAAAATGATGCAGACGCCTTTCTCGCTCAACTTCTACAAAGCCATCGACTACATGCGCCGCACCATCGAGGCTGGCATCACCAGCGTGCGCGATGCAGGCGGAGCTGATCTGGGAGTCAAGCAGGCTGCCGATCAAGGGTTGGTGCTGGGGCCGCGAATGCAGATCAGCATTACTGTAATGGGGATCACCGGCGGTCATACCGATGGCTGGATGCCCTCTGGCATGACCTTTGAAATCTTCCCGGCCTATCCCGGCAATCCTGACGGCATCTGCGACGGCGTGGAGGAAGTCCGTAAGAAAGTCCGCGAAATCCTGCGGGCGGGCGCGGAGGTCATCAAAATCTGCTCGACCGGCGGCGTCCTCAGCCCGACCGACCACCCCGAATTTACCCAGTTCTCGCCAGAAGAGCTGGCCGTCATCGTCCAGGAAGCCCGCTACCGCCGGGGCATCAAGGTAATGGCACATGCCCAGGGCGCGGAAGGGATCAAGAACGCCGTCCGGGCGGGGATCCATTCTATCGAACATGGCATCTTCCTGGATGAGGAGGCCATCGCCCTCATGCTGGAACACGGCACTTTCCTGGTTCCGACGCTGCTGGCACCGCTGGCCGTGCTGGAAATCGGCCAGGCCACCGGTTCAATGCCAGAATATGGCATCCGCAAGTCACAAGAAGTCATCGAAATCCACCGCGAGAGCATCGCCGCCGCCCACAAAGCCGGGGTCAAGATCGCTATGGGCACAGACTCAGGCGTGATGCCCCACGGCACGAATTTGCGCGAACTCGGCTTGATGCTGGACATCGGCATGTCGCCGATGGAGGTCATCGTCGCCACCACTCGCACCGCCGCTGAATGCCTGGGCTGGCAGGACCGGGTGGGCACACTGGAAACCGGCAAGCTGGCTGACCTCATCATCACCCGCACTGATCCCATCGTGAATATCCGCTCGCTGGAAAATCCATCCAACATCCCAATGGTGATGAAGGATGGCAAGATCGTTAAGAACATTCATTGAGGTTACATGGAATCATCCACCCTGCCGGACATACTCCAGACCGCCCGTCATCTGGCGCGGGACATCGCCACCCGTGCTGACGCTGCTGATAAAGCTGCCCGCCTCCCACTAGAAGACATCCAGGCGCTGCGTGAGTCCAGTTACCTGACGATCAGCGTCCCGCGTGAATACGGCGGGCTGGGACTTTCGCTGCGCGACTGTGTGGCGGCCCAGTTGGAGCTGGCCCAAGGCAGTGCCTCGACCGCGATAGTCGCCGGGATGCAAATTCACCTGTTCGGCAACGTGCGTGAGAATCGCCCCTGGCCGGAAGCGCTCTTCGAGCGCCTGTGCCGGGAGGCGGTTCAGGGCGGCTTGTTCAATACCGCTGCCAGCGAACCAGCCATGGGCAGCCCCTCGCGCGGGGCATACTTCGCCACCCATGCCGAGCGCGTTGAGGAGGGCTGGCGCATCAACGGTCACAAGACCTGGACCACAGGGGGACGCCACCTCACCCATTTGGTTGTGCGGCTCAGCCTCGGCGACGAGCCGGGAGCGATCTACGTCCCGGCTAGCGCCCCCGGCATTGAGTGGGTCGAAACCTGGGGCGATTCGCTCAGCCTCCGCGCCAGCGACAGCCATGATGTCCTCTTCAAGGATGTCACCGTCCCGGCGGATCACCTGCTCGAACAGGGCAAGCGGGATGAGCGCACCCCCAATGCTTGGTTCCCACTGGTGATGGCCGCAGTCTATCTCGGCTCAGCCATCGCCGCCCGCAATGCGGTCATCCGCTTTGCGCTGGAGCGGGTTCCGACTGCCCTCGGCAAGCCCATCGCCACCCTGCCCAAGATTCAGCGGCAGATCGGCGAGATTGACATCGCCCTACAAGCCGCCCGTGCCCTGATCTTGGAGGCTGCCGGAGAGTGGACCGGCGACGAGCGCAGCCGCGGTCTTTACCCCCGTATTGCCGCCGCCAAGCACCTCGCCACCGAGACCGCCAACCAGGTCACGGACAAGGCGCTCCAGATCGCAGGCGGAACCAGTTTGACGCGCGATCTGCCGCTGGAACGCTACTTCCGGGATACCCGCGCCGGGTTGATGCAGCCGCCATCTGGCGATACCGCCCTCGAAATCGTCGGCAGCGGAGCCATCAAGGGCCTGAGCGCAGTCACCTAACCCAGCCACATGAGCGCCATTCCCATCTTTGCAGATGCTGCCGAGGCCGCCCGAGCGTTCGCCGGCTGCCGCTTCCTCGATACTGAATTCATGTACCGACCCCGGCCAGCCCCAGGCCGTGAACGCGTCGTTTTCGATGCCGCGCTGCGTTCCCGGCTTGCCTGCCTGGACGACCGGGATGCCGTGCTGCTGATCTGCGACCAGGCTGCCAGTGCCAACAGCCTGGAAGACTTCTCGCGGGACTTCCCACGCCTGCGTTTCGGCGCGTTGATTGCCAACCCGCTCCCCATCTCGAACACGGACACCCCACAGCGCCTCGGTTGGCCTGAGCCTGAGCGCTGGCAGCGCCTCGCAATGACTGACCGCTGGACGCGGATCGACTGCGCCTGGGCAGTGGCAGAAAACATCGGCGGCACAGGCAGCCTGCTCATGCCCGCCCACGATGCGGTCTGGGGATTAAATCTGCTGCCGCACCTGCTGCGCTTCGGCCAGCGGCACGCCCGCGGCGGGCACAATGCCGCCGTCAGCCCCTACACCCCGTTCCAGCACTCCCCGGTCGCGGGCGCAGACATCCCGACTGAGATCATCACCCTGGTCAACGCCACTTTCGGGCGTGACTCGACCTTTCCCTGGCGCGTCCGGTTGGATCGCACTCAGGCCTTTTGGGGCAAGATGAGCCTGACTCCTTTCAGCCTGTGCGGGCTGCTCCGTGCCCACACCGCCAAACAGATGTGGGAAGACGATCTGGAGATTGACAGCACACTCCGCCAGCTCGACCTGCCCGCCCGCTGCTTGTGGGTTAGCGATCCAGCTGTTTACCGCCAGGCACTCCCCGTCTTCGACGAAGCCGGCGTCCGCGCTCTCATCGAGCGCACCCTACACTACTCGCTGTTCATCCCCGGTGGGCCAGACTCTAGCAGCCTGAACGCCCCGCTGAGCGGTTGGGATCGCTTCCGCGCGGTCATTTCTCCGAGTTTCCGTCATGCCAACGCTTGGGCCGAGCGCCTCATCGCCGAGTGCACGGCTGCGATTCAAGCCCGGCTTGATCGTTATGGCGCGTCCTGGGTGGATTGGGGCGGCTGCCGCTGTGTAGCTCAAACCGGCAATCCGGCCGTCGAGGTTTGGCGCAGCCCTGACCATCCGAGGATTTAATCTGTTCTAACGCTCTGGTACAATCAATGCATACATGTAGATCAGCAGCCCTAGATGAGATGAGGAGTGAGGTTATGATCGAAGCGGGTGATCTGAAGACGGGCGTGACGCTCAAGTTAGATAACACACTGTACCGCGTCACCAAGACGGTCTACAACAAACCGGGGCGTGGCAAAGCCTCTATGCAAACCACGCTGCTCGACCTGCGGACAGGCAATACCATCCAGCGCGTCTTTGGCGCGGAAGAACGTCTGGAGAACATCTTCGTCGATGCCGAGAAGGTGCAGTATCTCTACAATGACGGCGATATGCTGCACTTCATGAACCCGGAAACTTATGAGCAGTACGAAGCCTCCAAGGACCTCTTCGGGGATGATATTCTCTACCTGACCGAAAACCTTGAACTGGAACTGCGCCTGCATGAAGGCTTTGCCATTGACTACAAGCTGCCGACCACGGTCGTCCAGCGTATCGCCGAAGCTGATGTCCAGATCGCGGGTGATACCACCGGCAAGGTGCTGAAGAAAGCCCGCACGGAAACCGGCTTGCAGGTTCAGGTTCCACTGTTCGTCAATGTGGGGGATGCCGTCACCATCGATACGCGCGACGGCTCCTATACTGGCCGTGGCTAAGCCTCCCGGCGACCCCGACCCAACCTGACATCTCCACGGCGCAGCCCTGGAGATGTTTCTTTTCTGGAGCGATGATGCGTATGGAGAAGAAAGCCGAATTCCTCTACCTGACCACCGCCGGCTGGAAGTCCGGCCAGCCCCACGAGATTGAAATCTGGTACGTGTCCCATCAAGGATGCTGTTATGTCTGCGCTGAAGGGCGGGAGGATGCACATTGGGTGCGGAACATCCGCCGCCAGCCGCGGATCACCTTCTGGGTCGAAGGCCGCGGTCACGCTGGCATTGGCCGCCCGCTGGACTCCGCCGCCGATTCGGAGCTGATCGCAGCAGTTTCAGCCTTGATGGACGCCAAATACGGCTGGAGCGACGGCTTGATCGTCGAGCTGCGCCCTGATCTTGTGTGATGTCTGCTGGAAAAATCCGACTTATACCGCCAGCACGCGGATCAACTCAGCGAGGTTGTGACCGATGATCCGGTACTCACTGCCCACCTTAAGCTGCAGTGGGCCGTTGAACGGCGCTTTGTGGATGACCTTGAGCGTCCGCCCAGGCAGCAGCCCCAACGCCGCCATATATTCTAGACGGTCGGATTCGCGCGTCCGCACCCGTGTGATCTTTAGTTCGACCCCTTCGGGACTATCGGCCAGCAGCCCATCGTGTAGTTCTGGCACATCGCCATCCGGAGAAGGAATCGGCTCGCCATGCGGGCAGCTCGTTGGGTACCCGGCCATCTCCGCCATGCGCTCCGTGACGACTTCGCTCAATCCCTGACTGATCCGGTCGGCCTCAGCATGAACCTCGTGCCAACCGAAGCCCATGATCTTCACCAGAAACACTTCGGCGATGCGATGCCGCCGCAGTTCCTTCAAGGCTTCTCGTCGTCCTTCAGCAGTCAGCCGGATGCCCTGATACGGCTCGTGTTCGAGGAATCCGCTCTCTTTGAGTTTAGTGACCATTCGGTTGACCGCCGGAGCACTCACATCCAGCAGGTCAGCCAGCGCCGAGGTGCTGATATAACCATCGGGGCTGTTCCCCCGGTCGGAAAGGCGGTAGATTTCGGCCAGATACTCGCGCTCACGCAGCGTGCGGCTGGCATCCTGAAGACGATCGCTGCTCATGGAACGCTACCAACCGTGTTCCAGGCGCGTCACCAACCGCTCTGGCATGCCGTGGCTCCGCATGCGCTTCTGCACCGCCGCCACGTCGTAGGGGATGCGGCGGTGTTCCCACACATTGGTCTCTACATCTAAAATCGCATAGGCGGCATCCGGGTTTTGGTCGCGCGGCTGCCCCACACTGCCCGGATTGATAATCTGGCGACGGCCGTTGAGTGGGCGCACCTTCCGGTATGTCGGCGGGATCGCCTCCGTCTCGCCCTCGGTATCCACCAGCTCGTAGATGATCGGCTGGTGCGTATGCCCCACCAGGCAGTATGGCGTCTCAAAATGCGGGAAGTTCAACGTAGCGATCAGCGGCTCCAAGATATATTCCCAGACCGGTTCGCGTGGGCTGCCATGCGCCAGCGTATAATTCCCAATCACGAACGTCGTCGGCAGCGCATCCAGGTATTCGATGTTGTCTTTGGTGAGCGTCTCGCGCGTCCAGTTCACGGCCATCCGCGCGTCCGGATTGAAGGTGCGGATGTCCAGCCGGCCCAGCGCCGCCCAATCATGGTTGCCCGCCAGACAGAGATGCGGCAGTGTCCGCAGCAGTTCGACGCACTCATTCGGGTCCGGCCCATACCCCACCACGTCCCCTAGGCACCACACGTACTCCCACTGCCCTTTGGCATCCTCCAGAACGGTCTGGAAAGCAGTCAGATTCGCGTGTATATCGGAAATGATGAGAATACGCATGGCACATTCCATGAGCAAAAGCCTGAAACAGACATATTTTGGATCATACCATGCTTCAGGGGGGGTTGCGAGTTTGATTCTGGTTACGTGCTTACGCCTTTACGCAGAATTCAGATTTGTCCTTTTCCTGCTGCTGGGGACCATTCTAACGGCCTGCCTCCAGCCCGTCACGCCATCTGCCCCCTCCGAAACCGCGTTCAGCTTGCCTCCTACAGTGGCTCCATCCACATCCATTCCACCTTGGACAGACGCCAGCCGCGTCTTCGACGGCGTCTGCTTTGAAGCCGCTCAAGCCATCAGCGGCCAAGTGTTCGTCCTCCGCACCACCCAAGATCACATCCAGTTCTACGACCAGATTGACCAGTCAGGCTTGTGCCGCCGCGCCATTACCCGCCATCCCTTTGAGTTCGGGAACGGCCAGATTCTCGCCGGCTTGTGGAGCGCCGGGCATGGCTGCAAAGCCCATCACCAACTCATTGCCTACCAGCAGGATGATGCTAACCGACGCCTCATTATCGTCCTGCGCTTCATCACCGAAGGAACCTGCAACTACCAGCTTCTCCGCGCTTATTGGATCGGCGTAGATGGGCTGGCAGGCTATGACGTCCAGATCGTCGTTGGCTAACCGGCAGCTTGCCCAGCACACTTTAGGCGGTCTTAAGTCAGATGGGTTATGATATTCGTATCATCGAACAGGACTGCGAGGCAGGCTATGGACCAACGTGTCGAGCAGATTCTCCTCTCTCTGGTACGCCAGCATGCCCCCAACTATCTTCAAAGCTGGGATCAGCGCGGCGGCTATGAGCAGCGCGTCCCCCGGCTGGCGCGCGCCTTGGCGGATGCTAACATCCTTGTCCTCATGGCCGACCAACCGCCATCGCTGGCCGTCATCGCCCGCGACGCACAAACGCTGGTGCAGGAGTGGGTCAACGGATACTGGAGGTTCTATACGCGCATCTGCCAGGAAATCTTCCCGTCTTACATCCAGTTGAGCGCCCACACCACCGATAACCAGTGGCCGCTGGTGCTGTACCTGCGCGGTGAGGCTACGCCGGTCATCCAGCGCATGGCTGGCTATATTGCTCCCTACATTGTCGAGCGGCAGTTCAGTCCCATCGTCTCCGAAGCCGAATTAATCGGCCTGATGGACATCGTGCTGGACGAACTGGAAGCCTGGAACCTCCCACGTGAAGACTATAAGCGGCTCCGGTCAGATGGGGCCGCCATCTTGAAGGAGATGCTTAGCGCAGCCATCCAGCAGCTTCCACTCACCGATTTCGACCGCGTCATTTTTACCGACAGCCGGCGGTTCATGCCCATCAAAGCGGCTCCTCCCACCACACTACCAGAGTCGGCCCCCCCCCCATCGAGCACTCCGCCGGCTTCGCAGCAAGCCGATACCGCCCAGTTGAATCCAACCGAGGAGATTCTTCCGGCAGCAAATGGCGAAGCCGCCCCGCCGCGCCCACCGTTGATCCGCCGCACCAACCGTGAGGGTGAACGCAAACGGCGCCCACCCGTACCGCCAATTCCCGGTGAGAAGCTGACCTGAGCCGGGTTCACCAGCGCGTCCCTGCAAGACTGCTATAATGACTTTCATGCACAACTGTCTGTTCATGACCATAAGGAGCTTTTCCGTGCGGCGACTGCGTTTTTTCCTGCTGCTCATCTTGACGACCGCCGCGCTGCCGCTGGCGGCCCGCCTGCAAGACGCGATCAACTCACCCATCGATCCTGACGCCCTGCCCATCCTCATCAACGCCCGCACCGACCTGGAACTGCTCGTCAACCAGACGCTCGGCGGCGAGCGTCCCGTCGGCTGGAGCGGCAGCCTGGATGTCACCAGGCTCGATCTGCCTATCCTCATCCGCCTCGACCTGGAACTGCTGGCAGGAACACTGATCGGCCAGCTTGAACGTCCGGCAGGCTGGTTCGGCGCAGTTAGCAGCACACCGGTTGCCATTGCCCGCGATATCCGCCACGATCTGGAACTGCTGGCTGATACTGTCAACGGTCCCAATATTCGCCCGCCGGGATGGGCCGGTTCCGACCCGCTGATGCGATGCAGCCGCGCGACACAGGCCTTAGTGAACTGGTTGGAAAGTCGGGGCAGTTTCGTACTAGCCACCTCAGTCAACGACCCGGATTTCTGCCAGAAAGCCGAACTGGAAGCCTCGCTCTACGTCGAAGCGCAGTTGGCTCCGTCAGCCTCCACGGGGGAACAGGATGCCAGCGGCCCGGTCACGATTGACTCGCCCTTTGCCGTCGCCTTTCTGGATCGATTCGCTCGCCAGCCTGTCGGCTCGATCCCGTTGGGAACGACCATTGAACCGATCGCGCGGAGCTACACTCAGTTCTCGCGGATGATGCTGGTACGCGGCGATGGCTTTGTCGTCTTCATCGATTGGGATGGCTCGACCCTCACCGAAGCCGAGTTCAAAGCGCTGCCAGATGTCAACAGTGTCATCGCGGAGACAGACTGCCTGGCCGCGTGGTGCACCGGAGAATGAACAGCCATGCCGCGTCTGTTCATCGCCATCGATCTGCCTGATGCGGTTAAGGATGACTTAACCGAACTGTGTTACGGGCTGCGCGGCGTCCGTTGGGTGAAGCGCGACCAGCTTCACCTGACGCTGCGCTTCATCGGCGATGTCGAAGACGACCTTCTGGATGCCCTCTCCGATGCCCTGGCACAGGTGCGCGCTGCGCCGTTCACTTTCCACCTTCAGGGCGTCGGACAGTTCCCGCCGCGCGGCGTGCCGCGCGTAATCTGGGCCGGGGTCAAAGCGCCGCCTGACCTCCAGCGGCTCCATGGTCAGATCGAGTCCGCGCTGCAACCGCTGGGCGTTGAACCCGAAGACCGTCCGTTTTCGCCGCACATCACCTTGGCGCGGCTCAAAGAGTCCCCTTCACCGGAGAGTCTGCGCCAGTTCTTCGGGCGGCATATTCATTTCAAGACCGCCCCGATCCTGGTCAGCCGCTTCGTGCTCTATTCCAGCCTGCTCGCACCAGAAGGCCCGACCTACACAGTTGAAGGCCAATTCGCCCTGACATAACGGAAATTTCAGTAATCTTCCTGGAACTTCAGGCACACCAGAAACGATTCGCATCCATAATGAAGATGTCTTATGGATTGTGCGGCATTATCTGGTTGGGGAGGGTAGGCACTATATGCCCATCGACAAGGCACTGCTCAAACAGCTTAAGCATCCCGATGCGCGGGAACGGCAGAAAGCTATTGCGGCGCTGGCAAATACCCGCGACGCGGATGCGATTCCGCCGCTCGAAGAAATCTCACGTATGGACGACGACGCCAAAGTCCGCCAGCTTGCCATCAAAGCGCTGGATTACCTCAGCCAGCGGGTAGAGAAAAAGGGCAAAGACGCCCCTGTCGTCGTCTCCGAGCGCGATGTCGAACGCGCGCGTGGGTATGTAGACACCGCCATGAGCCTGGTGGTCAACAACGAAAACGCCAAAGCCGCCAAAGAACTTGCCAAGGCGCTGCAGGCCAATCCCAACCTCAAGTCGGACCCTTATTTCCTCAGCCTGGCGAGCAGCGTGATGGGCGGCAGCAGCGAAGAAGCCGTCGAAATGCTCCGCAGCGGCGAAAAACGCGGCGAGTTCATCAAGAAATCGGAGAAGGTCAAGACTGAGAAGCGCAAGAGCGAACATCTCTCCAAAGCCAGGGAAATCACCACTCCCGCGCTGGCCTTTGACCTGACCATCTACGGCGTGGTGCTGGCCGTCCTCACCTTCCTATCTCCGCTGATCATCTCGCAGCTCATGGGCCGGTTGGTCGCCAATGCTGCCACGATGGAGGACATGGACACCGCTACCCAGGCGGCGCTGGCCCAGTTGGGCGACCCGACTTTGAGTTTCCAGCAGCTTGGCATCGGGGTGATCCTGGTGGCGTCCATCGTCGGGGCGATTGCCTCAGTCATCACACTGCTCATCCAGGGCGGCCTGATCCATGTCGTGGCAACCCGACTGCTCGGCGGCAAGGGGACGTTCACCTACATGATGTGCCAGATCACGCCGTTCTACACGATGGTGACGGTGGTGTTCTTCATCTGGTCGATCATCGCCATGGCGCTGGCTTCGACCGGCGCGGTGCTGATCGGCGGCATCTGTATGCTGCCGATGATCCTGGCGAGTCTGTTCGTGTTTTTCAAGGCTGCAGGCAAAATCGGCGAATCCTATGATTTCGGCGTCGGCAGCGGCTGCCTGTCGATCCTGATCGCCTCGATCATCCTGGTGGTCGTTTCCAACCTGCTGACCTGGCTCATCGCCCGCAGCGCCATCGAGGCCATGCTGCAAACCATGTCCTTCAGCGGCTAGAGCCGTTCAGCGCCGCTTTCAGCGCCCGCACCTTGAGGCTGTCCACGGCATCATGGGTGCGGGCTGCCCCTCCGACGTGCGCTTCCGCCGTGCCGACTTCAGCAGTAAACTGTGCCAACTGCCCCAGCGTCAATCCACCAGAACTGACGAACCGGAACTGCGTCCCAAACCGCGCCATCCACTGGCGCACCACTGCCCGGCCTTCCCAGGCTGTTGGCGCTGGTCCGGCCGTCAGCACACGCGGCACAACCCCGGCCAGCGCTGCCAGCGCCTTTTCCGGCTCAGTGCTGAAATCCAGCGCCCGGTGCAGCGTGACCGGTACCGGAACCGCCAGCGCCGCGACCTCGCGCATCAGTGCGACATCGACGCAACCGCCCGCCGTCTGCACCCCGAACACCACCCCGTCAATGCCCAGCAACTTCCAGCGCTCCAACGTCGCCAGCATCACATCGATTTCCCGGCGGGTGTACACAAACCCGCTGTCATGCGGACGCAGCATGACATGCACCGGAATCGTCACAGACTCGCGCACTGCCTGCACCAATTCCAGCGGCGGAGTCAGCCCACCGCGCGGCAGATCGCGCAGCAGTTCCAGGCTGTCAGCTCCACCGGCCTGAGCCGCCCGCGCGTCCTCAACCGAGACCGCCGCGACTTCCAGGGTTGGGATCATCGCTGTCCTCACTCACAGCTTCAACTGGATCAAAGCGCGCTTGCCGTTGACCCGCCAATACGGATCGACCCCGTCCAGCGCCTCAGCCTGCCCTGTTCGCAGCCCGACCAGCAGATCGCTCTTCATCGTCCGCAGAGCCACCAGCGGCGCGGTGAAATCACCGACCGCCTCAGCGACTGGTGTATTCGCCGGCCACAGTCGGTCACCGACCATCCGGCGGTAATTGAGATCGCCCTTGCTGATGACCAGCGCCGCGCGATCGAAGACGCTCCGCAGGGGTTCTGGCAGGTCAGCCAGCGCTGTCGGCGTGTTCCAAATCAAGTTAGGCACGACAGCCAACCGTCCGTCATCAAATGCAGCCTGAATCCGGTTCCCCAGCCCCTGCGCTGCCGTGCCGTAGTCTCCGCCGCGCATGTGCGCTAGCATGGAGTGGAAGTCCGGCACGGTGATGTCGCTGACGAACATCGGATAGGCTTTGATGTGGAAGATCACTGGGCTGATCTGGGCATCGAGCAGCGCGTCGGTCAGAGCCAGATCCATCGCCAGTTCCGTGCCGGTGTTATCAGCGATGAAATGCACTTCCTGGCCTGCGCCCGCCAGCAGCCGCTCGACTACCGCTTCGGTGTCATCGACCAGCAGATCTTCACGGCTGCCGACGTGCCCGTGTTCCAGCACCGCCGCAAAGCTCAGATCGACGCGATTGCCCCAGACATCGGCATGAATCAGCGCCGCCAGCCGCTCCGGGAGCGAATCATCCCGCAGGCTCAACGCCCGGTCGAGCAGCTTCCACAGCATA
The DNA here is from genome assembly GCA_034431625.1 of Anaerolineae bacterium. Lineage (GTDB taxonomy): Bacteria > Chloroflexota > Anaerolineae > Aggregatilineales > Phototrophicaceae > CFX2. The sequence goes on along the minus strand of DAOUCY010000126.1, from coordinate 69,655 downwards.
TCACCGCGCAGTTCAGCGGCCTTATGCGGCGCGAACGGATCGCGGCCTGTCTCCCACCAGCGCGTCACATGCAGCAGATGGCGGTAGAAATACGTCTCGGCAAAGAACCAATCCGTGTTCAGCCAAGTCTGCCCAGCATGCTCAGCGCTGAACCGGCCCCAAAAGGCCGCGTCAGGAGCCAGTCGATCCAGCAGCGGGATGGGCGCGTTCTGTTCCAATTCAGCGGCCAGACGGGTTAGACCCATCTGGATTGCAGGCGGATAGTCCGGGTTGAGCGCCTGCACGTCTCGAATGATCTCCGGGACACGGACTTTCATCGTGTTGTGAGCGAAAGCGTTGCTGGTATCCGTCCAGACCATAGCCGGCAGTGGAGTCATCAGGGAACTATCCTTGTCGCGCTGGGATTGAACGCCGCCAATCATAGTGCATGAAGCGGCCAGGCGCTATGACCACCCCCTAAATCAAAGGAGGCGCATGGGGATCACGCGCCTCCTTGAAGGGACGGGCTGCTGCCCGCCCAGTTCAGCCAGTGTCTTACGGCACGATCACCGGCCCGGTCAGGCCAAAGTTCCCGCCGACCAGCACCAGATCGCGGATGTTCACCTGTCCATCCGCGTTCAGATCGGCGAATGCCGGTGCAGGTGGAACCGCCACGCCAAAGTTCGCCCCGATGGCCGCCGCGTCTGCCAGATCGATCACCTGGTTGCCGTCGGTGTCGCCAGCTCGCAGCACTTCATATCCCAGGTCGAGCAGCGACCCGTCCGCCGTGACGCTGGCCGCCTGCGCCAAGCTCAGGTGCAGCGCCGCAGATGCCACCACAGCGTACTCGCCAACAATCACGTTCGCAAAGCTGAACGTTCCATCCGCTCCGGTTGTCACTTCCGCCACCAGCGTGCCGTCCAGCTTGAACAGCCGCACCACAATCCCGCTCTGATCCGTCCGGCTTTGATAGGCTAGCACCCCCTTGACCACGCTTAGCAGGCTGGGAGTCGGTGTCTCTGTCGGAATTGCTGTTGGCTCAACCGTCGGGATCATCGTCGGCTCAACAGTTGGCGTCTCCGTCGGGATTGCTGTTGGCTCAACCGTCGGCATTTCCGTCGGTGTTGGAACGACCGTCGGTTCTTCAGTGACCACTGGCGGCTCAATGCCATCAAAGGCCGCGTTCATCACCGTCAGCGGCAGATCGCGCCCATCTCGGTCGACTGCCAGCGCATGACAAATCACATCCGTGTCGCCGAATCCCACCACCGAGTAGACCAGCGTCGCCACCTGCGCGTTCCCAGTCACTGCTGGATTCGGATGCAGACGGCTGACCGCAATCAGCCAGTGGCCATCCGGCTGGAAGCCTCGGTTGATGAGGTAGCTGTCTGCCGAGGTAAACGCAGCCCCTTCAGTCAGACCCGTCCCGGTCAGCACTGCCGGGTCAACAGCACATTCCACTTGAAGACCATACACCCCGCTCACATTCACCAGATCGAGCGCTACCTGCACCGGCTCGCCTGGCCGCGCCCCCGCCGGATTCACGCTCACAACCAGCGCGGGTTCTGTTGGAGCCGGCGTTGGCTCTGGCGAAGGAGTCGCCGGTTCAGGTGATGATGTTGTGGGTTCAGGCGACGGTGTGGGCGGCTCTGGCGAAGGAGTCGTCGGAACTGGTGTAGGCGTTGCTTTCACCTTCGGTTCGATCCGCAGGATGCTCCCACCATGATTCACCACGTACACCTCGCCAGCCTGATCTTCGCCAAACGAGCTGATGTTGAAGCTGGTATCGGTGAACAACGCCGTCTGCCAGGCCCCGCTCCCATTCCGGAAGCTGCTCCAGATTTGCCCCTGGCAGAAGTCACCGAAGAAATACACCCCCCGCAGCGCCGGAGCGAGCAAACCGCGATACACATAGCCGCCCGTCACCGAGCAGCCTACATCATGCCCGTATTCCGCGAACGGGAAGATCGCGCCAGGTATGCTCCCCGCCGAATACTGGAGCGTGCCTTCGTACACTTTCCAGCCATAATTCGCGCCTGTGCCGCCGCTCGCCGGCCAGAAGTTGACCTCCTCGCGCGCGCCCTGCCCCACATCAGCGATGTACAGATCGCCCGTCGCCCGGTCAAAGCTCCACCGCCACGGATTGCGCAGTCCCAGCGCGGTGATCTGCACCGGCGGGGTCGCCTGATTCACATCCATCCGCACCATCTTGCCGAGCAGCACCCGGTTGCCCGGCAGCGGCGACATATTTTGGGCATATCCCTGTGGGTCGCCGCCGGAACCACCGTCGCCCAACCCGATGTACAGCCACCCGTCCGGCCCGAATGCAATTCCGCCGCCGTTGTGGTTGGCATACGGCTGGTCTACACTCAGCAGAATCGCAGCGCTTGCCGCGTTCGCCACATTCGGATCCGCCGAGACGGTATAGCGCACCACTTGGGTATCGCCCGCCCGGTCGGTGTAGTTGATGAAGAACTGTCCGTTTTGAGCGTAATTCGGATGGAACGCCAGCCCCAGCAGCCCCTGTTCATTTCCTGTGCTCACTAGCCCGGAAATATCCAGGAAGGGAGTTGGCAGCACAGCCCCATTTTGAATGATCCGGATTCGTCCGCCCTGCTCGACCACAAACAGCCGCCCGGAGCCATCCCCCGCATGGGTGACGAACAGCGGCCGCGTGAAGCCGGATGCCACCTGCACCAGCTCGTAGTCCGCCGGATTCGGCGCAGCAGGCTGCGCCAGAGGAGCAGCTTGGACGATAGCAGCAGCCGCCAGCAGCAGCAAAACCAAGATCAACACCCCATATCGTAATCTCATAAACCCCATACTCCCTGATCGCCGTCGGTCATGGCTGTGAAGCGTCAGGCCAGAACACTGCCTTTACGTTCTTCACATTTGGCCTGATTGTGTGCCGCCGCTCCTGGCCGGGGTATAAGAGATTGGTAATGTTGAACCCTGCCTCTACTAGTCCATTCGTACCACGCCTGTTAGAACTCCGTTGCCCACCTTACAGCCTTCTAACCTGCGTGCTGCTGTGTCCATTGACTCACGGCTAGGACGTTGCCCTCGCTGTCGATGAACCACGCGCTGCGTTCTCCGTCTAGATCGGCAATTCCATTGACCGTCTTCAAACCAGTAAAATCATATTCCTCAAAGACGATCCCTCTAGCCCGGAGCGCCGCTACTTCCTGTTCAATATCCGCCACGACGAATGACATCGCCGTATTCTTTGCACTGCCTGCGCTGGGCGTTTGATAGAGGAAAAAGACACTCGTTCCACATTCGAAGACTGCACCCCCCGCCGCCAGACGGAGCGGCGTGAGTCCCAACCGGTCCCGGTAAAACGCCAGCGCCCGTTGAAGATCGTGTGCCGGGAGCGTTGTCATGGCCGTCGCGTTCGAGAGCATAATCCACCTCACTTCTGTGGAAAAACTCGAACGCTTATCATACAGCCAATTGTTTCGGCCTGTCTGCACCCCGAGTTAAACTAACCTGCTGCTTTGCGCCAGTTTCAATCCATTGCGCCCAATTCAACGTAACATAGAGCAGATCAGCGCAGACTCATCCGCACGACAAACTGCATATCATCTGCATTAGGGAGGTCGAATATGTCGGCAGAATTCACCAACCGGGTCGTCATCATCACAGGGGCGGGCGGGAACGTCGGGCAGGCCATCGCCCGCCGCTTCCATGCCGCCGGCGCATCGCTCGTCCTGGTTGGTCGCAAACCGGATGAAATCGCCGCCCTCGCCCAAGAGCTTTCCGCCACAGCCCTGACCGCTGATGTCACCGACCCTGCCAGCGTCGATGCTCTCGTGCGTGAGGTCGAATCCCGTTTCGGTCGCATCGATGTGCTGACCCATACCGTTGGCGGCTACGATGCCGGCAAGGCCGTCCACGACTCTGGGCTGGAAATTTGGGACAAGATGATGAACCTCAATGCCCGTTCGGTCTATGTCACCGCCGGACGAGTCGCGCGGCACATGGTCGAGCATCAGATCGCCGGTCGCATCATCGTCATCCTGGCGCGCACCGCCTACAAAGGCACAGCCAAGCATGCCGCCTACGCCGCCTCCAAAGCCGCTGCACAGCGCATCGTCGAAAGCATGGCCGCTGAACTGCTGCCCCATGGCATCAGCGTCAACGGCATCGCCCCCAGCACCATCGATACCCCCCCCAACCGCGCCAGCATGCCCAACGCCGACTTCTCTAAATGGGTCAAACCGGAAGAAATTGCCGATGCCATTGCCTTCCTCGCCGCCGAAGGCAGCCGCTCGATCAGCGGCATCACCCTGGATATTTCAGGACGCTCGTAAGAAAACCTGCCCAGCAGGCTTCTCTATGGTATAGTCTGCTTGTGCAAAATGGAGCAAATATGGCCGCCGTAACTGTAAAACTCGACAGCGGATTGAAAGCCGTCATCCAAGCCCGTAATCACACCTGGTATGCCGACGAACCCGTCGAATCCGGTGGAAGTGACAGCGCCCCCCAACCAATGGAAGAAATGCTCGGCGCGTTGGGGAGCTGCGTGGCGATCACCGTCAAGGGCTACGCCAACCGCAAGAACTGGCCTTTGGACAAGATCGATGTCTACCTCAACATCGAGCGGTTCAAAGCCTCCGAATATCCTGGCTACGAAGGTGACGCCCAGTTCGTCCACGAAATCCGCGAGAAGATCGTCCTTCATGGGCCTCTGGACGAAACTCAGCGCGCCCGCCTGATGGAAATCGCCACCAAGTGTCCAGTGCGCCGTGTCCTGACGACACCGGTTTTCTTCATCGAAAACGACCAGCAGCCCGTCTCCGAAAGCTAACGACCTATCCGCTTAATCATCCATCATCCAGCCGCGCCCCTTCCTGCAAGGGGCGTTTTGTTTTCAGATTCCAAGCTTTGCGTTAGACTCCCCGGCATCAAAATCAAGGAAGTGTTGTGCATGGCTGAAAACCCCTATTCCATCGAACAGGACCTCCAAGAACTCAAGGCGATGGTCGAATTCCTCGTGCCCTACATTTACGAGGATGAACTCTACGGCAAGCTCCGAATCACGTCCGCCCGCTTGACCCCCGGCGCAATGCTCATGCGTTTCCGGCGGCTGCACGCCCTGCGCGACCGCCTGAATCCCTCCGAAGCAGATCTGCTGCTCAAGCTCCACGACCAGCATGCCAAAGTCCGCACTGAATGGGCCGTCGCCTATGTCAAGAAGATGATCCGCGAGACCGAAGCCCGCCTCCGCGACATCCAGACCTATCTAGACGAATGCCGGGAAGACCCCCGCGCGTGCGCCAACGCCTACCTGCCGGAGGCGCTGCGCCGCACTATCATCGCCGAACTCCTCGCCGAACTGCCGCGTTCTGACTTCGAAGAAAGTGGCCTCAAGCCCAAACTCAGCAAGGTCGATGGCGGGCTGCGCGGCAGCATCCAGGAAGCACCTTTCCTCTGGGATGAAGTTCTGCGACCGGTCTACCCGCAGGAGACCTTTTGGTGGCTCTACGGCCGTCCCCAGCCGCCGGAATGAGTGCCGCGCATCTGGGTAGGCTCAGCCGCTGGCTGCTGGCAGTCGCTGGTCTGCTGGTCATTTACGCCCTCGCGCTTCAGGGGATTGGCCGCGAAAGCCTGTGGAACGACGAAGCCTGGACAGCCTGGGCCGTCCAGCCGCGTGATCCCCGCGTCACATTGGAACGAGTCCGCCGCGATATCCACCCGCCGTTCTACTTCCTGGCGATGCAGGGCTGGACGCTCGCTGCCGGAAACAGCGAAGCAGCACTGCGCCTGCCCTCAGCTTGGGCGGCGCTGGTCAGCGTGGTCGCCACCTATGCACTCGGACGGCGTTTGTTCGATAACTGGACGGGACTGGCTGCTCTCCTTGTGCTCGGCACGTCCAGCTTTACCCTCTACTACGCCCGCGAAGCCCGCATGTATGCTCTGCTGCTGGCGCTGGCTGCTCTGGCGACCGTGTTCTATCTGTGCTGGCGCGCCAGGCCGTCCACACCCCACACCCTACTGTACAGCCTCAGCCTAACTGCGCTGCTCTACACCCATTATGCCGCTGCGCTGCTGATCGCTTCCCATCTGCTGCATGCACTGCTGACACACCGCCGTCCCCACCTTGGCTGGCGCGGTTGGATTCCCTACACCGTCGCCGCACTGCTGTTCGTGCCCTGGCTGCCCACCTTGCTCACCCAAGTCCGCGCCAACCCAACTGGCCCGCTGGCGATTCCTATCCCCACCAACGTGGCGACGCTGGCCGCGCTGGCCTTGATCCTCACCAGCGCCCATCCCGGCCTGACTGCCCTGCCGGCGATGTTCGGAGCCATTCTCATCTTCAACCGAAGACATGCCTCAACAGTGCTGCTGCTCCTGCTGTGGTTCTTCTTGACACCCGCTGCCCTGCTGGTTATGAACGCGCTCGTCACCCCGGTTTATCAGGTGCGCTACGTCATCGCCATCCTGCCCGCCGGGGCGCTGCTGGTCGCCGCCGGACTGCGACATCTGCCCCGTCTGCTGCATCTCAGACCACGCCTCCAAACCGCTGCGATTGCTGCGCTGCTCGGCTGGCTGGCCTATACCCAAGTCGCCATGTTCCGCGAATTCTGGGCAGAGAAGCCGCCCTGGCAGGCCGCCCTCTGGCGCGTCGCCGAATCCCGCCAGCCGCTCGATCTCATCATCACCGACTTCGCGCCCATCAGCCCCGCCGCTTATTACAACGAACGCCTGCATATTCGGAACGGCTTCGCTCTCGACCTCTCCTGGCGGCTGCACACTTTCAGCGAACTACGCCCGCTGCTCGACCGCTTCGCCGATGCGCCGTTGATCTGGATCGCGCTGCCTATCAACACCGCCAAGAGCTGGCACATCGCCGCTCTCCTCGACCAGACCCGCCGCATCGCCTACCGCGACAGTCTGGCGAACATGATCTTCTACCGCTTCGACCTCGGTGAGGGTGATGATCTCGCCTTCCAGTTCGCCAGCATCCTGCGAGTCCTCCGCAGCCCCAATGCCGCCCAGCAGTTCACCGTCCGCCCAGGCGATCCGCTCTGCATCGAAATCGCGCTGGAAACGCTCGCCCCGCTGGATGGCAGCCTGTCCGCCGGGCTGCACCTCGTCGATCTGACTGGAAGCCACAGCCTAGCCCAATACGACGCTGGTTTGGGAACTGCGGACGCAGGTCAGCCCCTTACCTTCGCTCCCTGCCTGACCATCCCGGCTGACACCCCGCCCGGCGCGTATCACCTCGAACTGGCCGTCTACAACTGGGCCACTCTCGAACGCCTCCCCATCTGGGAAGGCTCCGGCCCCACCGCCTGGGGCGATATGCTGGTACTGGCCGCTGTCGATGTCCAGGAAGGTTAGGATTGGCGCGGCCATGCCGGTTGTTGTTAAACTCCATCCCAATATCGGCGTACACTCACCAACCCATATGCGCATCACCCAGTTCAAAGACGGCAAATCCAGCCCAGCCACCATCGAGCAGCTCCCTCAATTGATCGCCGCTCAGGACGCCACATTCTGGCTCGATATCGTCGAATGCGATGACGACGAAGCCCGCATCCTGCGTGATGTCTTCCACTTCCATCCCCTGGCAATCGAAGACACCCGCAACCACCGCCAGCGTCCTAAGTTTGAGGAATACGAGCACTACCTCTTCATCATCATCAATTCGGTTTCGATCATCGACTCCCACACCGATGAACCCCGCAGCAGCGCCAGCAGCATCTACTATGACCTCGATTTCCGCGAGATCAATCTTTTCGTCGGGCAAAACTACGTCGTCAGCATCCACAACGGCGATGACCGCCTGATCGAAGAAGCCCGCCGCCGGGTGCTTAGCACTGCGTCCACCACCCCCATCACTGTCAGCTACCTCACCTACCTGCTGATCGACACCGTGATCGACGCCTACTTCCCGGTGATGGAAATGTTCGAGGAAGAAATCGGCGACCTCGAAGATGCCATCCTGGCCCGCCCCAGCCAGGAGTCGCTCACCCGCCTCTTCGAACTAAAGCATATGCTCCTGCACATGTGGCGCATCATCTGGCCAGAGCGCGATATCCTCAGCAATCTCTCCCAGCCGCACATCCTCACCTTTACTGATCAGAACACCGCCCAGTACTATCTGCGTGATGCGACCGACCATCTGCTCTGGATCGCCGACATGATCAACACCTACCGCGATACGCTCACAACCATCATCGACCTGTACATGTCGTCCGTCTCCAACCGCCTCAATCAGGTCGTCAACCGACTGACTGCCCTGACCCTAGTTATCGGCATCATGACCGTCATCAGCGGCTTCTACGGCATGAACTTCGTCTCCACCTGGCCCCCTTTTGAAAGCCCCTACGGCGTCCCCTTCGTGCTGCTGCTCATGGGATTGGGCATCGGCGTATTGATCACCGTCCTGCGCTGGATCAATCGTCCGCATTAGTGGAGATGCTTCATGCCCCCCGAACCCCATCTTGACAGCGAAATCCTCATCGTCGGCGCTGGTCTGAGCGGCCTGGCTGCCGCCCGTGCGCTGGCTCAGGCCGGTTACCGCAGCCGCATCTTCGATAAAGGCCGCAGCGTCGGAGGACGGCTGGCGACCCGCCGGCTCGCGGGCGGGCTGGCCGACCACGGAGCGCAGTTCTTCACTGCCCGGTCCGATGTATGGAAAGCCCAGGTCGCCCAATGGCAGTCCGACGGTCTGGTGACCGTTTGGTCGAACGGCTTCAGCGATGGGCACCGCCCAGTCGACTCCTTCGACGGCCATCCGCGTTACGTCACCCAAGGAGGCATGAACGCGCTCGCCAAGCGCCTTGCTGCCGAAGCCGGTGAGCGGGCATCATTCCATCTTGAGACCCGCATTGCCAGCCTGGAACCACTGGATGGCGGCTGGCTGGCTGTCGCCGAGTCTGGGATGCGCTGGACTGCCCCGGCGCTCCTCCTGACTGCGCCGGTTCCCCAATCCCTGTCCCTCCTCGGTGATGTCGCCAGCAGGCTGTCCGCTGCCGACCGCGACGCCCTGTCCCAACTGGTCTACACCCCCTGCCTTGCCGGACTGTTCGTCATCACCGGCGATACGCGCCTGCCCTATCCTGGAGCGCTCCAGCGCCCTGACGCGGAGATCACTTGGATCGCTGATAACCAGCGCAAGGGCATCTCGCCCGGCGTGCGCGTCATCACGCTCCATGCTGGAGCGCGGCTCAGCCAATCCCTTTGGGATCAATCCGAAGCCAGCGCGCTCCAAACCCTCAGCGCCGAACTGTCTCGCTGGCTTGATCCCGGCACAGTGATCCAGGAAGCTCAACTCAAGCGCTGGCGCTATGCTCAGCCCATCGTGACACACCCGGAGCGCTGCCTCCTGGCCTCTCGACTGCCTCCGCTGGTCTTTGCCGGCGATGCCTTCGGCGAATCGCGCGTCGAAGGTGCTTACCTTTCTGGTCTCGCTGCGGCTGCCGCGCTCATCGACGCCCTGAACCAGCGGCACAACCCTTCCATCCATCCTGGAAACAGCAAATAGAGGAACCGAAATTGAAAGTCCGTTTCTACCCCCTTATCCTCCTCATCGCGCTGATTCTCGCCGCCTGCGGCAGTCCGTCCGGCACTCCCACACCTGCTGCTCTCGGCAAAACTCTCGCCGCCGAAGACGGAACCTTCAGCTTCCAGTATCCCGACGGCTGGTACGCGCAGGTCATTGCCGGGCAGGTCACCATCGCCAGCAGCCAAGCCGCCGCCGAGAACAGCTTCCCAACCCCCGGCCAGTTCGTCGCCCGCATGTTCACCGGCCCCATCAGCGCTGTCGCCGGCCTGACCGACCAATCCACCCCTACCGAAGTTCTACAGCGCTTCGCCGAGTCGCTCGGCGACCTTCAGTTCGGCACACCGGCTGATCTCACCATCGGCCCGCATCCCGCCGCCCGCATTGAAGGCAGCAGCCCAGAAGGCCAGGGCATCATCCTCGCCCTCAATCTCGGCAGCGGCCATTACGGCATCGTCAGTGCGGTCTCCGCGCCGGGGGAAATGGCGCAGTACGAACCGACCCTGCTGACTATCTTGGCGACTCTCCAGTACCAGCCGCCCTCCTTGACAGCCGCCACGCTGGACGCCAGCCGCTAGAGTCTGCCATGTCGCGAAATGATCTTTGCGTTCTTTGCGGTTCAATTCGTCTTGTCAATTCTTCGTTGAGGGAGAACTCGGATGAGTGTCGTTTGTTTTGGCGAACTCCTAATCGATTTCGTGGCGCTCGAACATGGCGTCAGCGTCGGTGAAGCCTCCGGCTTCAAGAAAGCCCCCGGCGGCGCCCCCGCTAACGTCGCCGTCGCGATAGCCCGTCTCGGCCATCCCAGCGCCTTCCTCGGCCAAGTCGGGAATGACCCTTTCGGCCATTTTCTCGCCGGCGTGCTGAAAGCCGATAACGTCCATATCAGCGGCCTGCGCTTCTCTGATAAAGCCCGTACCGCCCTGGCCTTCGTCTCGCTCACCAAAGAGGGCGAGCGCAGCTTCGTTTTCTACCGCCACCCCAGCGCCGATATGCTCATGGGGCCGGAGGATGTTGCCCTGGAAGTGCTCACCAACAAGCGCATCTTCCACTTCGGATCGATCACCCTCATTCACGAACCCAGCCGCTCCGCCACACTCATGGCAGCCCAAGCCGCCCACACCAACGGCTTGCTCATCTCCTACGACCCCAATCTGCGCCTGTCGCTCTGGCCGAGCGCCGAAGCTGCCCGACAAGAGATGCTCACCGGGCTGAACTTCGCCCACATCGTCAAAGTCAGCGATGAAGAAGTCGAATTTCTCACGGGCGGGCATGATGTGAAACCACTCTGGCGGCAGCAAACCCAGATCATCGCCGTAACTCACGGCGCGGGGGGGTCTACCGTCTATACCCGCAAGGGCAAACACCACGTCCCGGCCTTCGGCGTCCGCCCTGTCGATACCACTGGCGCAGGTGATGGCTTCGTCGCTGGACTCTTGGTCGGCATCCTCGAACACTGGGATGATTATCTCTCCCACCTGCCGGAGATCCTGCGGCTGGCAAACGCCGTCGGCGCATTGGCAACCACTCAATTGGGGGCCATCCCGTCACTGCCGACTCGTCCAGCCCTAGAAGCCTTCATGCGTGGGCCAGGCTGAGTTCTGAAAAACAACTGAAAACCCCCATTTCTCGACGGTCGAATGCCCACCTTCCCCCATATACTGGAAGTTGGACGGGAGTCACCACGAGGGATTACACATGGGGATCAAACTAGACTGCCCGCAGTGCGGCCAGCGCATGCGCTTCGACCTCAACAGCACCGTGATCGAATGTCCGCACTGCGGCTATAAGCGTACCAGCGGTCTCGACGAGAAAATCGCCGAAGTCCGCGCCAAAGGCCCACGCCCGAATATCAGGCTTGCCAGCCACGACAGCATCCACCCCCGCGCCATCTCGCTCTTCTACAATGCCCACGATCTGCTCTTCGAGGGCAAGACCGAGGCAGCGCTGGACGAACTGCGTAAAGCCATCGAGATTCAGCGCGATTTCTTCGATGCCCACCTCTGGATCGCCAAGATCAGTCCCGACGAAGCCGTCAAGCGCGATCATCTCAGCACCATTCTGGCCTACAACCCCGGCCACACTGAAGCCATGCAGATGATGCTCGTCCTCAACGGGCGTCTCACCCAAGAACAGGCCGACAGCCTCAACAGCGCTCAGGAGCCGCTTCTCCGCCAGGCCGAGGGAGCCGTCACCACTTCAACGACCACCCTCCGCTGCCCCAACTGCAAAGGTGACCTCAGCGCCGATCCGCGCACAGGCCGCGTCGTCTGCCGCTTCTGCGGTTATACCGCCGAATCCCCACAGAAGTCCCAGTCCAGCAGAGATCTGCTCTTCGCCGCGCTGCTCGAACGCCGCTCGCAGCCGGTGCGTTGGGTCATCGGCGAGCGTCTGCTGCACTGCAGCGAATGCGGTGCAGAACGCACCATTGCCGCCGACAAACTCTCAACCCGCTGCCCCTTCTGCGGCTCCAATCATGTCATTGAGCAGGATGCCCTCCAATCCTTTGAGCAGCCCGACGGTCTAATTCCCTTTACCATCACCCGCGACGAAGCTGGCATGCGGATCAAGGAACGTCTCCGCAGCTTCTCCGAACGCATCAAAGGCTGGCTGGATAACAACAAAGTCAAAGCCGCTGCCCTAAATGGCTACTACCTGCCCTTCTGGGTTTTCGATGCCATCGTTGAAGTCAGCCGCACCCGCATCGACCAGAACCCCTACGACAACCAGCGCTGGCCGGCCGTGGCTCAGGCTGCCGCCCAGGCTTACCAACGCATGACCTACCAAGAAGTCATCGGCGATTTCGAAGTCTGTGCTGTCACATCTCCGCCGCTGGAACTGACTGCGCAGTTAGGCGACTACGACATGAGCGAACTCGTCAGCTACGAAGCCGAGCTGCTCGCCCGTTATCCGGCCTCACTCTACACCATCGACTTCGACAAAGCCGCGCTGGAAGCCCGCGCTCGCATCTCCGCTTGGATGCGCAGCAAGTACGGCGCCCGCGAACTCCGCGATGACGACGATATAACTATCAATGTCTTCAGCAGTGTCCAGCAGATGAGCTTTCGGCTGCTGCTCCTTCCGGTCTGGGTCGCGACCCTGGTCGAAGAAGATCACGACCGCCGCATCGCTCTAGTCAACGGGCAGACCGGCCAAACTGTCCTCGGTAAAGCCATCAAGCCGCAGAAAAACCGCTGATCCACTGTGATCCGTGCGGCGCATCCGCTACAATCAAGGGCTGATCTTCGTCGTCGGCAAATTCGGAAAGGAACCCCATGCGGCGTCTCGTCATCATCCTGCTCAGCATTGTAGTGAGTGGTGTGTTCCTCTGGCTCGCGTTCCGCAACGTCGATATCAACCGGGTGCTGGATGGCATCCGCCAGGCCGATGGCGGCTGGATTCTCTTCTCCGTTCTGACGATCAGCCTCGGGCTGTGGGCGCGCGCTTACCGCTGGTACGGCCTGCTGGACTTCAAAGCGCCGCTCATCCAGACCGGCCACATCCTCAATCTCGGCTTCTTGCTGAACCTGCTGCCCCTCCGCGTCGGTGAGGTTGCTCGCAGCCTGCTGATCACCCGCGCTGGCGTTCCTGTCGTCACCGCCGCCACCAGCGTTGTCCTTGAACGGATGCTGGATACGCTCCTGGTTGTCATCATGCTGGTCATCGTCATCCCCCGCCTCCCCAACGTTCCCGCCGCCATCACCGGCCCGACCACCGGCTTCGGCATCGCGGTCATCGCTGCCTTCATCGTGATGGTTTTCTTCGCCCGCTTTCCAGCCATCGGCCATCAGGCCGTTGGCCTAGCCGAACGGCTGCTGCCCTTCCTCAAGCGTCTCGGCCTCTCCCGACTATTCGATCACGCCCTCGACGGCCTCAAGCCGCTCACCCATCTCCGCAGCGGCATCCATGCTGTCGTCTGGACGCTCATCTCCTGGGCATTTTCGATCATCACCGTGTATGCCATCGTCCGTGCAATGAACATGCTCAGTACCGATCAGGCTCCGCTCGATGAGACCCAGACCATCCTGCTCACCATCTTGGGGCTGTCTCTCGCTGCCTTGAGCATCGCCGTTCCCGTCAGCGTCGCCGGGTTAGGCCCCTTCCAGGCTGCCCTGCTCGCCGCGGGTCAGGCCGTTGGCGCCAACGCCGACCAATCGCTCTCGCTCGGCTTCTTGTTCCACGGTATGAACATTTTCGGCTATGCCTTCTGGGGAATCATCGGCTTTGTGGCGCTCGGAGTCGCCCTGAGCGACATCTTTGGTAGCAAATCGCCAGCCGTGGCTGAAGAGAGCTAGACCATGCCCTACGCTGGTCTATCTACCGGAGTACGCCTCTATTACACCGAAGCCGGCCAGGGCGAGCCGCTCTTGCTCGCGCACGGTCTGCTCGGCTCGGCAGAAGTTCATTTCCCGCGCGTCATCGATTGGCTGCAGGATCGTTATCATCTGGTCGGTCCGACCCTGCGCGGCTACGGTCTCTCCACTCCCGGCCCACGGAACTTCCCGCCGGATTTCTACCAGCGTGACGCCGCCGATCTGGTCGCCCTGCTGGACGCGCTCCACATCGACCGCACTCACCTGCTCGGCTACTCCGACGGCGGCGAGGCCGCTCTCATCGCTGCCGGAACCCATCCGCAGCGCTTCCGCTCGGTAGCGGTCATCGGCGCGGTCGGCCATTTCACCCCGTCGCTCCGCCCCCGCATTCAAAGCATGTTCCCCGCCACTTGGATCACCGAAGAAGAAAAGCAGCGCAACGGCATCACCAATCCCGACGCCTTCATCCTCCCCTGGATTCAATCTATGAAGCGCATCATCGACCAGGGCGGTGATGTCAGCCTGCACCTCGCCCCCAACATCACCTGCCCACTGCTGGTGATGCTCGGCAAAACCGACACCCTCAATCCGGTTGATCTCGGCCAGCAGTTCGTAGACCAGACGCCCCATGGCCGTCTGGAAGTCTTCGACTGTGGCCACGCCGTCCATGACGACGCCTGGCCCCACTTCCAGCAGGTCTACGGCGATTTCCTCAAACAGGCTTCAACCTCATCCTAATTCCGTCCGCCGCCCTCACAACTTCTTCTCTCAGCCGATGATTTCTGTGTTCTCTCTGCCGTTCAATTCGTATTCTATCTTCCCCAGTCCCTACCCCACCCCGCCCGGCAGCGTGAACATCCCGTCACCACCCGGCTCGAATGGCACGACTTCCACTACCGCCTCCAGGTTGAGCGGCCCGTAGATGTGTGGGAACAGCTCGCTGCTGCCCTGTTCTGGCTGTCGCGTCTCCGGATTGATCGGCGTCTCGAAGGCCACGTCAACGCTCACCCGCTGCAGGTCAATGCACAGCAGCACCAATCCCCGCTGCCCCATGAAGAGCTGGTTCGCCACCCCAACGACCTGCGCCGCCGTCGAACAGTGAATGAATCCCTCTGTCTTCAGCGACTCCGCCGTGTACTGCCCCGCCTCGACCGCCTTCGCCCACGCTTCTGCCTGGGTTATGTGGTAAATCACGTGTCTCACCTTTCTCCAAATGCCGCGCCATCCAAATAGCGCCTCAGTTCCTCAACTCGCGCTGCGATGATCTCTACTGCCCGCCCCTGCACAGCCGCATCATCCCGGTGCGCCGCGATCCAGCGGCACGATGCCACCTGTCGCGCCGCGATCAACGTTTCCAGCGCCGCCCGCCAGCCCTCTGGCAGCCGGGAAATCGACTCGTACCCCTCAACCAGCGCCGCCCGGCACACGCCATACCCCGGCTGCGTCCGCAGCATCCACAGCATTGGCGCCAGGTCATAGAGGTAGTATCCCCAACTGCACTCGTCAAAGTCAACCATCCCAACAATTTCCTGCGCCGCCGTTTGTAGGGAACGGTCTTGCCCCGTCCACTCGCTTGGATCGCCCCGAATCACCACATTCTGCGGAATCGCATCCGCGTGGACCAATCCAAAGACATCCTGCCCATGCCCCAACCCCGCCATCACCGCCCGCACCCGCTTCTCGACCGCGCCGAAGACCGCCCGGTGCGCTTTCGTGAACAGCCGTTCGCCTTCCCCCGCATGATACGCTGACTCTTCTCCGAAGAATCCCTTAGCATCCAGCACCGGCCGCGCGAATCCCGGCGGCGGCGCGTACTCCCGGCTGAATGCGTGCAGCCGTGCCAGATACATCCCCACCAGCCTAATCTGTTCCGGCTGGATCGTCTCCGGCGTGCAGGCTGTCCCATCCACCCATTCCAGCAGCGCGCAGGGCAGCGCCTCCCCATCTGGGAGATGCGTCCAGCTCAGCAGATCGCCCCCCAATGTGCGGATCGGCCTCGGCGCAAGCAGATTCGTCTCGCGCCGGATCGCCTCCAGCCACACCAGTTCGGATTCGATCCACTGCACCGCTTTATGCCCTGGCCGGTGCATCCGCAGCGCACAGCGCAGCCCACCCAGCGTTGTCACCCGGTAAACCGCGCTGCTCGTCTCGCTTAAGAATTCAAGTTCTGCCCCGTCCAGCCCATACGCCCGCAGCGCCTCACCCGCCGCTTCTCTCATCTCCCCCTCTCTTGTATTCCTTTGCGTTCTTTGCGGCTAAAGCTTTCCTCCGTATTCCTCTGCGTCTCAGCGGTTAGAATTCTTACCCAAAACGCTCCGCATGATCTTAGCGTCTTGGCAGTTCAATCGCATTTCCTACTTCAACTCCGCCGCCGGCTGGTCGCGGATCGATAGATAGTTCCGGTAGCGCCGACCGCTGATCTCGCCGCGCTCGACCGCCGCTTTCACCGCGCAGCCTGGCTCAGTCTCATGCTGGCAGTCCAACCCGAACTTACATTGGCCGATATGTGGAGCGATCTCCCGAAACAGCAGCCCCACATCGTCCAGGTCCGTATCCCACAAGCCAAAGGTCTTCATGCCCGGAGTATCGACGATGTAACCGCCGCCGTCCAGCGGAAACATCTCCAGGTTAGTGGTCGTATGCCGTCCTTTGTCGAGCATGACGTTCACCGCGCTCACCCGCAAACCCAACCCGGGCTGCACCGCGTTCAGCAGCGTCGTCTTACCCACACCGGACATCCCCACCAGCGCCGAAAGTTTCCCGGTCAGCAGTTCCCGCAGCATCTCAATCCCTTCGCCTGTCGATGAACTCGTTAGCAGCACCGAGTAACCAATCCGCCGGTAATCTTCGACCACCTCCATCAGTTCATCCATCTGGTGTGGTCGCAGCAGGTCGATCTTGGTGACGCACACCATCGCCGCCACGTTGCACAATTCAGCGCTTGCCAGATAGCGGTCAATCATCCCCCAGCGCGGTTTCGGCTGCGCAGCAGATACCACCGGAATGACCACATCCACATTGGCGACGACGACCTGTTCCAGCGGCTTCGGGCCAGGCGCACGCCGCGTGAGCTGTGTCCGGCGCGGCCGCACTTCGGTAATCAGCCCGCAGCCGTTACCCGCGTCGGTATACACCACCTCATCGCCAATCGCCACCGGATCAACCAGTTGGATGTCCTCAACATCCACCACCCGGTGATGCCCGATAGACGAGCGGTCGGCAATCGGATAGATCAGCACCTTACGCAGCCGGTTCGAGATCGCGCACGTTACGACCCGCTCACCGGAGCGCACATGGTAGATGCCGGTCGATTTCTTGAAAACGATCCCACTCAACACGAGCGGATGAGTATCAGGAGTATCAGGTATGTTCAGAGACAAGGTTTGGAGTCCTCAGTTTCGGTTCGTTCGATTCGCAGTGAATGATCCCGTTGTGGAGTCCTGTAATGTGATGCTGCCCCCCGTCGATGCTGACTTCCTCCACCGCTCTACAAAACGGAGAGAAGTCGGGAGATGAGGATCAGCGCATCCAGGAATCCCAACAGGCTTCGCGTGCGTGAGCCGAAGCCGAGGTCGCTTTTCAGAGGATCAGAAAGAGGAGACCGTCAGCCTGCCGCCCAGGCGCGCACGACACAACCGCTGTGGGGGACAAGGGCTTGCTCTGACATACGTGCGCCTCCTATGAACAGAAGAGGATAACGCCCACACTCTATCACGCTTCGCCGCCCACCGTCAATCCGCCCTTCGACGGATATCACCGGAACGACCACCCCCTCTTTTCGGTTCGATCTTCTCTATTGATGGGAAACAAAAAAGCCCTGGATGAACCAGAGCTTCTGAGCGGGCGACGGGATTCGAACCCGTGACATCTTCCTTGGCAAGGAAGCATTCTACCGCTGAATTACGCCCGCGGAATGCAAAACATTGTAGCGACCTTCGCCCCGCTTGGCAAGACCGAATTCTTCACCCCATCCTGCTGTGATGCCCTCACCTCAGTCCAGCGAACAAAAGGAGACTCCTGTAGGTCGCGCCCAAAGTCAACTGACGATTTCCCCCACCAATGCCCCCAATCGCCATCCCGCCAGCGACCCCACTGCCACATGCGCCCCCGGCCCATGTTTCCCACCAATCCCCACCGTCCAGAATCCCCCGGCCAGCGCCGCTTGCAGCCCTGCCACCGAGTCCTCGAAGACCAGCGTCCGCCCCGGCTCAACCTCCATCTGCTCTGCCACCCACAGGAAGATGTCCGGTGCCGGTTTAGCCCGCGCCACCGTGTTCCCATCCGCAATCACGTCAAAGAAAGGCGTCAGTCCCAGCCGCTCCAGCACCCCTTTGGCGTTCTGGCTGGATGACCCCAGCCCGATCTTCAGCCCAGCAGCTCGCCCCTCCGCAATGATCTCCCGCACGCCTGGGAAACACCGCTCCGGCGTCAGACCCTCCATTAGTTCCAAGAAATAGCGGTTCTTCCGCGCCATATAGGACTGCGCCAGCTCTTCCGAAACGTACCGCCCATCCAAGAAGATGTCTAGGCTCGCCCGCCGGGATAACCCCTGCATCCGGTGATACTGCTCCGGCGTGAAGTGAATCCGCTCCTCGGCTGCCAGCCGTCGCCACGTCTCATAATGCAGCGCCGGAGTATCCGTAATCACGCCGTCAAGGTCAAAGATCAATGCCTGTAGCGAATGGTTCATTCCTTTACCTATCCAACCTGTGCGTTCGCTCAATCCCCGCTATAATAGCAAACCATGTCCCGAAAACGATTCCCAATCCTCCCACTGCTGCTTGGACTTCTCGCCCTCTTTGGCTGCGATCCTTACGTCAGCGAACAGGCCCCCCAAGTGGTCATCATTACCGCCGTACCCAGCGCCACCCCGGAGCCGACCCTAACCCCGCTGCCAACGCGCACGCCCATTCCGACTCTCACCCCGGTGTTGACCCCTACTGCCACGCCCTTTCCCTGTGATGAACCCGCCGGCCAAGTCATCCGCATCGACCAATTCCGCAGCGAGATCGCTGACGAAAACCTCCGCTACCGGGTGTATATACCGCCCTGCTACCAGAAATCCGGTAAACGCTACCCGCTCGCGATCCTCCTGCACGGCGCAGCTCAGAAAGAGGATGAATGGGAAAAAATCGGCGCGCTTCAAGCCGCTGACCAGGGCTTCCGTCTGAGTGTCCTCCCGCCGATGATCATCGTCATGCCCTATGTCGGCAGCATCGGCAACAACAGCACCTTCCCCCCGGCCCCGTCCTACGAGACCGTCGTCCTGGAAGAACTGCTCCCAGCCATCGAACGGGATTTCTGCACCTGGAACCGCCGCGAGTACCGCGCCATCGCCGGGATTTCCAGAGGCGGCTTCTGGGCCTACAGTATTGCCTTGCGACACCCCGACGTCTTCGGCATCGTCGGGGGTCACAGCGCCTACATGACCGAGAACCTCAACGAGGTTCCTGCCGCTTTCAACCCGCTCGAACTCGCTCAAAACTCGGCGCTGCTCCCTGAAGCCGGCCTGCGGATGTATATCGACAACGGCGCAGAAGACCCGTCCGGCCGCATTCTACAGCGCTTCTCCAGCCACCTCACCGCACGCGGCATTCCTCACACCTACGTCATCAACCCCGTCGGCGGCCATGACGAAGCCTATTGGTCAGCCCACGTATCCGAGTATCTGGCGTTCTATGGCCGGAATTGGCCGCGCGAGGTCACGAGTCTGCCAAGCTGTGCTGATCCCAGCCCGTAGGCTATGCCCCGCCGCCCGCTTCAGGCGTCGCTTCGGGTGTCGGCGTGGGCAGCGCAATCCCCATCGCTACCTGGCACTCGCGCAGCAAATCCTGTGATACCGTGATGATGTCTTCCTGCTGTGTCCGCTGTGCTCGTTCCAACGCTTCTTCAAGGAACGGAACGGCCGCCGGGCAGTTTCCCACCGCCCGCTGCGCCCGTCCCATCCACAAGTAGTGATAGGCATTTGTCGATCCGAGGTCGATTGCTTTCTGCAGCGAAAGGATCGCTCCGGCATTGTCCTCTAGGCTGATCTGCACCCGCCCGAGCAAACCCTGGCACAAAATGCTGTTCGGGGCCGCGTCTACACACCGCCGCAGAAACTCCGCCGCTTGCGAGAAATTCCCCTCAATGCGGAAGTAGTACGTTCCCAACTCGAACAGCGCCAGCGCATTTTTCGGGTTGACCTCCACTACGTCGCTCAGCAGCGCCAGCGCATCCTGGAGTGCCTGCGAGTCGCCGTTAGCCTGCCCCAGAATCATCTGCATCCGCGCCAGCTCAATTCCCAGGTAAGGCAGATTGGGGGCCGCGTTGTAAGCTTGCTGAAAGTAATCCTCCGCCAGCGCAAAGTCGAACTCCACCAGCCATGCCACCAAACCACGCACCCGCAGTGCCTCGAAGCTGTTCGGATCGACTTCCAGCGCCCGGTCGGCTGTGCTCCGCGCCAGCTCAGTGTTGCCGTTGTCCAGGTACGCCTCAGCCAGGAATGCCATCGCCCGTGCGTTGTTCGGGTCAATCTCCAATGCCCGCAGTGCACTGGAAATCGATTCCCCGTAGCGGTTGTTACGATCCAGTGCCATCGCCCGCACCGCCCATGCATCCGATGAGAACGGATTGGCCGTCACCGTCCGCTCGGCAATCCGCAAAGCGTCCTGGTACTTTCCCTGCATCATCAAACCGAATGCCGCGCGGTAGTACACCTCCACCGAATTAGGCACCGCGTCCAAGATGTCCAGGTAGCTGTTCACCGCCGTCTCGATGCGCCCTTCGCGCCAATCGATCTGCGCCCGCTCCAACCGGTCTGCTGGATTAACCGTCGGCGTCCCTGTCGGGGCTACCACCGTTGCCAGACTGTTCTGCGCCTGGTTGACGATCCCGGCCAGTGCCTCCGCCACCGGCGGAGCTAGTGTTTCCCGATTTCGGTAAATCTGAAGTCCCACAAGAACTACAATCGGCGTCAGAACCCACAGCCACAGCCAGCGCAGCGAGATCGGGCTGCGCTTCTGTCCCCGCAAATACCGCTTCGGCGTTCGGAGATGCATACCGCCTCAGCCCCCAATCGGCGTGGCCGGGATGCTTGTCGGCAGCGCTTCCGGCAGTGTCGCATTCCGGTAGGCCGTACAGTTCTCGGTGACCAGTCGCAGCCCGCTCAGAGTCGTGCTCAACACCGGTTCCCCGATTCCTTCCGACCGGATGATCGTTAGCGATTCGTTCAGGATGTTCCAGGCGTCATCGCACTCGCCAATATAGTAGTGCGCCAACCCGCGTAAATACTGGCATTCAATCTCCTTTGAACCCAGATCAACGCAGCGGTTGAAATTGTCGATGGCCCCTTCGTAATTCCGCCGCCGGAAGTTGACCATGCCCAACTGCCGGTAAGCTTCCTTGTAGTTCGGGTCGATCCCTAACGCATCGTCACAGTATCCTTCCGCCTGTTGGTCCTGCCCAATGCGTGAATACACCTCGCACAGCCGCAGCAGCGCCTTGGGGTTGCGCGGCTGCTTGGTCAGGATCGTCTCGTAGGTCGCAACAGCTTCTTCGTAAAGTTCTTGCTGGATATACTGCCCCGCCAGCTCAAAGTAGGGTGGAATCAGGTTCGGGTTGATATTGATGGCATCTTCCAACTGCCGGATTGCCGCTTCCCGCTGGCCTACCCAAATCAGCGCATAGGCATAGCTGCGACGCCCTTCCACGCTCATCGGGTCGGCGAGAATCGCGTCCTCACCGTATTTCAACCCTTGTTGGTACCGTCCAATATTAGTATACGCGCGCGACAAGACCGCTAGCAGCGGCGCAAAGTTCGGATCGATTTCGAATCCCCGCAGCGCCACCGGAATCGCCGACTCCGAGTCGTCCAGCCAGACCAGTGCCTTCGACTTCAGCGTATACGACCGCACATCCTGCGGCGCAGCTTCGATGGCCCGGTCTCCCAGTTCTGAAGCCAGTTCTGCATCTCCCACTGGCCGTCCCTGCTGCGGGTTCGCATCCCGGTCCAGTTCGATCAGCGTCCGGCCATATTCATACAGGTAGTTGATGTTGTCCGGCTGCTGGCTGACCGCCTGAGCGTAAGCCGCTGCCGCCTCTTCCAGCCGTCCGGCCAGGAATAAATCATAGCCCCGCGACGCCCACACACTTGCGAACGGCGTCGCCGTTGGAGCCAGCCCAATCGCATCGAGTGCCATCAATTGCAGGCGGCTGAACTGGGTGTAGACGAACACCAGCAAACCACCCAGCAGTAGCCCATACCAGAACAAAAACTGTCCCCCCACCCGGCGGCGGCGGCGGTTGCTGAAGAACGGCTGCGAATAATCCCGCTTGATCTGCATACACTAAAACCTCGAACTGATTTTCGCGCCTTGACGATAGCCGACGGCAGGGATGTGTGTCAAGCCGCGATGCTTGGTGCGCCTCCACCGCCCGCGTCAATGGTTCATCCGCTAAGTCAGCACCACTTTGCTTGACCTCACCCCGCTGCGCTTCGCTTAGCTCCCCCTTTACATCACAATGGAGAGAGAGCTGGGGGGTGAGGTTCTGAGACATCGTCTAAACTGATCGGATGCACCACAAGCATCTACCGGGCTGCGTACTCCACTACCGTGAACCGCACCGGATCGCTCTGCAGCATACTTCCATCCACAGCCTGCGCAGTGGCGACCAGCTCATGCACTCCCAATTCCAGCGTCCACCACAATTCCCACGGCGCGCCTGTCACCGTCCCCAAACTGCGCCCGTCCATCCAGTAGCTCACCGACCGCGTTCCGGCTGGCGCAGCCGCCGTTAGCCGCAGCCGTTGTGTCTCCAGCGGCAGCATTGGACTCACCTGGAACACCGTGTACGGGTCAGGTTCTAACAGCCGCAGTCCTTTGTCCGAATCCACCGCAGCGATGGTCGCTGCGGCTGGCGGCTGGCGGATTCCATTCCGCACCGCCCAGTCGCGCGCTTCCTGCGGCAGCACCAGGTACACCTGGCTGACCCGCCGCTCCGGTGGAGTCGTCTCATCCGCCAGCAGTCCCGTCTCCCGGTCGATCACGAACCGTTGGTACAGGTTGTCTGGTTCAGTCGGAACTGTCCCCTCGATGAACACCTCACTGCGCGTCAGCGGGCAGTCCGGCGTCGGCAGCCGTCCGCTGGTCGCGCAGACCACCTGCCGCACCAACCCCGGCGGCTCCTTGAACCGCAGTTCGGGCTGCCCCAGCAGTACGCTCCGCATAAACGCGTTCCAGATCGGCGCAGCGCCGCTGACCCCGGTCACATCGACCATCGGCGTGTTGTCCGCGTTTCCAACCCACACCCCCACCACCAAATTCGGTGTGAAGCCCACTACCCAGTTATCCCGGTAATCCGTGGTCGTGCCCGTCTTGGCTGCCGCCGGACGCCCGATCTGCATGGCGCTGTTCGCCCCAAATGACGGAATTCGCGCGTTGTTGTCGCTCAGAATGTCGGTAATGAGATACGCCACCCGCGGGTCGATCACAGCCGTACTCAGCGGGGCTGGCTGCCATTGGTACAGCACGTTCCCTTGATGGTCGCTGACCTTCAGGATCATCGCCGGCTGCACCCGGAACCCGCCGTTCGGGAAGATGCTGTACGCCTGCACCAGATCAAACAGCCGTACCTCGCCCCCACCCAACGTAATCGCCAGATCGATGCTGCTGTTTTCCGCCAGCGTTTCGACACCCGCGTTTTTCAACAGCGCCACCAATCGCTCAATCCCCACATGTTCCAGCGCCTTCACCGCTGGGATATTGAATGACGAGGCCAGCGCCTCTCGCGCCAGCACCGGCCCATGTTCCACCAACCCGAAGTTCGCCGGGGTATAGCTTTGCAGCTTGCGCGTGATGAACGGCGTCTCCACATCCAGAATCATCGTCGCCGCCGTCCACGGTTCCGGCAGTGTCGGATCAAACGCCGCCGCATACGTGAACGGCTTCAATGCGCTCCCTGGCTGCCGCAGTGCCAGCGCCGCGTTCACTGCCCCATCAATGCCTTCATCAAAGTAATCTGGGCTGCCCAGCATCACCAGTACCTGCCCCGTGAACGGGTCCATCGCTACCAGTGCGGCATTGTGCGCGTTAGCCGGAACCCGCGTCCCACTCGGCGGATTATTCAGATAAGCCAACTGCTGCCAGGCAAGCGCCTCAGCTTTCTCCTGCCAGTTCACATCCACCGTAGTGATCACATCCAGCCCGCCGCCGTAGAGCGCTTCGGGATATTCCCGCTCAAGCTGCTTCCACACTGCCATTACGAAGTGCGGCGCGCGAATGGGGAACACTGTCGCCGCAAACTGGAGTGTTTCTCGCTTCGCCATCGCCACCTGTGCCGCGTCAATGAACCCGTTCTGTGCCATCAATTCCAGCACCGAGTCTCGCCGTGCCGTTGCCGCCTCCACATTCACCAGCGGGTCGTACACCGCCGGCGCTTGAATCAATCCGATCAGCAGGGCGCATTCCGCCAACGAAAGCTCCGGCGCTGACTTGGCAAAGTACGCCTGTGCCGCAGCCTGAATCCCATACGCCAGGTTGCCAAAGTAGCTCTGGTTGAGATACAGTGCCAGAATGTCGTCCTTGCTGTAAACACTCTGCAGCCGGATCGCCAAGATGCTCTCTCGCAGCTTACGCCGTAGGCTGCGTTCAGCCCGCTGCTCTGGCGTGAACAACAGATTCCGCGCCACCTGCTGTGTGATCGTACTGCCTCCGGCTAGCACTTCACCACCCCGCAGATTGATCCACACCGCCCGCGCAATTCCCACTATATCCACCCCTGGATGGCTGTAGAAGTTGGCATCTTCAGTGGCAATCACCGCCTGCTGGCAGTGCTGCGGAATCGACGTAAGGGCAAGCGCCGTGTTCCGCCCACCTTCCGGCGGCAGGATTTCGTACAGGAGCTGCCCATTCCGGTCAAAGATGCGCGTTGAGGGCAGCGCCAGCCCAGCCTGGAGCTGGTCAATCGACGGCAAATCCGCAAACAGCCATGCATAGATGAACATCGCGCCTGCTCCCATCATAGTCAGAGCAGTTGTGAGAATTTTCCGGCGTCGCGGGAGCTGGCGAAATCGTTGGTACAGATGCACGCGCATATCGCTTTCAAAGAGCTTAACAATGCCTGCTTTCGCCTACCATCATACGGGGATTCATCGCCCGCTGCACAACGCCGAGCCAATGGTTATCACACTCCCCCTTGCCTAATCCGTGACAGCCGCTATAATCAATCCTGATTAGTCAATTTTGACTATAAAGCGATGGCATATGGATCGGGAACTGCTGTTGTTGGGGCTGCTGCGTCGCGAAGACATGCACGGCTACCAGCTTCATGAATTCATCAACCAGAACATGGCCTCCTGCATCGACCTCAAGAAGCCAACTGCCTACTACCTCCTGGAACGTATGGCCGAGGCAGGTTGGATCAGTGTCAGTGCCGTTCAGGAAGGCAGTCGTCCTCCCCGCCATGTCTACCAGCTCACCCCAGAAGGCGAGGCGCACTTCCAGCGCCTCCTGCGGGAAAATCTGGCCGCCTATCACCCTGTTCGCTTCGCGGGCGATATCGGCCTGGTCTTCCTAGATGCACTCCCCCCTGCCGAACAGCGCCAGCTCCTGGAACAGCGCCGTGCGGCCCTTCAGCTTGAACTCGACCACGCCCAGACTGCCCCCCGCCATGCCGGCAGCTCTCAGTTCGTCATCGAGCATTTGATTCGCCATCTGCGCTCAGAATTGGAGTGGCTGGATGAACTCATCCAGCACCTGACTGCGCAAATCTAACCGCACAAATGGAGGAATACGTCGTCATGCATACCCTATCGCATTGGACTCGTTGGTTAGTCGGACTAGCCCTAGCATTCGGGCTGCTGCTCAGCGCTGGCGTCGTCATGGCTCAAGACGCGGCTGTGCCATCCGATACCACCCTCATCACTGCCCTGCGCCACACCCATTCGCTGGTACGCTGGCTGGTCATGTTGGTGACCGTGGTCGCGCTCGCCAAACTGGCGCTCGGTTTCTTCGGCAGTGGAGTCTACGACGCATTAACTCAGCGCATCATGACTGTCTTCAGTGGCCTGATCACGTTGCAGTGGCTTATCGGCCTCGTCTTCCTGGTCGCTTATGGCAGCGTCATCGGCTTCGGCCAGCGCCACTTTTGGGAACATCTGTTGGTCATGACCCTGGCCGTCGGCCTCGCCCACATGCACAACAGCAAGCGCTGGCGCGGCCTCTCTGATCGCCTCCGCTTCCGTAACAATCTGCTGCTCGTTCTGGGCGTGCTGCTCCTGGTCATCATCGGTGTCGCGCTCCTGCCGCAGGGCTGGCGTATCGTCCCCACTTAATTGATTGAATACGGAGAAGAACTTCAACCATGACCGCCGCTGCTCAATCTGAGGAACGCCTGGACTTCAAGCGCATCCTGCCCATCTTCATCATCATCCTCACCGACCTGCTCGGTCTCACCATCATCATCCCGCTCCTGCCCCTGTATGCTGCCTCCTTTGGCGCCGATCCCATCACCATCGGCATGCTCGGAGCCGCCTTCCCCGCCATGCAGATCGTCGGCGCACCGCTCCTCGGCGGCCTATCTGACCGCTTTGGCCGCAAGCCCATCTTGATGTTCAGCCAGATCGGAACCTTTTTGGGCTTCGTGCTGCTAGGCGTTGCCAACACGCTCCCGCTGATCTTCCTAGCGCGCATCATCGATGGCCTCTCCGGCGCAAATGTCGCTGTCGCTCAGGCCGCCTTGACCGACAGCACCACCGAAAAAACCCGCGCACAGGGGTTGGGGCTGTTGGGCGCGGCTTTCGGCCTCGGCTTCATCATCGGCCCAGTCATCGCATTTGCCGCGCTTAGCCTCAGCGGAAACGACTATCATGCGCCGGCGCTGGTAGCCGCTGGCTTCTCCTTCCTGTCCATCATCCTCACGGCCATCTGGTTCAAAGAGACTCTGCCGCCAGAAAAACGCGGCGCCCACCGTGGCGAAAAACGCGCTGCTTTCATCGGCAGCATCATCCATGCCCTGCGCCAGCCCGTGGTTGGCGTACTCCTAATCCTCATGTTCCTCCAGCAGTTGATCTTCGGTGGTTTCGAGTACCTCATCTCCCTCTTCACCTTAAACCGTTTGGGTATCAATGGCTCCGGCAACGCCCTGATCTTCGTCTTCGTCGGCATCATCATTGTCCTCGTCCAGGGCAAATACATCGGCCCCTGGAGCCGCAAGTACGGTGAACACAAGCTGATCTACGCCGCATTGATCCTCCTGGCCGTCGGCCTAACCCTCACCGCGCTCACTCCGGCACAGCCTGTACCCTGGTATTCCCGTGCCGAAATGATCCGTGAGCTGAACCAGAACATCACCGCCGGAGCAGGCGAGGGCATATCGACCAATACCGTTTCCGTCCCCATCCCCGAAGACGGTGGTAACGGTTGGCTCGGCCTCGTCTGGATTCTCGTAGCGATGATCCCCGCCGCCGTCGGCGGTGGCCTGCTGTCCCCCAGCATCAACAGCCTGATTACCAAGAGCGCCGGCAGTGAGGTCGGCAGCACCCTCGGGGTCAGCTCCGCCCTGGTCAGCTCCGCCAACGCCATCACCCCCATCCTCGGCGGCAGCATCTTCAGTTTCCTCGGCTCGACTGCCCCCTTCTTGATCGGCGGCATCGTCCTGGGTGTGCTCTACTTCGTCGCCCGCCAGACCATCAAACCCACTCCCGGTGACCTCGGCACTCCCGCCCCCGCCCATTCGTGAATGCAGCGCCCTTCCGGCCAGGGGTATAAAATCCTCCCCTGGCCGGATCAAAATCGAACCAAAAATGCTGCATAGGAGTATAAACTGCATTGCGGTAAAGTCAGTCTTTAGTAGGCGCAGTACAGCGCCGTTACAACCAGCGGGAGTAGATCGACGATGAGCGCCACCGCCTCCGAACCCAGTGATGTCGAATTGATCGAGCGAGTCCGCGCCCACGATCTCGACGCGCTGGGGATGCTCTTCGACCGGTATTATTCCCTCGTCTTCCGCTCAGCCGTTGTCATCACCCAGGATGCCGCCGCCGCCGAAGACATTGCTCAGGAATGCTTCCTCAAAATCAACCGCTACGCCGACCGTATCGATACCAGTCTGCCTCTCCTCCCCTGGCTCTACCGTGTTACAGTCAACCTCAGCTATACCTGGATCACCCGGCAGCGCAAACGGCGTATCTCGCTCGATGCCGTCATCGACAGCCTCATTAGCCCCAACTGGCTGGCGCCTGAACACATTGCGGAGCACAGCGAAATTCAGCAGGTCGTCCGCGCGGCCATCCAGCAGTTGAATTTCAACCAGCGCGTTGTCATTGCCCTGCACTATCTGAGTGGCCTCAACCTGGAGGAAATTGCCGAAATCCTCGATTGTCCCGTCGGCACGGTCAAGAGCCGCCTGCATTATGCCCGCGAAAATCTGCGCCGTCATCTTGAACGCATCAATTGGACTAGTGAGGTAGTACATGGCTATGCACGATAACAGCTTCGACGACATTATCTGCTCAGCCTTGCAGTGCAGCAGTGCCATCACGCCGCGTCAAAAGCACGCTGCCCGCCAGCGCCTCCTCCTGGCTGCTCAGTCAGACAACATCGAGCCGCTGCCCGCGCCGTCAGGCTGGAGTCTCCGCTTCGCTCAGGTCCGCCGGTCAATCGCCGGCTTGATCGTGCACCTCTTCTCCGATGAAGTCCACTATATGCGCGCCTATAGCTGCCGCTACGGCTTGCACTATACCGCTTATATCGCCGAGTTCTCCATCACCGACCGCTTGATGGATTCCATGCGTCTGCGGATGGCCTTTCCCCGCTAATAGCCCAAAAGTACCGGACTTGCTTTTCCACTGACTCAAGCCGACCTCTTACGTTTCCTGCCGCAATTTGCAGTATAATCATCGCAGAAGGCACTTCGGAAAGGAGAAGAGGCGCTGTGCGCCGCAGACCGGTGCCGGGCTGTGGTGTTGCGCCGACGGGTTATGTCGCATTTGCCGCGTGTTATCACGGTTGATCCCACCTTTGCCATTGCCCGCATCATCCGGGGAACCACCGATCTGCTCGGCTATCCCATCATTCAGGTCGATGTTCCCCGCGGTACTGACGCGCTGGATGAACTGAGCCGTGGTGGAGCCAGCCTCATCGTTGCCGCCTGGGAACTGCACGATGACGTTCAAGGGCTTGAACTCGCCCTACGCGTCAAGCAGACTGCCCCCGAAACCGCCATCGTCCTCGTCGGCGATGTGGATGACCCCGAGTCGGTTGAAGAAGAAACCGTTGATGGCAAGTCGCCGTTTGTCTATCTCCGCCGTCCCGTCGATATTCACCAGTTCCTCCGCGTCATCGTCGCTGGCCTGAAAAATGAAGATATTTTCAGCGCCTACCGCCCGCCGGCTTCTGCCGTCGCCGCGGTCGATCATGGCCCGCTGCCAGCAATCGACGTGCAGAACGCTCATGCCATCATCAAACGGATGCTGGTCGATGTCGGCGCGATGGCGATCATCCTCGCGGGCCGTACCGGCGAAGTCCTGCTCGAAGACGGCGCCCCCGGCTATCTGGATCGGGAGAGCCTCACCCGCGCCCTTCTGCCCACGGTCACCACCAATATCGAGATGTCTGCCCTGGTCGGTGGGCAGCCGCAGACCATCCACTTCTACGACGGTGATGACAAAGATGTTTTCGTCCTGTCGGTCGGTCTCCACCACTTCCTCTGCATTGTCTACGACGGACAGATGGGCAGCCGCCAGTTCGGCAGTGTCACCCGTATCGGGCGCAAAGCCGCCCAAGACTTGATCGCCCTCTTGGGTGCATCCGCCTTTATGATTGACCGCCAGCAGGCCGTCCGCCCTGCCGAAGCCCCAGTTCCTCGCAAGCGCAAGACCAGCACTTCCGAAGTGGTCGAGCGCATCGAACCAGTCATCGAACGGCCAGAAGCACCTGCTCCCGAACCCGAACCGCTTAAGCTCGATCCGATCCAGAACCTCGATGTCTCGATTTTCGATCAGTTGGGCAAACTCGACTCCAGCGCAGCCGACGCCTTCTTCGATCTCGACAAGCTCGAAGAAATAGTCAACAGTTCGTCCGGTCGTAAAGAGATCACCCTCGACGAGGCTATCGAACTCGGTGTATTAGGTAATATCGATGGAGAAGGCCGTTAAGCTGTTGTATCGCCTGCAAACTGCACATGAGCGGTTGGGGCGCAGGGACCAGCCGCTTTTGTGTTCTGGACGCTGAAAGGATACACGCATGAGTGGAAAACCCGCTCCGTCGAACCGCCAAACCGGCCCCGAACGGGATCCCCTCATCGGCAGGCAGTTAGGCGATTATAAGCTGGATCGCCTAATTGCAACCGGCGGCATGGCGCGCATCTATCAGGGAACCGATCAGAAACTTGCACGAACCGCTGCCGTCAAAGTCCTGCAGCTCAATGACAGTAATCTTGATGATACCCTCGCCAAACGTTTCCAGCGCGAAGCCCGCGCCGTCGCCACCCTGGAACATCCCAACATTATCTCGCTCTTCCAGTATGGCGAGCAGGATGGCTACTACTTTCTGGCGATGAAGTACATCAAAGGCCACGACCTCGCCCAGGAAATGAAACACCTCAAACGCCGCGGCAAAAAGATCGACATGCGCCGCGCCCTGGAAATCCTCGAACAGATCGCCAGTGCGCTCGACTACGCCCATACGCGCGGCGTCATCCACCGCGATGTCAAACCCTCCAACATCCTGCTGGCCGAAGATGGTCAAGCCATCCTCACCGATTTTGGCCTCACCATGCACGCCACCAACGAGACTACCCTCGGCACAGCCTTCGGAACGCCCCGCTATATCTCACCCGAACAGGCCACCGCCTCCAACAAAGCCGTTCCCCAGAGTGATGTCTATTCGCTCGGTGTCGTCCTTTACGAGATACTCACCGGCGCGCCCCCCTTCACTGGGGATACCCCGATGGAGATCGCCCTCAACCACATCACCACCCCGCCGCCCCCCCCACGCTCACGCGATAGCAGTATTCCTGAAGCCGTCGAGCGTCAGGTCCTGAAGGCGCTCTCCAAAGAACCGGCTGACCGCCATAAAACCGCTCTCGAATTCATCCATGCCGTCCAGCATGCCTACGGCTGTACCCCCCTCATCCCCGAAGGAACGTTCGCCGCCCCGGTCACCACCCAACCGCGCAGTTCCGCAGTCGTTACTGCCCCAGCCGATACCAATACCCACCAAAGCATTGCCACTGCTGATTTGAGCCGCTCGCCGCGCCATCGCTCTCCATTCATGTGGCCTGTCCTCATCATGTTGTTCGCGGTCGTAGGCATTGCGGCCTTCCTGCTGGTCAGTTCCAATTCCGGCAGCGCGCCTGGCCCCGCCATCCTTCTGATCTATGACGACTCCAACTTCACCATCGTCAACACCGCCAGCTACGACCTGAATGTCCAGCGCCTCGCCTTCATTCGCGGCGTCGATGGCAGTGGCGGCGATGACTACTCCGGAGACCGCGTCCCCGGCGATACCATCGCTTCCAAAAGCTGCTACCGTGTCAGTTTGCAGGGCCGTCAGACTGCTCCCCCGCCCCAATGTGCCAGCAATACCCCCATCGGCGAAGTTCTTCAGGATCAGCTTCGCCTCTTCTGGCGCAGTGAAACCAGCACCAATGCGCTCATGAGCAGCTTTGAGGTGCAGTACAACGGCCAAACCGTCGTCCGCTGCAACACCATCCCGCGCGGCGGAGCTGGCGAGTGCCGCTTCGACTGGCCCGCACCTCCGACCGCTTCCGCGCGGTGAGGCGCTGGCAGTCAGCGCTGCGCCGCGTTATTCTCATCCTATACCAGACCCAGCCGCTCACGGATGCCGACCATGACCGCTTCTCTGCTCGTTTCGACCGCCTGGCTCCATGACCACCTCAACGATCCAGACCTGCGGATCGTCGATATTCGCGGCCATGTCCGCCCGGCCAATGAACCTCTGCCCCATTACTTCAACCACCGCGAAGAGTACGACCGGAGTCATATTCCCGGCGCGGTCTTCATCGACTGGGTTCACGAAATCACCGATCCCGCCGACCCGCGCCATGCCCAGATCGCCCCGCCAGAACGCTACGCCGAGGTAATGCGCCGCAGCGGAATCGGCCCGGATACGCTGGTCGTTGCCTATGATGATGCAGGCGGCATGTTTGCTGCCCGGTTGTGGTGGTCGCTCAACTACTACGGCCACAGCCGCGCCGCCGTCTTGGATGGCGGTTGGAACAAGTGGATCGCTGAAGGCCGCCCTGTTACCGCCGAAGTGCCGTCTGTTCTGCCGGTCGACTTCATCGCCCGCCCCAACCCGGCCATCTATCGCACTGCCGGCCAGGTCTTGGCCGCCCTCGGCACATCCACCCGCTTGATGGACATGCGCTCTACCGAGGAATTCCGAGGCGACTATTCCCGCGCCAAACGCGCCGGCCACATCCCCGGCGCGGTCAACCAGCGTCGCGCCAACCTGACCGCTCCGGACGGCACCATGCTGCCGCCGGAGCAGCTTCGCGCCCGTTTCGCCGAGATCGGCATCGATGCCTCAACGCCGGAAGTAATCGTGTACTGCAATGCAGGGGTTTCGGCCAGTTTCGGCCTGCTGGCGCTGCGCGTTGCCGGCTTCACGCAGAACGCCATGTACGACGGTTCCTGGAAAGAGTGGGGTAACGACGACACCAAACCCGTCGAAACCGGTGCCTAAGCGCCGATCTGCCGCGCCAGATCCTCCCCAAATACGCTCATCAGCGAGGGCAGCGCCAACTGCTGGAACAAATCGGCCATCGCCTCGGCGGAATAAGGCCTCTCCTGCCGTAGCCACCAGCCGATCATCGACAGCAGCGCCCCGGCCAGGTAATGCGCCACCACTTCGATAGGCACACGCGTTGTTCCCGCTGTACCCTGCACCGCCTCAATCCGCTCTTGGATGCTCTCCGCCAAATAATCCCGAATCCCGTTCAGCACCGCCACTGTGCCCTGCTCACTCAGCAGGATCACCCGGTAAATATCGCGGTGCTCCTCCGCATGCTGGAACGGAACCGCCCGCAGCGGCAGCTCCAGCGGCAGTGTCGGTGCAGCCGGCAGACCAAAGCGCGCTTTGAGGTCGTCGAACATCTCCCGCAGGCTGCTCATCAACAAGTCTTCTTTATCGACGAAATGCAGATAGAATGTCGCCCGCCCCAGGTTCGCCCGGTCGGCAATGTCCTGCACCGTCACCTGATCGTAGCCCTTCTCCAGAATCAGACCGAGCAGTGCGTCCCGCAGCAGCCGCCGGGTGCGGGTCTTTCGGCGGTCAGGTTTCTTCAACATACTATTTTTTTATCCCTATCTCTGATCTGAACCCCTCGCCCCCTCCGCATGATCTCTGCCTGCTTTACGTCTGTGTGCAGAGTCCCCCTTAGAGGATTGTGGTTCAAGTTGCATCAAGAATCCTCTTCCTCAACCTGGCCTTCAAGCGCCAGCGCTTCCAAAAACTGGAGGTTATCCACCTGTAGACGTTCCCGCACCGTCTCCAGAAGATGCTCATAGAGCGCTGCCTTCCGCGCCGGCGTATCATACTGCCCGTTGCGGATCGCAATGCACAGCGTCCGGTTCCGCTCGTCAAGCGCCTGCTGCACCTCCGCCGGATCATCCGAGTAGGGTTTCTCGACCCCCTGCACAAAGTTCAGCCGCTGCCACTCGTTGTGCAGCGGATCAACCCCCATGCTCCGTTCCCGTTGGATGATTTCCAGCGCGTGGACGGCCACCAGCGTTTGGAAGTACAGCCGCCGGTCGTCTTCCAGTGCCGGAACCGCCTGCCGCTCCAAATGCAGCCGCACCGCTTCCAGCAGTTCATCCAGTGTTGGACGGTGTGTCATGCCGCATCCTCCACTCACACACCCTGCTGGCCGATGAGTCGCAGCAGTTCCATCTGCATCTCCGACGAACGCCGCCCCAGCGTCGCCAGTTCCACGCTGTGATCTCCACCGGAAAGATGCCGCTCAGCCTGCAAGAAACATCCTACCGCCCAGCGCAGATTCCCCAGCACTTCCCAAAAATCCACCGCCGCCCGTTCGATCTGCCGCCCGCTGGCCGCTTCATACGCCCGCAGGAATGGTTCCCGATCAGCCCCAATTCCGCCGAACCACAGCCTTCCCATGCCGTAGCGCCAGTCGCGCAGACACGGCCACGCCAAATCTTCCGCCGGGTCGCCCACATGTGCATACTCCCAGTCGATCACGCTCAGCAAGCCCTCTGGTCCAACCATGACATTCCCAATTCGGAAATCCCCATGCACCAGCACCGTCCGCTCACAGACCGGTTTGCGTTCCTCCAGCCACCGCAGCCCGAACTCGAAGACCGGGTTATATACCCCCAGCTTCTGGATAGCCGCCCGAATTTCCCCCAGCGCAAAATCCGCCGGCGTCTGCCCGGCAGCCGGCCGCGGCAGAAACCGCAGCGCTTCCGCATCCAGCGCGTGAATCTGCGCCAGCGCCTTGCCCATCTGCTCCGGCAGCGCCGCCCGCGCCGCCGCCAATTCCGGCAGTTGAACCACCTGCCGCCCTATCGAGATGCCCTCCTCGTAGTCCGTCAGCAGGAACGCCCCTTCCAGCAGCGCCGCCTCAATGCACACCCCCCGCGGGCGCGGCACAGGAACGCCCGCCGCGTGCGCCGCCTTCAGCATCAAGAATTCCTCGTCACGCCTCAGCGCCCGCTCCACCGCCTGCGTACTCCGGTCCCGCCGCAGCAGCAAACGCTCCCGCCCATCCACTGTCTTGATCTCCACCAGCCAGTTATCGCGGGAAGATCCGCCCGCCAGTGGACGTAGTTCCACCACCCCTGCGAAGCGTCCATCCATCGTGGCTTCCAGGTATTCGCTCAGCCGCGCTTCCAAATCAGCCGGAGTCACATGCACTGCGGACATTATCCCGCCTTCATCGCCACGTCTGCGGACGATCCAATCTGATTGAATAGTACCGCACATCCCCCAGAGGTGCTAAACTCCCTGCGAAATGATCCTAACTGCTCTGTTTCAGGCATCAGCGCATCGCCCGTTCACCTAGCCGGGTCTTTCCCCTCTTCCAGCGGTACTCCGCGGTTGGGAGCACGTCCGGGAGTGAAGGATGTAACCTGCCGGCAGAGCAGCTCGCTTCTGAAAGGCATTCAAAAATGGATTTTTCACTCCCCGAACCCGTCCAGGTCATCGCCCGCCGCGTCCGTGAATTCATCGATGCCGAAGTCATCCCCCTCGAACCCTACTACGGCGAACACATCGATGGCATTCATCCCAGCCGCCTAGAGGCCGTCCGCGCTCGCGCCAAGGCCGCCGGTCTCTGGGCGCCCCAGCTTCCCAAAGACCTCGGCGGACTTGGCCTCACCCTTCAGGAGATCGTCCCCCTCTTCGAGGAAGCCGGTCGCAGCCTGCTCGGCCCCGTCGCGCTCAACTGCTCCGCCCCCGACGAGGGCAACATGCACCTGCTGCACATGTACGCCAATCCAGAACAGGTCGAACGCTACCTGCGCCCCCTCGCTGCCGGGAGCATCCGCTCTGGCTTTGCCATGACCGAGCCGCCCCCCGGCGCTGGCTCCGATCCCAACATGCTGCTCACCCACGCCGTCCGCGACGGCGACGAATGGATCATCAACGGTCACAAATGGTTCACCAGCGGCGCCGATGGAGCCGCCTTCCTCATCATCATGGCTCGCACCAACCCGGACGTACCCACACACAAAGGCGCGACCATCTTTCTCGCTCCCATTGAAACCCCCGGCATCGAAATTGTCCGCCGTGTCCCCATCATGGGCGGGGATGACCTCGGCGGTCACTGTGAAATCCGCTTCAACAACCTGCGACTCCCGCATTCGGCCATCCTCGGCGAGGAAGGCCAAGGCTTCGCCCTGACCCAAAAGCGCCTCGGCCCTGCCCGTCTGACTCACTGCATGCGCTGGACAGGCCTGGCCCAGCGCGCCCTGGAGATCGCCACCCAGTACGCCGCCGAGCGCGAAGCCTTCGGCAGCAAACTCTCCGGTCACCAATCCATCCAGTGGATGCTGGCTGATTCCGCCACCGAACTCCACGCTGGGCGGCTTATGATCCATCACTGTGCTTGGTTGCTTGCCCAGGGCAGCGATGCCCGTCAGGAATCATCCATGTGCAAGGTCTTCGTGGCCGAATCCGTCAACCGCGTCTTGGACCGCGCCATCCAAATTTGCGGCGCCAAAGGCATCTCGCGTGATCTGCCGCTTAGCCGCTGGTACGAGGCCATCCGTGCCTTCCGCATCTACGACGGTGCGTCCGAGGTGCACCGCATGGTCATCGCCCGCCAGATCGTCAAAAAATACGGCTCTTCCTGACCTTTTTGTCTTAATGGTTCATTCGCTAATTCTTTAACCTCACCCCGCCGCGCTTCGCTTAACTCCCCCTCAGCCATTGCAATGGGGCCGGGGGGGTGAGGTTCTAAGAAATTGTCTAAACTGATCGGATGCACCACTTGGCGGCTAGATTCTTCTACACATCCAGCAGCAGCCGCACATTTAACACCCATGCCAGGTACAGCGCCCGCAGGAACCGCTTGATCTGATTGGTGCTGCGGTCATCGTCTGGCTCCGCTTCCAGCAGGAACGGATACCGTTCCGCTGCGTCCTCTGGCGACTGCGACAGGGCCATCATCTCATCCGCGTCCATCGTGCGCGGAATCGCCTTGAAGAACACCAGCAGCGGCGCAGCATACGACGGACTCAGATGTCCCACCAGGAACAGCATCTCAAAAAGCTGGTTGCTGTTCACGCTCAGCTCCCCCAGCGACCGTGCCAATACCGTATGTTCCTCAAAGAACGGCTGGTCTTCCCGCCGCAGATCGTTCACCCGGCTGCCATCGCTTTGCATCGTCCGTAGACCCTCCCGCAGCAGCATCCACGGTAGCACCTCCGTCGTCAGCGGGAGCTGCTTGAGCAGCCATACCTCGGCCTGCCGTGAGATCGGGTACTCAATCTGCCCGATGCAGCCGAACGGCCGCGCCGTATTGTTGGCCGGGCAGCCCTCGCAGTAACGCTCATACGGAGCCAGTGCCTCAGCCCGGTCCAGCAGGTCTTGCACCATGATCACCCGCGTCTCTTCCGTGCCCTCCGGGGTGTTCCGCGCCAGCTCGAAGCCGATCTCGCTGACCGGGCGCTGGTCGCCGCTGCGTCGAAACAGATCAATCACGGCCTCGGCCCGTGCCCGTCCTTTTAGCCGTTCCTGAATGCCCTCCGCCGTAAGTTCTTGCTTGGGATAGCAGCGGTAGTCGATCACGTAATCGATTGCCATGCTGGGGTTCTCGCTCGCTTGGGATGCCAAAGGCGACAGTATAGCCCATTCCCCCTCCCACCCGGCAGGGTCAGATGCTGCCAGTAACACCCGCGCAGCCCATTACTTGCCCCCTCCTCAAGAGTCGGTCAGCCCAATCCGCCCTGCATTTCCCTATATCCCCTTGCATGCATGAGACACCAAATGGTTTTCCAAATGGTCTTCCAAAATGTCACCCTTTTGCCCTCATTTTGTGCTACGCTGAAATCACAGCCGGGCCGCCCTTCTGGGTGTCCACCAGAAACACCTTTAAGCAAGCAGCAGCTTTAACAATCAGCAATGAACGGTCAGCTTCTACGATTGGCACAAAATGGCGTAACCGGCATGTCCGGCATTGCCGCCATTTCCGCCGCAAAACCGAGGTGTCTTCCCGTGGGGATCAGTTCAGCATTCGAAGATATGTCACCCAATGACAATTTTACGCCTGTTCCAGTGCGCCCCTGTGGCACAAAAATCGCCCTCTTGCCCCGCCGCCTCTGTCGCCAATTCTCAAGATTCGCACATTCTCATTCTTATCATTCTTATCATTCCTCGCATGTCCCTTTAATGAAAATTAAAAAGTAACTCATCAGTTATGATTTGCTGATCCACCCTCCAGATTCGGCTATAATGTCCCTCATGAATGTGCTTTTCATCTATCCACCCCACTCCCGCCCCGCGCTGCTGATTCTGGTTGGGTTTATCCTGGCCGTAGTCTTTACCGGCTGTACTTCGGATACCTCGGTTCCTGGTCCAGATTCCAACCTGCCCACCATTGCCCAGCTCCCCACTGTGACTCAGACTCTCACCCCCGCGCCAGAAACACCCACCTCAACCGGAACGACCGCACCTACTGCATCCCTCACCCCTACGGCCACGCTCTCGGTCACACCCAGCGCGACCATCACCGACACCCCCACCCCGACCCCTAGCGATACGCCCACCGTAACCCCAACCCCGCTGCCCACAGCAGATAACGAAGGTCTGCTCGCTCTGGCTCTGCTCGCGGCTCAGGCCACGGTCATCACCCCGCTTCCCCTTGTCCCCACTGTTGGCCTGCCTACCAGTCCTCCACTCCAAACCATCACCTGCGCCTATCCACCGCCCGGTGGTTTCGCAGCCTTGACCGCAGCCGACCCTACCATCTCCCAGCAGATCGGCTGTCCCTTGGGCGCACCTCCCACTGTGATGACTTACTCCAGCGCCTCCCAGCTCTACGAACGCGGGGAGATGTTCTGGCTCTCTGGCCCCCCTGCCGAGATCATCGTCCTCTACAGCAGCGGCCGCTACCAGCGCTTCGACGATACCTTCGTCAGCGGCATCGATCCAGAGAGCGGCGGTGAATTCCCGCCTGCAGGTTTGGTTGAGCCGGTGCGCGGTTTCGGTAAGGTCTGGCGTACCTACCCAGATGTGCGCAGTGGTTTAGGTTGGGCAGTGACTGGGGAAAATGCGGGTCAGGCCGTTGTCCAGCTTTTCGAGCGCGGCCGAATGGTTTACCTGTCTCAGCGTAGCCTGGTCTTCATCCTGACCGCCGATCCGGGCGGAACCGCTGGATTGTGGCGTTCCGTGCCCGGTAGCTTTTAGTTCCATGTAGGAGGAACATCACCATGGGCGAACGATCACTGACACCAGAATACTTGGCCTACCTGGAACGCCGCTACGTTGACCTCAAGCAGGTCTACGAAGCCATGGTCTCCTACTTCTCTCCAGACATCTACGAGGAGAACTACTTCTTCGAGACCGTCGTCTGCGAGTTCAACTACCTTGCTGACCTGCTCGGCTACGAGAATGACGAAGCTTTTTTGAATCGGCTTGTGGGGAATGATTTAGACGACGAGGACGACTCCGAATTACCCTAACTCAGCGCTCCTAGATCGCCTGGCTGCGGAGGTTGTGGGCCAGCGCGAGATTTTCTTCAAGCTGCGGCAGCCGGTCTAACAGATTAATCTGTTGGAACAAGCGGTAAGCCGCCTCAAAGTGCTGGATAGCCTGGTCATAGTCGCCCATATTTCCCAGCACAACCCCCAGGCTGCTCAGGAAGTCACCTTCCGCAGCCGTGTCATCGACTTCACGCGCCATATTCAGTGCGTCGATGTAGGTGTCGCGTGCCAGCTCGTAGTAAAACCGGGCTTCAAAATCCGTCCCTGAAGTCCGCCCTAGCTCCCCGTAAACGCTCCCTATGTGCGCCGTCCGGTAAGC
Source organism: Anaerolineae bacterium (assembly GCA_034431625.1). Classification (GTDB taxonomy): domain Bacteria; phylum Chloroflexota; class Anaerolineae; order Aggregatilineales; family Phototrophicaceae; genus CFX2. The sequence continues at coordinate 30,362 of DAOUCY010000126.1, read as the reverse complement.
AGCGGCCTGCGTCTCGCCCAGCCCTCGGTGCAGAGCGACCACCTCGTGGTAACACTTGATTGCCTCGGTTGACTGGCCGGATACTAGATAGCTGTCACCTAGGTGAATCAGACGGCTCACTAGGCTGCGCTGGTCGCGCATCAACCGCGCCACATTGACCGACTCCCGGTGAACATCAATGGCCTCGGCATACAACCCCAGATCATCGTAAACCAGTCCCAGGTTGGAAAGCCAGATTCCCCGCCCGCGCCCGTCCCCTATTTCCTGGGCGATCAGCAAAGCCTGGTTCAGATGCTCGATGGCTTCAGCATGGCGCCCCATTTCCCTGAGGATATTGCCCATGTTTCCCAGGATACCATCTTCGGTGAGGCGGTCGTTTTCTTGCCGGGCCAGCCGCAGCGCTTCCTGGAAACAGTTCAATGCTTCTTCCGGCTGCCGCAGCCGGTGGTAGATCAGCGCCAGATTACCCAGATGCCGTCCTTCTGCGGCTGCATCGCGAGCCGCGCGGGCCAGCGACGCTGCTTGAATTAGTCCCTCTATCGCTAGCGGGTAATCTTCCTGCTGTAGGGCCTTCCGCACCTGGCGCAGCAGCTGCCCCTGATCCATCGAATCAACCATCGCTACCCCTCAAAAGACCTTATTCATGCCGCGACCGTGCCAGATACACGCCTAGACCAATCCCGGCGAACACCATCAGCAGGATCGGCCAGACCCAGATCAAGGTGGGTTCCATCCCCGGAAGGGTTGGTTCATCGGCGATCAGATTCAGCTTCATAATGGTAAACTGCCCCGAAATCTCCGGCAGTGTAACCGCGCTCATCTCGCCTTCTACCAACCGCCCTAGCACTGCGTCGTAGCGTCCTGGGGCCACGCGGCGGAACAGCGTCACTGCTCGCAGTGCCTCTGCCGGGTCGGTTACCGGATCAGCCAGTGCGCTGTAAGCCTCCCGCCCCACTTGAACCGTTGCTAGAGGATCGACCAGCAGGTTCTGGTACCAGTCAGGACGTTTCCCCCAACCAGAGATGAGGTAGATTTTGCTGCCGTGTCGCCGGAATTCAATGGGTGTAAAACGCGGCTGACCCGACCTGCGCCCTCGCGTCGTCAGCACCATAATGTGTGCTGCACTGAGCAGATCACCGAGACCTAGACGGTAAAACAGCAGCGGAGACCGCAGCGCCCACCGTATTAGACCAACAGGATAAGGTATAAAGTGGTTGTCCGACGTTATGTTTTCCATCATGCCATCGAGTATAACCGAAGCTCCAGAACCATGCTTGCTGAAGCGCTGTCTCTGCGTCATGAAGCCGTACATTTGCCGTACAAGCAGCAGCATAGACGCTTTTTCCACCCATGCTATAGAATACTCCTAGACGTGCTTCACACCAGTGCAATCTGTCCAGTGTTGGCATGATAGAAGACCTTGAACGAATTCCCGGCAGCAGCCGCTATCGCCGGGAGAGGATCGGAGCCGTGAATGCCTGAAGAACGCGACCCCCATATCCTGCCTCAGGAGGACAGCCAGAACCTCCCGCTGGATGAAGATGTGCCCTTCAAAATCCCGAAGGCAGATAGCCAGCCTGAACCCACTCAGATTGAACAGGTGGTGAAACCAGATGCGGTATGGAACCCGCAGCATCCGGTGGATGCCCGCAACATGCCGACTATGCCGATTCCGCGTGAGCCAGGTGTCCCTGATCCGAGCAAGACGCTGCCCGGCTCCGGCGGACTAGACCCCAATCCCGATTTCGTCAGCAGCGATCAGACCGGACCAACTATGCCTAACCAACCGATCAAACCTACCATTCCGCCTATTCCACAGGTTCAGCAGCCTTACCAGCGGCCATCTAGCGGTATTCCTCAGAGTATTCCCCCAGCACCCCAACCTCACCAAGGGATGCCGCCACAGCCGAGCCTACCGCGCCGTCCACAGCGCCGCCGGAAAACGATCCTAGGCTGTTCTCCAGGCTGTCTAGGTCTAATCATCGGCTTCGTCGCCATCTTCTGCGGCGGGCTGACGCTGATGACGCTGATTATCAGCGGGGCGTTCATCACCCGCGTCCAGCAGCAGTTGAGCGCCCGCGCCGCCCAGGTCAGCGATTACCAGCAGTTCCAAAGCACTTTTTACTACGACCGCAATGGGCGGCTGCTCTACGAGGCCTTCGGCGAAGGACGCCGCACGACGGTTGAATACAACCAGTTTCCGAAAGCACTGATCGACGCAACAGTTGCTACCGAAGACGACACTTTCTTCACCAACATCGGCATCGATGTCCCAGCTACGATTCGCGCTTTCCTCCAGTATGTAGGGCTGGCTTCTGGTGATTCCGGGGGCAGCACCATCACCCAGCAGCTCGTCCGCAATGTACTCTTTGACATTAGATACCGCGCCGAGCGCAGCATCCAGCGTAAGCTGGAAGAGATTGGTCTAGCACTGGCGCTCAACGGGCAGATGAGCAAAGAGCAAATCCTGGCGCTCTACCTCAACGAAATCTACTACGGGAACCTGGCCTACGGCGCTGAAGCAGCCGCCCAGACCTTCTTTAACAAATCCGTGACCGACCTCACGCTGGGCGAAGCAGCACTCCTGGCTGGACTGCCACAGGCTCCTGCAGAACTCGACCCGCTCAATCCCGACCCAGATATCCAGAGCGCTGTGAACGCGCGCTGGCGGTTGGTGCTGGATCGTATGGTCGTGACCGGGAAGATCACCAACGAGCAGCGGAACCAGGCCCTGCGCGATGGGTATACCCTAGTCACGCCGGAGATCAACCTAGAAGCCCCCCACTTCACCGTATATGCCCAGTCCCGCTTTGAGAAGCTGATGACTTCGTTGGGATTCGACCCCAAAGATGTGGCGCGGGGCGGCTGGCGAGTCTACACCACGCTTGACCTCGACATCAACGAGATGGCTCAGGCGGTCGCCCGCGACCAGGTAGCGCGGTTGGGAGCCAATAACGTCAGCAACGCATCGGTGGTGGTCCTGAAGCCGCTGACGGGTGAGATCATCGTCATGGTCGGCAGCGTGGACTACAACAACGAGGCCATCGATGGACGGGTGAACGTGGCGATCTCGCTGCGGCAACCGGGCAGCACCATGAAGCCGTTCAACTATTCAGCGGCCATCGAAAACGGAATGACCCCCGGTGATGTGATCTGGGATACGCCGACCAAGATCGGCATCCCCGGACAGCCAATGTACGAGCCAGTTAACTATGACCGCACGTTCCACGGCCCGATGACCATGCGCTACGCACTGGCGAACAGCTACAACATCCCGGCGGTGCAAACCCTGCGACGCTACGGTGTGGGGTATTTGCTCGGCCTAATGCAGCGCTTCGGCGTGGACAGCTTGGGCACGGACGCCAGCCGGTATGGGCTTTCGCTGACGTTGGGCGGCGGAGAAGTTTCGCTGCTCGACCTCACCAACGCTTACGCGGTTTTCGCTAACCAAGGAGCCTATGTCCCCTCCACAGCTATCTTGTGTGTGCTGGACAACAACGACAACATCGTCTACCAGTACGAAAACGGCTGCCCGCGTGGAAACGTGACTAACAATACTATCAGCCAGGCCGGATTGGGACGCCAAGCGGTTGATCCGCGCATCGCCTTCTTGATGGGCGACATGCTGAGCGACAACGCCGCGCGAACCCCGGCCATGGGAGCAAACAGCCCGCTAAATACCGGGCGGCTGGATACGGCCGTCAAGACGGGGACGACCGATGACATCCGCGATAACTGGACGGTCGGCTTCACCCGCAACGTGGCCGTCGGCGTCTGGGTGGGAAACAGCAATGGAACCCCAATGGTCAACTCCTCCGGGCTGACGGGAGCCGCGCCGATCTGGAATGCTGTGATAACGACCATCCACAACAACCCGAATTGGCTGGCGCGGAACTTCGCCATCGATGGACAGCTTCTACCCGACCAGATGCCTGTACCGCCGGGTATCTCGCTGCGAGAAATCTGCGATGTCCGCAGCCTGCGCGATCCAGCTACCGACTGCCGCCGGATCACCGAATACTTCCTGGACGTTCCGGCAGGGATTCCAGGCCCAGATGGCAACTTGATCTACCCACCTGCTCCACCGCCGGCCCAGATCGGCGGGAACGTGCAGTTGGTCGAGGTCTCGCCCGGCGTGTTCCAGGTGCTGGCTTACCGGCTCGCGCCGGAGATCGCCAGCCTGATCCAGTTCCCCGTTGGGGTCGGTCAGATGCCGCCGCCCACACCGCTTTACTGCCAGGTTCCGGTTGATCTGGCGAGCGCGGCAGTGGGGGCACAGCCGCAGTTGTTCATTGGGCCGCCGCCAGTGCCGGATGATGCGGTCGCGGCCGAGCAATACGCCCGCAACAACGGGCTGGCCTTCCTGCCGACGATCACGTGCTCGCCGGAGCTGCTCCAGGGCGGCGGGGGTGGGTTCGGGCCAGTAGTGACCACGGCGGTAATTACCTCGCCACAGCCGGGGGCAGTGTTGAGCGGAGAGACGCCAATCCTGGGTACAGTGCAGTTCTCGCCCGACCAAGCCAGCTTCTACAAGATCGAGGTCATCGGCGGGCCGTTCGGCGATTGGGTGACGATTGGGACGACGCATTCCAACAGCGTGGTGAACGGCCAACTCGAAAACCTGTATGTGCCCGGCCTTGCGCCCGGCAGCTACCGGATGCGGCTGGTGATCGTGGATAACAGCGGCGGGTTCTTGCAAACACCATATGAAGTCCCATTCAGCGTGGCAGGCTGAGCGACCGAGTCTCGGCTGGGGGAACGGTCAGTGGATCGTTCCTCCAGCGCAGGCAAAGCCTCATCGTTGACGGAAAAAAGCGAAGATATGAGAAAAATGATAAGAGTGATAAGAATGAGAATGTGCGAATCTTGAGAATCGGCACCAGCGGCAGCAGGGCAAGAGCACGATTTTGCGCCATAGGGGTACACTGAAGCAGGCATAAAATCGCAATTGGGTGACATATTCTGGGATGCTGAACTGATCCTCACGGGAAGACTCCTCGGTTTTGTGGCGGAAATGGCGGCAATGTCGGACACGCCGCCAGCGCCATTTTGTGCCAATTACGGCAGTTGAATGCTGATTGTTGATTATTCAGCAGACGCCCCTATCCTTACTAGAGAGATGGTCGCCAAAAGGGCGGGCCGGCTGTGATTTCAGCGTAGCACAAAATGAGGGCGAAAGGGTGACATTTTGGAAGACCATTTGGAAAACCATTTGGTGTCTTATGCATGCAAGGGGTAAGGATGGGCGATGTGGAGCAACACACGTTTGGGCGTGCGGTACAGCGGTACAAAGGTAATGACATTCGGTACTAGTGGGGTGTGGGAAGGGCTGGATACAATCAGGGGGTATTTTTGTTTAGCCGAGTAAAGAAATTTCCCTATGAACATTCCTCAACTGCGATCCGCGTATGATGTGGTGATTGTGGGCGGCGGACATAACGGCTTGGTCGCTGCGGGGTATTTGGCCCGCGCTGGACTGAGCGTGCTGGTGCTAGAACGCCAACCAGAGATTGGCGGGGCGGTGCAGACGATCCAGGTCTTCAAAGGCGTGGAGGCGATGCTGTCGCGGTATGCGTATCTGCTGAGCTTATTTCCGCAGAAGATCACAGACGAGCTGGGTTTGCGGTTCACAACCCGGCGGCGGGAAGTCGGCTCATTCACACCAACGGTACGGAACGGCCGGGCGACCGGCTTGCTGGTCAGCAATGTGGATGAGGCTGCAACGCGGGATTCATTCCGGCAGGTGACAGGCGGCGAGACCGAGTACGAGGCGTTTCAGCGCTTCAACGGGCTGGTTGAGGCACTGGCGCGGCGCATCTGGCCGACGCTGCTGGAACCGATGCTCTCGCGGGAGGCGATGCGGCAACGGTGCGATGATGACGAGAGCCGGGCTGCCTGGGAGATGCTGATCGAGGAGCCGCTGGGTTTGGGGATCGAGCGGATACTGCGGGATGATACGGTACGGGGACTGACCTTCACCAACGCCAAGATCGGGGTCGTGACGCACCCGCATGACGAAAGTCTGCTGCAGAACCGGACGTTTCTGTACCACGTGATCGGGCAGGGCACGGGGGAATGGCGGGTAGTGGTCGGCGGGATGGGGGCGGTGACGCAAGAGCTGGCGCGGGCGGCAATGGAAGCGGGGGCGGAGATCATGATCCGCGCCGTGGTGAGCGCGATCCAACCAGGCGTCCCGGGCGAAGTACAGTTCGAGATGGATGGGCAACCAAAGACTGTCGCGGCACGGTATGTGCTTGCGAACGTCGCTCCGGCGGCGTTGAGCCGGATGCTGCCGGAAGGCATGATGACCGCGGGGATAGATGAAGGGGCGGCGTTCAAGATCAACATGGTGCTGAAGCGGCTGCCACGCTTGAAGGCGGAAGGTTACACACCGGAGCAGGCGTTCACGGGGACGTTTCACATCAACGAAGACTACAGCCAGCTCCAGGCAAGCACCCAGGCAGCGATGCGGGGGAAGATGCCCGATCCGCTGCCGGGCGAGATGTACTGCCAGACGATGACCGACCCTTCGACGCTTTCACCGGAACTGCGACAGGCAGGCTACCAGACACTGACGCTGTTTGGCCTTGATCTGCCGGCACGGCTGTTCGAGAAGGACAACGCGCGAGTCCGCGATGAAGCGCTGCAACGGCACATCCAGGGGATCAACGCACAGTTGGCGGAGCCGCTGGAAGCGTGCTTGGCGGTGGATGCGGATGGTCGGCTGTGCATCGAAGCCAAGAGCGCGGTTGACCTGGAGAACGATTTGGGCCTACCTGCAGGGAACATCTTCCATGACCACCTGACATGGCCGTTCGCGGATGATCCGCACTGGGTGGGGAGATGGGGTGTCGAAACGGCGTATCCGAATTTGCTGATCTGCGGGAGCGGAGCGCAGCGCGGCGGGGCGGTTTCCGGCGTGCCGGGGCATAACGCGGCGATGAAAGTGCTGGAACTGGAAGGACTGAAGTGAAGAAGAATTAGACTGCCAAGACGCACAGAACGCAATGGGGACGCACGAAGGCGTCCCTTTTTGTTTGGGGTCAAGCGAGGCGGAGGAAGCGGTCAAAGACGCGCCAGCGCCAGAGGGCGCGGATGAGCAGCGTCCAGCCGACCAGCAGGGCAGCGATGAGCAGAGAATCGGAGGTGCTCAACGGGGCGAGTTCAAAGAAGTCACGCAGACTGGGCACAGCCAAGATGACGATGAAGATGACGAAGAGAAGAGCGGCCATGAGGGTTGGACGCCAATCGCCGGCCAAGAGGTCGCCACCGATCCAGAAAGCGGTGGGTGGCTCGGCGAAGAGAATGAGGAGGAGACCGGCGAGGGTGGTAAACACGGTCAGCATGGTGCGGGCATGGAGGAGCGCGGCCTGTTCAGCAGCAGCGATCAGGGCAGAGGTTGATTGGCCAGAAGAAGCCTGCACCAGGGTGGTTGTGGCCGTCTGGAAGGCGTTTGGATTGAGTGTGTCTATGCCGGTCTGGGCGGTGAAGATGCTGGCATAGACGCCGACGTAGAGGATGATCCCGACCAGCGCCAGGGTTGCGCCTGCGGGGAGCACAAACCGAATGACACTGCCGATCAACTTGCCTTGAGGCACGCCAGGACGCGCCCAGGCCGCGAGCGCCAGGGTGGGAATGCCGACGGTGAAGAGCGAGAGCAAGGACTGATGCACCGGGGTGATGGGGAAGCCGATGCCGACGATGGCGACGCCGATGATGATCAGGGTCTGGTAAACAACGCGAGAGAGGAAGAGGCGCATGATATCGACCATGCCGCTGACGATGCGCTGGCCTTCGCGGAAGGCGGCAGGCAGCGCTGCAAACGAGTCGTTGAGCAGGACAATATCGGCGACACCGCGGGTGGCTTGGCTGCCACTCTGCATGGCAATGCCGATGTGGGACTTTTTGAGCGAGAGGACATCGTTGACGCCATCGCCGATCATGGCGACATAATGTCCGCGCGACCGGAGAGCATCGACGAGACGTTCTTTCTGCTGTGGGGTAATGCGCCCGAAGATTGTGCCGTCTTCGGCGGCCTCGACGAACCGGCTGGGGGTCATCTCGTCGAGGTCGGGGCCAGCGTAAAGGCGAATGTCACCGGAGAGTCCCGCCTGACGGGCGAGCGCTTCGACCGTCTGGGGGTTATCACCGGAGATGATCTTGAGGCGAATGCCGGCCTGAGCAAAGTCTTTGAGGGTAGATTTGGCTTCGGCGCGGAGCTCATCGCGGAAAGAGATGATGCCGAGCGGGATGAGATCGGGCGGGAGCTGAGGCTGTTCCAAGCTGTTGTAGAGCGGGGTAAGTTCGGGGTGATGGGCGATGAGCAGGACGCGCAACCCTTTGGAGGCCCATTCTAGCGGCACGGTTCCCAGGTCGGCACGTTCGTTGAGATGCGGTCGGAGCGATTCAGGGGCGCCAAGGACGAAGACGCCTTTGAGATCAGGCTGGTCAAAGGAGAGGGCGCTCCATTTGCGGGCCGAGGAGAAAGGGACTTCCTCGATGAAGCGGCGGCGCTGACCGCCGAGGGACTCGTGCAGGGCGGCGATAGTGCGGTTACTGGCGGTGACGCTGGCGGCGTAGATGCCGATGATGCGGCGGAGGTCGTCTTCAGTGCCGGAATAGGCCGCGATTTGGTTGAGGTGGATGCGGTTGGCGGTGAGCGTGCCGGTTTTATCCAGGCAAAGGATGTTGATGTTGCTCATCGATTCGACGGCGTTGGACTGCTGGATCAACGCACCACGGCCGGCCATGCGTACCGCGCCCATGGCATAAGCAACGCTAGTCATGAAGAACAGGCCGTTGGGGATCAAGCCGGCAACGACGGCAGCGATGCGGGCGGTATCGGTAAGGGGCTGATTCATAACGACGGCGGTCAGGCCGAAGAGGATCGCCATGAAGGTGGTCAAGGCCAGCAGCAAGCGGACGATGAAATCGACATCCTGCTGAAGGGGAGTCTTGATCTGACGGAAGGCGCGCGCTCCGGCAGTGAGTTTGCTGGCGACGCTTTCGGCGCCGACTTTCTGGGCTTCGTAGTAGGCGCTGCCGGTGACGCAGAAGCTGCCAGAATAGACTGGGTCGCCGGGGCGCTTGGGGATGAGGTCAGATTCCCCGGTGAGGAGGGATTCATCGACATCCATGCGGCCATCGATGACCTGGCCGTCCACGACGATCTGATCGCCGGAATGGGCGAGGAGAATATCGCCGACGACGATGGCGGCGGGATCGACGGTTTGCTGCCTACCCTCGCGCACCAGGGTGGCTTTGGGACGGGTGAGCAGAGCGATGCGGTCGAGGGCACGTTTGGCGCGGAGTTCCTGGGAAAGGCCGACGATGACATTCATGAGGGCGATGCCGACCGAGAGGAACGCATCGGTATACAGGCCGAGCAGCACCAGGACGATGCCGATACCGAACAGGACGAGATTGAGAAAGGTGAGGACGTTGGCACGGACGATTTGCAGATAGGTGCGGCTGGTATCTAGGCGAACATGGTTGCCTAGACCACGCTGGCGGCGGTCAGCGGCTTCGGCTTCGGTTAGACCGCTGGGCAAAGTGGGGATGGCACTGGACGTTTCGGCAGTGGTGAGGGTCATGGTCATCCTGGCGCGGGGCGCCGTAAGGTGCAAGGTGCATCCGCAGAGTCAAACAATTCTGCTGTGTGTACGTTGCGAAGGCAGGTTGGGTCGCAGTAGAAAGATTCTCATCGGGCATTCATGCGATGGACATTTCAATCTTACACGCGTTTCGGTACGCTGAAGCTGCTAATCTGAGCATTGATTGATGGAGGAATGAGCATGGCTGCGACACGTAAAGCCGCGACAAATTCCACAAGCAAGAAAGCGACGCTCCCGGCGCTCGATCTGGGAGTGGCGAAGGAACACATCCCCGGCATCACGGCGATTCTGAAGACGCTGTTGGCCGACGAAGTGGTTCTGTATACCAAGCTGCGGAATTATCACTGGAATGTGAATGGGCCGCACTTCTACCCGCTGCACCAGTTATTCGAAGCCCAGTACGATGAGGTGGCCGAAATCATCGACGAGGTGGCGGAGCGGATTCGCCAGTTCGGGGTGGCGGCTCCAGGTACGCTGGCCGAGTTCCAGGAGATGGCGCGGTTGAAGGAACAGCCGGGGGAGGCCCCGGCAGCGATGACAATGGTGGCGACCCTGGCGGCAGATCATGAGGCGCTGGTGCGCTATCTACGGGAGGATATTGAGACCGTCGATGACGAAGCTGACGAGGTGGGGGTTGAAGATCTGCTGACGGGACTGCTACAGCAGCACCAGAAGATGGCGTGGATGCTGCGAGCGACGGCAGAGGCAAACGGCTGAGACCCTCCAGGGTTGTGAGTCCAATAGGTGAAACCGGGATGCGCTGGACGTATCCCGGTTTTGATTTAGGGTATACTTGCCGGGCAGTATCCGAATTGGGATGGTTCCCTCAAAGCAACTCTACTGGACCAACATGCCACTTTTCGTCATTTTCATATTTGGGGCCGTGATCTTGGGCGCGGGGGCGATGCTGGCCCCGGCGTGGCACACGGCACAGCCGCGCATCGGCCTGATGGCCGTGCTGGTGTTGGGTTTGGTCATCGGCGGCGCGATTTTTTGGGCGATGCTGTTCGGCTGGAACACACTGGTCGTTGATTATCTGCTGTTCGCGCTGATGACGGCGATTTTTCTGTTCGGTACGCTGACTTACGGACAGAAACGCGCTGAAGCACGCGGCGAGGAATTGGTCGATGCGGAGCAGGGGTGGCCCGGCCCCAAGGACCTGCTGTTCTTTGTAACGGTGCTGCTGTTCTTCACGATTCCGGCGCTGATTCTGCCTGTTCCGCTGGGGACAGACGCACAGGGATTCGGCTATCTGGGATTAATGGCACGGTTGGGCGGCGGCTTCCGCACGCTGGGGCCATGGCATCCAGAGATCGAGTACCTGTACTCACCGGGATTCACGGTGCTGATTGCGTATCTGAGCCAGCAGCTCGGCCAAGGGATGCATACGGTTCAGATCAGCGTAGCGGCGGTGCTGGGGCTGCTGCTGGTGTGGGTGGCTTATGACTTCGGCGCGGAACTGCGCGATAAGCGGCTGGGCCGGACGATGGCATTCGCGATGCTGGCGAGCCTGGGACTGTATACAGCCTTTTTGGACTCGCACTACACGACGCTGCTGGGGCTGCTGTTCGGGCTGGCCTTCCTGACCTATGCCATGCGTTATCTGCGGGAGCCGAACCGGTATGACGCGATTGCAGCGGGGCTGATGCTGGGTTCGCTGGTGCTGGCGCATCCGGACAGCACGATCATCATTGGGCTGGGATATGGGCCGTGGCTACTGACGATGTGGTTTGGCAAGCCACGACCGACCTTGAAAAGCTGGGTGGTGCTGGCGGCAGTCATTCCGCTAATTGCGCTGGCAGCGATTTCGCCGTGGCTGCTGAATATCCGCGATCTGCTGGGGGCGGAGATTGTCTCGCCGTTCGAGCGCAACCCGGATTACTGGCGGGTGATGGTGCTGTACCACGGCATTTGGATTGTCCCGGCGGCGGTGTTGGGCGCGATCTTGGGAGTGCGGCAGCGGAGCCAGGCAGCCATTCTGGCGGTGGGGTGGCTGGTGATGGTGCTGGAATTTGCCAGCCTAGGGATTTTGGAGCGGTTGGTTCCCAGTCTGATGGCACCGATCCTACGCTACGATTACCCGTTCAGCATCGCTTGGCACGGGCCGATCATCCCATACACGATCCTGGGTGGAATTGCGCTGCTGTGGCTTTGGGACCGGCTGCTGCCAACACGGTTTGGCAGCCTGATGCTGCGGGCGGGGCCGGTGGTGATCGGGGCGATTTTAGTAGGGATTGTGGCTGTGATTGTCTTCAACCAGCAGTTCCTGGCCTTGAGCAAGGGTCGCATCGGCATCTACGGGACGTTCTCCTCGGCGGCGGATGTGCGGGCGATGGAGTGGCTCAAAGCCAACACACCAGCGGATGCCAAAGTGCTGAACTTCCCCGGCACGCAGTTTGATAATTCGCACGAGAGCGACTGGGTTCCGGTCATCAGCGAGCGGCAGTCGGTGTACTATCGCTGGCAGCCATTTTTCCGACACACGGAGGCCAGCCTTGCCGAACAAGATCGGCTGCGGGCTTTCTGGGCGAATCCGGCTGATCCGTCCCATGCGGAACTGCTGGCGGCAGATGGGATTGACTATGTGATTGTGCCGCAGGTGGTGACTCGACCAGAGAGCATCGCAGAGATGTTCCGCTGGCGCGCGCCGTTCACCGAATTGGTGGAGATGCAGTCGGCAGTGCGCGACGCGCCGTATCTAGAACTGGTCTTCGACAGCGACGGGGCACAGGTTTACGCAGTCAAATGACGGCACCTGGTTCAAAGATAGGCTGAGGATCTGGGACGAAGCCGCGGGACAGATATGGACAGGCAGAACCGGACGGGCTTCTGCCCGTCCCTACTATGTCCGGGCAGAGTTTTGACTATATAATCACTCAAGGATGTGAACGAGCGCGGTGGGAAGCGGAATGCCCGACGATTTGATCCCCAAAGACCCCAATGCAGGTGATGAAACCGAGCCGACACCGGAAGTACCGGCGTCGGTGACATTCATCGAGATCATGCGTCAAGCCGCAGCTAAATCCGCCGCGCAGCAGCCTGTGACTCCAGCAGACCAGCTTTTTGCCCGCGCGGCTGAGTCGCTGCGACCGAACGCAGGCCGGTCAGGGGTAGCCGCCGCGCAAACAGCTCCGGTTCAATTGGCTGAAGTGGAAGCGCAGGCGCAGCGGCATGCGGATGCCCTGGAAGCGCAGCGCATCCGCCGAGTCAAGCGCCGCCGAGCGCGAAGGCGGCGCCAGACAGTGGGCGTGCTAGGCGGGATTGTACGCTCGTTTTTGGTTATCAGCATCGCTGCGGGGTTGATGGCAACGATCTTCATGTGGCTGACCCCTTCGCAGTTCATCGCTGACCACGTCAAGGCAGAGCTAAGTCAAGCGGAAAGCACGCCGCTGGTGGTGCTGCCACCGACTCCGATCCCGACGCCGAACTGGCTGCGGCGGATTGGCATCGTATCGGGGCACCGGGGGCCGCAGGTTCCGCCTGACCCGGGCGCGGTCTGTCCAGATGGACTGACGGAGGCGGAGATTAACTTCGCTGTAGCGCAGAGGGTGGTACTGGCACTGCGGGAACGCGGCTACTCGGTCGATCTACTGGACGAATTTGATCCCCGGTTGGAGGATTATCAAGCGGCGGCGCTGGTGTCGATCCATGCTAACACCTGCCAGAACTTCGGGGAGGTGGTTTCTGGCTATTTGATCGCGCGGGCATCAGCGCGGACATTGGCGGGGGCGGACGATCTGCTGGTGGAATGCGTGGCACAGTATTACCAGCAGGCGGTGGGATTGGAGCGGCGCACTGGGCTGACGCGCGATATGACCGACTATCACAGCTTCCGCGAGATTCACCCGCTGACCCCGGCAGCAATCATCGAGTTGGGATTCATGCTGGCAGACCGTGATGTACTGACCTTGAAACAGGATGAGATGGCGAAGGGGATCACCGACGGCATACTGTGCTTCTTGGAACCGAGCCAGGCAGTTCCTGGAGCGACACCCACTACACCCGATGAGACCCTCATTCCAGGATAATTTGATGATGGATCAAGAACTTGTTATGTATTCGAGGACGTTTGGCTGCCCGTTCATCACGCTGGCGAAGCGGGTGCTGGACGATCAAGGTGTGGCATACCGCGAAGTCTACATTGACCGGGATATGGAGGCTCGCCAGCGGGTACTGGAGTGGACGGGATTCCTCTCTGTGCCGACCCTGGTGATCGTGCCACGGGGGAGCGAACTGCCGGTTGAAGCGCCAACGCCACTCCCGAAAGGGACCAGCCCGCGCGGGATCAACCGCGGCTGCATGATTACCGAACCGAACGCCGACGAACTGGCTGCGTGGCTGCGCCAGCACGGTTTGATTGACGCGCTGGCCGAGTGCTGAACTGTTCTTAGAAAAGCGGGGTTTAGTGGATGGCGACCACAGAACAGACGATTTCGCTGGATGGGTTGAAGGTTCATTTCTTGGAGGATGGACAAGGACAGGGGCGAACGCTACTACTGATCCACAGTGGTATTGGCGATGCTAAGCTGCACTGGCTGCCGGCGCTGCCCATCCTGGCAGAGCAGTATCATGTACTGGCGCCAGATTTACCGGGGTACGGCGGCAGCGATCCACTACCCCAGCGGCGGACGGATGTACTGCTGCACTGGATCAAATCATTCCTGGACTATCAAGAAGTCGAGCAAGCTGTCTGCGTGGGGAATTCACTGGGGGGATTGTTTGCGCGGTTGTTTGCTGCAGCTAATCCGCGCTACGTACCGGCTGTGATTCTGGTCAATGGGGGAAGCGTGCCCGATCTGCCGGGGGCACTGCGGGCCGCAGAGCGGATTCCGCTGGTTTCCAACTTCATCTTCTCGCGGTTAGGGAATGTAGCGACTTCGCCGGAGACACTGCGGCAGCAGATTCATGCGTCCGGGGTGCTGAGCGAGTCATTTTTGCAGGAAGTGCGATCCTACGCACCGGCTTTTGCCGCGACAATGCGAATGCTGGTCGGCAGTCCGCTGCCCCAGACACAGACGCCGCTGGTTCCGACGCTGATTCTCTGGGGAACAGAAGATCGATTCACGCCACTGACTGAGGCGGAGGCGATCAAAGCCAGCATCCCTGGTTCGGTGCTAACGGAAATCGCTGAGTGCGGGCATATGCCGCAGCTTGAAGCGCCAGATGTGTTCGCCTGGCAGATCACGACCTTTCTGGAGCGGCTGCACCGGCCTCCATCACCGCCACGATCCAGCCCGAAGACGCTGCGAAACCATCCTGGATAATCCTGACTGGAGTTGCTACAATGCTGCCCGGCTGAGGCCGCATTGGAGAGGTAGCGTAGTGGCCTAACGCGCTCGCCTGGAACGCGAGTAAGGGTAACACCTTCGTGGGTTCGAATCCCACCCTCTCCGCTTCATTCTGTCCATTTGCCCACGGACTTCCATGCAGAAACTGAGCAGCTTACGCCTACCCTGGCCGGTCGATTGGGCTGACCTGTTCGGCAGAGATCGCCCGTTGATCTTAGAGATCGGCTTCGGCTACGGCGCGTTCCTGCTGCACCTTGCCCGACAGAACCCCGAAGCGAATATCATCGGCGTTGAGATCGCCGGGCAGTGCTTGAGCCATGTTGAGCGGGCGATTGAGCGGCACCAGCTCACCAATGCGCGCGTTATCCAATCGACAGCGGAAACGGCGCTGCATTATCTTTTTACGCCAGGCAGCCTGGAGGAAGTTCACGTCAACTTCCCTGATCCGTGGTTCAAAAAGCGCCACAGCCACCGGCGTTTGATGCAGCGGGATACGCTGGACGCCATCGTCAACCGGCTGCGGCCAGGGGGGCGGTTCTTCCTGGCGACGGACATTGTGGAATACGCAGAGATGAGCGCCGAGCTGCTGGCGGAGACGCCAGGACTGGTCAACCTACTGGATGCACCGTGGCGCAACGAGATGCCGGGACGGGTGGTTACGAAGTATGAGGGCCGCGCTCAGCGAGAGGGCCGTCCCTGCTACTACTTTGCCTACCGCCGCAATGATGCGTCGGCGCCTATCTTGCCGGAATACAAGGAACAGCCTATGTCGCATGTGGTCTTCCGCAGCCCGCTGACGCTGGATGAGATGCTGGAGCGGTTCGAGCCGAGCGAGCATAAGTTTGGAGAGACGGTCATCAGTACGCTGCACGGCTACCGGGGGCGCAAGGTGCTGCTGATCGAAATCTATGTCAAAGAGCCGACGATTGACCAGCATGTGGCGCTGCTGGTCGGGCCACGGCAGGCAGCGGAGGAATATACGCTCCAGCTCAGCACGCTGGGCTACCCACGGGTGACGCCGGGGCTGCAGAAGGCGGTCATGCTACTGGGGGATTGGCTGGTGGGGCTGCATCCTGAGGCGAAGATCTTGAAGCGCAGCACAGTGGGGAAATAAGGGAACGGGCGGAGATGATCCGCCCGTTTTTTATGTGCAGGTTGAACCGAACTAGTCGCCGACAGCCGGAGCCTTGACCGGAGCCTTGACAGCGGGGGAGTCGTCATGCGGGGGCAGAATATCGGGCCAGATTGACACACCATGTTCATAGTTGTCGATGCCGATTTCGTCACCCTTGGGAGCCACACGCAGCCGTCCGATGGCTTTGATCAGGCCGAACATCAGCGCGGCAGTCACGACGCAGTAAATGATGGTTGAGAGCGAGCCGAGGGCCTGGACACCCAGCAGCGAAAATCCGTCGGCGCTGGTCAGCAGACCGCCCTTGCCGGCCATCGCGCCCGCGAAGGTCAAGCTGGGAACCGCGAACAGGCCAATCGAGAGCGTGCCCCAGATGCCGCAGGCGCCATGCACTGCGAACGCGCCGACGGGGTCATCGATCTTGGCCTTCTCGACCAGATCTGCCGCTACGAGTACCACCACACCGGCCACCAGACCAACGACGACTGCTGCCCAGGGTTCAATGAAAGCGCAGGGGGCCGTCACAGCCACCAGGCCGGCCAGAGAGCCGTTTAGGCTGCCTGCCAGGTCCCATTTGCCGGTGCGGGCGTACATCACGAACAGGGTGGTCATCGCGCCCGCGGCAGCGCCGAGGGTGGTGTTGAGCGTGACCAGACCAACCAGTCCGGGATTGCCCATGCCGAGGGTTGAGCCGGGATTGAAGCCATACCAGCCAAACCACAGGATCATCGTGCCGAGGGTTGCCAGGGCGAGATTGTGAGCGGGAGGTGTCTTGCCCCAAACCTTGCCTTTGCGCGGGCCAAGCATCCAGGCTCCGATGAGGGCGGTCACGCCGCCGACAGTGTGGACGACCGTGCTGCCAGCGAAGTCATGGAAACCAGCGGTGAAAAGCCAGCCGCTGCCCCAGACCCAGTGCGCCACAACCGGATAGATGAAGATGGCGATGAGGGCACTGTAGATCAGATCGCCGACGAAATCGGTGCGTTCAGCCATCGCGCCGGTGGTGATGGTGCTGGCGGTGGCGGCAAAGGCGAACTGGAAGAAGAACATGGTGAGAACGCTGATGTTCAAGCCCGGATAACTTTCCGACATCTGCGCCATACTGGGGAAGAAATAGCTGGTTCCGAAGAGGCCGCTGCCGTTATCCGCGCCGAAGGCGATGCCAAAGCCGATGGCCCACCAAACCAGCGCCGTTAACCCGGCGTCTACAAAGTTTTCCAGAAGCGCGTTAACTGCGCCGGTCTGCCGGATCAAACCGGTTTCGAGCATAGCGAAGCCAGTCTGCATGAAAAAGACGAGGAAGCCAGTCAACAGCACCCAGGCAGTATCAATCGAAATCTTGATGGTGGCGATGTCGTCCATGGTCGCCGCGGCGGGAGCGGCTTCCTGAGCGAAGGTCGCTCGCGCCCCGAACATCGCCAGGATGATGGTGCAGATCGCCAGGATGATGATCCGGCGCCACATCCGATTCGTCCGTTTCATTTGTGCACTCCTTGGGTCAGTACGAGATAGAAGCCACGAGACGCCAGAAGTGTACGTTGTCACCTTCGCACAACTACAGATGAAGATTTCATGAACTTTCACAAGGTTAGTTTGTGGGATTAGCATATCTCAATGAGAAACGAGCGGAAATACAGGCATCTTGTGCGGCTGGAGCGGCATATCGAGCAGAAATATCCAGATTGATTTAGGCATAATGCCCAAGCTCTGTTTTGATGGTTCTGACCTATTGAGGTGGAATTTGTTGACTCTTGCTAAAATTACCGCTATGGAAGAAAGCTGGACGCAGTATGCCGCAACCGATGAGAAGTGGAAGGAATCGCATGGCGAAGGCAGCCTATGAAGGGGCTGGGTTCAGCAGGGGCTGGCGCACCGTGACACGCATGGGCAGGCCGTGACGCGGCCGCAGCGTGACCAGCGGTTCAGGGATGATGGGCTGCTGGTCAGCGCGTTCCAGATGGATACGCTGCATGATTGTCGCCAAGACGAGGGCAGCTTCCATCATGGCGAACTGGTTACCGATGCAGATGCGCGGTCCGCCGCCGAAGGGGAAGTAAGCGTAGCGCGGAATGGCGGCTTCGCCTTCGGGGGTGAAGCGTTCCGGCTGAAAGCGTTCGGGGTCTTCCCAGAAACGCGGATCGCGGTGGACGACGTAGGGACTGAGCATGAGGATGCTGCCAGCGGGGATGGTATAACCGCCGAGTTCGACATCGGTGATGGCCTGGCGGGTGATAATCCAGGCTGGGGGGTAGAGGCGCATGGATTCTTTGAGCACCATGTGGGTATAGGGCAGCGCGGGCAGGTCAGACACGGTGGCACGGCGTGACCCCAGGACGGACGCGATCTCGTCATAGAGCTGCGCTTCTGCGGCAGGGTGTTCGGTCAGGAGAAGGAGCGTCCAGGCGAGGGCATTGGCGGTGGTTTCGTGCCCGGCGATGAACAGAGTCATGACTTCGTCATGAAGCTGGCGGTCATCGAGGGTGCTGCCATCTTCATCGGCGGCCTGGATGAGCATGGAGAGCAGGTCACCACGGTCTCCCGGCGAGCGACGGCGATGGTCGATGATGTCTACGATGGTCTGATGGAGCAGCTTTTCGGCGGCACGACGCTGGCGGTTGGTTTCGGTGGGGAGCCACTCGTAGAGACGCAGCGGCCGGGAGACCCGGTCGGCAGTGGCTTCCAGCCCGATGGTGATGGCCGCGCCGATGGAATCGGCCTGTTGGGTGACGTCGGTATCGAAGAGCGTTTTGGCGACGATTCGCATGGTTAGCTGCATCATGGCATGGGCAACATCCAGCTCGGTAGAGTCCGTCCACGAGTCGAGCATTTCACTGGTGTAATCAACCATGATGCCAGCGTAGGCGCTGATGCGGTTGTGGTGGAAGGCGGGCTGTACCAAGCGGCGATGACGGCGGTGTTCTTCATCTTCGAGGAGGAGCAAGCCCTGGCCGATGAGTTCACCAGCAGCTCGCTTGAGGGCGGGACTCTTGTGAAAGCGACCAGCTTCTTTGACCAGCACCGTTTGGATCAGGTCAGGGTGATTGATCTGGTAGACGCGGCGTGGGCCGAGGCGGAAGTAGACGATATCGCCGTACTGCTGACGGTTGTTCAGGACGAAGGCTAGCCGTTCGCTGCGAAGGGCGTTCATGCTGCCGAGGAGCCAATGGCCGCGCGGGCCGGTGGGCCGCTGAATGCGGGTTTTCATGGTGCACCACCTGATGCGATCTTGGGCGAGGCAAGCCTCACCCCTACAATTCTGGACATTGTGTCTATAAACAGAATATGCGAAGGCGGGGTGATGGTCAAGAGCGCAGATGTAAAGTGTCTGTAAATTCTGGCGCAGATCAGCTCCGCTTGCGCCAGGGCTGGCGGGCCAGGACGGCTGCGGGTGTGAGATTCTGACGCTGCTGTTCGGCGCGGCGGGCGAGGCGCCGACGAGCCTGCTCATGAATTTCGCGGACGTGGATGATTTTTTCTTCGACGGCGATGGCGAACCAGCGCGCGCCTGCTTCAGCGGTGGCGAGGCTGCCGCTACCATAGGCGCCGGTGAGAGTGTCGTCCTCCCACAGGCAGGTGAGGATGAGTGCGCCGCCTTCGATCCAATCCATGTAGTAGTTGGGCGTGCTGATAAAGTCGGGTTCATCGACGACGCGATCCATTTTGCACAGGTCAGGGCGGAGATGGAGCAGGTAGGCGGTTTCCAGCTCGCAGGCGTGGCCCATGCCGCCGCGCGGGGAACGGCGGTACTGCTCCAGGGCAGGCGCACCGAGATGGCCGGAGGTATGCAGCCAGGTGGTGGCAGCGAAGACGTGATGGTGACGGTCACCAGCGTATTTGACGGTGTTGTGCAGGAAGGAACTGTTGCCGCCGTGCCCGCTGATGAGGTAGAAGCGGTCAGCGCCACGGGCGACCAGGACATCGATGACTTCCAGCAGGAAATCCTCAAAGACGCGACCGCCGAGGCTGAGCGTGCCAGCGAAGGACGCGCGGTACATACTGACACCGTAGGGGAGAACAGGCAGAGTCTCGGCTTCGCTGGGAACAGCCGCGGCAACGGCTTCGGCCATGGCGCCGATGATGATGGTATCGGTGCTCAGGGGGAGATGGTAGCCGTGCTGCTTGGTGTGGCCGCAGGGAATGAGAATGACGCGCTGGGGGGTAGCCGCGGGCGGGGTAAGAGCGGGCACGGTCTGACGTGGGAGGGTCAGGGCGGTGATTTCGTCGGGGAGTGACAGGCCGGCCTGGTCATGGACGACCAGGCAGCGCTGGAAGCCGTCTTCACGCAGGCCGCTGAAGATGCCACCGATGACGCGGCGGAGCATCTCCGGGCTGACGGAGATGATGCTGCCCGGCCAGCCATAGGGCAAGGGCGGGAGCAGAATGATGGCCGGGACACCCAGAGCGCTGGCGATGGACTCGGCGGAGAAGCCTTCACCGAGGGGCAGCACCAGGGGGAGGTCGCGGGGGAGATCGGCGACTTCCGGCCAGGTGAGATCGGCATAGTGGATAGAGGATCGTTCGTTGTTCATGAAAGAAGCTTTTAGCTCATGGTGGACAGCTTACAGCCGGACAGAATGGTTTGATAGAAAAATGCGGTGATCCGTGAGAAATGATAAGAATGATAAGAATGAGAATCGTCTGTGTAATGAGAATCTTGAGAATTGGCGGAAATGGCGGCAATGTCGGACATGCCGGACATGTCGGTTACGCCATTTTGTGCCAATTGTAGAAGCTGACCGTTCATCGCTGATTGTTAGAGCTACTTGTTTAAAGGCGTTTCTGGCGGACACCCCAAAAGATGGCCAGGCTGTGGTCTCAGCGTAGCACAAAACGAGGGCGAAAGGGTGACATTATGGAAGACTATTTGGAAAACCATTTGGTGTCTCTTGCATGCAAGGCGTAAAAATGGGCGGTCAAACTCGGCTGCGAGAAGCCCCTTTGGGGGAAGCGGACGGACAGAAGACCACCTGTACGAAGGCAGGTTTGGGGATGCGGCAACCATTTCCTCAGAACAGCTTCAACTGAGTCGGCTGAGGCGGCTCGTCGTCTTTCTGAGAAGGAGCAGATGGCTGCTGCGCGGCGCGGCGTTTCTTCACTTCGGCCAACACTTCTAAAAGCCGGCGGAAGTCAGCTTCCATGTCTTTCTCCAGGCTGGGATTGCGCAGGACGGCCGCCGGATGAAACAGCGGGTAGTATGCCCGGCCATCGTCATAGTGCGGCTTGCCGTGGATCTGCGTGATCTTGCCATTGGGGAAGTACCGCCCCATGCTGTAGCGGCCCAGGGTGGCAATGACCAGCGGATCAATCACTTCAATCTGACGATCAAGGTAGGGACGGCAGGCGGCAATTTCGTCCGGGAGGGGATCGCGGTTTTCTGGAGGGCGGTGCTTGACCACGTTGGCGATGAAGACCTGGTCACGGCGCAGCCCGATCATCTTCAAGAGACGCTCCAGATAATCCCCAGAACGACCCACAAAGGGCAAGCCCTGCTGATCTTCATGGAAGCCTGGCCCTTCGCCAATGAACATAATTTCGGCGGTGGGGCTGCCCGCGCCGGGGACTCCCTGCTTGGCTTGTTCATAGAGACGGCACAGACGACATGAACGCACTTCCTGAGCAATCGCAGCGAGGGCAGCAGCACGATCCGGGGTCATACGTATTTCTCTTCCTGTCGATTGGCACAAATGTTCCCTGATCTTACCGCGCTCCCAGATGTACCGCAATGATCCCCGTATTCCAGCCGCAGAGGGGGCGTAGGCTGACCATCAGCCCGGCGTTGAGGCGATGCGTCCTAGTCTGCATACGCTAAAAGTATGCAACTAGATGATTCATAAAACGTGATGCCGTCCCTGGCATGTAGAGAAGGCGCGTCCCATGTGGAACGTCGATTGGCTACTCCGAACGTTGTGGTGTGTTGTTGTGATTGTTGGGGCTGCCAGATGCCAGGGGACACAGGCGACGGCTTTGAGCCTGATGCTCACCCCGGATGCGCCTGTACTGGTCAGCTTTCCACTGACCGTCACCAGCCATTCGTACCGATTCACTTCGAATCTGCACAGCCCGACCTATCTGCTGATCTCTACACTCACGCCCAGTATCACCTACACCGTCGAAGTGCGTGATGGAAGCGGAAAGGTCTTCGCAACGCTCAGCGGTGGAAGTTTGCAAAGCACCGCGCTGACGATTGTTCCCGGCGATGAAACGTATGAGGTGGCTGTCCAGTCGGATCAGTCCACGGCAAGCGGCCTGCTCTCGGTCATGATCAGCAGCAGCCCGCCACCGGTTCCATCTACGGCGCTTTCCAACCCTACCCCACAGGCCATGCCGGCCGCGGCGGTCGCCCAAGCAGTGCCCGATCTGGCTACGCCGTGCCAAGCCAGCAGCGCCGTCGCCGGCAGCGTCAACGTGCGAAGCGGCCCAGGTCTGAATTACCCGGTGATCGGCGGCCTCGCGATGGGGCAAACACTGCCGGTAACCGGCCATGATGTTGGCGGATGGTATCCCGTCCAGGCCGGCCAACAGACGGGTTGGGTTTCCGGCAGTGTGGTGACCGTCAGCGGAGCCTGCGACGGACTGCCGGATGCAACGCTGCCTGTCTCGACCAGCGGCCCGCTGCGCCTTGATGTAGACCGGGACGGCTGGGGGATGGTCAGCGACGCGCTGGCTTCAACCGAAACTGATCCCCGCGATTTGGTGCTTATGACGGTTTCGCACCTGGCTGCCGGAACACTAGACGACTATCGCGAATTCAATCTGACGCTGGTCTGCACCGGAACTGGCACGGAACATATCCGCTGGGGCGCACCGGAACGCCCATCGCTGAGCTGCGGAGGGAGCATCGTCGTTCCGGCTACGGCCGCCTTCAACCAGCAGTGGATCGCCATCACTCTGGCCGACCGCACCGCGCCCAGCCAGGTAAGCTACACTCTGACTGCTTCGCGGCGGTTTTGAGCGCTGCACAGCAAAAAGAGCCTTGCGGATTGAGGTGCCGTTTGCTATAGTACCGTTCGACCCGCCAAGGTAGCTCAGTTGGTAGAGCAATGCACTGAAAATGCATGGGTCCCCAGTTCAAGTCTGGGCCTTGGCATGGCGCAAGAGCCTGTTTCTTTACGAAACAGGCTCTTTTGATTCAGGCTGCTGGTTGTCTGGCGCAAGCCGTAATCTGGACTATAATGCGAGTCGTCACTGCCATGTCCGATCCGTTCAGGAGTAAGCGCTGATGACCATGCGGCAAGCCCTCACCTTCACAGCCTTCGTGGTTCTGATTGGTTTGTTCAGCGTCGTAATGGCCCAACAAGCCGAGGATGCCGCTTGTCCGGCGCTGGTTGAGCTGGCGTTGTCCCAGGTGGGTAACAACTGCGGTGACCTCGGCCGCAACTCGGCGTGCTACGGCTTCAACCAGGTTGAAGCGACTTTCATCGATGTGGTCGATACAGTGCCCTTCGACCGGCCAGCAGACCGAGCTGAACTCAAAGTGTTGCAAAGCCTCCAGACTTCACCGGCCGATCTCGGCCTGAATCAGTGGGGCATCGCCGTGCTGAACATCCAGGCGGATATTCCTGATACGCTGCCTGGTCAAGCGGTGACCTTCCTGCTGATGGGTGACACCGAAATCGAGAATGCTGTCCCACCGACCAGCGACCAACCGCCTGTGACCGTCATCACCCAGAAGGCTGCCGAACTGCGCGCCGGGCAGGGGCGGGAAAGCGGCATCCTGACGACTGTGCCGGCTGGGACGGTCGTGAACGCAGTTGCTATGAGTGAAGATGGAGACCTGATCCGCGTCATCACCGATGTGGGGACAGGCTGGCTGCCACGCACCGCGCTGAACAAAATCCCGGCGCTGAATGACCTTCCGATTCTGGCCCGCACCGGCCAGACTCCCATGCAATCCTTCTTCTTCCGCACTCGTCCCGGCGGAACTGACTGCGTCCAGACGCCATCTCTGCTGGCTGTACGCAGCCCGGAGAATCTCAAGGTGGAGCTGACCGCCAACGGGGCGACATTCCGACTGGGATCGCTGGTCGTCATGCGGATGTCCCCTGAAGGGGATACCATGAATATGATGGTCCTTGAGGGAGAGATGGTCATGAATCCGGACACGCCGGACGAGATGCGCGTTCCCGAAGGCATGATGACCTCTCACTGCATGGATGAGCCGCAAGACCTCGGCATGGATGGCGAGGCAAACGACCAGATGATCGGCAGTGACTGCGAGTGGGAAGAACCACGGGACATGACACTGAGCGAAAAGGACGAAATCCAGGTCGCGATGGCGGCACTGGAACGCTTAGACGCAGGAGCGGCGCCTGAACCGACGCCCACGCCAGCGCCAGCCGAGACGCCGGACAGCACCGCCTGCGTGACCGGCACGACCCTCGTCCACACTGTCAGCGCCGGGGAAAATCTATTCCGCATTGCCCAGCGGTACCGCACCAGCATCAGTGCTATCATGCAAGCCAACGGGCTGACCGATCCCTCGCGCATTTTGGCCGGCCAGCAGCTCACTATTGTGTGCGGCGTTGATACGGGCGCGCCCTCTGTTCCGCCGGCGCCGCCTGCCCCACCTCAGACTAATCCACCGAGCACGGTAGACTGCGCGCCCTTCCGAGCAACTTCGCCGCTGGATGGGCTGAACTACGGGCTGAACACCTTCTATTGGGATGCCGCACCAGGTGCAACTGCCTACCGCCTCAACATCTACAACGTAGACGAACGCGGCGGGGCGCTGGTCGCATCCTACAACATCGCTGCGCCGCAGACGAACTTCACCGCTGACCTGAACGTTCAGACAGTTGGCTACGGCTTCTCCTTCGCCTGGGAAGTACTGGCACTGTCTGGCGACCAGACTGCCTGCACGTCGGCGCGAGTCACGATTCCGCGAGCGCCGGTCACACAACCGCAGGCTCCCGCAGGCCCGACCAATACTTTCAGCGCAACCTGGTACTGCACGGGCATCTATGCCTTCCAGGTGGACTTCAGCGGGATGCCCGCCGGCACGACCAGCGTCACCATCAGCTTCGCCTACAGTGGAGGGGCGCCGACACCTTTTCCGCCCACCAGCGTGACTGTACCACCCGATCCAGGGTCGGCCTCATTCGTCACATTCGGACCATCCACACTCGGCTCTGGAACCGTCACGGCTAACCCCTCCGGGACAACAGTCGCGCTGCCAGGGACGATTAGCTGCTGACCGCGAGATATGGAAGAGGACAGATTCTTAAAAAGGATTGATCCCATGCGAACGCGAATATTTTGGGGCATAGGACTGATGGCAGCCCTACTGCTCATGCTCGGTCGAGTTCCTGCGCAGATGCAGGACTCTGCAAGCTGCCCGGCTACGGTTGTCGAAGCGCTCAATACGCTCGGCGACAACTGCGGCGGCATTTCCCGCAACAGCGCCTGCTACGGCTTCAACCGTGTTGATGCTACTTTCGCCCAGGCGGTAGCCGAAGATTTCTTCAGCCGCCCGGCGGACCGCGCTGATTTGGTGACGCTCGATTCGATAGCCACCGCGCCGCTGGACGAAAAACTCAACGAGTGGGGCGTGGCCGTGATGAGCGTTCAGGCGAATGTCCCTAATTCACTCCCCGGCCAAGCGGTGACGTTTATCCTGCTTGGCGATGTCACCGTCAACAACGCCGTGCCCGCCGACGAAGCGTTCCAACCGGCCGATCCGCCTATCGACGTGACGGCCAACGTCAACGCCAACATTCGCAGCCGCGCTACCACGCAGTCGAATATCATCGGCAGCGTGAAAATCGGTGATGTGCTCGGCGCGGATGCCCTCAGTCCAGACCGGCAGTGGCTGCGCGTCGTTTACGAAGAGCGGTCGCCGGGTTGGGTTCGGCGCGATCTGGTGTCGCCCTCAGGGGATTTGGACAGCCTGCCTGTGCTGGAACAGGACAGCCGAACCCCGATGCAAGCCTTCTACTTCAAGACGGGTATTGGGGCCCCCTCCTGCACCGAGTCGCCCGCACTGCTGCTTGTCCAGGGGCCGGAGCGGCTGGCGGTGGATATCACTGCCAACGGCGCGGATATTCGCATTGGTTCGACTATCGCGCTGCGCACCACCGAAGACAACCTGATGGAACTCATGACGATCAGCGGCCAAGCTGAAGTCGATGGGAAGATTATCCCTGAAGGTTTTATGACCACCGTCCCACTCTCTGAGGACGGCACTGAACCAAATGGACCGTTCACACCGCCGAAGCCGATTGACCAGGAAAAACTCGACGATTTGCAGTGGCTGGATGACATTCCACCGGAGGTGCTGGATTACCCGATTGACGTACCGGATGAGGAACAGGTGGCGCGGCCTACGCCTGTGCCCGTGACCCGACAGCCTTCTACAAGAAGCACGGTCACGCCACAAACGCCTTCTGGCCCACTCGACTGCACCAACTTCAAGGCGACTTCGCCGCTGGACGGCTTGAAATTTGGCTGGAACACTTTCTACTGGGACCCAGCCCCCGGCGCGACCAGCTACCGTCTGGTTGTAATTGGCGCAGGGTCTATCGAAGTTGGCGCGCCGCAGACCAACGTCCAATTCGACCTTTGGAATGTCGGCACAGCCTATGAGATGTCTTGGTATGTCGAGGCGCTGGTGAATGGACAGACCGGCTGCACGTCTCAGACGGTCACTATCCCGCGCGAGGCCAACCCGCCGCCATTCTTTGCGAGTTGGAGCTGCGGCCCTGAGCGGAATCAGGTGACGATCAGCTACCAAAACGCCCCGCCCGGCACGACTAATGTCACCATCGAAATCTATTCGATGGAACTCTTTGACAGCCGTCCGGTTCCACCACGGGATGCTTCGGTGGTCTACAATGGCCTAGTCTACGGGGGTGGGATGGTCACAGCACAACCTTCTGGCGCGGCCATTCAACTGCCAGATTTGTACTGCCAGCAGTAAAAGCAGCGGCAGGGCAGCGCGTTCTGCCCGATTTTGAACTGCTGATTTGATGAAGCAAAGCGCCCCTGTTGAATGGGGCGCTTTTTTACGCAGAGTCCGCAGTGTTCCTCAGATCAAAGGCGGTTGATAAGCTGGATCATCCGGCGGATTTCATCGGGGCCGAGGTGCATCTTAAAGGGCGCACCGACCGGGGAAGTCAGCATGGCACGGAGCGCAGTGCCGAGGTCGTCGCCGACGCCCCAATTGGCGGACAGATACAACTGGTGGCCGGTCTTGAGGGTCAGGCCAACGCACTGGTGGCGACCGAGTTCGACATCGGCAATGGTAGTGACAAACAAGCTGGGAATGCTGGCGACGGGATAACGCCGCCGGGTTTGGGGATGAAGGATGAGGCGGAAATTCGTCACCATCGCATCCAGAGGCGGAGGCGAGGGAACCCAACCGGAAGCGGCACGGCGAATGACCGCCACCTGATAGACGCCGAGTTCTTTTTCGTTCGGGTGCAGGCGGACATGCTGCTTAAACACAAGTTCGAGGCTCTTCAGTTGCGTAAGCTGGGCGACCATTACAGTATGCCTATTGCGAAACTAGTTTGCCAACACGCGCGGCGTGATGCGCGGCCTAGCGGGAGGGGTTAACATCTTCTCAATATCGCGAACCAATTTGCTGCCCTGGCTCCAGTCAACGAGCATATAAAGGCAGCGGTCGTTGTTAAGGCGCAGATAAATGCCGTCACGACCTTTCAGAGAGACGTTCCAGACCTTCACGATCTCCGCGCGGGGAATAGTAGCAGACTGGCGGCGCTGGTCTTCGACTTCGGGATAGACCAGGAGGCGGCGATTGGTGACCACCGCGCGCAGCCAATACCCGCTACCAGTCCAGTCGCCTTCGTCCCACTCGACATACTGAATCTTGTACGATCCGTACTGGAATTCACCCGTTTCAAGCTGATGCAGCGACATAATGACTTCCCAACCTGTATGACATGATTGACCACGTCTGGCTACTACGATACCGCAGCGCGGACAATCTGCCACCCCCTATAGGTAGGGGGTTTACTAATTTCATGTTAAAGCTAACAACCTAACAAACACATAAAAAGCGTATATAGCGTGGGGACACGCCGAACCGATATAATAGTCGCCAACGCTTGAATGGGGGTGGCTGTGTCCCGGTGGATGCCCCGGTCTTCAAAACCGGCGGCGGGCTGCGTCGCAGGCCGCGGTGGGTTCGACTCCCATCCACTCCCGCCTGTGGAATTGGTCTGTTTTCAAGAACGAATGCACCCGCACAGGCCCCTACCCGGGCCACGACCCTAACTTTCAGGTCAGGCGATAGGCGGCGCGGTAGCGATTCTGCAAGCGATCCCAGATAACGGCACGAAGAACGGCTTCACGATCTACAGTGACTTCGCCAGAGGAACCCCGCAGGTCGGTCAGGCGCAGCTCGCCATAACCGCGCACCTGAGTCGCACGGAGCGGCCTGAGGACAAGTTCACTGGTGATGATGCCAGTGGCCGAGGCTGCGTAACCCCGATCTGCGCTCCAGTAATCGAAACGCGAGGGAGCAGGCATGCCTACTCCTTTGAGGCCGATGGTTGTCCCGGTAATACTCTCCGTCCCTTTGATAAGGCCGCCATCCGGCAGACGCACCTCAAAGGTGAAAGTATAATGCGGACTGCGATGAGCGTAGTTCACGGCGATCTCGGCGCCTGTATCAGGGTCTTGCTCGACATAGGATGCGCCAGGACGTTCAAAACGGGGCTGGTAGTTCACAGGGCCGTAACTGGTGGCTGACGCGGCGGCGTAAAAGCCGAACTTGATCAGCGCGAGCACCGGGTTCTGACGGATATCCACCTCGATGTCACGCAACAGGGCGGTCTTCTGCAAGCGGCGAGCAAGGTAGCCCGTCAGGGTAATGCCGCCAGGCGGCGTTTCATAGCGCATCCGCTGGGAACCGGTGAAGGCAGGACAGTCAAAGGTGAGTTGAAAGGACTGCTGTGTTTCCATAAGCTTGATTCTAGCGGGCGCGTATGAGCACACAATGAGAGGCGGCGGAAATCCGCCTTACGGTTTCAGACACGCTCACATCTCATCTTCATGCTGGCCTAACGTCGCGTCTGGCATAATCCAAATCGATGTCTGACCCGCTGACCACGGCTGCAATGAAAGGCTGCTATGCAGATTTCTCGTCTGAACCGCCTGCGTGAACCGGTCAACAGCCTAACTCATCTGGGCGGGGCGCTGGCGGCCACACTGGGAATCGTCTGGCTACTGAGCCTGGCCGGAGACGACCCGCTGAAGCGGGCGGCTGTGTTCGTGTACGGGTTGAGCCAGGTAATGCTGTTCACAGCCAGCGGGATTTATCATTCGGTGAACGGCTCGCAGCGCACACTGCTGTGGCTGCAACGGATCGATCACGCGGCGATCTACGTGCTGATCGCGGGGAGCTATACCCCATTCTGCCTGTTCGTGCTGACCGGAGAATGGCGGTGGATCACGCTGATTGTGGTGTGGTCGATGGCGCTGGGCGGGATCGTGTACAAACTGCTGTTCCTGGTGAAACCAGGCATTTTCTCGCTGCTGTACTATGTGCTGATGGGGTGCGTGGCGCTGTTCATCCCACCGTCAGCACGGCAGAATGTCCCTCCGGAAGTGGTCGTGCTGCTGCTGGCCGGCGGGGGTATTTTTCTTGCCGGGGCCGTCATCTTTGGGCTGGAAAAACCGAACTTCCACCGCCACATGGGACACCATGAACTCTGGCATCTGTTCGTGCTGGCAGGGAGCGTGGTGCATTTTGCGGCGGTCGTGCTGTGTCTGCAAATGCTGTGAGCCGCGTCACGATTGGACGAAGCCACCGTTTCCTTCTACACTCCCCCAGCACGCGGTCTATTCTCTGCCGTTGAGCAGATGTTCCACTTCATAGGAGGAGAACATGTCCGATTTGATCGTCACCCGGCGGCACGAGCGCGTGCTGGAAATTATCTTCAACCGACCGGACAAGCGCAACGCAATTACCTGGCCGATGATGATGGCGCTGGACGCAGCATTGATCGAGGCAGAGAAGACCAGCGGGCTGCGGGCGGTGGTGCTGCGCGGAGAAGGCAGCGGATTCTGCGCGGGTATCGATGTGGCAGCGTTCCCGGAGGCTGCCGAGCATTTCGGTGAGGGATGGCGGGAAAATCTATTCCCGCTGACGGAAGCATACCAGGCAGTCGCCAACCGGATTGAAAGGCTGTCCCTGCCGACCATTGCGATGCTGCACGGCTACTGCCTAGGGCTGGGCTTCGAGCTGGCGCTGGCCTGCGATTTCCGGATCGCCGCAGAGGGGACGCGGTTGGGTTTGCCGGAAACGCGGCTGGGGATTATTCCGGATGTTGGGGGTACGACACGGCTGGTGCGGCTGGTGGGCGC
>DAOUCY010000125.1:0-9229 GCA_034431625.1 Anaerolineae bacterium | reverse complement strand
GCGACACTGCAACCCTGGCGCACCACGCGCCGCACCTGCTGCCGGGGCTGGTCTGGGCGCGCACCGCATGGTACTGGGGAGTGGCGGAGGGGGTTCAGGCGACAATATAGCGTAGAGAAAATACTCTGGTTGCAAAGTTTATGATCAGTGTTATTGTTTGCACGCGCAATCGTCCGGATCGTGTGCGGAGGTGTCTGAACGCACTGCTCAGCATGGATCTAGAGCCGGTAAAGGAGATTATTATACTCGACCAATCTGATAAGCCGCTGGATCTTGAGTTGATATCCACACCGTACCATGGACTCATTCGTTACTATTGGCGCCAGGGATGTGGGTTGGCAAGAGCAAGAAACCAGGCAATTCGCCTCGCGCGAGGCTCTGTTTGCGCTTTCACCGATGATGATTGTCTGGTAACGAGGGATTGGGCACGACAAATTGAGCAAACATTTCGATTCAATCCCCATATCGACGGTGTAATGGGTCGGGTGATGGCATATGATGATGGATCACTTCCAATAACCTATCACACGTGGAAAACCGATTTTGGAACGATAGACTATGCAACACGCCCAGATGGTTCTACTTGTAATGCCTTAATCACCAAAGAAAGTGTTTTTGCCTGCAGAAAACCGGTTATGACTGTTGAGCATTTTGGTTCAGGCAACAACATGGCATTTCGTCGCGAAATCTTTATTCGTCGGGGTCTGTTTATTGAAATGCTGGGCACAGGAACAAAAATAGGTTCAGGGGAAGACGTAGAATTTCAAATACGATTATTAAGAAAAGGCGACATTTTACTTTATAATCCTACGATATGCGTTTATCATGACAATTGGTTGTCTCGCAAGAAAAATGAATCACTCCATCATGAATATTCAAAGGGAATGATCGCAGTAAATGTAGGATTAGCTCTAAGAGGTGAGCCCATTGCATGGAAATACCTATGGTTTCGGTGCAAAACCATACGTCAAGAATCTTCTATGGCATTAATTAATCCAAATTCACGGAAATCCTTAAAGTATTACCAAAAGCGCGCTCAGGCGCTATGGTCGGGCTTTAAAGGAGGAGTACTGCTGGCACTACAGTACCATCACCTGAAACCAAGTCTCGAGTTGAGGACAGATTGATCCGTGCAAAGATAACCCACTGGCGTCATCTGACGAGACTGTATCAACGATCGGGCTTTATTCCACCGTTGTACAAGCTCCTTCGAGGGATTGCCGCTGCAGTTATTGGCACATCCCTTTCTATGATCCTCTCTGCAGTGGCGCAAACCCTCATCGTTCGCAATCTGAGCGTGATGCTCTATGGCGAGTACGCTGCGATTGCTGCGACTCTTGGTCTAATGTCTATTATGCTCGGTTTTGGACTGGACACCTGGATTTTGCACGATGTCAGTCGAAATCCAGGTCAACTGACCACAACTATCCGTAGCGTTCTGGTATTGAAGGCTGTTGGTGCTACATTACTGCTCATCATTGTCACACTGGCGTGGTCGGTTCGTATCGTGAGTGCGTCAGCATTTCTTATTGGCGCAATAGGCATTGTTTTTGACACATTTGCTATGACAGGCTACAGCACCCTTCGAGCCCTCAAAAAAAATGACATAGTGGCCTTGTTTCAAACACTAGGTGCAACTCTTCAGTTAGTGCTTATTCTATTTTTTATGTACACACTACGGAATGATATTACACTTATTTTTGGTTTACAGACTTTTAGTATTATTTGCATCACATTTGCAATTTTTTGGCACTTAAGGCAGGTTTTTAACATAAATTTATCAAAAAAATTGGAATTACTTCGAGCTTTCCGAGGTTCATGGTTACTTGTTACCAGTGATGCGCTTGCAAAAATATACGGAAACATCACAATAGCCGTACTAGGACTAACAGTTGGCACCGATTCGACAGGAGTATTTCGTTCAGCCTTAAATATCGTTTTCTATACCTTCATCGTTCCTAATCTCATTTCTCTGGTCGGAATACCTATTCTCAATGAAATTCGATCTTCGCCAAAATATTTTCTCTCATTAACTAAATTGATGATTTTAATAGCATTTATCTACGGTTTTAGTGCCATATTTTTATTGAGGATGTGGGGGAATACACTAATTGATATAATATATAAATCCTCATACAAAGAAACCTCATCCGTTATCTATATGATAGATATAATTATCTTACTTAAGAGCATCAATATGGTCTTTGTGTCTTTTTTAATAGTCCTTGACCGCCTAAAATGGCGTATATTCACACAAATACTGATCACTTTTTACAGTATCCTTGGAAGTTTGTTCTTAATACCGACATACGGCATTCTTGGAGCCGCTATCATCACGATCACTATTGAGATACTTTTATTTATCGGATATGGAATTGGCGCGTTGAGAGCGCTCCGTCTGAATTATTCATGAAAATTTTACTTGTCAACCAAAAATCACCCCGAAATCGCGGAGATCATGCCATTTATATTGAATCTCTCCGGGTGATCGAAGAGGCTTTCCCTGGATCGTGTGTGACGATGACGTTCAGCGATGCGGTTGCGGGGCAAGCCGCTTTTCCAGCATACACTATTATCAGTTCGCTCGACTCCTGGGCTGTCGCTGTCGACTCATCCGGTAAAGAATATGTCACCTCTCCCCTTCAGCGCCTCGCAGACATTATCCGGTTGATACTCTTCGTGATTGAGCACCGACTGACAAAACGAAGGCGACGATGGTTTTTCGATGCAGAGAAACAGGCTTTTATCAATGCCTGTGCATCGGCGGATCTCGTTCTCGGTTGTGGCGGAGGGTACTTGTATGATGAAGATGCTCCGCCCTCACACATCGCCGGAGAAGTAATATCATTCGTGGCATGGCATGCTTTTGTGCTTGGCGAGTTGCTTGTTCCGCTCGCACTGGGCAAGCCACTGATCCTGTTGCCGCAATCAATCGGTCCGCTTCGCACGAGACTGAAACAAAGTATTATTGCCTGGATCGTTCGCAAAGCAAAGGTCACATTTGTTCGTGAGCGTGAGTCGCTAAAGCTTCTGAACTCGCTTGGTTGCGGAAAGCGTGCGATTTATTTTCCAGATCTGGCATTTGGGTTCGCTTCACACGATCAGGAGTGCGCTAAAAGACTGCTCGAAGGCGCCGGGCTTGACCGCTCACGTTACGCTTTTTGTGTTGGAATGACCGCAATTGATTGGGGCGCTCAACAGCCAGGCTTTCGAGGACAGGAAGCGTATGAACAGTCGCTCATCGCCTGCATCAATGCCATTATAGACCAGGGAGGCGCGGTGGTCTTGTTTGCACAGTGTGCAACCCCTCTACCAGCATGGGATGATCGTGTGATTAACCGCCGTTTGCGATCCGCAGCGCGCTGTCCCGCACATGTCTATCTGGTCGAAGAATCTGCGGAACCAGATCTGCTCCAGGCCGCCTATAGCTTAATGGACTATTTCATCGCAACGCGCATGCACTCTGCCATTCTGGCAATTAATGCAGGCGTTCCCGTTATAACAATCGGGTACTTACATAAGTCACGCGGTATTATGCGTGAGTTAGGTCTCGCACAATGGTGTTTCGACATCGAATCCGTTACTCCGACTGATCTTGTTCAGGGTTTCATATCTCTGTACCGCGCGTCGAAACAGGATCAGGCGCAGCGATACGTATCCTTCGCCATGCGAGCCAAGAAAGCTCTCGTGCCCCTTCTACAAATGATCGCGCATCATTGTCATGGTTAGCACGTTCAGGCTGCCAGCGTAGAAGTATTTCCGATTTTGATTTTCCCATTTTGACTACCGTACAGAAAACATGTTCGGGAAGGAGGGGTGAAAGGAGTACGTGTCACCCATGATCGGATCGCCTTCGAGGTTCGCTCCCAACGACCCGAAGGAGGTTTACCCATGCGCGACACGTACCGGCGCTATCGTGCCATAGATCGCTGTATGCTGCAACTGTATGGGCGTGTCTCGGGCCACGAGCGGCGGCATCTGCACACCTTGACGTTGTTGATCTGCGGTATTGTTGGCGCGCAACAGGCCCAATCGCCCAAAATCGTCGAACACACGCCCGGTGGTCGGGCCGTGACGAGAGCGTGGTGATGCGCTTTCGGCGTTGCCTCAAGCACGACGAGATGACGGTGGAGCGCTGGATGGTGCCGGTTGCTCAAGCACTGCTCACGATGCTGGCGCGTGTCCCGTTGGTGGTCGTCATTGATGGCGGCACGGTCGGACGGGGCTGTATGTGCTTGATGCTCAGCGTGCTCTCCCACCGGCGAGCACTCCCACTGGTTTGGGTGGAGGTCAACGCGAGCAAAGGCCATTTGCCGCAGGCGCTCCACGGTGCGTTGCTCGCACAGCGTATTCCCCTGGTTCCAGCTGGCGCCGACGTGACCATCCTGGGTGATGGTGAGTGTGACGGAACGCTCTGGCAAGCCGCTATCACGGCGCAAGGCTGGCGCTCCGTCTGTCGTACGGCGCGTGACATCCTGCTTACGGCCGACGGTCAAACCATCGCCCTGCGCGACCTTGCACCCAAACGCGGTCAAACGGTCGTACGAGAACAGGTGCGCATGACCGCTGCCTGCTACGGTCCGCTGAACGCGCTCGCCGTGTGGGAGGCGGCATATGAATCGCCCATCTATCTGGTTCCCACGCACAGCGACCTTGATTACGGCTGGATCGCCGTCGCGCCCTCATCGAACCCTACTTCTCGGATCAAAAGAGCCGCGGCTTTCGCATCAACCGAAGCCATCTCAGCGATCCGGTTCGTCTGTCTCGGTTGCTGATTGGGACGGCGCTGGCCTATCCGTGGGTGGTGTGTCTGGGCGTTTTTGCTCGTCGAGACGCCCTTCGCGCGCGTATTCATCGCTCTGACCGCTGTGACCTCAGCCTGTGCTCGCTCGGCTTGCGCCTGCTCGCCTCCTGCCTGCGACACCGTTGCGCGCTTCCGCCTGACCGACCCAACCCGCTCCTTGCCGCCCGCCACCAATCGCTCATAAGTTCTGTACGGTAGTGAATTCCCATTGAAAACTAAGCACAGTATCATGGCATGCTCACGCGTTTTGGATGCTCATGTAACCTTATGGCCACTGCACGCGCACAACGCCAAGATCAAACACACCTCCAGAGCGAGCATCCCATACTTTCGCCTTATCAGGCGCTTCAGTCACTGCCGCGTTCGCATGTTCTCCAGCGCTCAGGAATAACACATACTCACGCGCTGGCACATTAGCAAACACGAATCGACCATCCTCATTTGTGGTTGTCGATGGACCGCGTGTAACATCTAGAATAAATGCCGCTTCGTCACCAAATCGAAAAACTTCAGCTAGGCGCAAAGTGGTGTTGCCGACCGGACGACCTGTATTTGCCGAAACAATACGACCTGTGATCGTTACATTGCCGAAGCTCGGTGTCGGCACATTCAACTCGACTGGCGGCGGTGATGCGGAGTTACCGCATGCTCCGAGAGATACCCATAGTGATAAGAGAGCGAACACCAGGAAAGTTCTCATCCATATCCTCCAGGAACAATCAAGTAGTGCTTGCTTCACATTATGGTAGCGCAGTCTTGCGATACAGGCAACCGGATTACCACCGGTGGAACGCGTGCTTAACCCGAAAAGGGTATTGTTATCATCCGACAGACAAACTAGAATGTGAAATGTTCAAGGTCTCGTTCTACAACTAGTCAGTCAGGAGGGAAGTATGCGACGATTTCGCACGATATGGGTAAGCGCTGCCATACTGGTGGGGCTCACGCTTGGGACTTTTAGTCTGGCAGACGCTCAAACCGCGTACAACACGCAGTTTGTCACATCAATTACATACCAGAATGTCGGTACAGGCAGCGCTACCATGCAAGTGCTATTTTACTCTGAGAATTCGGGATCGCCGATAACACACAACTTGCCATCCCTGGCAGCAAATGCAGGTGCATCACTGGCGGTTGTTAATGTGTCAGGGCTTTCATCAGGGTTCAAAGGTGGTGCGGTTATTCAGTCGGATCAGCCGGTTGTCTCTACAATTGTACAAGTGCCCGTCAATTCGCCAGGAGTAGCAAATCGTCCTCTGATCAACGGGTTCACCTCGAACGAAGGAGCACCGGATTTCCAGATCCCTACCGTCTTGAAGAATGCCTTCAACACGAACACGCGCTTCTCGATCCAGAATGTGGATACAGTGGCAGCAGATGTCACTGTGCGATTTGTGAGCGCCGAAACGGGCAATCTGGGGCAGACGGTTCATACAGAGACTATCACTAACCTTCCGCCCAACTCTGTTAAGTATATCGATGCAGGGCAAGTGACGCAGCTCGGGAATTCCTTCAACGGCTCTGCACAAATTACGGCGGTGCGCACTGGCAGCTCATCTCCGGGAAAGGTTGTTGCTGCTGCGCTTGAACTTTCAACGAGTGGCGGCAATGCAAATGGCTTCGAGGGCAGCGCTGGCGGTTCGGCAGGTGGTTCAAACAAGGTTTATATGCCGTCTGCGATATGCAATGCATTTGGTGGTCAGCAGTCGGCTTATGCGGTCCAGAATGTCGATCCGCCAGGCATTTCGGGTTCGCAAAATGCCAATATTACAGTGACGTATTTGACGCGTGATGCCAATAATTCTACCGCTCCGTTAGTGACCAACACTTACACAGCTAGTATTCCACCAGGTGCAAAAGTCAGTATTGCTGGCTGCACGTCGAACGTTCCTCAGGGTCACAGTGGTTCCGCTGTTATCGAAAGCACAGGGGCAAAAATTGTTGCAGTCGGCAAAGTCACTGGTCCGGCATTCACATCGGCATCACCAGGATTGACCAGTGGGGTGAGCAAACTGGCATTCCCCTACGTTCGATGGACATCAACACAGTTTGTTCCCGGTGGTCGTCAATTGACATCCATTGCAATCCAGAATATCGGTACGGTCGATCTCCCAGCCGGTGCTGTCACAGTGAAGTACTATGATAAGAATGGTACGCTGCTCGGCACACACAACCTTCCTGCCATCCCGGTCAATGCAAAGGTAAACTCGAATCCGTCGAATATCGGATCTGCAGGTAGTGAATTCGGTTATTATCCCGATGGCACATTCGGCGGCAGTGCGATAATCGAAGGTCCTCCAGGAAGTCAACTCGTTGCGCTAGCACGCGTTTTGAGCAACACACCCGCGGGACAGGTCGGTGAGGATTATAACGGCATTCCCATCCAGTAATATCCAGTAAACCTTCACAACATGCAGTGTTAAGGCGCGGCAGTGCCGCGCCTTGTTTCATCTAGCGTCTCAGAGCGTGCTCAGAAACTATAATCTCGGATGAGGCTGATTCAGGAGCATTGCGATTGAACCAAGATAGAACACGGATACACTCCATTCTGAGTGGCGGTTGTATTCTTTACGTGCCAAACGATTGCGTCTCACCCAGGCAATCGATCGTTCGACGACCCAAAGCTGCGGAATGACGGCACATCCCTTTTGTCAGACGGGGTTCTCAGTCACGTTCACGTGCATTCCCGTGTGTTGGCGCCACCATGTTCGGACTGGATTGGCAGCCTTCATCAACGCGCATGACTTTCAACCGTAGAACGCAATCATGATGCGCGGATAGCAGCCATGCTGCGCCTTCGGCATCCGAATATATCAGCGGGATGCGCGAGAACACGCACCATGAAACCGTTTGTATCAACCCGGAATTGCCGCACGTGCCCGTTGACGGTCTTTCTCCCCATCGATGCCGCGACCGCTGCCGACTGCGGTCGTCCTAGTTGATGGTGAATCGATGGCGAGTCATCCCAATTGAGCGCTTTTCGCGCCGCTTTGCGCAGCATATCATGCATGTTGATGACGAGTCCATCGGCATTCCATGGGTCAAAATCGTGCCGAACGGCACCTATGGGTGGACCATTAGCGGACAGGAAGCGCACCTGACACTCCGTTCGGTTTTGGTCGATCACGGCAATCACCATCGCCCGAAGAAGGTCGATCTCCGGCGGTCGTCCGCCTTTTGCCGAGACGGTGGTGACGAGTGGCGCATCATTGCCCATGGTTCATCCGTCATATCGGTGGCATCTTTCGTCGAATAAGGTCGGCGCTCACGGTGCGGCATGTCATACTTCTCCGCATCACACGGCCATATGTCGTGTTATGCTACCACATATCTAGAGGCTGTTATGAACTTTAGAGTATATGAGCAATGGTCTTGACGAAAGTTTGTAACATCAGGATGGCAAACGCCAGGAAGTGAAGGCTACGGAAGATATCAGGCAGTCACTCAACGTCACGAGCCAAACGCCGAACATACGTGGTCCAAGCACAACTACGTTCTACCACCCGCCTTCTGGGTCAAAGGACGAAGCCCTTCTTGGCTTCCGGCAGTTTCACGACAACCAATTCAATGCCTGCTTTCCAGGCGTCCTGTTCGGGTTCGTCGCCAGTGCAGACCTGATCGACAGACGCGATTTCGACAGAATCCTGTGTTGCTGCTTGCACCGCTTTCGCCCATTCCTGAACGTGTGCGCGTTCCTGTTCGTCGGGCTGGAGTGACGCGCGCAGCCAGAAGCAAACCAAGAGCATCCGCTGCAAGGTGCATTTTGCCGCCTTTCCTGCGTTTATCACCGTCATATCCTGCTCTTTTGCCGCTTTCTGGAGCGGATTGGTACGGTGCGACCATCGAAAACGGAGGCTGTAGGCTGCTCTTTCTTGCCTTTTGCCGGGCGGATCAAGGCGCGCAGGTCGTGGACTATGTCTTCAAAGACGCCTGCGGCTATCCAACGTTGCGTTTGTTGGTCCACGGCGGACCACGGCGGCAAGCCGTTGGGCATCATGCGCCACTGCGAACCCGTTCGGACTATCCAGCGCAGCCCATTGAACGCTTCTCGCAAGTCGTGTTCTCGCTGTGGAGCATCTTCTCGCGTCAAGGTGAGAGAGGGCGCAACAAACAGACATTCTTCGTCGGTTCCATCGCTGAGGTATGGTTTTCTGATCATTCCTGGAGTTTGCTATCCCGAAAAGTGCATAACAGGCTCTAGGTTTCTGATCACGCTCTCAGGGCTCCAGATTGCGTGCCTGCTATCAGGATGATCACGAGGTTGGCAGAAAGATCATGTACATCATGCGTAGCTCGTACACCGGACTCTCAGAACGCCCCTGCATACCGCCAATGACAAACAACGATGCATCACGCACTGCGACGGCGGGTTGCTCGCCAGGCGGCGTCTGCGGCGCGTCGAATGCTTTCCAGACATCGTTGCGA
>DAOUCY010000124.1:0-14304 GCA_034431625.1 Anaerolineae bacterium | reverse complement strand
ATGGATAAGGCAAAAAAGTCGCTACTGGTGTAGAATAGCGACATGGCAACGAGACAATTTCAACTCACGGAAGACGAAATCAGGGCCTTTCGACGTGCAGAAGCGTGCACGCGGGATGTGCGTGAACTCAAACGTCTGCAAGCGGTACGCCTGTATGGCATGGGAGAAGCCGTGCCCGCCATCCAGAAGGTGGTGGGGTGTGGTCCGCTGAGTCCCAGACAGTGGGCGATCCGGTATAAGCGGGGCGGGTTGGAGGCGCTGCAGGTACGCTGGGCAAGGGGCAATGCCAACAAGCTGACCGACGAGCAGCGAGCGGACCTGGCCGAAAAGCTCAAACACTATACGCCGGACCAGGTGCTTGAGCCTGACATTCGTGTAGAGCGGGGCAGTTTCTGGATGGTGAGCGACGTGCGGATCGTGGTGGAACGGTGGTATGGGGTGACGTATCGCAGCACGCGGTCGTACCGTACACTGCTGCACCGGTGTGGCTTGAGCTATCAAAAGGCGGCAAAGGTCTATCGATCGCAGCCCAGTGCGGCGCGGGTAGCAGACTTTGAAGCGGAGCTGGAAAAAAAGTGACCGACTTCGTCCAGGATCATCCCGATGGGGTTATCCTGGCGGTTGATCAGATGAGTCTGTACTTTCAGGCAACCATGACCCGTGTGTGGGCACCGCGCGGTCAGACCCCCACGATCCGGGTCGCCACACAGCGTGATCATGTGCATTTCTACGGCGGGCTGAACGTGCGCTCGGGTCATGAACTCGCCTTGAACCTACCCGTGCAATCGGGAGAAATGACCTGTCATTTTCTTGATCATGTGCAAACGGCCTATCCGGGACGGGCGCTGCTGATCGTGTGGGATCGGGCCAAATGGCACAAGGGCAAGGTCGTGGGTGACTATCTGGCTCAGCACCCGCATATCCAGACGCTACACTTTCCGCCGGGTTGTCCGCAACTCAACCCGCAGGAACATGTGTGGGAACGTACACGCGATGCCGTGAGCCATAACCATACCCGGACTGACTTTCCAGCCCTGGTCCGGGCTTTTCGTCGTCATCTCGAAACGACTTGGTTTCAGTTCGAGTGGATCGAGAAGTACGTTCCGCCAACATTGTTAGCACACTAATTGCCTTGTCCATGAGTCTATAAAACGGATGGGGAGTTCTTGTTTCACTATTCACACGACCATGCTTCTCAGTTAAACCATCCCCTGTCACGGTCTAATAGGAGGATTGAATGAAAACCAAACAACTGTTGGACGATCTTGAATTTCATGATCCAGTCCCCTTTGCTCAGCCGCTTTTAGTCGATCAAGACAGTCGTATCTTGCGCTGGATGCTTAAACCCGGACAACAGATCGAAGCCCATAAGGTACCCGATTCGCCTTTTTATGTGATTGTCCTTCAGGGACACGGCATATTCGCGGGACAAGATGGGCAGGAACAGGAATATGGACCTCATTCGCTGCTGATTTTCGAGCAGGGTGAAGTTCATTCAGTACGCGCCCTAGATGAAAGATTAGTCTTCGTCAGTTTCCTTAAGGGGGCAGAAAGTATGCGACCTGAACGAACAGGCGGCGAAATTGGGCGCGAATAGTTCAAAAAAAGGTATTGCTCGCGTGAATTCACAATGGATGCCTCAGATTAATTACCGAACGTGTACTGGCTGTGGTAATTGTCTTGTAAGCTGCCCCACAGAGGCATTAGGCAAGCTGGATGGTAAAACCAAACTACTTCAGCCGGAAAATTGTACCTACTGTGCTGCCTGCGAGGCTGTTTGTCCAGTTGGCGCTGTCGAACTGCCCTATTTAATCGTGAGAAATGAAAATGGAGAGGATGCCCATGATGCGCAAGGAGATTAACCCTAATTTCGTCTCAGCCGTCTTGATCGGATTTACGGTTCTGATTCTGGCGATATTGCCCATACGAATTCAAATTGTCCCGAATGGGGCTTCCGCTCAGGAAACACCTGTGACTGCGGAACCTGTTAACGTTGCTCAGTCTGAAGCGCGTGTCGTTGAATATACACTCAGAACAGTTATCGGGCAGACACCACCGATGGCTTATATTGGCGTTGGGGGTGAGATTGATGGACAGCTCAACCCTCATCTAACCGCCAATGTAGGGGATACAGTACGGATTACCGTCATCAATGGCGACCCTGTACTTCATAATCTACATATCGATGAATTTGGTGTCGCTACCGCTGATCTCCTCACGCAAGATCAGCAAGAAATCGTCGAATTTGTGGCTGACAGACCGGGTGATTTTATCTATTTCTGCGCTGTTCCTGGGCACCATGAGATCGGTATGTTCGGTACACTTACAGTCACGGGCGTAGCATCAGATGCGTATGTCAGTGCTGCGCCAACTGTTGAAACTGCCGCAGAAGCGACAGTTGCTCCGGCAGTTGCCGATGCTGTTTCAATCATCCGCAACCCTGCTGATTTACCCGCCCCTATCGGAGATCGCGCTCCAACGATAGTTCAGGTTGACCTTACTGCCGTTGAAGTTGATGGTCAACTCGCCGATGGCACAACCTATCACTATATGACCTTTAACGGTCAGGTGCCGGGACCCATGATACGCGCACGAGTAGGGGATACTATCGAAGTCAATCTACGGAATGACCTGACCAGCACTTTACCTCATTCGATTGATCTCCATGCGGTAACGGGTCCGGGTGGTGGTGCCATCTATACTCAGACATTACCGGGCGAAACCACTTCGTTCACTTTCCAGGCGCTGCAACCTGGTTTATATGTCTATCACTGTGCGACCGCAAGCATCGGTCATCATATTTCGAGCGGGATGTATGGCATGATCCTCGTTGAACCAGAAGGTGGTTTACCGCCAGTGGATCATGAATTCTATATCATGCAGGGCGAAATCTACACCGCTCAGCCTTTTGGTACACAGGGTCATCTGGATTTCAGCCATGAGCAAATGTTGGATGAAGATCCGGAGTACCTTGTCTTCAACGGGGCGGCAGGTGCGCTGACTCTGGACGAATACGCGCTCCGCGCCAACGTTGGCGAAACAGTTCGCATCTATTTCGGGGTAGGCGGTCCCAATTTCACGTCATCGTTCCATCTCATCGGGGAAATCTTTGATCGGGTTTACGATCAGGCATCACTCACCGCCGCACCGTTGACCGATGTTCAAACGACACTTGTACCGCCAGGGGGTGCTACTGTCGTCGAATTCACGTTGGATGTACCGGGTCGTTATATTCTGGTGGACCATGCACTGGCACGCCTAGAACGTGGGCTTGCCGGGTATCTCTACGCTGAAGGTGAAGATAATCCGGCAATCTTTCACGGTGAAGGTACTGCCGACATGTCCGGTCATTAGTCCGTAAAACAACCGGGGTGCTGGTGGAGAGTGGTATTCCACCAGCACCCACCGCGTACATCATCTCTGAAGTATTTGTTTGGGAATGAATTACCGTGCCAACACTATCACGCTGGTTTATCAAAATTGGGATGGTCTACTTCGCTCTTGGCTTAACGATGGGGGTGGTGATGCTGGCACAACCCGTCATGGGCTGGTCTTCCAGCTTTCAGGTACTGCGCCCAGTCTATCTGCATTTTCTGTTTATCGGGTGGGTAACGCAGCTCATCATGGGTGTCGGTTACTGGATGTTTCCCAAACAATCAAAAG
This sequence comes from Anaerolineae bacterium, assembly GCA_034431625.1. Classification (GTDB taxonomy): domain Bacteria; phylum Chloroflexota; class Anaerolineae; order Aggregatilineales; family Phototrophicaceae; genus CFX2. The sequence goes on along the minus strand of DAOUCY010000124.1, from coordinate 10,641 downwards.
AAAGTCCGCGTGGCAGTGAAGGGCTGGGCTGGTTGGTACTCATTCTGCTCAATGTTGGGCTGGTACTCCGCTCGATTGGTGAGCCAGCAGTCGTGTTGTTTCCACAGGCTGGTTTAGGCTGGGCACTCGCTGTCGCATCGCTCTGTTTGCTGCTGGCAGGTTGGGGCTTCATCTTCAACACATGGGGGCGAATCAAGGAGCGTTAATCATGCCAAAACTGAGCGTCTGGCTGGTTCGGTCAGCCTTAATTCACATGGGGATTGGCTTTTTATTCGGGGCGCTCCTCCTATATCACAAAGGCATTCCTATTTTCGACTGGACGTGGAAACTGCTAAATCCTCACATCGAATTCATGATTGTTGGCTGGACGATGCAGTTTGTGATGGGCATCACCTTCTGGATACTACCGCGCTTTAGCAGTGAGCCGCGTTATGGTAACGCCAGATGGGGCTGGTGGAGTTTTGGATTACTCAATGGCAGTATCCTGATGACAGCGGCAGGGACATGGTTCAACCACGACTTACTCTCGCTGGCAGGGCGTTTAGGCATACTCACTGCGGTTGTTCTATTTGTCAGGCTAATCTATCCGCGTGTCAAGCCATTGGGCGGCTACGCGGCTTCTCAAACAGTATAAACAAAATACAGGAGAAAACTCATGACGCAGTTAGATGTTCGTACCATCCAACCCCGTGACCGTCACCCAATGATCTTCCAAACCTTTGATAATCTGAAGGTAAGCGAGTCATTTGAACTGGTCAACGATCACGACCCTAAACCCCTATATTACCAGTTTACGCATGAACGTGCTGGTTTGTTTGGGTGGGAATATCTGGAACAAGGACCTGAAACATGGCGGGTTCGCATTACACGTACCCAGAAGGAAGCCTGAGCATATGACGAATTCTGTAACGACAGATTATACACTGATTAATAATCTGGCGGGATTACTGGAGAACATCCAACCCGACAGTATCACCAGCCGGACATTCTATAAAAGTGATCGTTTGAAGGCTATCCTGTTCGGTTTCGATACCGGACAGGAGCTTTCTGAACACACATCGAGCCAGGCAGCGATTATCCAGATCGTGCAGGGTGAAGCCACCATCACGGTAGGCGATGATAACCACGAGTTGAATGCCGGGAGTTGGCTGCATATGCAGCCGCGTTTGAAGCACAGTGTTTATGCCAAAACACCGCTGATTATGCTGTTGTTGATGTTAGGTGCAGATTGAAAGTGTTGTAAATGAAGCCTGTGCGATTTATTCCGCGTGTTTTGCTGTTGCTGACAGTTGCCATTGCGCTATTAGGCGGATTGGGGTCGGGATTAGCTCGGCTTGGCTGGCAAATGGACTCCCTCAGCCGCAACTGGATACTCGTACACGGTCCGCTGATGATCTGCGGCTTTTTAGGCACGCTCATTTGCCTTGAGCGTGCCGTCGCACTGGCTTCGCGTTACCGCTGGACCATGGTTGTTCCTGTGATAAATGCCGCCGGAGCCGCTGCTTTACTGCTCTCACGGGATGCAGTGGTAGCAAGATTTTTGCTGTCAGCAGGTAGTTTCGGTTTACTGATCTTGTTCATGCTGATGCTGCGCCTGCATCCATCACGGGATATGGTCATCATGGCTTCAGGTACAGGTTGCTGGGTCATTGGGAATAGTTTGTGGCTTGCCGGACAGCCCGTTTATCAGGTGGTTCACCTGTGGACAGCTTTTCTCATTCTGACTATCGTCGGTGAGCGTTTAGAGCTTTCACGAGTGCGCCGCCTTACTCGCATTAGCGAATATCTGTTGATGCTTACGGTTACGATTTATCTGGCTGGCATCCTGCTCACGATTTTCAACCTTGATTTAGGCATCCGCGTGTTAGGGTTTGGAGCAGTGTTGATAGCAGGATGGCTGCTGCATTACGACATCGCACGCCGCACGATCTATCAACAAGGATTGGCACGGTATATTGCTTCCTGTCTGCTCATCGGTTATGTGTGGTTGGGTGTGGGCGGTGTGATTGGTATCTGGAAAGGGGCGCTGTATGCCGGTCCAGACTACGCGGCAATGCTGCACGCCTTCCTGTTAGGTTTTGTCTTTTCCATGATCTTCGGACACGCGCCTATCATTCTGCCTGCCATAACCGGTCTCCATGTAAACTACAGCCCTCTATTCTACGGACATCTTATCCTGCTCCATGTGACGCTGATCTATCGTACCTATGGCAGTTTAACTCTGGACTTTACCGCTCAACGATGGGGTGGATTATTGAATGTTGCTGCAATCCTGTTGTTTATGGGCACCACAGTATGGTCTATCCTTCGTTCGAACGTCACGCAGCGTATAGGTGTTAATCTTATAGATAAGACGGTAGAGCAATGAACGTATCAAATTCTCGTTCCCGCAATGTCCGCTGGCAGTCCATTGCTCTCCCCAGTGAACACGGCGGGTGGGGTTTTATCAGCGAACCAATTGTACTGGGTTTACTGCTTACACCCGGTTGGGGTGGTCTGGCACTGGCAATTGGGGCATTTGCCGCTTTTCTACTGCGACAACCGCTCAAAATAGTTCTTAAGGACGTTCGAGCGGGGCGAAACGTTCCGCGCACGTTCGTGGCATGGCGCTTTGCCATGATGTATGGAAGTATAACGATCCTGGCGGGTAGCGTCACGCTTCTGGTCGTGCCATCGTTTTTATGGGCAGTACCAATAGCGTTTTCTATTCCCCTGATTGCTTTACAACTCTGATATGATGCACAAAATCAGAGTCGCAGTCTTATCGCAGAACTATCTGGGGCGCTGGCAACCGGGTCGTTCGCCGGTAGCATCGTCTTAATGAGTGGCTGGACAATGGAAGCGGCACTGGTATTGTGGCTGGCAATCGGTGTGAAGGGAATCACAACGGTACTGTATGTCCGATCACGTCTGCGTTTGGAACGCAACAAGCCTGCTTTGGTGAGTTGGACACTGGCTGCTCATGCAGCAGGGTTGGGAGTACTGCTGATAGCAGTCGGTAATGGGCTGCTCCCCTCAACATCTCTCGCAGCGATGTTTATCCTTACTGTACGCGCTGGTGTGGGGTTATCCTCACTGCGAAAAGCACGCCCGCCGAAAATCATTGGAATGCAGGAACTGGGATACGGATTTGGATTTGTGTTGCTCACTGCGGTTGGCTACTTTATGATATTCTGATCGGATTGAATTGTACGACGCTTGATTTAATAAAATTCATCGCAACGGAAACAACTTGAGCAGAAATTATAGCGCTTTATGCAAAATATCATCCCGTTTTTAGAACAATTGAAACCATTCCACGATCATCTATGTCCACGCCAGGTGCTGGGGATTCGGATGGGGTGGTTTGCCGGTGAGTTGTTACAGCTTAATTTGCCACAAACGGACAAGCGCCTGTTCACATTTGTGGAAACGGATGGTTGTTTTGCCGATGGGATATCAGTGGCGACAGGCTGCTGGCTTGGAAGGCGCACCCTGCGCCTGATGGATTATGGTAAGGTTGCTGCAACCTTTGTGGATACAAAGGTTGGTGCAGCAGTTCGAATTTGGCCGCATCCCGCAGCAAGGGAACGAGCAAGTGACTTTGCTCCCAACGAGGCAAGTCGATGGCATACGATGTTGCAGGCGTACCAGATCATGCCAGTCAATGAACTTTTGGGCTGGCAGGCTGTCGAACTCACGATTTCGATGTCAGAGATAATCAGCAAGCCAGGAATGAGGGTCATCTGCGCGCAGTGCGGCGAGGAGATCATCAATGAGCGCGAAGTCATTGTGGGGGAACAGGTATTCTGTCGGGCGTGCTATCAAATATCCTACTACAGCGTTGGAGCAAACAGACAAGCTCAAGGCTTGCCGTGTAAGTCCCGATAAAGTGCTTCGGCTGCCTGAAGCTCCTCAGGCGTATTGAGGTTGATAAAGGCATGTAACGCCGGATCAATATGCCGAAGAGTTGTTTCCGGGATAAAGTTCGTATGGAGCAGGGTAAAGACCTGGCTCAACTGTAATTCGCCCTGCACAATCTGGTTTTCAATGACTGTATGGCAGCGGTGATGATAAATCGTGTGCAGTCCCTGCGGATAATGATTGACCATTGGAACTACTGCGTCATATCGGCTAACACAGGTGCTGAGGTAGGTAATCAAGTCAGGGTTGATAAAGGGCATATCACATGCCAGACACAACGTATAGGGTGTTTCACTATGGATTAGTGAAGTATATACACCGCCTAATGCGGCTTTACCTGGCAAAGCATCCGGGAATACGGGATAACCAAACGGCTCAAAGGGTTCCGGGTCATTCGCAATCACATGAACCGGGTACTTGAGTGTTTTAACCCGCTCAAACAGATGTTGAATTAAAGGTTTTCCGGCAAGCTTAACAAAACTTTTCGGATGACCCATCCGGCGCGAATGGCCACCTGCCAGGATGCTGATTGTAATGAGTGAATCAATCAATGGTCGTTCCCTTTCCAAAAAGATGTTTGTAACGATTTCTGCAATATGCTAAGATTTTAACGATATGGTTTTTAGAAAATAGTGCCTATGGTATCAGCTTATGCCAAAAGAAGTGATTAAAGCGGCAGGAATGGGACTTCTGGTGACGACAGTACTGGGGATACTGATCGTCATCGGATCGCGTAATCTGGCACATTTTGATGCGTCGCTGGTTGCGTACACGGCAGCCACGCTTTTTGCCACCTTTGGTATCGTATACCGTTATACTATGTGGCTCCAACGCCCACCCACTGCCATGTACTGGAAGCGCGGCTGGCAAACCTTCCTGAATCCCCGCTCTCTGTTCAGAAACCTGCTGAACTGGCCTGTCCTGATTGTCGATAATATTCTGACCCATCGCTTTATCTTCCGGCGCAGTCGTCTGCGTGGAATCACGCACCTCATGCTTTTGTGGGGTGGGATTATCGGGATTGCCATTACCTTCCCTTTGGTTTTTGGCTGGCTTCATTTTGAGCATGTTCCTGGTGATCTTCACTGGTATCAGGCGTATATCTTCGGTTTCCCAACCTTTACATTTGAGGTCGATTCCCTCTTCGCCTTTATCCTGTTTCACGGATTGGTCTGGTCAGCCATTTTAATCATGGCGGGAACAATGCTGGCCATGCGACGGCGAATGCGTGAGGAAGGGGCAGCAGCCCTCCAGCATTTCGCTGAGGATATTCTGCCGCTCGTTATTCTATTTTCCACAGCGCTAACCGGAATCATGTTGACGGTCAGTTATACCTGGCTGCGTGGTTACGCCTATGACTTTATTGCGATTCTGCACGCCATCACGGTGATAGGTGCGTTTGTTTACCTGCCCTTTGGTAAGTTCTTCCACATCTTCCAGCGTCCGGCGCAAATTGGGGTTAAGTATTACAAGCAGGCAGGTGAAGAGGGTGAAGCTGCGTGCTGTCGTCGGTGCGGTGCGCCTTTTTCGTCGCGTCTGCACATCGAAGACTTAATTGAGACCGAAAAAGCGCTGGGCTATCGTTATGAGATGCCAGATAGTCCAGTGGAACACTACCAGTGGATTTGTCCTCCCTGCCGACGCGCAATCTTCACCCTTGCACAGGGTTCTATCTGGCGTGAGCATCGCGGTGGCAGCAGCACCACACCAACCGGATATAAGCCTGCCACACCTCGGTACGCGAATCCTGCTATCGGCGAAGGTCCGCTTGGAAAAGAAGATGCCGATAATTTCCATGCCTGACTTTTGTCAACGTGAGTGGTTGTAAGTGAATGGAAAATTGCGATGAGTAAGTTACCTAAGAGCACCATCGAGATTCAGCAACAGTTCGGACCTACACTGGCTTATGCCAGCGGAATACGCCTGGATACCGGTGTTGAGCCAGATAAGCTTGTTAAAACGCACTGCTGCTTCTGCGGACAGCAGTGTGGTCTCCAGCTTAAGGTTTACGACAACCAGGTGATCGGGTTTGAACCCTGGTACGACTTTCCCTTCAATAAGGGCAAATTGTGTCCGAAGGGCGTGAAGCGCTATTTGCAGGGCAGCCATCCAGATCGCCTGCTGCACGCGATGCAGCCAGACGCATCTGCACCAGGCGGTTTCAGCCCAATGGATTATGATACCGCCATCAAACGAGTAGCTTCCGAAATCGAGCGCATCCAATCCCAGTACGGGCGCGATGCCTTTGGTCTGCTCAGTGGAGCCAGCCTGACTACAGAAAAGACGTATCTGATGGGCAAATTCGCCCATATGTGCCTGCGAACCGCCAATATCGACTATAACGGACGGCTGTGCATGGTAAGCGCTGCCGCAGGGAATAAAAAGGCATTCGGCGTTGACCGCGCTGCCAATCCCTGGAGCGACATCATCGGCACCGATGTGGTGTGGATCAGCGGTGCGAATATCGCCGATTGTGCGCCCATTACGACAGATTATGTGTGGCAGGCGCGTGAACAGGGTGCCAAAATCATCGTCGTCGATCCACGCATTACGCCGATTGCCCGCACCTGCGATTTGTTCCTGCCCATTAAGCCGGGGCGCGATGTGATTCTTTTCAATGGTGTTCTGCACCTTATGATCGAGAACGACTGGCTGGACCACGAGTTCATTAACAATCATACGGTTGGTTTTGATGAAGTCGCGACGAGCGTGAAAGAATGGACACCCGCAAAAACGGCGCAGGCAACCGGTATCGCTGAACGTGCCATCCGGCAGGCGGCAGAATGGTGGGGAACCGCCAGCAAAAGTTTCCTGATGCACGCACGCGGCATTGAGCATCACAGTCATGGCGTGCAGAATGTACTGGGGGCAATTAACATAGTGCTGGCATCCGGGCGGATTGGTCGTCCGCAGTGTGGTTATGCCACCATTACAGGTCAGGCAAATGGTCAGGGTGGGCGTGAACACGGGCAGAAATGTGACCAGTTACCCGGCGCACGCGACCTGGCAAATCCGGCGCATCGCGCGCATGTTGCCGGTGTGTGGGGGATGAATCCCGATGACCTGCCGATGCCCGGTGTGGATGCTTATGAGATTTTCCGCAAAATTGAGCGGGGCGAGATCAAGGGACTTTTGAGCATTTGCTTTAACCCGCTGGTATCGCTGCCGGATAACAGCTATGTGCGGAGTCAGCTAGAGAAGCTGGAATTTTATGTAGCGATTGACTTCTTTCTCAATGAAACTGCTCACTATGCCGACATTGTACTGCCCGGCTCGCTGCACGAGGAAGATGAGGGAACGGTAACGCAAGTTGAAGGCCGTGTTATCAAGATCAACAAAGCTGTTGACTCACCCGGTGATGCCCGTCAAGACTGGCGTATCATTCAGGATATTGCCCACGCATTAGACAGAGAAGAGGGCTTTACCTTCAAGGAGCCGCGTGAAATCTTCGATGAACTGCGGCGGGCATCTGCCGGTGGCATTGCCGATTATGCCGGAATTACTTACGAGAAGATTGAGGCACAGGGCGGTGTTTTCTGGCCCTGCCCGTCTGAAGACCATGAGGGAACGCCGCGCCTGTTTGAACCGGGTTCATGGAATCCAGTAGCAAAGGGCGCAGGACCGTTTTACTTCCCGGATGGCAAAGCTCACTTTAATATCGCGCCGTATACGCCTCCGGCAGAAGATCCAGATGAGAACTATCCTCTATTTCTGACCACCGGGCGTGTGGTCAGTCAGTTCCTGAGCGGCACACAGACTCGGCGCATTGGACCGCTGGTCGATCAGTACCCTGAGCCGCGCATTGAAATACATCCATCACTGGCAGATCAAATGGGAATCAAAAATGGAGATTGGGTCACAGCAGAGTCACGGCGTGGTGAAGTGACGCTGCAAGCCAGCGTCGTTCGCACGATTCGCCCGGATACGATTTTTATTCCTTATCACTGGGCTGATCGTAAGAGCGCGAACCAACTGACCGTATCTGCCCAGGACCCGATCTCAAAGATACCCGAATATAAAGTCTGTGCGGTCAGGATACGTAAGGCAGATTCACCGCCGGAAGCAGCAAACTAATAGCAGATGTCCCGGCAAATATCGCTGATGACCAGCGATTCCTGCATTATCCTGGGAATGTACTGTAGAAGCATGACGACAGGTTGATTTGGAGAGAATAGTAAGCAAGCGAGATGATTGAGGAGGTACGATGCCAAAGCCAGAAGAGTACGAATTTTTTATCGACAGCAGTCGTTGTATTGGCTGTCAGGCATGTTTGCAAGCCTGTACCGAGTGCGATACCCACAAAGGCGTGTCGATGATTCAGCTTGATTTCATTGACCGTTCGGTTTCGACACAGACGGCTCCGGTGGTCTGTATGCACTGCAATTCTCCAACCTGTGCCGAAGTCTGCCCGGCGGATGCCATTAAGCGGACTGAAGACGGCATTGTACAGACCGCTCTGAAGCCGCGCTGTATAGCCTGTAATAACTGTGTGCTGGCATGTCCTTTTGGTGTTCCGAAGATGCACACCGGCATGAATATGATGATGAAATGCGATATGTGTTATGACCGCACTTCCGTTGGCTTAAAGCCCATGTGCGCTTCAGTCTGTCCGAGTCAGGCTTTGTTCTATGGCACCCGCGAAGAAATCGAAGCAATGCGTCCTAATTCGCGCCCTGTGAATACCTTCCAGTTTGGACGACAGACGATCACAACGAAGGTGAATATGATGGTGCCAGTCGAAGAACCATTCAACCTGGTCGAAATGGCGCGTGCGATGTATGACGCCCCATCCACCCAGGATATGGCCGATGACCCGCTGCTGGCAAATATGTATAGTGAGTGAGTTGATGTCATGAGTGAAGAAAATACTTTAACGAACCAGGATATTTACTCAACGACTCCTGATGGTCGTTCTGCCGAGGAGCAGCCCCGCTGGCGGCAGGATTTTCCCATTGATTTGCCGCAGTACAATTACATCTCCAGGCGTGATTTTGTCAAATTCCTGATGCTGGTCAGTGGGGCATTTACCAGCGGACAGTTCTTTCTGTTATTTCAATCACTGCAAGACTCCAGTGAAGCCCTGCCTGTGTTTGAAATTGCGAGTGTCGCCGATATTCCGATTGGCGGGACACACGTTTTTGAGTACCCGGAAGGGAGTCCATCGCGTATTCTGGTGCGTCTTTCTGAGGAGAACTTCGTTGCTTATGAACAGCAGTGTACCCATCTGCTGTGTCCGGTGATCCCAGAGCCAGAAAACAATGTGATACACTGTCCATGTCATGAAGGTTATTTTGACCTACAAAGCGGGCGTCCAATTGCAGGCCCCCCTGAGCGTCCCCTGGCACGAGTTCTATTAGAAATTCGTGATGGAAAAATATTTGCCACAGGCATCGAAAGGCGTACCGTATGAACAGGCGACCCAATCCCCGGCGACGGTCCCGTTTTTCACGTTCACAGCGTACCACGATCGTAACTGGCATCCTGTGTTTTGTCGGGTTGATTGCTGTCCTGCAACTATGGCTTTTTGTTGCATCCATGAATGCCTTCCTGGGCGGTGATCACGGTGTGCTGCTTCCTGCGGCGCTGGTGAGTCTGGGCTGCCTGGGCTTGAATTTCGGCTTACTCTATTACACTTATGAACTCGACAAATGATTTGAGCAAAGGTTTTACGGGCGTTATTGCCAACCTCTTTCCGGGGTATTTTGCGCTGGTAATGGCGACGGGTATTATTTCCATCGCCTCATTTTTGTTTGAAATCCATGTTGTCGCCTGGGGATTGTTTCTATTCAATATCCCAGCCTATATGATCCTCTGTGTATTCTTTATTGTGCGTCTATGGAAATTTCCAGAACGTGTGACTGCGGATTTCAAAAATCATGGTCGCAGTGCGAGTTTTTTTACGCTGGTGGCAGGAACATGTATCTTAGGCAGCCAGTTTGTGGTCATTGCCGGGCAGTACGCCGTTGCGGCTGGCTTATGGCTGTTAGGACTGGTATTATGGATATTCCTCACTTATGCGTTTTTCACCATTGTCACAACGATTCAGTCCAAGCCACCGCTGGAACAAGGGTTGACCGGCACCTGGTTACTGAGCATTGTTGCGACGCAATCGCTTTCAGTTCTGGGAACGCTGCTTGCCAGTCAGGGGGGCGAGGAACAAGCCGTCCTCCTGTTTTTTAACCTGTGTCTTTATCTCTCCGGCGGGATGATTTATATCCTGATTATCACGCTGATTTTTTATCGTTTCACCTTTCTCCCCATTGTCAAAGAAACCCTGACACCACCTTTCTGGATCAATATGGGAGCCGTTGCCGTAACCACACTCGCTGGATCACTCCTGATTCTGAACGCGGAACATTGGTTGCTGCTCGCTGAACTGCTGCCATTTCTCAAAGGCTTTACCTTATTTTTCTGGGCAACCGCGACATGGTGGATACCCCTGCTGTTATTGCTGGGCGTGTGGCGGCATCTTATACAACATTTCCCTTTACGTTATGATCCGCAGTACTGGGGGATGGTCTTTCCACTGGGCATGTACACGGTCTGTACGTTTCGGCTTGCCAATGCCCTTCAGCTTCCCTTCTTGATGGTGATCCCGCGCGTTTTCATTTTTATTGCGTGGATCGCGTGGTTACTGGTTTTTCTCGGATATGTTCACAGCGTAATCCAACACATTCTTGCGTCCAAAAGTATAGATTATGGACAAGGCAATTAGTGTGCTAACAATGTTGGCGGAAC
>DAOUCY010000123.1:0-4124 GCA_034431625.1 Anaerolineae bacterium | reverse complement strand
TGCATATCTTGTCTACACTTACTCTGCTGAGACATGATTGACCCTATTCAAATTTCCTAAGTCAATTGTGCCTCAGCACTCCTTCTCTCAACCACCAAATCCGATAGAACCAGTGCCATATCACGGAAAAAGCGGTCAACATCCTGTGAAGCCACCAGACCAATCGAGCGATCTTCAATCAGATCGTACAGATAGGACATGCCCGGACGCTCTTTGATTTTCTTCGTGCCGCTGATGCCTGCATCGCGGTCAATCATGATGATCTGCTCACGCTCCCACCCCTGACGCATGAGATGTTCCACCATATCGACGGTTTGCAGCGTCGTCGAAATGTTGCCGATTTGACCTTCCGAAGACTGGCGATAGTAAACCGCTACCGGGCGACCTAAAGGAAGTGGCTGCGCCTTGTAGGGGTCAATTGTATGCTGTTCAGCCTTGCGATACCTCGGCATTGCTTTATATCCTCCCGAAGCATTTTCATGAAAAACGCCTCGTCCCGGCAAATGGATACAATCCAAGCAGGAACGAGGCGCAGTTGTTGTAGTAAAATGCCCTCAGCCCTGCGTAGTGCTAACCTCACTCGCCGGGTCAGCCAGATCATCGAGTTCCACCTCGGTGGTCTGGCGCAACATACCCTGAGTGTACTGCTTTTCAGCCTCGTGTGCAACGCCTTCACCCGATTTTGTGGTGTCGAGATGGGACGCGATCCGTAGCAATGAACGGTAAACCATTTCCAGGTTCACCCCTTGCTGATTATTCAATTGTAGGTTTGGTTCATGTGTTTTGGGTTCTGCCTTCAACCCGTTCTCCTCGCTGATCTTTGCGGTGATACGCCACCGCCTCCAGTATGAAATGCCGCGCCATGTATGAGTCGGGCAGCTTAAGCTGTTTTGCCAGTGCCTCAATCTCAGCGCGTTCCCTATCCGTCAGTCGGATCGCAAAGATTCTTTTACGTGTCATCTGCCGGACAGGTAGGGTAGGGATATTGGGTTTCTCCATATGTCGCGCTCCTTCGTTTTACTCGTGGTTCCAGCGTAGCACACCGACCCTGTGCGAACCCCACATTTTTCCAGTTTTGGGTTAGCAATCTTGCGAAGGTGTCTGAAATAATTCAACTTTCCGCCAGAATCAAAAAGCTGACTGCTCAGTGTGGTACGCCCACGTTTTACCGATGCAGCCAGCTTACCAAAGTCAGATTGCTCAACCCGTGTAAAATTGGCAAATCTGACCGTCAATTTTGGCAAATCGCCCGTTAATTTTACAAAACGCTGCGGAACACTGTTCTGCGTAGGGCGGAGATAGTGCTTATCGAGTAAAATTGAACGTGATAACTAATCGTAATGTGAGCGAATTGATGTTAAGCAGTTTAGAGAATATTCAAGAAAATAATACGGCACTGGAAGCCCGCTTTGCCGATAAGCTCAGGGTCAACCATCAGTTGAACCGCCAGCTTGTCAGCTTTCAGGCGAATAAGAATAAACCCGGCTACCGCTGGTTCAAATATAAAGAAGGCTTCTCCGAGGCGCTTGTCCAGCATTTACTGGATCATCTCAACCTTGATGAAGGGCGTATTCTTGACCCTTTCGCTGGAACAGGAACCGCATTATTTGTCGCCAGTGAGCGTGGTCTGGATTCGACTGGCATTGAACTGCTGCCAGTGGGCTGTGAAATCATGGAAGTCCGTAAACTGACACAGAACGGTGATGCCGCAGCACTGCGTTCTATCGTTGATCGTTGGCAGCGTGAGCAGCCCTGGAAACTGGCGCAGTCCGTCACACCTTTTCCCCATCTCCGAATTACCACCGGCGCATTCCCTGATGAGACCCAGCAAGCGTTAGACCATTATCTGGCGGCTCTGGAATCAGAAACAGGAGCAGCGGCGCAGTTGCTTCGCTTTGCGGTGATGTGCGTTCTGGAAGAAATCAGCTACACCCGCAAAGATGGACAGTATCTTCGCTGGGATTATCGCTCTGGGCGACGGCAGGGCAGCAAACCCTTTGACAAGGGTAAAATCTTCAACTTTGATGAGGCTATCGTCCGCAAATTGGACGAAATCTGTTCTGATCTTCAGCCTTCTGGCTTCCTGCCGGGTTTCTTCAATGGCTTAGGCGAAAAGGGGAAAATTGAGGTACTGCGGGGATCGTGTCTGAATATGCTGCCCACACTGGAAACAGCATCGTTTGATGGGCTGATTACCTCACCACCCTATGCCAATCGTTACGACTATACCCGCACTTATGCGCTGGAACTGGCGCTGCTCGGTGTGGGTGAAACTGAAATCCGTGAACTGCGTCAGGCGATGGTGTCCTGCACCGTTGAGAACCGCGAAAAAACAGAACTTCACACTGTATTCTCACCTGATTTGTACGACTGTGCATCAGCAGCTTTTGATGGTCAACAGGAGTTGCAATCCATTCTCGGCTATCTCGAATGGCAGAAAAGCACTAAAGCTTTAAACAACTCTGGCATCCCGCGCATGGTCCGAAACTACTTTTTCGAACTGGCACTGGTTATCTTCGAGTGCGCTCGTATTCTCAAACCGGGTGCGCCATTTGTGATGGTCAATGACAATGTGCGCTACGGTGGCGCGATCATTCCGGTGGACCTCATCCTGTCCGACTTTGCGGAACAGGCGGGATTTGATGTCGAGGTGATCTGGGTACTGCCTACAGGGAAGGGCAACAGCAGTCAACAGATGGGCGTACATGGTCGTGAAGAAGTGCGGAAGTGTATCTATATCTGGCGGCGCAGGAGCGAGTAATGCCGAAAAAACCCAACAACGATGCCCACATTGAAGCGTGGACGCTCGACCAGCTTGCCAAGAGCGCGTTCTTTCATCGCAAACTGCACGAGTGGAAACTGCTAGAGATTGCGGACCAGCTCGATCAAGTACACGGCGAAACCCTGAACTGGGACAACCTCAATATTTCTGAGCAGGCGTGGAACAAGGTCATTCATCGAGGTATCAAGCCAGTGGTGGTATTTGCCCATCCTTTTGTGCTGCAAACGATTCATGGCGCGGCAGGTTACTACCGAATGCTGGCGATGGTGTCTCAAAAGTCAATGAAGCGTGTCGGCATCAGCCTCGATAGCTATGAAGCTGGCAAGCCTATCTCGAATGAGGAAATGGCTGCCACAATTGCTAACCACCTCAACCGAATTGTCAGCGTACTGGTTGAAGCCGATGAAGAGATTGATGCAAGAGAGTTCGATTTATGGCGTGGCATGGCAGCCGGTTCACAGGCTCAGGGTTCGTGGCAGAACAATAAAGGCGCTTCGGCAGAAGTAGCAATCCGTGAAGTTATCTTGCGGCGGGTGCAAGAGCGAGAAATTATCTCTGGTGAGGAAGCCAGTGCCACAAGGATTGACCTGGGTGATGGGAGAGTGCTGGTTTTTGCCGATGAGCCGGATATTGCGATTTACCAGAATGATGTCCCACAGGTGGCAGTTGAAGTTAAAGGGGGGATTGATCCTGCTGGCGTGCTGGAACGTATTGGTGCTGCTCTCAAGAGTTTGCAGAGGACGCGGCAGGAAAACCCGAATTCTGTGACGGTGCTGATCCTGCAAGATGTCTCGATGACCGAGCGAGCGCGAGAAGACTTGAATCTTAGCACGGGAACGGTTACACACCTGTTCAGTACGAAAGCGATTCTTGAGGACGAAACAGAGCGAGATCGCCTCTTTCAGATTCTTGGTATTTGAGTTTTCCACCAAATTAGGATGGGGCAGTTCCTATCATTTAACTGCATATGCTCCCAAAGAAACCCCAAAGCTTACCGCTGCTGACATTGGAAACTGTGTCACCAACACCGTATTTAAGATAGTTCATATCCAAGCTGTTAAATGGATACGGCACTGTCAGGCTATCAATTTGACCAGTTATATCAATGGAATTAGAACCTGTGCAAGTCCAGTTCCCTGAACCGAGTTGCTCGTCAATCAACTCCCTGGTTATTGGACGCGAGTCACTCACCCATTGACTAAGTGCGGTTTGTTGAGCTTCGGGACATTCGGTACGCGATATTGGATAAAGTTGTAGTGCGGTGGAAAAATTGGACAGAATCAAGCCGGGTTTAAGAGAGTGTAGCGCGTTGCAAGCGCCGCTGCCTCAAACTCCGCCGGTG
>DAOUCY010000122.1:0-21826 GCA_034431625.1 Anaerolineae bacterium | reverse complement strand
TGTCGGTGAAGCCGCTGACGCGGTCGATGCTGCTGCTGGTGCCGGGAGCGCCTTCGATGACGGCCACTTCCGCCCCAGCTTCGACGTTGGCAGCGACCCAAGCCGCCGCAGCCTCACCAGCGCGAACATTGTTCGAGGCGATCTGCGCGGCCAGCTTGATGCCCTGCTGGGCGTCGGCGGGGATCAGCTCATCGATGTTGATGATGGGGATGCCTGCGGCGGTAGCCTGCTGAAGGCCGCTGTTGAGGCTGGTGGCGCGGAAGGGCGTGACGATGAAGCCATCGAAGCCACCTTCGTTGAGCCAGCCTTCGAGGATGGCGAGCTGTTCGGCTTCGGAGTTTTCGTTGGGGGTGCTGCCGACGACGATTTCGATGCCGTAGCGGGCGGCGGCGAACTCGTAGCCCTTCTGCATGGTGAGGAAGAACTCGTTATCGAGGTTCTTGATCAGGGCGCCGATTTTGAGGGTGTCCTGCGCGGCGACCATGCTGACCATGCTCAGCGAACCGAGCACCAGCATGACACTGACTAACAACAACAAGCGTTTGATCTTCATTCTCTGCTCCTGTTCTTACCAACAACTATTCAGTAAATGTGCTTGCTGCCGGGCGCGAAGCCCGTGAAACACCGTACCAAAAAACACAGGGCTGCCTCTAATAGCGGCTGGCGCGTTTGCGGTACTGATCCAACACGACGGCGAAAACGATCACCGCGCCGATGACGACCTGCTGCCAGTAGCTGGGCACGTTGAAGATGTTCATGGCGTTCTGCACCAAGCTGATGACCAGCGCGCCAACAATCGTCCCGCTGATCGATCCTTGACCGCCGGAGAGCCGTGTTCCCCCCATGACGACAGCAGCTATGGCGTTCAGCTCAAAGAGACCGCCGAAGGTGGGATCGCCGGAATTGAGCCGCGCCAGCAGCAGCGCGCCAGCAATGCCAGTTAAGAAGCCGCACAAGACGTACAGCCCGACCTTGTAGCGCTCGACAGCGATGCCAGCAACGCGGGCAGTTTCTTCGCTGCCGCCGATGGCGATGGTGTATTTGCCGAGGCGGGTTTGGGTCAAGAAGAACCAGAAGATGACAGCGATCAGCACAGCGACGATAACAGCGACTGGGAGTTCGACATTCTCACTGATGGGAATGCGGCCAGCAAAGAAGTTCTTGAACTCCTGGTCGAAGCCGTAGATCGAACGGCCTTCACTGATGACCAGAGCAATGCCCCGGAAGATGCCCATCGTCCCTAAGGTGGCGATGAATGGCGAGAGGCTGAGGCGGGTGATGAGCAGGCCGTTGAACAGGCCGCACAGCACCCCGACCAGCACAGCCACAGCGAAACCGAGCACGACAGCCACCGGCCCATCTAGGCTGAGAGTCAGCCCGAAGATGCTGACGCTGTTGACATCGCGCATGACCATGGCGGAGAGGACACCGCACAGCGCGACGATGGAGCCGACCGAGAGGTCAATGCCGCCGCTGGTGATGACGTAGGTCATGCCGACGGCGATGATGGCGTTGATGGCAGCTTGGAGCGCCACCTGGATCAGGTTACGAGGGGTCAGGAACAACTGCTGACCATCCCGGATGATGGGCGAGAGGATAGTCATACTGACTGCCAGCACCAGCAGCACCAGCACAATCCCATACTGGGCGAAGAACTCGGCCAATGACATCCGCTGTGCCGGAACCATCCGGTTGGTGCCTGCTGACGCACTCATCGGCTTTTCCCCTTGTGTTTGGCTGTCCCAGCGTCCTTACTACCCTGCTAAGAAAAGGGCATTGTCGAATTTCTGACGACGAGCTGGGTTGGCAGCACGACGCATTCAGGTTCATGATCGGGCTGCTCGATCTGGCGCAGCACCAGACGGGCAGCCTGCTCGCCCATGGCCTGGATGGGCTGGGCGACAGTGGTCAGGCTGGGGATCATGAAACCAGCCAGCGGAATGTCGTCGAAGCCGACGACGGACAGATCATCTGGCAGGCGCAGACCGCGCCGGGCAGCTTCGTGCATGACACCGACAGCGGTGACATCGGTGAGGGCGAAGATGGCTGTGGGGCGCGGCGATTGGTCGAGCAGACGGCTGGCGGCCGCCATACCCATCTCGTATTGGGGAAGTGTGCCGCTGACGAAGCAGTGGTCGTGATCGGCGATGCCGAAGTCGGCCAGAGCGCGGCGGGCGCCCTCGATGCGCTGCTGCATTGCCAGACTGTAATCCGGCGCGCCAATGACATGCACATCGCGGTGACCGAGGCTCAACAGGTGCACCATGCCGTCGTAGCCGCCCTGGGCGTTGTCGACCAGCACGCGGTTGGCTTTCATACCGGGCAGGTCGCGGTCGAGCAGAACCAGCGGCAGGTCGGGCTTCACGAACAATTCTTGTAGGACACTGCCTTGACCGGTAGGCACGGCGATCACGCCGTCCACCCGCTGCCGGATCAAGATTTCGGCATAGGCGCGCTCTTTGGATTCATTTTCCTGGGCGCTGCATACCAGAATGCGGTAGTCGTTTTCGAAGAGCAGGTTCTCGATGGCGTAGACCAGCGCGGCGAAGAAGGGCTGATCCAACTGCGGGATCAGCACGCCGATGGTGCGGGTTTCCTGGCGGCGCAGGCTGCGGGCCAGAGCGCTGGGGCGGTACTGGAGCGCCTGCATGGCGCTTTCGACGCGCTCGCGCAGGTCGGGACTGACATAGCCGACGTTGTTGATGACCCGCGAGACCGTGGCAAGCGAGACATCGGCGTATTCAGCGACTTCGCGCATCGTGGTCATACCAGCTCCGCCTGGGGTTCTTTCGCCCCGGTGATATAGGCGACAATTTCCTGAGGCGTGGTTTCGGTTTTGGTCAGGGTAGCAACATGCTTACCCTGCCGCAGCACAACGATGCGGTCAGCGATGCGGTAGACATCCTGCATGTTGTGGCTGATGATAAGCATGGTGATGCCCTGGCGTTCGCGCAGCTTTTCGATCATCTGCAAGACCTGTTCGGTCTCTTCGACGCCCAGCGCAGCGGTGGGTTCGTCGAGGATGAGCAGTTCGCGCCCCCAGGTGACGGCGCGCCCGATGGCGACCGCCTGGCGCTGGCCGCCGCTCATTCTGGCGACGGGAAGGGTCGGGGCAGGGATTTTGATGTGAAGCTGGCTGAGGGCTTCGGCAGTGTCGCGGCGCATCTGGGCACGATCCAGCACGCCCAACCAGCGGCCGATGCGTCCCCAACGGAAGGTCTCTCGCCCTAAGTAGACGTTATCGGCGACATCCAACTGCTCGACCAGCGCCAGGTTCTGGTAGACCGTCTCGATGCCCATCGCCAGCGCATCCGCGGGATTGCGGAAATCGACGGTTCGCCCTTTAAAGATCAGACTGCCGGAAGTTTGCTTGAAGAGGCCGGAGATGATTTTGACGAGTGTGGACTTGCCGGCGCCGTTGTCGCCGACCAGGGCGACGATCTCGCCACGGCGCAGTGCGAAGCTGACACTCTTGAGGGCCTCAACCGCGCCAAAGGATTTGCTAATGTGATCGATGACTAAAAGATTTTCTACGGAGGTCATCAAAAAAGCCTCCAAATTGTGCATGAAAACGTTTACACAGACTCTATCGATTTTGCTGCGACCTGTCAACAGGTTGATTCGACAGCTTTCTGATTAGGTCACGAAAGCCCATCGCAGGGCTGTGGGGATTTGAACCTTTTGCGGGTTGGAGCTGTATTTTTATCCTAGCGAAGACTGGCGCCGATCAGACCACAAAAATGAGAAACCCATCAGAAAGTATGCTGTTTTGGTGAAATCGTTCATTAAAAACAAGGCAAATCTGGTTAGTAATTCTCTAAGCTTTGTGGTATAGTCGCCAACCTAGTCTTCCAGAGAGCCGTGCTCGCGGCTCTGGCTGTGGGCTGGTTCTTGACAAGACCAATATCGTTGTTTTAGGAGGTTAGGAAACATATGTTTGGACGTAAAACTACCCGTGGTCTCGGGGTCGTCCTAGCTTTGGCGCTGATGCTGACAGTAATTGTCGGCGCGGCCCAAGCGCAGGATGAAAAGGTGCTGGTGATCGGTTGGGAACAGGAACCGGATGTCCTGCAGCCGGGCACATCGTCTACGTTCTCATGGTTGCTGTCAGGGTTCAATGGCCGCGGCGTTTGGGACTGGGACTATAACAATGAAATCTTCCCGGTTATGGTGGAAGAGATTCCCACGCTGGAAAACGGCGGTGTCATCCTGAATGATGCTGGCAACACGGTTGTGACCTACAAACTGCGCTCCGGCATGAAGTGGTCGGATGGTGAACCCATCACCGCCGATGACTGCTTGTTCGGCCACCGTCTGTGGAGCGACACCTCGACGGGCACGATCCCGCAGCGGAGCGACTATCCCATCGTTGTGGAAAGCGTCGAGAAGGTTGACGATCTCACCCTGGTTCAGACCTTCAATACGCCCTTCCCGGACTACATCTCCAGCACGGTTTACCTGCGCTGCGAGTTCCCCAAGCATGTCATTGAGCCGCTGATGGAAGCCAACGGCGGCACGATTGACGGTCTGCCCTACTTCACCAATGGTGAAGGTGTTGTTGGCTACGGCCCGTACAGGCTGGAGAGCTGGATCAAGGGCGACAGCATTACCTTCGTGCGCAACGAGTACTGGGACGGCCAGGCTCCGGCGTTCGACCGCGTCATCCTGCGGATGATCACTGACACAGCGCAGATGGTGAACGCCTTCGAGACCGGTGAAATCGACATGGCGTTCAACTTCGCCGACAACCTGGTCGCGGAATACGGCGCAGTTGAAGGCGCGGCCGTGGTTTCGACCCCCGGCGTGTACCAGGACGCGATTTGGTTCAACATCCGCGCGGATGGCACGCAGAACCCGGCTGTCAAGGATGTGAATGTCCGCAAGGCGATTGCTATGGCTGTCAACCGCCGCGCCAATAATGACGCGCTGGTTTACCCAGGCGCCCCGATTCCGGATGCGTTCGACGCGCCGAAGTGGCGTCCAGAAGGTCTGGAAATCCTGAGCTACGATCCGGATGCGGCCAATGCGATGCTGGATGCGGCCGGCTGGGTGGATAGCAACGGCGATGGCACTCGTGACAAGGACGGCGTGGAGCTGATCCTGCGCTTCTTCACGACCACGCGCCAGGTGCGTATGGACTACCAGCTCGCGATCCAGTCGGATCTGCGTAAGGTCGGCATCGGCCTGCAGTTGTTTGCGGTTCCGGGGCCGGCGGTTCTCTTCGCTAGCTTCACCAACCGCGGCATCATGGCGACCGGCGACTACGACATGGCGATTTACGCTTCGTCGAATGACCCGATCACCCCGAACATCGATCCGGACAGCTTCACCTGCGCTGGCATCCCCTCGGCGGATAATCCCAGCGGTGGCAACTTCTCGGCCTTCTGCGACCCCCGGTTCGATGAGCTCGCGGCGGCCATCAAGGTGAATACTGACCCGGTCTCGCGCCTCGAGCAGAAGCACGAAGCCGTGAAGATCTTCAATGACGCCACCTTCTGGGTCGGCCTGTACCCGCGCGACACGCACTACGCGATTGCCACCTCAGTGGTTGATCCGGAGAGTGTGAAGGGGCGCGTCGGCGTGCTGGCGTCGAACTGGTTCAATGAGGTCGAATACTGGGCGGCGGGGAGCTAATCAGCCCCTCAAGGCATTGTTGAGAGTCACGGTAGGGGCGTCTGATGCAGACGCCCCTACCCGTATTCGGGGAATGTCACACGCTCCTGGATTAACCAGGGTCGGGGTTTGCTGGTCAAGGCTGCGCGCAGTCCGGTCTGAGCATCGGGGCGCAGGAGGCGTACATGGGTAAATATATTCTGCGGCGGGTGCTGGCGGCTTTTCCTCTCCTCTTTATCATCAGCGTTCTGGTCTTTTTTGGGATGAAACTTTCTGGCGCCGACCCGTTTGCTTACCTGGCAAATGATCCGCGCGTGCGCCCAGAAGATAAATTCATGGTTCGCGCCCGCTTCGGCTTAAATGATCCGATTCCGCTCCAATATGTTCACTGGCTGATCGGCGATGACTGGTACTTCCGAGATGTGACCGGCGACGGCGTCCCGGATGAATATGGCCGGCGCAAAGGTATCCTCCGCGGCGACCTGGGGGAATCAATCCGCTACCGCCAGCCCGTCACCCAAGTGATGGCGACCTTCCTGCCCAACACGCTCATCCTCGGCACGACGGCCTTTGTCGTCACGGTGATCGTGTCTATGGGCATTGGCATCTTTGCGGCGCTGCGGCAGTACAGCAAAGCGGACAATGTCATCACGACAGTGTCGTTCATTTTGTTCTCGATGCCGATCTTCTTCATCGCCCTGCTGAGCGTGCAGATCTTCGCAGTGCAGTTCAAAGCATGGCATGACGGCGGAGCGACTTGGCTGCCCTACCTGCCAACTGGCGGCATGTATGATGTGCGTGGCGACCGTTCTTTCGATGAACTGATCCGGCATATGATCCTGCCGGTATTCTGCCTGGCGTCCATTCAGATCGCGGGATATGCCCGCTATATCCGCGCCACGATGCTCGAAGTCATCAGTTCGGATTACGTGCGTACAGCGCGCGCCAAAGGGCTGGCCGAGCGGCGCATCACCTATCTGCATGCGCTCAAAAACGCCTCGCTGCCCATTGTCACTCTGATCGGGCTGGATCTGCCGTTCATCCTGGCCGGCGCGGTCGTCACCGAAACGATCTTCTCGTGGCCGGGGATGGGACGCTTGTACGTTACTAGTCTGGAACCCATCGACCCACCGGTGGTGATGATCTTTGTGCTGATGATCGCCGTGGCGGTGGTCGTTGTCCAACTCCTGGTGGATGTCGTGTATGCCTGGCTGGATCCGCGCATCCGGTATAGTTAGACGAGCAGGTGCTTTATGGCAGACGCAGCATTGAGTGCCCCGCGCGGCGGGGTTCTGAAACTGAATGACGAGAAGAAGAAGGCCGACTCCATTTGGCGGGTAGCACTGCGGCGCTTCCTCAAGCACCGCATGGCCGTCTTCGGGACGATCCTGCTGCTGGGGATCATCCTGTTCTGTTTTGGCGGTGCGCTGTTCATCTCGGAAGACTATGCCAACCAGGTCGAGCTGACAAAAAAGTTCCAGCCGCCGAGTGCCGAACATCCCTTTGGTACGGATAACGTCGGTCGCGATCTGCTGGCTCGGACGATCTACGGTGGCCAGATTTCGATTGCAATCGGCGTGACGTCGGTCATCATCTCGATCAGCATCGGCACAGTCGTTGGTCTGGTGAGCGGCTTCTTCGGGGGGTGGATCGATACGATCTTGATGCGAATTACTGAGGCGCTGCTGTCTATACCGGCGCTGATTCTGCTTTTGCTGTTCTCGCGCTCATTGGTCGGGAACACAACGGTCATCCCCATTCCGGGACGCTCCCCACTGAGCTTCAGTGTGGTCGCCATCGTGCTGATTATCGGCATCCTAGGCTGGATGCGGCTGGCGCGGATCGTCCGGTCGCAGGTGCTGTCGCTCAAGGAACAGGAATTTGTCGTGGCCGCCCATACATTGGGGGCGCGCCCGATGAGTATTCTCTTCAGCCACATCCTGCCGAACTGCCTGGCGCCGATCATCGTGACCGCCACGCTGAGCATCGGCGCGGCCATCGTCACCGAAGCCTATCTGAGTTTCTTGGGCTTCGGGGTGCTCCCGCCCACGGCGACCTGGGGTAACATCCTCACCCGCGTGCAGGATCAGCTCGATGATTACCCGTGGATGTGGATTTCGCCGGGCGTGCTGATTATCCTGACGGTGCTGGCGATCAACTTCATCGGTGATGGCCTGCGCGACGCATTCGATCCGCGCAGCACGAAATAACCTCGGATTTTGAGCCGGGGCGTGGTCGTCGTGCTGCGCCCCTTCCCGCTTCTTATGCACGCCAAACCCAGTCTCCTGCGTATCGCGGGCCGCATTGGCCTGAACGTGCTCATCGCGCTGATTGGCGCCTATGGGCTGAGCGTTAGCAGTTTTTTGGTGCTGCGGGCGCTGGCTGGTGAGCGCTGGCCGGTGATCGGACTGTACAACTCGTTCCTGCACCTGCTGATCGCTCCGGCGCTGGTTGCGCTGCTCATCAGCCTGCTGCTGCGGAAGTGGTGGCTGGTGATGCTGGTGATCGCCCCGGCGCTGCTGTTCACCGGGCAGTATGCGCCGCTGTTCCTGCCGCATTCGAGCGCTCCGCCGCCGGAGGCCATCCCGTTCACTGTGCTGAGCTACAACATAAACACGGGTAATTTGGACACTGCTTCGGTGCTGACAGTCATCCGCGCGGCTGAGGCGGACATCGTGGCGCTCCAGGAACTCAACCCGGTGATGGCCGATGCCTTTGCTGCCGAACTTGCCGAGATGTATCCCTACCAGGCACTGCATCCGTCTGAGGATTTCTCCGGCCAAGGTCTGCTCAGCCGCTACCCGGTTACAGCCGATGACTATTGGGCGGTCAATCTGGGGCACCAGCGCAGTCTGGTCGAGATCGGCGGGCAGACCATCGTGATCTACAACACCCACCCGACTCATCCCCTGCGTGGGCTGCTGCGCTTCGATGGCGAGCCGCGCAGCTCGGCCATCCGCGATGTGCTGGCACGTGCAGAAGGCGAAACGCTGCCGGTCATGCTCATCGGGGACTTCAATATGAGCGATCTGAGCGAGGATTATGCCCGTGTCACGGCTCGCTACGGGGATGTCTACCGCGAGGTGGGCTGGGGGATGGGCTTCACCTTCCCCAGTCCCGGCAATGCCTTCGGTTGGGGATTCGTCCAGGCACTGCTGGCGCGGATTGATTATGTTTTCGTGGATGGCGCGTTCACACCGCTGGACGCCCGCGTGCTGGAAAGCGACGGCGGTTCGGATCACCGTCCGCTGTGGGCACGGGTGGCGCTTGGTGCAAGCATGCATGAAGCACCAAAGAGTGACCAAAATGTCACCCTTTCCACTGCGTTTTATGCTACTCTGTAAAGGCGCACCCTTTTCTATGCGGTGATCCGGTAACAAGATTGAACCAAAATATATTCAATAATAATAAATGACATAACTAACCCTGACGGCACTGACGCCACTGCCGCCATTTGCGACAGATCACAACCTCCTTTGTATCGGTTTAATTTTCGGAATAATATCTACCGGCTTTTCTGCCCAACGACCAGGGAATGCCTATGTCCTCCAGCCGCGCTGCTCAATCCCAAAACCGCTCTCGCCGCCGGGCCTTCTGGCTGCGCCTCTACCGTGAGGTGGATGCTCTGTTCAGCCTCGACCCGCTGGAATTTGCGACTACCCTGCGGATGCTCCTCCGCTGGCTTGTCTTGGGCAGCCTAGTCGGCATCCTTTCTGGGACGGCCTCGGCAGTCTTCTTGTTCAGCCTGGATTGGGCGACCCATTTCCGCATGGCGAACCCAGACCTGCTTTTTCTGCTCCCGCTGGCCGGAGTCCTTGTCGGTTGGGTCTACCACCGCTTTGCTGGCCCGGCTGCACAGGGCAACAACCTGGTTATCGAAGAGGTCAACACCAACCAGTCCCGCATTCCTCTGCGGATGGCTCCCCTGATCCTGCTGGGCACGGTCATCACGCATCTCTTCGGCGGCTCCGCCGGGCGTGAAGGTACGGCCATCCAGATGGGCGCGAGCCTGGCCGATACCCTCCGGCGAGCACTGCGCCTCCAGCCGGAAGACCGCCGGCTCATCCTCATGGCCGGGATCAGCGGCGGGTTCGGTTCGGTCTTCGGGACGCCGGTGGCCGGGTTCGTGTTTGGCCTGGAAGTTCAGAGCCTCGGCCGCATCCGCTATGACGGTCTCGTCCCCTGCCTGAGCGCGGCTGTGGTCGGCGACCTTGTGGCCCGTGTCTGGGGAGCGGCCCATTCGCATTATCCGATTCTACCTGACCTCGCACTTGATCCAGTTCTGCTGCTTAAAGTGTCCCTGGCTGGTATTGCCTTCGGCCTGACCAGCATCGCCTTTGTCGAACTCACCCACGCGGTCAGACGGTTGCAAGTGCGGATCGTGAGCTACGCGCCCCTGCGCCCACTGCTCGGCGGCCTCGCCATCATCCTGCTCACCCTGCTGGTGGGGTCGCAGGACTACCTCGGTCTGAGCCTGCCGCTCATTCAGCGCAGCCTCAGCGGAGACGGTGTTGATCCGTTTGCATTTCTGTTCAAACTGATCTTCACTGCCGTCACGCTCGAATCCGGTTTTCTTGGCGGAGAAGTCACCCCTCTGTTTGTCGTCGGTTCGACGCTGGGCTTTTCGCTCGGCGGCCTGCTGGGTGTTGATCCGACCATTATCGCGTCCATCGGCTTTGTGGCCGTCTTTGCCGGGGCCAGCAATACGCCGCTGGCCTGCGCCCTGATGGCTATGGAACTGTTCGGTGGTGGTGCGGCGCTGTACATCGTTGTAGGCTGCGTGATGGCTTATCTCGCTTCCGGTCACCGCAGCATCTACGTCACCCAGCGCGTCGCTACTCCCAAAACCGCGCGCATGGCGATCCGTGATGGCGAAACCCTGAAATCGGTCGCTGAGCGGCGCGGTGGCTGGCTGCCCCCGCTGCCCGGACTGACAGGTGAACTGTCAGAACGTCCGGTGCGGTCGATCATGTCCAGCCCGGCCATCGCCCTCCCAGCCGATGCGCCGTTGAGCGAAATCGTCCGGCTGGCTGTGACCGAAGGTGTTCGCAGTCTGCCTGTGGTCAATTCTCAGGATGTCGTGATCGGGATCATCACCGATGATGACCTGCACCGCGCCGGTCTGGACGCCAATCTGACGCGCCTCACTCGCCTGACCGAAGCCGAGCGCCGTGTGTTGATCACACCCGTTCAGGCGGTTCCCGCTCGTGACCTGATGACCGCGCCGGTCATCAGCCTCAGCCATACGGCATCTCTTGTCCAGGCGGTTGATCTCCTGAATGCCCACCAGCTCAAGCGGCTGCCTGTGGTGGATGATGCTGGTCACCTCCTCGGCATCCTCACCCGGTCTGACATTCTCCGGGAAATCGCCGCGGCAGACCCCGGTGGAGCGCATCCTGAAGACCACTGGATTCGCTGGGAGGCCGTTGTCGGTGATGTGGATTTTGAACCAGCCGTGACGCTCTCGGTTGAGGACAGCGTCGAGGCCGCCGTCCGGTATTTCGCAGGTGGGGAAATCAAGCGGGTGCTGGTGTGTGACCGGGCAGGCCGCGCGGTGGGGATTCTGACCGAGGCCGATTTGCTGGCGCGGGTTGGGGCGGAGGAACGTTCCCAACTGCTGGCCGCTCTGCGCGGGCAGCCGAATGGCGGTGAGTCCATTCAGCAGCCGCTAGCGGAGCTGACGACTGAGCCGCTCATCACCGTCCGTCCAGAGCTTTCGGCTTACCGTGCCTTGCAGCTTATGTTGGACAACCACATTAAACGCCTGCCTGTGGTGGATGAGCGAGGGCGTGTCCTCGGCTTGGTCGGTCGCGCCGGGTTGATGCGCGTCCTGTACGGCCAGACATCCGAGGGGAACTAGGTATATCCCCGCCGTTTGGCGTCTTCCATCATCGCTTCGGTGGCAGTCGCCCCGATGCGCGTCGCGCCTAGGTTCCGAACCCGCAGCAGATCATCCAGCGTGCGGACTCCGCCGGCTGCTTTGATCTGCACATCCGGCGCAGCATACTGGCGCATCAGGATCAGCACGTGGTCGGTCGCACCCTTATAGTTGTAGTCACCGTTTGGCTGTTTGACGAAACCGTAGCCCGTCGAGGTCTTGACAAAGGCTGCCCGCACCTCAGAACAGATCCGGCAGAGCCGGATGATGTCCTTGTCCTGGAGGTAATCCGTCTCGAAGATCACCTTGAGCAGCGCTCCCTGGCTGATGCAGGCCTGGTTCACTGCGTCAATATCAGCCGCTACGAAATCCCAGTCACCGCCCAGCGCCTTGCCGATATTGATCACCATGTCGATCTCGGTCGCGCCATCCCGGATGGCCTGCTCGGTTTCGGCCACTTTGAGCGCGGTGGTGCTGCTCCCGTGTGGGAAGCCAATCACCGAGCAGATGCCCACGTCTGAGCCGGCCAGCGCGTCTTTGCACATCTCCACCGCATACGGCTTAACGCACACCGTCGCCACATCATAGCGCCGTGAGAGGTCACATCCTTTCAGAATATCTGTGTCGGTCATCGTCGGGTGCAGCAGCGAATGATCGATCATCTTCGCCAAGCTCTTCAAATGGACTGCGGCTTCAGGCACGTTAATGCTCCTTGAGGGAAGCCCACCGGTCTTGAACGCAGTCCATTGTACCCGTTTGGCGGCTAGCGGCGCTCGATAATGACCACGCCGTCTTGCTTGCGCTTCTCTTCTTTGTTCAGTCCAAAGACACCTTCCAGCAGCATGCTGACGATGCTCATCACGATGCCGCCCAGGATGGCCGCGCCCAACCCCTCGACCTGCAAGCGGCCGGGGATTAGGCTGGAGGTAATCATCAGCATCACGCCGTTGATGACCAGGATGAACAACCCCAGCGTCAGGATGACCGCCGGGCAGGTCAGCAGCATCAGAATGGGCTTGAGCAGCGCGTTGACGATCCCGAATACCAGACCGATGACCAGCAGTGTACCGAGGTCATCGTTGACCACATTGATGCCGGGGATGAGTTCCGCTACGATGGCGATAGCAATCGCGTAGATAATGACCCGCAGGACGAAGTTGCGCATGGGTTGAATACTCCTTGCTCGCAGTGTAAATCGGTTCTGCTGAATCTGTCTACGCAAGGGGGTTCCTAAAGTCGCGCTGCCCCCTGATTATTGGGGCATTCTGCGCCATTTCTCACGAGATGAACTTTTCTAACGAAATCGTCTGAAACATTTCTGCAAAACTGGTGCTAAAATCAACACAGGTGACGGTCTGGAGAAAAGATCAGGCTGTGGCGAACTATCACTTCGACATCTGGCGCTTGCAGGCGCTCGGCGATGTCAAAGGCCTGACCGAGGCGCTGCGCGACCCTGACGCGGAGGTGCGCCGCCGGGCTGCGACCGCCATGCGCGCGCTGGGCACGAATGGCTCGATCCCCTCGCTGCAAGCCGCGCTCCTGCAGGAATCTGACCCTGATGTGCGTGCGGCTATTCTTACGGCGCTCGAAGGGCTGATGCAGGCCGACGATGGTACTGCCAGCCGGATCGTGCCGCTGATTGCCCGGCTGAACGGCTCGAATGAAGAACACGCTGTCCGTGCTGCCCAGGACCTGGGCGACATTCAGGCGTCACTGGCCGTTGAAGCGCTGGTCATCACGTTTAACAATTCCCGGCTTACGCCCCGCGTGCGCTTGGCTGCGGCCGAGGCGCTGCTCAAGCTCAAACATGCCCCAGGTGATGTTACGCTGCTGGCCGCGCTGCGCAGCGAAAAGTGGAGTATCCGCCGCAGCGCCGCCGGCGTGTTGGGTCAGATCAAGGCCGACTGGGCTACTCCGGCGTTGATCCAGGCGCTTTCCGACAGCAGCGAACAGGTTCGCAAAACAGCCCGCGCTGCGTTGGAACGGATTGGCACGCCGGATGCGCTGCGGGCGCTGGAATCCGCTGTGCCGCTCGCCCCTGCGGTTCCACCTGCACCCGTGAATCTGCTGCCGCCGGGGCCGCCTCAACTGCCGTTGCTTTCTCCCCCTGTGGAGCCAACGCCTATCACCGAAGAAGACACCCGTCCGATGACGCCACTCCCAGACGACGTAGGATCGTAGCGACCACTATCAGCCCGAGTCTGCGGCTCGACATTTCCCCGTAGCAGTCTCTTGCTCAAGCCGTTCCGGTGGAATGGCATAGATTTTGTACAGTCCAGCCTCGAACAATGGCTCTGGTTGGGCAGCAGTCAAGGCAGGCTGGAAGACCGTTCTATCCAGTTTAAACGATCCCAGCAGGATGTACTCTGGGCAGCCTGCCAGAGGATCGAAGGTTGGTTTGGCCGGTTGGTTGAGGAAGATAGCCTTGGTCAGGGCGTTGACGTCCTGGGTATGCGGGAACTGGAATTCCTGTCTGGTGAAGTAGCTGGCCGACCATTCCCAAGAAACGATGCGCGATCCCTGCGGGAGTTCCCGGTTGATGTAGTCCACCGCTTCAAAGAATTGGTCACCGGCTGGGTCTGTGATCCGCGGTATATAGGTCACCGCTCCCACGACGACGCCAGCGAGCAGCAGCGCAGCATAGACCCACTGCATTTGCGGGAGTTTCAGCCGTGTCCAGAAGTAGTTGATCAGGAAGGCCAGCGGAATCACCGCGATCACCTGCCCCACAAAGGCGTATCGCGGCCAACCAATGGAGACGATGCCAAACCAGGCTGCCCAGACAGCGACAAACAGCCAGATGAAGGTCTCGGTACGGATTTCGCCTGAACTGCCCTTGCTTGGCTCAACGCGCCGCCGGATGAAGATCATGAGCAAGACCGGTACCAGCATACCAGCGATGCGAACCAGCACATTTGGTTCGGCCAGTGTTTGGAGCGCGCGCAGCGGCAGGATGTGGATGAGGATTCCATCTCGCAGGACGGCGCTGTTTGGACCCAATAGTGGCCCAGCCATACGAGTTCGCCAGAGGATATCGAGGGCGTATGAACCCACCATCACGACGCCGATGAGCATCCAGCGGAGCCAATCGTCCGAACGGCAGTAAACGTGGTACAAGCCGATCAGCACGCAGGTTATGGTCAGGACTAGTAGCACCTGAGACTTCAACATGATGGCGATGGCCCAGAAAATCCCCACAAACAAGGCGCGAACTGCGTTCAGATGCGGGCCAGAGTACATCAGCACACGCAGGCCGATGACGACGCAGAGCAGCGCAGGAATTTCCCCCATGACCTGGCGGCTCAAGAACACGTAGTTTGCTGTGGGGTCGCCCGGCAGCAGCACCAACACTAAGCAGGCCATGAACGCCGCGAAATCCCCGTACAGCCGAAAGACCAAACGATAGAAGGCGACCAGCAGAAGAAGACCGGAAATGGCCGACAGCAGCCGCATCAGGGCCATGCTCTCGCCGAAGAGGATGTTAAGTACTGCCAGTGTGACGATAAGCGGCGGTCCAGTCTGGATGGCAGGGTCGGCGCGGCGCAGTTCACTACCTGATCGCAGTCCATACTGCCCCGTCTCGGCAAATGTCTGTGCGGCGTTGATGTTTAGGCCTTCGTCATACCAGGGAACAGGAGATCGATCTAACCGGATCAGCATAACAAATGAGACCAAGACCAAGAGCACCAGAAACGGCCAGTGAGCGCGAATAGGCTTTAATTGAGACATAGCGGCCTTTTCGAATGGGTCTATGCATTTTTTTCCTCAGCTTTACTGAGCATAATGCATAATCGCCGCCCGCTGCAAAAAGACCCATGTTCTATTCCAGTTCGTTGAGTCATTCGCTATTGCCGGAATCGAAAACGGGCTATACTACACCTCACAAGAGGAGGGGATTCCATGCGGAAAACAGCGTTCTGGTTGAGCGTCGTGATCGCCACCCTTTGGCTTTCGCTGGGTCTGGCGCTGGCCCAACCGCTGCCCCAAACAACCGTTCAGATACTCGTGAACCGCGACGATGTGAATATCCGGATTGCTCCGGCGCTCGGCGCGGAGGTGATTGGGTTTGTGGACGCAGGTTGGACAGCCTATGCCAACGCCCGCAG
Organism: Anaerolineae bacterium; assembly: GCA_034431625.1. GTDB lineage: Bacteria > Chloroflexota > Anaerolineae > Aggregatilineales > Phototrophicaceae > CFX2. The sequence goes on along the minus strand of DAOUCY010000122.1, from coordinate 6,229 downwards.
CCCCGACAACCAGTGGGTGCGGATCGACTTTAATGGGCAGGAGGGCTGGGTCGGTGTCCCGGTCATCAACGTTTTCGGGGACATCAGCATCCTGCCAGTGGCCGATCCGCGGAGCATCCCGTATGGCGGGTTTGAAAGCCCGCGCTCCGGCTCCAGCAGCGCCAGCAGCCCGTACAGCGGACGGCTGGCTAACAGCGGCGTCCGGCTGCGAGCCGGCCCCAGCACGGCCTATCCGGTGCTGGCAAATATTCCGCGGTACACGGTCTTCCCGCTGACGGGGCGGACGCTCAACAACGCCTGGGTACAGGTGAACTATGAGGGGACGCTGGGGTGGGTGACGGCTGCGTGGGTTGAGTTCCAGAATGGAGCCAGCATCGTCCAACTGCCAGTGGACGGAGTGGTCGCTGATGCGCCGCCCGCCTCGGAAGAAACCCAGGAGAACTACTTCGGCGTGCTGCGGCTGATGCTGGCCCGGCTCGACCTGGCGCAGGTCTCTCTGGATTCGATCCGGGGAACGTGGACGACAGTGGCGCTCGGCCAGCGCTCGGCCTGCCAGAACTTCCCGGCGCGTCCGACGGATATCGTGATTGCGCAGCCGCTGCTAGCCGCCTTCTACCCGACGTTGGAGCCGCTGCGGGTGGACTTCAACAGCGCGATGGCGAACCTACGGCTGGCAATCGACCTGTGGCTTGAAGCCTGCCGGCAGCCTTCGCCGCCGTCGGGCGTGGTCGGCGAGGCGACGGTGATCGGGGCGCTGAATGCAATCCAGGCTGCAGACGGACTCTTCGCCGATCTGCGGCGGCGGGTGTCGGCGCTGCTGCCTTCGGAGGTGACGCTGGGGCCGGATGAATGCCTGTTCACCTTCAAGGAACAGTTCGACATCCTCAAGATCATCACCAAAGGCAATGTGGTGCTGGATACGCTCACGCCACGCAAGACGGCCACGGGCTACTGCTTCGATGTGAACGTGGGTGAATCGATCCGCATCGAGTTTCTGCCGTACAGTGGGAATATCTCGGCGCTGCTCTCAGTCAGCCCGTTCGAGAACCCGACACAGTTCCTGGGTGTCGGACGTTCGAGCGCGACCGGATCGCTGCTGACGGTGGGGCCGATCAACATCACCACGGCGGGGCGGTATCTGCTGGTCATCGCCCACACGAGTTCAGAGCCGGTGCAGGGCAACTACGCCCTGATGGTGACGAACATCGCTGGACTGGCCTTCGCCGGGCCGACGCTGGGGATCGACCCGAACACCAAGCAGGTGGTCGTCAACCCGCCGACTTCGCTGACGCCGCTGCCAGGATCGTTCATCACGCCGGTTCCGGGCTTCGATGTGACGCCGACGGTATCGAGCGGCTTTGCAGTGTGCCCGTCGCTGGCCTTCACCTGCCAGCAGTTGACTTCCTGCGCAGAAGCGCAGGCCTGCCTCCAAGCCGGGAACTTCTCGCTCGACCCGGACAACGATCTGATCCCCTGTGAAGAAACGCTCTGCCGTTAAGTTCCTCAACGAGGGCGACCACAAACCGGTCGCCCTCGTTTCTTCTAGGTTCCGGTCTTTGCCCAGCGACGGACAAATTCAGTGAGCAGGCGGACGCCGTAGCCGGTCGCGCCTTTGGGCATGTAGGGTGTATCCGGCTGATCCCAGGTCATCCCGGCCATGTCGATGTGCGCCCAGGCGGGACAACTGGCAAAGCGTTTGAGGAAGGCAGCGGATGTGCCGACGCCGCCGCGCGAGCCGCCGCTGTTCTTGATATCGGCGGTGTTGGACTCGATGGTCTTGTCGTACTCCGGGTAGAGCGGCAGCGGCCAGACCTTCTCGGCCGTTTCGGTTCCGGCAGCGACGAGGAGATCGCGCAGGCGGTCGCTGGTGCTGAACAAGCCGGCAGCGACGTTGACACCCAGGGCGGTCACGCAGGAACCGGTCAAGGTGGCGATATCGACGACGGCAGCGGGGTTGCAGCGGGCGGCATAGACGAGCGCATCGGCCAGGAGCAGGCGGCCTTCGGCATCGGTGCTGACGATCTCGATGGTGATGCCGCTGCTGGCGGTCAGGACTTCCTGGGGGCGGTAGGCTCCGCCAGAGATCATGTTGTCGGCAGCGGGGATCAGGCCGACCACGCGCAGCGGAACATTCAGCCCGGCCAGCGCTCTCAACGCCCCAATGACGGCTGCACCCCCGGCCATATCACCCTTCATGGTACTCATGCCGTCGGAGGTCTTGAGGTTATAGCCGCCGGTATCAAAGGTGACACCTTTACCGACCAGCACGAGCGTTTCCAGGTCGTCACGGCCGGCGTTGTGTTCCAAGATGATGAACTTGGGCGGGGTATCGCTGCCCTGGGCGACACCGAGGAGCGCGCCCATCTTGAGGGCGCGCATCTGCTCGCGATCCAGGACTTCGCAGCGCAGCCCGGCGGTTTGGGCCATCTCCTGGGCGGCTTGGGCGAGATAGGCGGGGGTGCAGATGTTGGGGGGCAGGTTGACGAGATCACGGGCTAACTGAACGCCGGCTGCGATGGACATGCCCGCGCGGATGCCTTCAGCGGCGCGGGGGTCGTTGTCGTCCAGGATAAGCAGGTCGAGGGACTTGGGGAAGTCTTCGGGAACTTCAGCGGTTTTCTGGCCGTGATAGGTGTAGAGGGCGAGGAGCGAGCCTTCGGTCACAGCCTGGGCAGCGACCTCGACGGGCAGGCCGCCGGCTCCGGTTCCGTGGATCAGGCTGGCGGCGGCTTTGACCTTGAGGTCACGCGCTTTCAGGACAGCGCTGGCAGAGGCGCGACGGACGGTCTCGGCGGTGAGGGATTCTCGGGGGCCGAGGCCGGCGATGAGGACACGGCGGGCCGGGAGGATGCCGCGCGGGTAGAGGACAGCGACTTCACCGAGCTTGCCGCTGAAATCACCACCCGCGACCAGATCGCGGATGGCTCCGTCTAAGGCGGCATCGACGAAGGCTGTGCCGTCGGTCGGCGCGGAACCTTCGAAGAGATGGAGGATGATGGCGTCGGCGGCGCTGGCTTCGATGCGTCCGGCAGCGGCCTGGATAATCATCATGGGCGGCTCCTTGTGGGGATGGGCGGAAAGCTGAGCACGGGGGATTGTAACCGAGGCGGCTCAGCCTTTCACGTCCTTGAGGAGCGCCCGGACTCGTGCCAGGAGTTCGCGGGGGACGACTACGGTCTGCATGACATCATTGGCGCCGGCTTCGAGGGCTTCTTTGACGTGCTTTTGGTCGAGGATGCGGTAGGAGCGGAGGAGGATGGGCACGGCTTGGCCGCTGGCGAGCCGGCGGACAGCGCGGATCAGGTCGATGCCGTTCATGTCGGGCATCATGAGGTCAGTGATGATGAGGTCAGGTTCAAGTTCCTCCAACAGCTTGAGGGCGTCGTGGGGATGGCTGGCTTTGTGGGGAATGAAACCAGCACGTTCCAAGATCAGACTGAGGACGTTGAGCATGGAGGAATCGTCGTCGATGACCAGGACGGTTCGGGTCGGTTGGGCGGCATCCATCAGGAAACCTCCGGGAAAGATTGCAGCGCGGCGGCTGCAGAACGAACCACGGGCAGGAAGCGGTCAAAGGGGAGTGGGGCGCCGGTCTCGCCGCCGGCACGGACGATGTGGACGAGGACGGCGACGCGCAGATCACGTTCACGGGCAAGGGTGAGGTAGGGGCTGAGCCAGCGGCCGACGACATGCGCCCCGGCGCGGGACCAGAAGAGCGCTTCGGCGGGAGTCTCCAGGCGGGTGCTGCTGACGCAGGCATAGATGCCGCGCCGGAAGGGACGGGGTGTTTCAGCGGCCAGGGCATGGATGAGGGCGGCACGGCTTTCGGGATCGAAGGCGGGAACCTGCTGGAGGTAACCGCCGGCTTTCTCGCTGAAGAAGGTGTAGTGCAGGCCGCGTGTGCCGTCGATGTAGTCATCGGGGACGAGCCAATCGCCCGGTTCCAGCAGCGAGGAGAGCGACCCGACGGACTCGCACAGCCAGAGATGGGCTGCACCGCGATCTTTGAGCGCCTGGATGGTGGCGCGGGGATCGGCGGTGATGGGGGCAACGGCCAGCCCGGAGTCGAGCACAGCGATAGGATCGGAGAGGCCGTAGGGCGTGGGAAAGGCTTCGCCGACAGCCCCGGCGGGCAGCGAGTCGGTCAGGAAGGCGGTGAGGGTTCGCATATTTCTATTCTACGACGAAGGCTGGAAAGCGCGCAGCACCCGCGCTGTGCCGCTGAGGATGTAGGTTCCCAGGGCAGCAGGGATGAGGGCGGTGCGTCCCAGCCCTAATTCGAAATGGGTGGTTCCGGCTTCGACAGCGGCCGTGCCTTCGATGCAGGTGAGGATGTGGAACTGCGTGCCGTGGGTATCCAGGGTGATGCGGGTGCCGTTGCGCGGGTTGAGCTGGTGCAGCAGGGTGGCGAAATAAGGGCAGTGGACGATATCGACGATGGGCATGGTATTCCCGCCTGTGTGGACGATTTCGGGGATGCTTTCCAGGTTGGAGACCTGGACGCCTTTATCGATGTGGAGGGTACGCGGCTGGCCGTTCAAGTCCATGCGGCCCCAATCATAGAGGCGGTAGGTGACGTCGGAGGACTGCTGAATTTCGTAGATGAGGATGCCGGGGCCGAGGGCATGGATGCCACCCGCGCTGTTGAGGAGGACATCACCGGGAGCGACTTCGGCGTAGACGAGGAGGTCTTCTAGGCGGTTTTCGCGGATGGCGGCGGCGACGGCCTCGCGGCTGGTTCCGGGCTGGATGGCGCAGACGATCTTGGCGCCGGGATCGGCAGCGAGGACGTACCAGGCTTCGGTCTTGCCGCGGGGATCGCCTTCAAGCTGGCGGGCTTGTTCGTCGTTGGGGTGCACCTGGACGGAGAGCCAATCCTGAGCATCCAAGAACTTGGCGAGGAGGGGGAAGCCTTCGGCGGGGTCATTGTGGGGGCCGACGAGGGCGTGCCCCCAGCGTCGGAGGGCGTCGCCGATGGTTTGGCCGGCGAGGGGGCCGTTGGCGATGGTGGCGGTGTCGTGGAGTTCCCAGGATTCACCGTAAGGCTGGCTGGTGGGAAGGGGTTTGCCGAGGAGGGTTTGCAGCTTGCGGCCACCCCAGACTTTGACATGCAGGGCGGGATCGATGAGAAGGGGGTAGAGGTCAGTCATGATGACTCCAGGATTGGTCGATGCTTGGTTAACTGGCGGTACAGCTTGTAGATTATAGTTTATTGTTGATCGAAAAATGCGGTGATTGATGAGAAACGCAATAAGAATGATAAGAATGTGAAAATCTTGAAGTTTTCACCCCATGGCCCCTCTCCCGAACGCTCGCAAGAACCTCACCCCCCCGGCCCCCTGTCCATTGATGATCTTTCACAAATAAACACGGAGTAAAATAGGAAAAACAGCAGAAGGGGTAAGGCAATGCCAAAGCGGATCGAGATTGCACTAAGTGCGGCTCAACAAGCCGAACTGGAAGCGATGCGTGATCACCATACCAAACCGTATTTGAGAGAGCGAGCCGCTGCGATCCTCAAAGTCAATGCCTGACAATTGCTCAGTCAGGTGGCGACCGAGGGCTTACTGAAGCGCCACGAACCAGAGACGGTGTATGGGTGGATCAAACACTACCAACAGGCGGGCTTGACGGGGTTGCTGATCCGACTGAGGCGGGAGCATAAGGCGCGTTTTCCCCCTTCCACGCCAAGCGAAGCGGCGCAGGTCGTAACTGAGATGATCCACGCCTCCCCCCAACTGCGCGGCAAACCGCGCAGTCGCTGGTGGTTAGCTGGCTTGCGCCAGGCGATAGACTGGCTGCACGACAGCAGTCTGACATGTGTCTGGCGCGGTTGGGACTGCGCTCCAAGCAGGAATGGGAGTATGTTCATTCGCCGGATGCCGACTATGCCCTCAAGCTGGCCTATGTGCGGGCTGCCGAACAACTGGCGCGACAATGGCTGGAGCGGTATGTGGTAGTGTATGAGGATGAAATAACCTGCCGCCGCCCCTCGATTGCCTGTGCCTATGCCCGCCAAGGTAGCAAAGACCCCCTGGCTCATACCGTACTGCGCCCCGACCGCAAACGCCGATTGTGCGCCAGTCTCAACTGTCTGACCGGCTAAGTGCTGGTTCAGCAGCGCAGTCGCATTGATCAGCGGGCGCTACCACATCCCCGCTGAGCGGGCGCTGGCATTGGGGCGCCTCAAGCGCGAATGGGCCGTCCGCGAACTCGAAGGCGTCTACGA
>DAOUCY010000121.1:0-6043 GCA_034431625.1 Anaerolineae bacterium | reverse complement strand
ATTTTCTGTGGCCGAGCTACTGCTGACGCCGATTTAGTCGTTGCCAGTCGCCGGCTACTCACCCATCACACCCCTCAGCCAACGCCTGAATCACCCTTGATCCGCCCCTCTGTCTGTGATTGAATGCCTTACCCCTCACAAAAACGACCCCAAAACCGCCCCAATTCAAGCTGCTTGAATTATCCCACCTTTTCTATCGCCAGTACCGACCTTTCATCCGCTGCGCTTCCGCTTACGGCTGCTCGATCCGCACCTCATCCAGCCAGTAGCTGCCGGCTAGCGGCTCAGCCCCGGCATCAGCCAATCCCTCTGCTCCCATTTCGCCCGCAGTCACGACGCGCCAACGCAGCTGCACCAAGTGCCCGGCCCAGGCCTCCAACCCAATCTCGTACTCGCTCCACTCGGCATCCGTACCGCTCAGTGCTGCCAGTAGCGACCAGCTCTCCGTTCCCGCAGCGCGAACCTCTACCCACACCTCATCCGCCGCGCTCAGCTCCCCACGCTGCCAGAACCGCAACACCACTTTCCCCGATCCCGGCACTGCTACCCACTGCCGCTGTTCCAGCACGCTCTCCACACCGCGCAGCGTGCCATCCACCACCCAGCCGCCGCCCGCGTAACCGCCGCGCAGATCTACCGACCATGCTCCCCGACTCCACCAACCATCGGCGGTCTCAAATGTGTCGGCATAGAGCAGCCCTGTACCGGCGCCGGCCTCTTCCACCCCCCAGCGCGAGCCCGGCCTCCGCCAGCTCCAGCGTCAGCTCACCTGTCACACCACTCCATCCTTGCAGCTCCAGCCCCGCAGTCGCAGCCCCCGCCAGGCTCAAGGCCGTCGCGCAATCCGCCACATAGCCGCTGAAGTCCACTCCCGCACTGACCGCATCGCCGCTCCCTGGCCCGGCACCGCTCGGCCCATCGCCTGCACCCCACCAGCTCCCCGTCGCGTACAACTGCACGCCCGCATTGTTGTTGCGCACCCCGCTAGTCAAAGGCGCGCTGTTGCCACTGATGCAGCTCTGCAGCACCTCATTGCTCTGGCTCGCGCCGGTGAATATCCCGCCGCCCATCGCCCCGGCACTGTTATTCGCCAACGTACTCCCCGTTATGCTGAAGCTGCCATCGCTGGCCAGCCCCCCGCCCAGGTTCGTCGCACTGTTGTTCAGCAGGGTCACCCCCGACAACACCACTGTGGCGCTGCTCGTGTCAAAGATGCCGCCGCCGTTGTTCTGCGCCTCATTCTGCGCAATCTCTACCCCCGTCAGCGCTGCCTGCCCTCCATTACCAAACAGCCCACCGCCGTTGCGTGCCACATTCTCCGTCACCACCCCGCCGTTCATGCTCAGCACACCCTGATTCATGATCCCGCCGCCAGATGCCAGCGTCGCATCTGTGCTGTTTCCGCTCAGGCTGCTGTCCTCCAGCACCAGCGTCCCACCGTTGAAGACGCCCCCGCCCCCATCCCGGCCCACGTTCTCCACAAGCTGGCTCGCGCGCATCGTCAGCTGATCCCCGTTGCGGATGCCACCCCCCAGCTTGATGGCGATGTTCTCCGCCACCGTCACCGCTTCCAGCTCAACCTGTCCGCTGTGGATATACAGTCCGCCCCCGGCATTGCTCGCCCCGTTGCGCACGATCTGCACCCCATTGAGCAGCACTGGCGTACTCGCGGTACTGATGAAGAGCCCGCCTCCGTTGCGCGCGTTGTTCGCTTCCAGCACCCCACCCGTGATCTGCAGCAGCGCTCCATTCATGAAGATACCGCCTCCCAGTCCGCTGCTCGCGCTGGCGACGTTCGCCACCACCGCCGTTTCCACCAGCGTTGTGCTCGATCCCGTGTTGCTGAACAGCCCGGCACCACTGGTGGGACTGGTGTTGTTGCGAATCGTGCTCTCTGTCGCGATCAGTGTGCCGTTGTTGCGAATGCCCGCCCCATCCCGCGCCACGTTCTCTTCGACGATGCTGTTCTTCAGCTCCAGCGTCCCCAGGTTGCGGATGCCGCCCCCATTATGGCTCCCCCCGGGATCTCCGCCGCGGATCGTGATCTTTTCCAGCACCAGGCGCCCAGCGCTGGTCACGCGCAGGATGCGGAACTGCGGCGCGCTGCTGTCCCGCTGGATGACCGCGCCACTGCCCAGCCCCAGCAGCGTCACATCGCCACTGATGGCAGGCAAACCATTGGGACCATCGGCATTGTGCTGCACGCCGGTGAGGGCGTACGTGCCCTCTTCCAGGCAGATCGTCTGCGGCGATCCCGCGCCGTTGGCGGCTGTGATGGCGCTGATCAGGGCGGGCACGTCCGCCGCGGGGATGGTTGCGTCGCAGGAGATTGGGGGCGTCTCCGCGATGATCGCTTCAGCAATAGCCCCTAAGTCAGCGGCGCAACCAGGCGGAATCGTGCCTTCTGGCAGAGCGTCGAGCACTACCAGCAGCGCTTGCGCCTGGGTGGCAATCGCAGTGGGATCGGTGAGGCTGGTATCAATGTCGGTCAGCGTGTTGGGCGCACCGCACGCTGCCGCGATCTCAGCGAAGCGGTCGAGGGTGGGGGCTATCGCAACGATTACCAAGTCTTCTAAGGGATCTGTTTCTATCTGCGACTGCGAGCTTATTGGACTATATAGAAACAATCTGCCTCCGAATCTGCTTACCCCACTTAGGCCAATGACAGAATCCTGCATTATGGCTTCTGTTATGATGTTAAAATTGCTCAAATCTCTTATTTCCAGTCTGTTCTTATCAAGGATGATAACAGCAATATCTTGCGTCAGATGAACATGTCGAACAAATCCTGTAATTGTTCTTTCAAGAGCTGTCTCGTCATTTTCCAGATCATAAATCCGTAATCTCGAATGAATTGTGTCACCTTCTGTCAGGAACTTCACCGCTGCAAAAGTGAGATCGTGTGAATTCCATACGAATTTATCCACATCCCCAAAAACCTTTTCTGCCTGCCCTGAAGATGTGCTCGTGTCAAAAATGCGAAGCTGCCCATTTTGTACTCCTGCAACAAATCGACTATCGTAACTCCAGCTAATGCCTTCTGGAAGAAAACCGGATGGTAACTGATAGATAACTGTATTCGTCTGAACCTGTTTCACATAGTAACCATCTGTACCTAGATTTATGCCTAGTAAACCGTCTGGACTCCACAAACTAGTTGCTTCCACAGGTATATTCGTCACGGAGAGATTTTCGCTGTCGTACACCTGGTTAGAAATCAGCACGTATTTGCTGTCAGGAAACCATCTGTAGAAATACAGTGATGACTCATTATTCTGCGGCAGGGATGCTAATAGAGTGAAAGAAGAATCGTAGATGTGAATAGCATCGCTTGTTGTGATAGCAATGCGATTTCCGTCTGGACTGATCTCTAGTTGCCTCATTACCGCTCCTTGGGCAATCAGAACGCATGTCGACAACCAAATAATTATGAATACGAGAGACAGTTTGTAGATTGTCATATCACCTCACCAATTCCAGTTATCGCCGACGTAGAGTTCAGTTGGTTCGATAGTGATCTGATCTGGCATTAGATAGAAATACCAGTCATGACGGAAAAAATCTAAATCGGGATCAGGATCATTCGACATAGTACAGTAGAATGGTCTGGGTGTTGGCGGTTGCAAACTTGTGAAGTCTGCTACATACGGTGCGGGATTTGCGATACCTTGGCTAACCGCTTGCTCTCGCGTGACTGAAAAACTTGACACCGTGTAGCCAATGCCTTCAGCTAGATTTCGAGGTCGCCAGAACAGACTACAATTGTTTATTGGTCCCCATCCAACCACGAGTAAGCCATGCGTATCTGAGGCCTGGCCGGGAACGAGCACCGGATTGATAAAGATGTAGTCACCCATTTGGATTGAACCCAAAACAGCACCAAGAAACGCACCTAAGCCTTCGGGATCATCTACAACCCCCAACCTTAGATTATCCAAAATGTAAGGATACATATCTAGATCTGATGGGTTAGGCACAAGTGACTTTTCTGGGTCATCGTTTGTGATCTGCCGTCCTGCAAAGAGCCGATCGGTTTGCTTGGTTTGGATAGATTGGCCAGTCGGTCCCGGAAACTGCACTTGGCTTCCTTCTGTACCTACCAGCAAATCATTAGGATAAGTCTGAGCAAAAGTTTCACCTTGCCGATTAGGATACAAAGGCGCTTGTGTATCCGTGAAAAAGGAGATCAGTTGTTCGTGGAAATCGTAGGGGTTTGATGTCCCAATTATGGGTGATTGCGTATTTCGGCAGTAAGCCCAACCTTCCTGAACATTTGGGTCTGGTGCATTTACACATGATTGCAACTGTGGATTTCTAATGAAAGGTAACCCACCAGCCCACATAGCCTCAGATACAAAAACCGTTGAACCGGTACTTGCAACTGTGGTGGAAATAATTCCCTGATAATTAAAATCAGCATAAACAATTGGGATGCCGGATTGATTGTTGGTGAGCCGAGTCGTTACACGACCAGTACTTGCAGGATTTAACCCTGCTTGGATGTTTGACCAGTTCTGATAGCTATGCTCAATCGCGTAATTGGCGGCAGCGCGGCGGTCATAAGGGAAGGTGAGAGCCTCGGGTGTGGAAATGCCAGGGACACCTGAGCAGGGGTCTTCAGCTACTACATAGTCCACCCCGTTGTATCGTACTGGGATCCATCCTGCCACTGTATATCCCAGCGGGGAAACATAGTACCAGACCTGTTTATCAGCTGTGCCGTTTACCGTCTGTACAAATTCAACGCGCGAGAGGACATTGATGACCGCACCCCAACCAAAGCGGCCGCGCGTTGGTGATGTCGGAAAAGCTATCTGGGCGTTTATTGCTGGAGCGGTCAGCGGCACAATACCATCGGTGGTCACGAGCAGCATGTCCCGTAATGCTTGCGTCCGATCCGGAGCAAGGTCCTGAAACTGAAGTGGCGTAATCAGTGTAATCTGACGATCCATGTCACAAATACCATCGGGTGGCGGGCACTCAGTCACCTGACTCATCAGCGTTGATCGTTCTGATTGCGATTCAAAAGAGATCGGGCACACGGGCGTAGTTGGCGTGGCGGTGGGCGTTGGGGTTGGGCCACCCATTCCTTCAGGAATGGCAAATGCTGGGGGATAACTTAGACATGATGCATCATTGTAGATATCAATCGGCCCAGTCAGCACAGGAACTACTTGTGATCCCGGTGCTGTGAACTCGTTGTCCGTGTCAACAGCAGGCATCCAGTAGTTCCCAAGGCATTTGCCCCCATCCCTGCCGAGAACAGACTGATCACGAGCCCCTCTCCGGTCGTCGTTGTATTCCCTGTGAAGTTGCTCTGGGTAATCAAGACCTGGCTGTAGGCATCCATCAGAAGTACCCCACCCGTGATCTGCGCGCTGTTGTTGCTGAACGTCGAACAGCGCAGATCCATCACACCCGAGCTTGTGTTTCGCAGAGATCCTCCGAAGATCGTGCTGTTCCCATGAAATACACTTTGCCAGGCATAGAAGGTACCGACATTCGTGATCGCACCACCGGTTCCGCTTCCACTTGCATTGCTGTTGTTCTCAAAGCGTACCCGCCGCGTATACAGCTCGCCCGTATTATCCACATGGATTACCGCCCCAGACCCCCCATTGTGCTGGAAATTCCGGAAGGTGAGATTCACCAGCAGCAGTCGGCCTCCACCTATGATTGTGAACATGCGAGTGCCATCAGAAGAGCCCGAACTTGTCCAATGGGATCCATCCAGGATGACTTCCGATCCTTCTTCCGCATAAATCACAATGTCACCGGAAATACGCCAACCACCGACCTGACGCATGGGTTGGTGGTAGGTATCAGGCGCCGCTGGGGGCAGGAGCCGAATCACATATCGAGTACCCGCATGATTGTTGGCCGCATCGATAACCGCCTGCAAATCTTCCATTGTTGCCACCGTATACGCGATAACACTTCCGCTACTTTGCAGGCTAACCGCTGGCACCATTGGTAATGCGTACGGAGTTGAAGTAACTGTTGCGGTGATCGAAGGTGTCTCACTGAGCGTCATCGTAAGCGT
>DAOUCY010000120.1:0-3924 GCA_034431625.1 Anaerolineae bacterium | reverse complement strand
TCTCAGGACGCGCCGGGTCGATATCCTCATCATCGATGACACGCTCCCCCGCGCCGTCAACGTCGGTCGGGCGATCCGCGGCCTGCTGACGGGCGGCTGTACCGCGCGCCTGCGCATCCGACTGCGGCGCGTCTACTGGGTGACCGCGACCGCTGGCTTCTCCATCCGGCTCCGACACCCGCGACTCGCCTTCGGCGAGAGGGCTGCAAGGGGGCTGCGCCCCCCTGCCCCCCCCGCAGAGGCGCGCTGCGCGCGCCAGAGCTGCAGCGTTCAGAGATCCAGCGTTCAGCAGGCGCGGACAGGGCACATCGCCAACCGCAACCCGCTGATAACGCTCCTGAGGTCCGGATTGAGGCTGAAGCGGTAAGCCGCGGCGGCGAAGTCCAGATTGATGATGAACAAGCCGCCCCGCAGCACACGCAGATCGCCGCTGGCATCCACCTCGCACACTTCCGGTTCGGCGTACTTATTCAGGCACCACTCCCATAGATTGCCGCTCATATCCAACACGCCGAACGGCGAGGCGCCATCCGGGAACAGCCCCACCGCGCTGGTCTGCCGGATGCCGGTTTCGTAGGTGTTCCCCTTCGCAGCATCGAACTCACCGGGATAAGGATACTGACGCTCGTCCGTGCCGCGCGCGGCATATTCCCACTCCTGTTCAGTGGGCAGGCAAACTTCGACGCCCGATTCCAGCAGCCCGACCTCCCGCAGTTTGGCCGTCAGCCAGCGGCTGAAGGCCACCGCCTGATACCACGACACAGTGTCACGAGGATGGTTGGCGTAGGAGTTTCGCTGCTGTTGCGCTGGCTGTGGGCTGTAATCCGGGGGGAAACCCCACCACCACGCCGGGTCATCATACTCTCCGGACTCGATGAAGGTCTGAAACTGCTGAGAAGTGACGAGGTATTTCGACAGCTTGAAGCTGTATGTCAGTTCGACTTCGCGGCGCGGGTTGTTGCGCTGGTCATCCGCCCCCATCACGAATTTCCCCCCCGGTGGGGCAGGGATGTCGCACCATTCGATCTGGGGCAGCTTTACAGTTTTTCCGCCGATAGTGACGGACATCGTCCCCACACCGGGGCGGGGATCACCGATGATTGAGAGAATACGTCCCATCTCGGCCCGTTCAACAGGGGCAAGCGCTCCACGCTGCACTAAGTTCATCAAATGCACGGAGAGATGCTGACTCTGCTGACTGCTCAGCACGTCATTGTGTTTTTGCCACAGCACTGCCAACTGTGCGATGACTTCCCACAAGCCGCTGTCTGGTGACAACAGAGATGTATCTTGCGATGGAAGCAGGGCTTGCACCAGGTCTCGCAGAACAGCCGAACCTCGTGCAGCGGCAATGTCGATCATCAGCGGCAGCACATTGCGCCAGCGTCCCGGTTGAGCGAGAACATTGTTCACGATCGCCTGCGGAAAGTGCCTGGGTTTCATCAGTTCGCGGGCGGCCAGATATTCCTGATAGCTGAGATGCTGAAAACGATACAGCCGCGGCTCTTCTGAGGCCAGCAACCCGGCACGCTGCTCGAGCAAGTCGAGGGCCAGGTTATAATCAATTGACGCGCGAGCAGTGTCTCGTCTGGCGCCGCCTCCCTGCACACATTCCTCCAGGTGTTCAATAAGCAGCCACTGACGAAAGGTGGATTTTCTATCGCTTCCGTATTCGGCCTGCACCTGAAGGGCTAAACGCTCTAAAGCTTCTTTGAGCTGGGAAGTGGTCACCTGCAGCAGTTCAGCAACGGATGCATTCAGCAGCGGATCCCGCTTAGCCCACCGCTCCAGCATCAAATCGACACTCTGCTCGTAAAGCTCGGCGGATGTCGGTGGAATGCGCTGGTCATTTGGTTTGTCCGCATGGCGCACCCACAACGTAGCCCCCATGGTGAACTGCAGGGGATTGTTCCAGAAACTATCTGCCCGCTGCTGCCGCTTCAAGGCCTTCATAAAAGCATCGGCTTCTGCGCGTGGATCGGCTATGTGCGGAAGTTGGGAAAACAGAGCCAGAGCCAGTTGGTAAACTCTGTCATCGTGCAGTGGTACAAGCGTGGTTTGCCCGAAACCGTCCAACTTCCAGGTACCGTCGTAAGCGTAAGGCCGGCTGGTGATGATCATGCGGCACTTACCATATTCATTGAGCACCGCAGCGACGAAGTCCATAATCTGGCTGCGCCGCCATCCCTCGACCGCATTCGGTACTTCGTCCAGTCCATCCAGCAGAATGATGGCACTACCATCGTAGAGTTGATCTTGTAAGTCGCGCCAGTAGTCTTCAATATCCCAGCTTCTCAGGCGCTTCTTCAGAAAAAGATCGAAGTCCTCGGTATCGGCGACATCCTCTTTGTGAGGGAACTCCTGTTTCACGAGGTCGGCCAGACGGATGAATACAGGTGTGTAGGCTGGCAGTGTCCACAGCCCCAAACTCTGGATGTTCGCGCCGTCTTTATCCCGCAGTTGGTCTCCAGCAAGGCAGAGGGACAGATGCTTCAGAAACGTGCTCTTGCCACTTCCGGGGACTCCGGTCAACACCATTCGGCTCTGCACATTGGCAGCATCGTGTGCTTCCATGTACCAGGTTTGTTCAGGCTCGAATCCGTCATCTCCAGTTCGCAGCGCCAACTTGCGTTCTACATCGGCTAGGAGGATACGGATCTGATCTTCACCCACGCGCAGGCTGATCCATTCCCGCAATCTGCGCTCGCGAAGTTCGTCGGAAATATTCAGGTCGGCGCGGGTATCCGACCGCTCAACGCTCAACCACCAGTTTTCAATCGTTTTTCTGTCATTTTCATTGACCTGAATCGTGATGCTCATGTCCACAGGTAGCGGAACATAGACCGAGGTCAGTGGCACACCGCGTACAGGGGCATCAGCAGAAATATCAGAAAGTGAAACGCGATAAAATTCCGGTCGAAAAAATGTGTTCAGATAACGACGATGCAGCCGTTCATAATCCGCCTTCAGACGACGAAGTTCGCGGGGCAGAGGTGGTTTAACCATGCTGTGGTCATTAAGCAACCGCTGCCAGTTGTCTTCTTCATCCTCACTTTCCCATCGAATGTACTGCTTGCCAGCCAGGCCTACTTTTTCCAGTGCCTCATCTGGTGTCCTGCTGTTGATTCGCACCGGGATTACTTTGATTCCATGTTTTAATGCGTGGGCGATTTCACCCTGACAGTACTCGCTAGCACACGACTCGGGGGACATGAAAAAAAGTACGCGCTGTGCGCTTTGAATCCCTTTGGCAATTTCACGCTTCCAGTCTTCACCAGCGGGGATATCGCGTGTATCAAACCAGGGATCGTAATAGGCATTTTCGAGTCGCTTGACGATTGGACTAACCTGTGAAAGATTTGCTCGCGAATAAGAGATGAACAGACGCGGCTTGATTCCACCTTTGAGCAGGCTTTCCTCATCGATATCTGGAAGTATGAACATCGCAGGAGACCACTCAACATCAGATGCGAGTTATTTGCAAACAATTGTAACAAGATCTTCGAACAGATACTATCGATTGATCGTACTTTTCCGTATCTAACCATCTAGCAGCCGCCCGATCTTTTCCATTATTTTGCTGACGTGTTCGTACTGCCCGGTGCTCAATCACGACCAGTGATACGCCAGCCGCAGGTAGAGCCGCAGCGTCATCAGGCAAGAATCCGCTTGATGCACATACCCCTGTCACGCCCGCACCGACCGAGGCGTCATCGGTGGACGAAGCGCTCGAACGCGCAGCCGGGACGCTGACGGGCAGCCTGCGGGTGAGCGGGACGGCGGACGTGACGAGCGTCATGGGCGATGTCATGCGGCTGCTGGGCGGACGCGGAGCGGCGGGGGTGGATCATCTGTCGGTCGCCGGGCTGCTGGCGCAGGCCCTCGGCGTCACGCCGCTGGACGACGGTCGTCCCCCGGTGCGCG
>DAOUCY010000119.1:0-178255 GCA_034431625.1 Anaerolineae bacterium | reverse complement strand
ATTCGAGGCAAATTGGCTGGCTCAACAGCCAGAACCCGTGCTAAAATAAGCACGGGCACTTTTGTGTCCAACTTTTTGGGGTCACTACAGTCCGAACAGATCAGAAGGTAAGGTCTAAAGGTAAGGTCTAATACCACTGCCGAGGTGCGAAGCAGTATCGTTCTCTTCGATGAACGCCATGACACATATCCCTTTCTTAACTTAATCCTTCCCCTTCTTCCTTCAGCTTCACATTTGCCAGCCGCTCGTACACCCCTACGATCGCGCTGTTATCCAAATCAGCCTCTCCATACTGGAGCATTGCCGTGTAAAGCTGTTGGATCGCAGCCGTCAGCGGCATTGGAATCCCATAGGTCTTCCCTGTATCCAAGCAGATACCCAGATCCTTATGCTGCATATGTGCTTTGAATCCCGGCTGCCGGTTCCCCACGAATAAGCGCGGCGGTTTCACATCCAGAGTCCACATCTGCGCTGCCCCACCCTTGATCGCTTCCACCACCCGCGCCGGATCGACCCCTGCCTTCTGCGCAGTAATCAGCGCCTCGGCCATCGCAGCCATCTGCGCCCCTACGATGATCTGGTTGCACACTTTGGCAATCTGCCCTGCCCCGCTCCCTCCCACCAGAACCCAGGCTTTCCCCATCGCCTGGAACAGCGGAACCGCCCGGTCGAAAGCTGACTGCGATCCCCCCACCATAATTGTCAGCGTTCCGTTCCGCGCCCCCACATCTCCTCCGCTCACCGGAGCATCTAGTGCTTCGACACCCACTTTGGCCAACCGCTCGGCCAGCATCCGTGCTGTCTCCGGCTTGATCGTACTGTTGTCGATGTAGACCAGCCCACTATGTGCCCCCTCAATGATCCCATCCTTCCCCAACACTACTGCTTCAACATCTGGGGAATCCGGCAGGTTCGTGAAGACAAACTCAACCTGTTCGGCCACCTCGCGCGGGTTTGCGGCAGCTTTTGCCCCCAATGCCACCAGATCATCCACTTTCTGGCGGCTCCGGTTATGTACGACCAGCTCATGCCCAGCCTGAAGCAGATTCCGTGCAATCGCACCGCCCATAATGCCTAGGCCGATATATCCGACTTTTGCCATGATGCACTCCTCAAGTCATGCGGATCGAAACGCAGTTCACAGCTTCCTGCTGACCTGGAACCGCAGTGGTATCCCCATCAACAGCCGCGTCTGAGCCTGAAGCGTGGGCAGCGCCACGAAGATCAGGGTTAGGATCGGCAGCAGCGGGAAACTCAACAGCGTATACACCCGTTCTAGCAGCGTCATCGGTCGCAGACGCGGCGGCCGCACGATCACATCCTGATACCAGAACACAATTCCGAGAATCGACACCAACGCGAACGAAGCATTGATCAGCGCATAGGACGGGTTGCTGAACCCCTCCTGAAGCACTTGTCCAAGCAGCGATGGATTAAACACCAGCGGAAGCTGTGCTCCTGCTGTTAGAATAATCCAGCCTGCTCCCGCCAGCAGGATATCATGCGCTACTCGGAATAACAGCTTGAATGAAGTCCCAAACTCTACTTCGGGGTGCTCCAGCATCTTCGCAACGATATAGCCAACCTCTTTGCTACCCCAAGCATGTCGTAGTGTCTGCTGGTAACGGTTTTTGATTGCTTGCCAAAGCGTCTCTCCCGTCACCGCGGTCGCCGAAAACGGCAGAAAAATTCGGTCTAGTTTGACCTGTCCTTCCCGGACAAAATACGCCTTGATGAACATATGCCACTCATCCGCAATCACATCCCCGTCCCAATAGCCGGACACATCCAGCAGTCTCAGGCTGAGCGAGTATGAAGACATCGGCATCGGAATCCACCACGGTGCCGCCAGATACGCTAGCTCGAACGCCGTGGAATAAGCATTCACGATCCTCAGCAGAGGGTTGATATCCCAGATGTTCGTGTGGTAGCGGATCGGAGCCTGCCAAAATCGCAAATAGCGTTCTGGCGTCGTAGCAAACAGATAAGTCAGCGCGTAGAAATGATCCCGGTGCCACAGCGTATCCGCATCCTGGGTTGTCACCACGATGTGGTCGATATCAACTCCCATTTCGTCTACCAACTTGCGCTTGGCCCACCGCGCCGCCCAGGCTTCATTTGCTGACTTGCACTGCATCTCTCCCGGCAGGCCACGCGGATGTACGGTGAAGAATAGATTCTTGAAGCACTTCCGGTAAGCTCCTACCAGATATTCTGCCTTCTCAACGCAGCCCTGTTCAGCCGCTTCCATCGCCAGCACTACATTCATGCGATGCTTGGCATCCCGCTGACCGGCAAGATTCTGGAGCGTCTTTTCCAGGATTTCGATAGGTTCCTTATAGTTCGGAATGATGACCAGATGCTGCACTGCCTCCCAGTCCAGCGCATCTTCGGGAGCATCCTGCTGATACTTCGCAAACCAATCGGTCTGTTCCCACCGTTGAATCAAGCGCAGACCGCGCACGTTGGCAATCCCTGCAAACAGGAAACGGATCGCCGAGTAGAACCCGATGCATGCCGCAATCAACAGAAGCGTACGTGGAAACGCAATCGCGCTGATGATTGACAGCAGCAGCGCCAGCCAGGCTAGACACCCAGGAATGCCATCGAGCGCCTGTTCCGGGATAGCCGGTGGAGGTGTACCCCCCCAAACCGAACGCCCTACTCCAAGTTGTACGTTGTTGCGACGTCCCCCGCTCGATTGATAGGGCACAGCAGTATCCGTTTAGCTGATATCTAGGCGGCCATAGTCTAGCACATGAAATCGCTGTATTGTAACCACAGCCTTGCGCGTTATTATCTCGCAAGGTGAGCGCTTTACACTTTCTTCAGGTGCATCAAGTATCGAGAAACAATGGTATGCCCACACGAATATTAATCATTGAAGACGATCAGGCATTCACCAAACTGCTCTCACGAGATTTGACTCGAGAGGGGTACGAAGTTATTTCAGCAAACAACGGTCTGGAGGGACTACGCCTTTTCCACGCCACCCGTCCAGACCTCATTCTACTTGATATTGCGATGCCCTTCATGGATGGAACTACTGTCTGCCAGCGCATCCGCGCTCTCTCCGAAGTACCTATCTTGATGATGACCGCTCGACCAGTCACTGAACAGCAAATCGCCCAGGGCCTTGATCTAGGAGCTGACGAGTTCATGCTCAAGCCATTGCGACGGATTGAGTTCCATGCCCGCATCAAGGCGCTCCTCCGGCGTGCTCGTCCTATCAGCCTCGAGCGTGCTGGTGTCCATGCTGCGCTTTACCAAGACCCTTATCTGATGGTCGATACCATTTCCCGGCGTGTCGAAATCCGTGGTCAGGAAGTTCGGCTGACCCCGACCGAATTTCGCCTGCTGGCGACGCTGATTCGCCATCGTGAGGAAGTGCTCACTTTTCAAGAGCTTTTAGAGGCTGTCTGGGGACCGGAGTACCGCAGCGAACACCACTATCCACGCATCTATGTTTCGCATCTACGCCGCAAGATCGAACCGGACAGCCAGTCCCCGACCTACATCCAGAACGAATATGGTATTGGCTATCGCTTCGTCGGCCAGCACAAACAAACCATAACCGCTAACGGACACAAATCACATTAGCAGTTAGTTGCGCTGACTTTCGCGCCTTTAATGCCTTTCAGCCCACGCATTTGGGTTAGTTGAACCAGATTTGTCTGGTAATCATAGCTGTTCTGCCGCTTCTCGGCATACGCATCTCGCGCTAACTCCACCAGCCGCTCGACAACCTCTCTTGCTGGCATACCCTGGGCTTGCCACAAATAAAAAGCCAGTGATCCCGGCATAGTATTGATCTCATTGAGGTATACCTCACTCTGTTCCGGCTTTACCAAGAAATCAATCCGCGCTGTACCACGTCCATCGATACTGCGAAAAGCCTGAATCGCATATCCCTTGATCTTAGCGGCCAGGTTCTCATCCAGCGGAGCCGGGATCAGCCGCTCAGCGCTTTTCATCCCACCGCCACCCCGCGTGTATTTTTCTTCAAAAGTCAGGTATTCATCCCAGGAAACCGGCTGCTCCAGCACCGATGCCTGGATCACATTCTCCGAACCCATCACCGCACAGTTAATTTCGACAGCCTTTTCAACAGCCGCTTCCACCAGCACCCGCCGGTCGAAGCTAAGCGCCACTTCAATATGCGCCCGCAGCATCGTTTCATCGCCTGCTTTGCCAATCCCAATGCTCGATCCTAACGTAGCCGGCTTGATGAACATCGGGTAGCGCAGCGCATGGATAATATGGCTGATGACCCGATCCGGCGCTTCTAACCATTCCCCGCGTGAGAACGAAACTGCTTCTACAATCGGGATTCCCTGCTGGCTAAGCGCTATCTTCGCTAGAATCTTGTCGTTTGCTAGAGCCGAAGCCAACACTCCGCAGCCAACATACGGAATGTCAGCCATCTCGAGCAGCCCCTGAAGCGTCCCATCTTCCCCATGAGAGCCATGAATCGCCGGAAAGACCACATCCAAACGAAGAACTTCGCTTTTCTCGAACCGTCCGGCTGTCGGATTGACGATCAGCCCATGATGCTGCGTACTCGGCGAGAGAATTGCACTTTGAACGCCCTTCAAGCTCACAACTTCATTCTGAAAGTTTTTCAGCTCGCGCAGAGGTTCCCCCGTGTACCAGCACCCTTGGCGGTCGATGTAGATCGGGACGATCTCAAATCGTTCAGGATCAAATGCCCGCATGACCTGATGCCCGGTAACGATGGACACATCGTGTTCAACACTGCGCCCACCAAAAATGACGCCGACCGTAGTCGTTCGTTTTGAACTCATGCGCTTCTACCCACCCAGACAGGCGCACTCAATCACGCCCCTACAATTTCACGTGGTCGCTATTCTACCGTCTGGAATGGGCTTCCGTCAGGGTCAAGCCAAAATCAATAGACTGGAGGGAAATGTCGGCAAGATGGCGAAACGGAGCGCAGCAGTTCGGTGCACAACCAGTAGCGAACAGTTCACAGCCTCCTCAGGAGGAATACGTATCTGGTAAGTCATTCAAGAACAAGACAGTATCCCCAGCCTTCAGATTGCTCTGATACCATTCAACCGAGGCGGCTAAGGACTCCACGACTTGAATCCGCTCCGCTGGGAATCCCGCGCTGAGCAGCCCCTCCTGAATCGGATGGGTCCGTTTTGCCCCAACCAAGATCACATCGCTGGCATGCTGCGCCGCGATTTCGCCCAATTTGCGATTCTCCTGTTCTTGCAGCGGCCCTAATTCGACCATCCCCGGTGTAATCAACAACCGCCGTCCGGTTTGGTGCATGGAAAGCACCCGCAGCGCGTGGACGATCCCAACCGGATTGGCGCTATAAGCATCATTGATGATGGTGATACCCTGGGGAGTAGTCTGCCGGACAAGCCGGCTTTCAGCGGGTTTCAGACTGCGTACCCGCAGTGCAATCTCTCGGAGCTTCATCCCCTCCTGCACCGCCACCGCCGTTGCCAGCAGCACATTTGTGACATTATGCCCACCCAGCAGCGGCGTCTCAAACCGCACCGAATCACTTGTCACTGTATCTGTAACGGTAAATGCTAGTCCTTCTAACGACTCTTTGATCTCGGACGCAATGAAACGGGGCCCATCAACAGGCACATTAGCAGGATCAACCGTCTTGGAAACTGCCAATCGCGTCTTTGGATAGCCGCGCTGGTACATCTCTCGTACGTACGGATTGTCCCAATTAAAGACACCGATCCCATCGGGTGGCAGCGCCTTGATTATCTCGTACTTAGCGATTGCGATGTTTTCCAATGTCCCAAAGCGTTCCAGATGCTGCGGCCCAACCTCAACCACGATGCTGATCGACGGATGCGTCAGTTCGCAAATCCGTTCGATCTCCCCTGGAATGTATGCTCCCATTTCGCAGATGAAGTATTCGATACTGTGATCGGTCGCGAGGTCATTATTGATGGCAATGCACACACCCATTAACGTGTTATAGCTCTTGGGCGTCGGGTAAGCTTTATAGCGTCCATTCAGGATATGTGCCAGATACGTTTTGGTGCTGGTTTTGCCGTAGCTCCCCGTAATTCCGATCATTGCCGGATGCACAGTCTTCAGCACCTTTTCAGCCTGCCGAATGAACCGCTGGCGGAAAAGTGCTTCAACGGGGTACATTGCCAGATTACCACTCACCAGCAGCAGCGGCGCACCCAAGAATACCACCAGCCCAGCCAGCATCACTACTGCGAAACGCGCTTCACCGATTTCCGGCAGCCCTATCAGTGCAGCCAACCATACCAATGTAACCATTACCACGGCTGTAAGGACAAACGCCGCCCCCAGCAGCCGCTTAGCTCGCGCGGTCGGCTTGAAGACCTTCTTGATCTCGCCTTCGTTTGGCGGCCAGACAGCAGTCATTGCACTTACTGCACTGATCAACGTCAGCATGAAGCTGCCCGGCGCTTCCGTCAGCACGAATCCTAGCATGATCCCGATCAGCACAGCAGCAGCGGGCCGTGTCGGCAACCAGCGTTCAAGCCGCGCCATCACCCACCGCAGATAGCGAACACTCATATATTCCTCGATCTGGTAGAACCGTGCCTGCCGGTAAATCCGCAAACACGCCCCCACGATCCAGATTAAGGCAATGATGGTCGTTTCAAAGGTCATGATGATAGAGACCGTAAATCACTTAAAGAAATGATCCAGAACCCGGACAGTATCGGCTAGGCGGTCAAGGTAGCTGTAGTGGCCTGCCCCTTCCCAGACCACCAACCCAGCATCTGGAATCGTCTTTTCCAGGAGTCGCCCTTGCCACAGCGGAGTATCGCTGTCTTGGTCGCCCCAGAAAAGCAGCGTCGGAGCCTGAATGCGTGCTGCCAGCGGCAGCAAATCCTCATTCACCACTTTGACAAACGTTTCACGCATCACGCCGCTCACGGCTTTGTAATCCGCAGAACCATAGCGACCGGTATACCATGCGCGCAGCCATTCTGCCTGCCTGGAGAAACCAACGCCATTCAGCATGTTCAGCGCAGCACGATAGCCCTTTAGTCGAAGCTGTTCTACTACCGATAGTCTCGGCCTTACCCCTGCGCTGTTCGCCAGCGCCAGCTTGCGAACGCGCTCTCCATACTCCGCCCCCATCACCAATCCCAGCCTCCCGCCGAACGAATGCCCAAACAGCAGCACAGAGTCCAGCGCATGATGATCAAGGTACTGTATGACCAGCCGGGCATAATCGTGCACTGACCAGGCCGTAGGGGGCAGCGCACTTTGCCCATGTCCGGGCATCTCCGGAACATGGCAGCAGAATCCCAACCCAGCCAATCGTTCCGCTAGAGGAGTCATCAAGCCCAGGTTTGCACCCCAACCATGCAGCAGGATCACGGGCACGCCCTCACCCACAATGGTCTGATGTACGGCAATCCCACCCAAGCTGATAACATCCTCTCGAACGAGGGCAGCCGCAGTCATTCCACCTTAATCTCCGCATTCAGCATTTGCAGCCGCGTTAGTACCCCGGCGAACGTCCGCTCGATTACTTGGGCATTGTCGATGATCGATTCCCCATGCGCGATCAAAGCTGCTGCCACCATCCCTAAACCTGCCCGCACATCGGGCGTATCCATGTAGATACCATGCAGCGGCGTCGGGCCAACCACCAGGGCGCGATGTGGATCGCACAGTACAATCTGTGCCCCCATCGCCTTAAGCTTGTCAATGAAAAGCAGCCGGTTATTAAACAGCTTCTCGTGAATGAGCGATGTCCCCTGTGCCTGGGTCGCAATCACTGTGGCAATCGCGACCAGATCGGAGGGGAAGGCCGGCCACGGAGAGGTTTCCACTGCCAAGTCTTGATCCTCATCGCGTTCTGACAACACAATTTTCTCATGGCGCGGCACATAAATCGCCCGGTCATCGACATCCAAATGAATGCCAAGCTGCCGGTACGTTTTGATAACCATTTGCATCTCTCCACGTCCCACTCCGGTGATTTCTCCCCGGCCGCCGCTCAGCGCAATAATCCCTGCCAGACTTGCAGCTTCGACATGATCGGGACAAATCGTGGCGTCCGCTCCGGATAAAGTCGGCGGGCTGATGATTCGCAGCACATTTGATCCGCTGCCTTCGATATGTGCACCCATATCGCACAGCAAATGTGCCAGCGCCTGAACATGCGGCTCGCAGGCCGCGTTATGAACAATAGTTTCTTTCCCCAAGGCACAGGCCAGCATCATCACCATGCTTGTTGCTGTAACGCTGGTCTGGGTCAGGATGATCTCCTTGCGATCCCAGTTGACCGCTTTGCACTCTATTGCCGAAGGCGCGGCCGTCACATCCTGACCTAAATCGCGCAGTGCCTCGAGATGGGTTCGAATACGATTCAGGGGATAGTCGATTTCGATACGGACATACTGCCGCCGCGCCAGAATCGGAGCCAGCACCAACATCATGCTGACCAAACCGTTGGTATCTGCCAGCGTCAGGCTACGCCGGGAAATTTGTCCAGCGCGAAGGACAAGCGTAGTCGGCTCCAACCAGTTCATCTCCACGCCTAATGCAGCAGCCATGCTCAGCATGACCTCGACCGCACTAGAACGCGGCATATTGCGCAGCGTCACCGGCTCATCCGTCAGCAGCGCAGCCGCCAGCAGTGCCATCGCGGCATTGGCATTCCCCGCTGGTTGGTAGACTCCATTGAGTGGTCGCTGGCCTCGAATCCGAATCCGCATCGCGTCCTCCCGAATTCGGGCGGCATTATATCAGGTTCATCAGCGCTCGTATACGCTGCTTGATCCTAACCAATCAGGACCACATTTGATTTCCGCTCCTCATCATTCCCTACACGCTTGCGCTGGTTGATCGGTTTCACTGGTGGGCACTCCCACGCCATCTCGTCTGTTTTCGAGCGCATCTCTTTGAACTTAGGGAGAATACCGCACGCAAAGCACTGGTCGCGGCAGTCCACCCGCGTCTCACCTTTGATGCTCATCAAGTAATCTTCAATCAAGAATTTCTTGTGTACAGCTGCGTCGATATGATCCCACGGGAAAACCTCATCCAACGCTCGCTCGCGGTGTGTATAGAAATGCGGCGTAAGGCCATTCTCCTCCAAGGCTTGCAGCCAGCGATCATGGTGATGATGATCCTGCCATGCATCGAATTTGCACCCCATCTGCCATGCCCGATAGATGGCTGCGCCCAAGCGTCGGTCTCCCCGGGCCATAATCCCCTCAAATTCACTATCTTCGATGGTGTTCCATCGCAGATGCAGCCCATGTCCTCGGAGTTGCTCTTTCAACAGTCGCTGTTTGACTCGCACCTGTTCATGGGTATCTTGCGGGACCCATTGGAACGGCGTGTGCGGCTTGGGAATGAAGGTGCTTACCCCCACATTGACGTTAGCTTTGCCACCTATGATCTTCTGGCCTTCTCGCAGCGTTGCTTTGCACAAATCCACAATCGCCTGAACATCTTCTAGCGTTTCTTCGGGATGGCCGATCATGAAGTAGAACTTGATCGTGCGCCACCCTCGTGAATACACTGCCCGTGCAGTCTCTAGTACCTGATCGTCAGAAACATACTTGTTAATGATGGCACGCATCTTCTCGGTAGCCGCTTCCGGCGCGAACGTGAACCCACTGCGCCGTGTGTCCCCCAATTTATCCAGTAAATCAGGACTGGCCGATTCAATCCGAAGACTGGGCAGGCTGATACTCAACCCGGAGTCGTGATACTTTTCGTGGATCGCGTTTGCCAGCTCATGCACATACACATAGTCCGACGACGACAAACTCAACAGGCTGATTTCCTCGAACCCGGTGTTGGCGATAATCTCGGCAATAGCTTCCATCACTTCCGAAACAGGTCTTTCTCGCACTGGCCGTGTAATCATCCCGGCGTGACAAAACCGGCAACCGCGTGTGCAGCCCCGCATGATCTCGATAGGAGCGCGGTTGTGCACGGTATCAATATTCGGGATCAGGAATCGCGTGAACGGTTTCGGCAAAACTGGCACAACCCGTTTGAGGACTCGTGGAGGGGCTTCCGGCACATTCGGTCTAACTTCGGCCACCGTACCGTCCGGGTGGTAGCGTACATTATAGAAACGCGGCACATACATACCCTGAATCCGGGCGACAGCCCGCAGTTGATCGAATCGGCTCTGGTCACGCATCCTCTGGAGCGTTCGGGCCACCTCCACGATGATTTCTTCGCCTTCGCCAATCACAAAGGCGTCAACGAAGTCGGCCATCGGCTCTGGGTTATAGCACGCATGCCCCCCTGCGATGACCAACGGATAGCTTTCATCGCGTTCTACAGAACGCACTGGAATGCCTCCCAGATCGAGCATGTTGAGTACATTCGTGTAAAGCTGCTCGTAGGGCAAACTAAACCCAATCAAATCGAACTCGCGCAGAGGCCGCTTGTTCTCCAGACCATAAAGGGGAATACCTCGCTCGCGCATCTGCTGTTCGAGATCGACCCATGGCGCAAAGACCCGTTCGGCCAACATATCCGGTTGGCCGTTGATTTGCTCATACAGCAGCATGATCCCCAGATTGGACATACCCAGGTCATACAGATCGGGAAAGGCCAGCGCAACCTTAAAGTCAATCGAATCCCAATCCTTGACAACACTGTTGAATTCTCCACCGACATAGCGGCCAGGTTTCTCGACCTGGAGTAAAATTCGCCGGAGTTGCCGTTCGATCGGATTAAGCTGCATGATAGATTCCCTGGATTTTGCTCATCGACTTCATCATTATAGCTGCCGCTGGCATGACTGGGTAGCACTCGGTTGCATCTTGACGCTCATCTTCAATCTCTGGGATGTATCCTCCCAACCACTCCCCACTGCACCCGAAGTCATCACTCGCAGCAACGCTGCCCAATTAAGGCCAGTGGTTCAGATCAACTTTGCCGATTTCGTAACTGAAGCTGGCCGCATCGACAATGGCTGGTTCGCCCTCCACCCCACCGCTGACTATCTTGCCAGCATCAATCGGGACAATGCTCTCGTTATCTGGAATGCGAGTGGCCAAGTCGCTATGACCTATACCATCCCTGGCAGCGATGGCTTGCCTGCCACAGTTATCGACGCTGCGTTTACCAGCATCGGTCATGCCTTGATCTCTGCCCATATCGATGGGCAAGCTGTATATGTCACGTTTCAACGTTTGGACGGTTCACGCCCGGGAATCAAACGCGCGGTCACCCCGGACTATCCACTTCGCATTTGGGGTGACTCTACTTTCTGGTTAGAAATGGAATCAGCAGACACAGGACTGCGCTACATTACCAACTTCTACCAGGCCGTCTACTGGGACAGCCGCGCCCCTATCAATCTGCGCTATGATACTAACGATCCTCGTGACAAGCTATCTGGCCCGGAGAACGATCCCGACTCCTTCTTCCGTGTCGGACGTATACTCCCTCCGCTGGCAGTGACCACCACACAGACGAACCTCGCCAATCGCTGGAATCTGGAGGATGGCAGCATCACTGCCTCGGCGCAAATCGATTCAATACCTGCCGCAGCGCAGATCACCCCGGATGGGCGCTACTTTGCCTGGGTAGATCGTGACTATACGGCGCTGCACTGGCTTGACTTCGAGACCGGTGCAAGCCGTGTCGTTCGCCCCATTGAAAACCAGTACATACCATTCCTGTTGCTGGCCCTCGGTGGAGATGTCATCATCGGCATCAATGTCGGTCAGAAACCAGTCATCACAGCCTGGGACACGCTCTCGGGAGAGCAGATCGACCTAGGCGAGTATCGACCGTGCAGCCGCCAACCTGATCTGGCTCGCTTGAGCACCGATGGCACAACACTGGTGATTGGCTGTGACCAGGGACTCCAACTTTGGCAAATCAGTAGATTGTAAAAAAACATGAAATTGGCGGTGATTTCTACGCTCTACAGTTATAATTATGCCGTACACTCAAAGGTATGGGATTGCATCGATCACATCACGGACGAACAGTTCATCCAGGATGTGGACTATTCCCTGGGATCGATCCGCAATCATTATGTCCATCTAATCAATGTGGACTCACGTTGGATGTCCCGTATGCAGGGCACACCGCTGCCAGATCGAGTGCTTGAAAGTGATTTCACCACCAAAGCCTCGACTCGCGCAAGGTGGGAGCAAGTCGCGTCGGCGATGTTGCAGTTCGTTGGAAGGCTTCGTGAAGACGATCTAGATCGTATTATCGAATATGACATGCCACATCGCGGCGGTTGGAAGCGCAACCCAATGTGGCAAATACTTGTGCATGTCGTCAATCACGGATCCGATCACCGGGCACAGATTCTGCCGGTCTTGCATCGTCTGGGCGCGCCGACCTTAGAGCAGGACTTGATGATCTACTTGTGGGAACGCGAAGGAACATGAACTGGTTCCAGACGCTCGGCACGAACCGTTACATTCGCGCTGTGATGGTCATCGATCAACAGGGGCGTCTACTGCGTTCATCCCTTGCGGTTAGCAGTGATGACGAGCTGCTGCCCTCCATGCTTCAGGCGATGGATGTCCTAGCGCAAAGTCTAGCCGATGAATTGGAACTTGGTCGCACCCAGATGGTTCTGGCTTCCATGGATCGGGCCTATCTGCTCATCTTCCCCTTGTTCCAGGCCGCATATTACATCGCCCTGCTCATTGACCGGCTCGCTCCAATTGCTGCGCTGGTTCCCAGTCTGGAACGCATGTTATCGTCGTTGACCGAAGATGAACTAGAGACCGTTGACCCGCTTCCTGACCTCAACGCTGACGAGATCATTCAAGCTGTATCCGACTGGCTGCGACACAAACCGTTGGGATAAATGAGAAAATCTTAAGGTTTCTCGGAAATTCGACTGGAATCATTAACCGAAACCGGTCATATAATAATTTCAAACAACTATTCTCAATGAACTCTGGATCGAATACCGTGTCCACGAACAAATCCGTTCCGCCCTCCTGCAGCGTATCTCAATCCAACTCACCTGTGACCTGTCCCTACTGCCAGCGCCGCTTCGACAGGCTCGATCAATTGACCCTACATGTTGTCACACGGCATACCTGGAGTGGCAAGGTCCACCCGCACGAAGCCTCTACGGGCGGTAAGCGTTGACGTAGTCAACAGCGTTCAACCGGCGAAAACTCTCGCCGTTTCCAGTTCAGAGAGGGCTGCGGCAATCTGCCCCCCCACACGGGCATTATTGACCAGCAGGGTGACATTGGCGCGTTTGGACTCGCCGCCAGTAATTTCACTAACTCGTTTCAATACAAATGGCGTAACAGCCTTGCCGCGGATACCCTGTGCTTCGGCTTCGTCCGTAGCTTGTTGGATCGCAGCTTCAGCCTGTTCATAGGGCAGTTCTTCTTCCTGAGGCACAGGCACAGTAAAGAGAATGCCATGCTGCATTCCTAGCGCATGGGCTGCTTGAACAATCCGCGCAGCCTGCTCTGGACGGTCGATCCGTGCGTCGATAGGCAGTCCTGTACTGCGGGTGTAGAAAGCGGGCAGGCTGTCGATCCCATACCCAATGACTGGCACACCCTGGGTTTCTAATACTTCCAGAGTCAGCGGCAGATCCAGAATCGACTTGGCTCCTGAGCACACCACTGCGATGGGCGTCCGGCCAAGTTCGATCAGATCAGCAGACACATCAAATGGATGTCCACGGTGCACCCCCCCAATTCCCCCCGTAGCAAAGACCCGCAGTCCAGCCATATGTGCCACGATCATTGTTCCAGCAACCGTTGTAGCCGCATCCTCACCCAACCCAACCGCAATCGAGAGGTCGCGGCGGCTGCACTTCCGCACCGTTCCAGTCGGCATGGAACCTAATCGTTCCACCTCATCGTGCGACAATCCAACTGTGATCCGTCCTCCGATCACCGCAATCGTAGCCGGAACAGCACCACTTTCCCGGACAGCCGCTTCCATCGCCAGCGCTGTTTCGACGTTAGAAGGATAGGCCAGACCGTGAGTAATGAGAGTCGACTCAAGGGCCACAACAGGCCGGCGCTCATGCAGCGCATCGGCAACTTCTGGGGCAAAATGCAGATGGGGATTCATGGTCACGCCTCATATCGGTTTTCCAGTAGGCTGGTTATTGTATCACAACTCGCCTCATGGACGGTCGATATGGAGCCGGAAACGATGAACGCTGACTACCGCATCTCCTAGTTCCAGCAGTGTTCCAAGCTCATCTGGACGCAGATTACCTTGATCCCCTACTGCCAAATGCGCCAACAAATCGCCATTGCTGTCCAGCTTTACATCATGGATCAGTGGTCGAACGTCGGTTGGAACCGCCTGTCCTTTCCGTTCACGCATTAGGATCACCTTTGTCTGCTGGAGCAGTTGCGCAATCCGTTTCTCTAATGCCGGTCGATCCACATCTTCATCGAGTTCGATCCGGTACTCACTGCTGCGAACGAGTGTTTGCAGCGTTGGGCTGCGTACTGGAACTTCATCCACTCGGTAGATTCGCAGCCCGCTCGGACTAGTCGCCAGCAGCCGTTCGACCAATCCATCTAGCGAAATCGATGCCCGCATTGCGACATCCAGCACTTCGCACTCGCTGGAAATGCCCAGTGGCAGCGCCGAAGCCAATGCAATCCTCGGACGTGGATTAAACCCTTCCGAGTACAGGACAGGCAAATCGGCCCGCCGCAGAACCCGCTCCCACAGCTTGGCGACATCTAGGTTGCTGATGTAGATCAGGGCATCAAATTTGCCAAAAGTGATCTGGAGGCGCTGTTTGATCGGCGTGTTATCAATCATCAATGAACCACAATGCTTTTCGGATATTCACGGCTGCGCTACAATAGACAAGTAAGTAGGCTATGAAAAACCAACCCACACCGCCGTTAGAACGGCCCGACTTTACCAAAATCCATCGGCGCGAAACCCGCGTTTATGTCATTCTACCGATGATCGTGACCGCTGTCATATTCCTGGCAGCCGTCGCCGTTGTGCTGCTTTTCCCACAGCAAGCCCAGGTAGCCCTTGTCGCCGACTGGATGGGGATGATCTTCCTTCTATGTCCATCCATCTTGTGTCTGTTCTTGGTCTGTGTCATCCTGTTCGCGCTGGTTGGCGCCATGAGCAGCGCCCAACGCGCCTCATCCCACTCATTGAACAAAGCCGCTGATTTCGTCCAGCACTTCACCGGGCAAATCACCGGCATCAATCAGGACATCAGTCGTCGTGCATCTGATCTTGGTGTCCGCTGGGCTTTTTTTGATCGGCTCCTCGGTATCTTTGATCCACCAGAACCCCCAGATGCTGAGAAAAGCAGTGAGGAAGCATCCAAATGACTCAACCCTCAAAAACACCCTCTGATTGGAAATCCCAATCCTTCATTTTGGGCGGACTGCTAGGCGCACTCTTTGGACTGCTCGCCGCCTATCTCTATAATCGTGCCGCTGAAGATGACATGCTCCAGCACGGCGGCCAGCGCAACCGCGTATCAACCGGAGATGTCATTGGCCTGGGGCTAGCGGGACTGGCCATGATCCGCCAGATCAGTGAATTAGGACGGTCAGACGCCAAGAAACGCTGACAAAAGGAGTCCCCTATGTGTGGTCGATTTGTCTTGACAGCAGACCTTCAGGCGATCCAGCAGAGTTTTGATCTGTTGACGCTGCCTGCACAGTTTCAGCCCCGCTACAATATCGCCCCCACCCAGCCTGTTGCGGTCATCACCAACGAAAAGTCGCGCGAATTGACCTTTTACCGCTGGGGTCTGATCCCCTCCTGGGCGAAGGATGACTCGATGGCTGCCCGTATGATTAACGCCCGCTCGGAAACCGCCGCCGAAAAACCGGCTTTCCGATCAGCCTTGCGCCGCCGCCGCTGCATCATTCCTGCCGATGGTTTCTACGAATGGCAGCAGCATGGCAAAGACAAGATTCCCTTCTTTATTCATCGTCAAGAACGCCAGATTTTCGGCATGGCCGGTCTCTGGGAAATCTGGCAGGAGCCAGGAGGCGGAGAAATCCGTACCTGCACTATACTCACGACCGAAGCCAACACCTTCATGAAGAATTACCACGAGCGCATGCCCGTTATTCTCCGTCGTGAAGATTATCGCCTGTGGCTCTCGCCAAACGAAGAGCCTGCTGGCCTGCTGACTGGTTTAATGCGCCCATATGCCGAAGATGACCTGGTTGCCTACCCGGTGTCCAAAGCTGTGAACCGCCCTGGAAACGACTCCCCAGAATTGATTCGGCCGCTTCAGTGAGATTCATCTATTGTCGAATAGCCAGCCGCCCTGCTCAGCCAAGAGTGGGCATTTGTTTCTATAGACTATTGCGAATTTCTCCATCAGCCCTGACCGAGTATTAGGATTTACCTTTACGTGAATCCAGGCCGGGCTTGAAAGTATCTTGGCCCGGTTTGATTAGCACCTTGCGCGACCGTCCACCAGTTTCTTGCTCGCCAACCAAGCCTAGTTCAGCCATCATGTCCACAATCCGGGCAGCCCGTGGATACCCCAACCCCAAGCGTCGCTGGATTAGCGACGCAGATGCCTCGCCTTCGTTGACAACCAGTTCAATTGCCTGTTCCAGCATCGGTTCCTCTTCAGCCAGTCGCTCTCGCCGGCTCAGTCCCCGCTCCCAAGGTCCGCGCCGCGCTGCCTGGAGTTTGCCTTTTGCGATCTGATCATTCGCCCACTCCTTCCAGTGTGCCACGACTGCCCGCACTTCATCGTCAGAAACAAAACATCCCTGAATACGCTTCGGCCCGCCCGCATCGGATGCAAGATACAGCATATCGCCGCGCCCCAGCAGATTTTCCGCCCCAACTGAGTCCAGAATGACCCGCGAATCTACTCCAGATGCTACCGCAAAAGAGATACGCGCCGGGAAGTTCGCCTTGATGAGACCAGTGATCACATCAACGCTGGGACGCTGCGTGGCAATGACCAGATGCATCCCAGCAGCACGTGCTTTCTGCGCTAACCGCGTAATTGTCCGCTCGGTCTCGTCTGGCCTCGAAAGCATCAGATCACCGATCTCGTCGATCAGAATCACGATGTACGGCATATACTCATCTTTTTGCCGCCGCCCCAGCCGCGCATTATAAGCATCGATGTTTCGTACTGCATACTCTTCCAGCAGTTTATAGCGCCGATCCATCTCACGAGTACACCAATTCAGCGCCTCAATGATTCGATCCTGTTCCGTCTCCACTGGCCCAATCAGATGCGGCAGCCCGTTGAACCGGCTCAGCTCAACCATCTTTGGATCAAGCATCACCATCTTTACATTGTCCGGCATATTGTTCAGTACCAACGCTGTCGCAAGTGCCGCGATACACACCGACTTCCCCGATCCGGTCGTCCCAGCGATCAGAAGGTGCGGCATCTGTGCCAGATCAACCCCCACAGGCTGTCCAGAAACATCGCGCCCCAGCGGGATCACCAGCGGCGACTTCGCTTTCGCCAGTTGATCTTGGAATGCTTTGCTCTCGTAGACCGACCGCAGCGCCACAATGCTCGGATTCCGGTTCGGGACTTCCACCCCCACATAGGTCTGTCCGGGCACGGGAGTCTCTAGACGCAGGCGTTTGGCCGAAAGCGCCAGTGCTAGATCGCCTGAAAGCGCCGCGATTTTGTTAATACGTGTGCGCTGCACTACGGTCTCCCCGGCTTCATCACTCGATTCACGGAACGGCTGCACTGCGTACTGAGTCACGGTCGGCCCAACCTTGACCTCAACCACATCGACATCAATCTCAAATTCGAGCAGGGTATTCTCAATCAATACCACATTGTTGTTGATCTCCTGCTCGGTCGGCAGATTGAGTTCCACATCACGAAGCAGATCAAGCGGAGGAACACCAGCTTCGCGCTTACCGACCTTCTTGACTTCTTTCATATCGGCCACAGTGAAATACCGCTTGACCCGCCCATCCGGTCGTTCGACTTGCATCGTCCCTTCGCGTGTCTTCCGCCCTTTGACCGTCCCTACCGCGTTAAAGTTCGCCTTGAGGTTATCCAGCGTCAGCAAACTCGGCTGGGACAGCCCTAATTCTTGAGCAAGAGTCTCCTTGTCAGGGACTGCTCCAGGTCGAAGTGATGGCGGTACAGCGCTCAGATCAGGTCGAATCCGTAGAATCGAGGTGTTCGTTTTGCGCGCAGGCGGCGGCGCAGCATTTGGAGCAGGCACTTTGTCCACATTCAACGGCTGCCTGGACGCTTGTAACCGCGCCGCGCGTGTTGCCAAGGCTTCTTTAGCCTGCTTGTTCAGTCTGGAACCGGCTGTGGTCAGCCGTATGTCACCCTGCTCCAGCAGCCGTTTGATTGTACTCAGCCGCAGCCCAAACACTGCCGCGATGCTGAACGCGAACAGCAGCGCATACAGCGCCACGGCCGGGATCGTCCCGAACAAGGCCGCAATCAGGACGCTTAGTCCCCACCCGACATAACCACCACCACCACCGGCTCGCGCCAGCGCCAGCAGTTCTGGGTCACCACTGAGCAGATGCAGCAGTGCCAGCAGTGCCAGAAACGCCACTTCCAGCGCCAGAATGCGTCCCGTTGGAAACCGGATGACCACACCCATCTTTGGGAGTAGGATAATTACGCCTAGCGCCAGAATCCCCCCCGCCACGACCACACTTCCCACCCCGAATAGCGTCCTGAGTGCGTTCGACCATGTCGTCGAAACAGTTGCGTCAGCCGATACGTTCAACAACGCCAGAAATGACACGATTCCGAAGACGATCAACACGATTGCCGCGATCTCATCGCCCCATGGTGGAAGACTGTCCAACACCGAGTCCCAGAATTCAGGCTTGGGGGTATATCGTTCGACGCGCTGTCGCCGGTTGGAGATCGATGGCTCGTTCTTGCTTGGTGAGATTGTCTTTTGGGTTGTCTTCCGTGGAGTCGGTTTCTCGGATGCCACGCTGCGCTAAACCTCGACCAGTACCAATCACTCTGCATTATACCCCAATTAGAATTGGTCTCAGATTATCATGCCTCTCACAAGTCACAATTAAACCAAAAAGCCGGGCATATCCCGGCTTTTGCAATTCTGGTTTACATCCTGAGGGTCGTTACGGTATTTCGAGCCTACTCTTCGCTCGCATTAAGCCGCAGGCTTAATCCCAACCGTCGCGTATGGCTGTCAATGCTCAGCACCCGTGCAGTGACGTGCTGACCTTCACTGACCACATTACGCGGGTGAAGAAAATGTCCCTCGGCGAGTTCCGAGACGTGGATCAGCCCTTCTAGCCCATCCTCAATGCATGCAAATGCCCCAAAATCTACCACATTGGTAACCGTTCCATGAACGATCTGCCCGATGTGATACCTTTCGCTCACTGTCGCCCATGGATCAGGTGACAGCCGTTTTAGACTCAGTGCGATTCGTCCAGCATCTCGCTCCACATCGAGCACATACACCTGAACAATCTGGCCCCGCTCTAGCAGATCAGCCGGATGCCCAACCCGCCCCCAACTCAGTTCACTGATGTGGATTAAACCTTCTAGTCCTCCAAGATCAACGAACGCGCCGAAATCGCACAGGTTAGTGATTGTTCCTTCAACACGATCTCCTGGCTGCAGCCGCCGCAAAATATCAGCCCGTTCTCCAGGACGTACCCGCGCCGCCCGCTCCGATAAAATCAGCCGGTTCATTTCCGGATTGAGTTCAATCACCCGCAGCGTCAGTTTGCGCCCTACCATACTCATCAATGAGAGCTTCCGCGCCCCGTTGATCGCGCTCTCCACAAGCTGGCTGGCTGGGACAAATCCGTGAAGCGACCGCCATTCAACTAGCAGCCCCCCCCGGTTGTATCCGATCACCGTCAGATCAATCACCTCGTCGGCTTGCATGATCCGTTCAATTTCAGCCCAATCGTCGTCACCCTGGGCAGGGTGGCCGTTCGATGACACCGCCTCGCTATATCCCCCATGTTCCCCTTGATGATGTGGCGACGATTTACTGGCGTCCTGTTCATGTGGATTGAAGGTTGATGCAGCAAACTCCCCCTCGTGCAATAATGCGGCCCAATACCCCTCATCCAGCGGTGGTGGCGGGGACGTTTCCCGCCGGTGCGTATTCCCTGACATTCCTTGCCCTCTGCAAATCAAACTCAACAACAACAGAATAGTGCTGCTTCACGCTAAAATGCTCTGGAGAATGGCAACGACCTGCTTCCCTTTTAGGATTATATTTCGGAATGAGTGAACTGCAAAATCGAGGATTGAGGTTTTGAGGTTTCAGAACAGAGTGTTCTGAAGTGCAGCGAAGAGCCGCTTAGGTCTGAGGTGCTTGAGCATTTGCTTCCATGTCGATCAGCGTGTCGGCCAGCGCCTCGATAGCAATGCGCTGCTTACGGTAGAAGTCTGGCTCGCTCAGCGCCAGTCGGATCGCCACATCGCGCACCTTGTGCCGTTCAATAAAGCGTTCTTGCAGAATATTGTAGATCGTCCACTCTGGGCTGAGCAGTTTGCGGTCGCCTGTGGTAGGTCGCTGGCGTTCGATGGCTTGCTGGATAACCGCCCGCAGTGCCCTTACCGGATTTTCGCCATTGTCCTTCATTGCATTCATAACCACATTCAGGTTGAGCAGCAGACTGCTCGTCAGTCCTGGCCCACCCCAATAATGCTTAAGAGCAGCCTTCACTTGCTCGATGAACAACTCACGATCCGGTATCGTTGTCTCGTTCGAGGGCACCGGCTGCCGTCCAGGTCGATACTCGACTTCCGCGGCGCGCGTTCGCGTCATATTGATTTGCGGCAGCAGCCCTTCTAGCGCTGCGTAGATTTCAGCTTGTAGCCCAATATCATCCAATGCATCTGCGCTGCGCCGAATTTGGGTGCGAAACACCTTCCAATCATCTTCCGTCAGGTCAATTTCCTGGGCGCGGGCCTGAACACCAATAAATCCAATCAACCTTCGGCTGCCGTCACCGCCTATGCGTCTCCTGCTGTACAGCGGGCTAATCCAGTACGAATGCCACTTATGCAGATCGAGATGGCCTTGTTGATCTGGATTACCCAGCACATCCAGAATGTTGCCATTCTCTCCTTCCAACCACTCTGTACTCGGACGGGTCGGTCCAACCGCTGTGACGAGTTCTGGTTTGCCCTCCGTCAACGACGCTACAAATGCCGTATTGACTTGCAGAAAGTCGCAAGTCGAAGCCAGGATCGCATCCAGGAGCTGCATCAGATCAGCGCGTGTTAGCAAGCGCTCACCCAGGTCTTGCAGCTTGGCAAGTTGGTCATCATCCTCATTCGTATAGATCAGTTTTTTCTCCAACCACGGCAGCGCCAATGCTACAGTCCACTGCCACAGCAGTACAACACCCACCACAGCGAACGGCATGAAGGTACTTCCCGGAAGTCCTAGAATGCGGGTAGCCGGAGTTATAAAGATGATGACCGCCAACGCCAGCAGCCCTGTCGCCGGGCCGCGCAGCACAAATCGCAGCAAATCCGCCTTGACCAGACGATCAGGCTGGAAGCTGCCAAAGAATGCCAGCGGATATGCCAGAAACAACAGCATTAAAATGATGACGATATTCGCCAGATTGACCAGAATGAGGCTGGCAACCGAACCCGTCTCACTCAATCCCATTAGTACCGAATAGGGAAAAACACCAAAAGGCGCAGTCAGCATGGCGAATTGCAGATAGCCCATCCGCCGCCGTGTGTCCCGTGTCAAACAGCGCTGTTTTGCGCGTTGCAGGTTGATGAACCCCACGCCGGTTCCAATGATGAAGTAGGCCAGGTACACAACGAACAGGCTTCCACCAACAATCTGGACAAGTGTATTGCCACGCAGCACGGGTTTGATAACCAGATCACCTGCCAGCGCTGCGATCACAAACAGCAGCCCAACAATGTATAACAGTCTCGTCCCACGTCGGCGCCGCCCGCGCGAGGGAAGTCCGGTGGTCGCCAACAGCGCATCCGACATATGGAAGGTAGCTGCTGGCACAAGCGCAACACCGATCCATTGCAGCCGCACCAAGACATCCAAAATTGGTGCGCTTGGATTAAGCGCAATTAACGCATCACAGAGGTACACAACTGCGATACAGGCCAACACAGCGCTGGATGTTCGTGCCACGCGATTTCGCAAATTGCGGCTGAGGTTATACAGCAGCATCGAGACCGTCAGCACAACGATTGCCGTCGTCAGGGTTTCATTTAGCGAGTTCAGCAGCGTACTGAGCAGATCGTCCACGAAAGCTGCTCCGTCTATCGCAAGGTCTGGCTAAAGAAGACCGCGATATCTTCATTAGGAAAATAGTGATCATTAAACCCGCAGAAAGTGAAGCCGATCTGTTGGGAAAACAGAATCGCCGGGTAGTTCCGTGTGTGTGTTTCCAACATCATCCGTGAGATGCCTCGCTCACGAACCCACTGCCGCGCTGCGTTCACCAATCGCGTCCCAATCCGGTGGCGCCGGTACGGTCTCGACACCACTACATCCTGAATCCAAGCTGTATGGTAAACCGGGTCATGCCGCAGACTCAAATATCCCATCAATTCGCCGCTATCACGCATCGCAGCGACCATGAAACAGTGTTCTTCTGACAGCGCCAGTCGGAGCCGTCGCTCATCAGGCACATATTCAGTTTCTAGTGTGCGGGGAAGATGCTGTTTCTGAAAGGTGATTTGGCGCCGCTCACTACTGTCGACCAAGGACATCTGCCAGACATAATCGGTATCATATCCGTGATCGAGCCGCAGGCACGCAGCGATGTCACCTTCGAGTCCGTCACGGATCAGAAAGCCTGTTGAACTGACCATGTTGTACGCTCAAGTGAGATAAACGCTGCCGAACGTACCGCTGATGTGGATATCCATTTCTGGTGCGTTGGGCTGCGCGTCCCGTGCCTGGTAAACTTGCGGTTCAACCTGCTCGTAGCGACGTTCGTCAACATGAGCACTGAGCAGGCGGCTCCCTGAAACATAAACGCGCGTCGCGCACCCTGTCGGGCTGACCAGATGAATGTTCCCTAATGCCGAACGCAGCCGAATTGTCCCCAACGCCTCATTCGGGCACACCAAGCGGATGTCGCCAAATCCCGTGCTAATGGACGCCTCTTGCACAATCAGCCCGGACAAATTGATATTGGCCTGCCCAAGCGATGTGCTGACATAGATCTGCCATGGTAGGTCTTGGGCCAAACCCAATTCCCAATCCGCGAACGACAGCCACGGCGTCCCTGCCCGATCCATCTTCAGATGGGCATGGGTATCCCCTACCCGCAGCGCTGGACGCGACGAGACCGCGTACTGCCCTGCGATCAGCCGCCCCTCATGTTGTAGGCTGCGGATCACCACATCGATCTCCGCTGCGTTGATCTCCACTGTCGCCGATTCGACACTCCCACGCGTGATGCCGAATGTGCGCGCGTCGCTGCTCGGCACGAAATCCCCACGCAGCAAAACAGCCGCTCCCAGCGCAACCAGTAGGAGCGGCCAGAGATTCCCAACATTGAAACCACCCAACAACAGGAAGTTGTTGAGCAGCAGAATAACCCCGATGACCGCCAATCCCAGAGGCCAAAACCACGGGCCGCGTGTTCCTCGAGCCGGCAATGCCTACTCCTCGTGCAGGTAATCGCGCAAAATCACGTGAGCGGACGACTGACGCAGTCGGTTAAGCGCTTGAGCCTCAAGTTGGCGCACACGCTCGCGCGTCACACCAATCGTATGCCCGACCTCTTCCAGAGTATACACCCGGCCATCTTCCAATCCGTAGCGCAGCCGCAGAATCTGTGCTTCGCGCTGCGGCAGGCGGTTCAGTGCCCGATCCAACTGCTCGTGCAGCAAATGCGTAGCAACCTCTTCACTTGGAGCAGGGCTGTTAACATCTTCCACGAAATCCCCGAAAGTTGAATCCCCTTCATCATCGATGGGCGTCTCCAGACTCACTGGATGCCGCGCAATCTCCAGCAAAGTCTCGATCTTATCGGGTGTAGTTTCCATGCCCGCCGCCAGCTCATCAATAGACGGCTCTCGCCCCAGTTCCTGGATCAGATTCAACTGCACGCGGCGCATGCGATTGAGCTGATCGCCCATATGCACCGGCACACGAATCGTCCGTCCTTGGTCAGCCACAGCCCGGCTTACGGCTTGCCGAATCCACCAAGTTGCATAGGTGCTGAATTTGTGCCCTCGTTGGTATTCGAACTTATTCGTTGCTCGGATTAACCCAATGTTTCCTTCTTGGATCAAATCTAGAAAGGGCACACCGCGACCGATATACTTTTTCGCAACGCTGATGACCAACCGTGCATTAGCCCGCACAAGATGTTCCTGAGCAGCGACGCCATCCTCAACGATAGCGTTCAGATTGTCAATTTCGTCGAAGGTCAGCTCATCACGATATGTCTCAATCTGTATTCGCGCCAGCTCCCCAGACTCCATCCGCTTCGCGAGCGAGACCTCTTCCTCCGCGGTCAACAGTGGAACCCGCCCAGCTTCCTTCAGATACAACCCGACGACATCGTCCGTATCCAGTGCCTGCTGGTATCCAGCGTCATCGGTCAGGTCATCTTCCCAATCCAGAAGATCACCCTCTTCATCTTCATCGAAGTCGAAGACATCTTCAATGACATCAGATACCACATCTTCCTCTGGAATCGAAACATCGATCGGCGCTGCCGCGACAACCTCGATTCCCGAGTCCATCAAGCTTTCCATCATCTCGTCGAGGAAAGCGACGTCTCGTTCCGCTTCAGGCATCAGCGAAAGGATGTCGTCGTAACTGACGACCCCCTGTTCCTGTGCTTTCTTAGTGAGTTGAGCGCGCAGATGCTCTCGTTTGTCAGGTGCCATTACCATCAACATACGCTGTCTGACTGACCCGGCTGCATCAGCAGTCAGGTTACTCTCCCTTAATTGTACCGTGTCTTTGGACGTGTGACGAAACCCGACCGAGTAGATAACGGCCTGAGGTTTTTAGAAGATAGACCGAAAAACGATCCCTTGTCAATACATGCATAGCATACATTAACGATTGTTGTATGCCATGTCAAGTAAATTTGGTCTTACTCATCGGAATTGAACAACCAGGTAATCTACTGCCGCGCGCTCCAGAACATAGATTTGAGTTAGTGTATCCACAACCGCGTAATACGCCGAACGCGCCGCCGTCAAGTCGCCAATGGCAATGGCATGCGTGCCGCCATCTTGCTGCACTAATTCAATCGACAGAATTCCCTGAGGTGTAAAGCCAAAATCCGCCAGATTGGTCTTGCTATCAATCGGAATCGTCGATTGGAATGGCAGCAGCACGACGGTCTTTACAATATTCGACGCAGTATCAGGATCAGAACTTTCCTGCCCGTCGATCATCCACTCTCCAGCCGAGTCGCGGCGGAGCGTCAACACACCGCCCCCCACCAGATCGCGCAGCCGCACGCCGAGCAGGTCAGCAGCCGTCATATTGAGTTCTTGCCCCATGATCCGGTACGCGCTCAATGTGGCTTCTGGCCTGAACACAGCTCCCGGCTGCGCTTGCAGCAGTGCGATCACGATTAGGACGGTAAATCCAATGATGAGAAACAGCAGCGTCCTACGGTTCATGCGCGCCCTCTCCGCGCCCAGACAATCAATCCCAGTGCCAGCACTCCAGTCGGTATCACAAAGACCGTCAAGAATCCGATCGCGTCCAGCATATCCCCACTGACGAACAACACCGGCAGTCCTGACGAGTACGCCTGCGGCGCGTAGTTGATCCGCTCGCCTAATCCTGTTAGCCAAGCCAAACCATCAGTGAACAGCAGACTGTTTCCTCCACTGAGGATCAATCCGTTTGTCACGAAATCGCTGTCCCCCACCATCAGAATTTTAGCGCCGCTCCGCTGGTTGAAGGCCCAGGCCACCATCGTCAGCGGCCCTTGAATATCTTCCTCCGGATCGAACGCATACGTATTGGTATTCCCCAAGGCTGCCAGATTAGTCTCGCCCCAGCTTTGCGGCGACGACATCACCACACGTCCATTCGAGGTGTCCGGCGGCAGCGTCGCCCCTACTTCGATGACCCGCGCTAACTTGAATAATGATGGGCTGTTTTCCTGATCCATCCGCGCAGCAATCGCATTGTCAGGGAAAATTGCCGCGCTCACCACATCCAGCGCTGTCTGCGTGCTGGATGCCGGGTCGATCACCGCAGCATCTAGCGCTCGCAGCCCATAATTCTCCCAAAGATACTGGTTGAATGCCCCATTCTGTCTTAGAAACGCATCCGGTGTGAACAACACGTCCGTCATGATGAACAGCGCCCCGCCGTTCTTCAAGTAGCGATCAATGACGGCGATCTGTGCGTCATTGAGATCGGTCACTGGCCGCGCTAAGATCAGTGCTGAGGCATTTGCTGGAATATTTCCTCCAGATTGCGCCAGTGTCACGAGATCAATGGGCTGTGTGATGAGGCCGCTCTCTTGAATACCACCGTTGATTGCCGAAAGTCCTTGTTGGTCAGTCTGCAGTGGATCAAGTTCACCGAGACTCTGGTCGAAGTAAACGGTCAGCGTTCCTGCAATCAACAGCCGCGAGATCGCCTGGGTTGTATCCCGTTCCTGATTTTCGCTCCTCGGCAGCCGCGACACGCTGTTGAAGTCAATGCTCCCATCCGGATTCACATAAGATAGATACACCGCCCCGTCGAACGGTACATTAAAGCGCTGCGCCAGCGCGGGTTGCTCATCGGGATCAATATAGTGCCGCGTGATGAGTCCGTTGGTGGCAACTTCGTACAGCCGGAAGAATTGGTCATCCACCGCCCGCAGTTGCAGCGCCCTCGGCGAATAAAAACCCGTGATCCGAATTGGCCGAGTGACCCGCCGCAGCACTCCCAGCGTTTCATTACTCAGCGTGAACCGCTGCCCCTCCGTCATGTCTACAGTGATGACTGCCCGCTGCAGCACCACGTACACCAACGCCACAATGCCGATCAACAGCAGCGTTCCAAACACGGCACTCGTTCCATACCGCACCTGCCGCCCAGTCAGAAATCCCCGAAATTCCGCTGGCGCGATCAGCGCCCAGGCCAGCAAACCCAATCCACCAACGATGAGCGCCCCGGTGATAAACGGCGTCAGCCCGCCCTGCCAGACCAATCCCACCAATCCAATCAGCAGGCTGGCTCCCCCAACAATGCTAGCCCATTGGCCGATCTGCCCTCGGCGGATAGTCACGGTCGTTTGGTTTTGCATCAGCGCCACCTGTGCGATTCGACCACACGGATCGCAATGAATAACATCACCACGATAATCCCGGCGAAGTAAGCCACATCCTCCGCGCGGATGATTCCTACCGCAAATGAACTGGTGTAGTGCCCCCCCATCGTCAGCTCTCGAATCAGCCGCGCCAAATCGAGATTGGTCACGATCTGTCCGGCGATGTCCCCCAGATAGAAGAATACCAGTGAGGCACTGCTCAGAAATGCCGCCACAATCTGGTTTTCTGTGAGTGCAGAGAACACCAACCCGATAGCCAGCGCCGCCCCCGCGTACAGCCAGATGCCTATGTGAGCGCATAATGTATGCGCAAGATCGGGCTGCGAGATGTTCAGTAGAATGATCTGGTATACCAGCGTAACCGCCAGCACCGTCGTGAAATAGAACCACGATCCCAGAAATTTACCGATCACGATAGCCGCATCATTGACCGGAGCTGTCAGCAGCAGTTCCAGCGTACCTTCTCGCTGTTCCTCAGCCAGCACCCGCATCGTAATCAGCGGCGCGAAGAAGATCAGCGCCGCCGTCAAAAAGTTTGGAATTAGTGCCGGATCGACAGCTTTGCGCGTCAGGCTGAACGTCAGATCGCCCGTGAAATATAACCCCGTCAGCAGCAGCAGTGCTGCCGCGATCACGTAGGCAATCGGCGACGCAAAGTACTGCCCCACTTCACGCCGGAAGATGATCCAGATACCTTTCACCGCGCTTCCTCTCGCTGCACCAGGTCCAGGAAAATATCCTCCAGCGTCATCGCTACTGGCCGCAGTTCCAACAGCCGGTATCCAGCCTGCACGACCCGCTGCGCAATCTCCCCACGTAGATCATCTTTAGAGCGTGTCCGAACGATGAATCCCTCCCCGCTTGG
Source organism: Anaerolineae bacterium (assembly GCA_034431625.1). Taxonomy (GTDB): domain Bacteria; phylum Chloroflexota; class Anaerolineae; order Aggregatilineales; family Phototrophicaceae; genus CFX2. Next base: position 150,192 of record DAOUCY010000119.1, on the reverse strand, counting down.
GGTGACGCTCTCCAAACCAGGTAGCGCCTCCAGCAGTCGCCGGATCGTAGCCGCATTCGCTCCGCCAATCTGCATATACAGGTGCGTCCCCTTCTGAATTTGCTGTCGCAAATTCGCTGGTGCGCCCTGGGCCAGCATCCGGCCTCGATCAATAATAATGACCCGGTCGCAGACTTGCTCAGCTTCTGAAAGGATATGCGTGCTGAACAGCACCGTATGTTTCTGCCCAAGTGACCGCACCATGTCACGAACTTCGATCACCTGCTGTGGATCAATCCCGATGGTCGGTTCATCCAGAATAATGACCGGTGGATCATGTACTAATGCCTGCGCCAACCCCAGGCGCTGCCGCATCCCTTTAGACAGATTGCGAATCAGCGTGTTCTGCCGGTCACGCAAATGCACCTGTTCCAACACCGCGTTGACCTGCGCTTTTGGCTGTTTAGCTCCACGGAGTTCCGCCCAGAACGTCAGATACCCCCGAACTGTCATATCAGGGTAGATTGGCACGCGCTCCGGCAGATAACCGACACGCCTCCGTGCCTCCAGCGAATCGCGGAATACATCATGTCCTGCAATACGCGCCGTTCCTTCCGTAGGTGGCATGAACCCCGTCAGCATCCGCATCGTCGTCGTTTTGCCTGCCCCATTTGGACCGAGCAAACCAACAACTTCCCCCGCTTTTGCTTGAAAGCTCAAGTGATCGACTGCCAGCATGCCGCCGTAGCGTTTAGTGAGGTTTTCGACTTCAATCATCGTGCTGCGCTTGCATATCTACTTTGTCGCATCGTACTGCCGGAGGGTAGACCCGTCAAGCAAATGTCAACGCTTATGAACAAGCTCCGCTCTGAGAAGCCTACCCATTTTCTGTCCTCACCGCTCCGCCAGATATTGCTCCCTGTAAAGCCGCACCGCGTGCCGCAGCGGCTCCTGGTAATATTCTTCCGGCGTGATATCCAGTTGGACCGTCCGCCGCGCAGGCTGAACTACCGGTTTTGTAGCGGCAAAATCCTTCAATACTTGAGCATGCGGCTTTAGTGTTCCATTCGGCCGTACCAGCCCAAAGAACCGTTCATGTCGCGATTCCAAACATGGCGGCTTCTCCCAAAGTTCCGGTACGTAGTCCGCATAACACCACACCATTGCCCCTGTCGATCCCACCTCCACCAACCGCGGAAGTACCGCCGCCAGATAGTCCGCCAGCGCTTCCTCCGAAGCCATGAACTGCGTGCGGGCTTCGCCGTAAGACACCCACTCCCAGGTTTCCGACGGTCCGCCGTCAGGAGTCGTACAGCCTCCAAACTCTTCCATGAGTGTCGGCTTGCCACACAGCGCTGTCGTCAGCGCGCAGGTAAACGGTACAAAGTCAGGATCAAGCGCGTGCATCGACCAGCCTTCCGCGTACATCGGGTAGCTGTGCATCACTGCCACATCTGTTTCAGCAAACACCTCATGGACACGCAGGTTGATATTCTCGACTAAACTAGCCACGTGCAGACCACATGTTACAGGATGTGCTGGATCAATTGTCTTGATGAGCTGCGTCATCTCCCGCACCCAGTTCTGACCACTAGCTGGATCATGTGGCACCGAGAACAAATCAGGTTCATTTCCCAGATTCCACATCCAAATAGCCGGATGATCCTTCAATGCTCCGACTACAGTCCTCAGCAGCAAACGCTCTGCCACCAGCGCGGCTGGATCATGGAATGCGTTGCGGTAGCCGCCTCCGACGATCTTTCCCCCACTGACCACCTGCCGGACACGCTCTGTCCGTGCGGGCAAACTCGGATCCAGTAGCCATCCTGGTGACCAGTTTGGTCCGCTCATATGCCCAGTGAAGAAGGTCACATCCAGCTTCAACCCTAGCTCGGCGGCAGCATCGCACACGGTCGTCAGATGCCGAAGACACTCCGCTGAAACTGTATCCGGCGTCGGCTGGAAGTCATCCCAGAGCAGAAACAGCCTCACAACACTCAGCCCAATCTCGCGGATGATGCTGAACTCCTCACGAACTTCCTCTGCGTCGAAATCCCCCCACCAGTACATCGCTTTGCGGCGCGGCCAATAATTCACGCCAAGTTCAAAAGGTTGTGCCATGAAGCTTCTCCAGATCAGCGCGTGTAGTGACACCGCTTCTATTGTGCCAGATGTTCCATCATTCTGCCGAATAGCCGTTGACAATTAGAACAAAATTTCTTATAATGGGGATATGTATAAGATTTCTACTCCCACCGGACTCGAAAAACTCCAGCTCGCCGGGGATACTACCGCCTTTGAACCCGCCGGTGATCAGCCCCAACGTGAACGGCCGCATTACCGCGCTCCGCATGATCTGCCCTGTGTCAGCACTGTCTCCACCCCCACCGGGCCGAAAGCCCTTATGAAGACGATGATGACGACTGCCTGCGAGCGCAACTGCTACTACTGTCCCTTCCGTGCTGGCCGCGGCAAAACCCGGCGCGTCACCTTCTCCCCTGATGAGATGGCCGCCTCATTCGACAAGCTCCAACGGGCTAAGACCGTTGACGGGATATTTCTCTCGTCTGGCATCATCAAAGGCAGTGTGACCACCCAGGATAAAATCCTCGATACTGTGGAGATCATCCGGCGCAAGTACCAGTACACCGGATACATCCACCTCAAGATTATGCCCGGCGCCGAATACGACCAGTTGGACCGTGCCATGCAGCTTGCCGACCGCGTGTCGATCAATCTGGAAGGCCCCACTCCGGACCGTCTGAGTGCCCTCGCACCCAAAAAGCACTTCAATGAGGAATTGCTCACCCGTTTAGCCTGGGCGCGGCAGATGCGTCGTTCTGGCCTGCGCGCCAGCATCGTGACTCAGTTTGTAGTGGGCGCAGTCGGTGACACTGACCTTGAACTCCTCACCTTGAGCGAACACCTTTACCGGCAGATGGGATTAGCACGAGCCTATTACTCCGCGTTCAATCCTGTCAGTGATACTCCCTTCGAGAATCTCAGCCCCACTCTTCCCCTGCGTGAGCTGCGCCTGTACCAGTCCAGTTTTCTGCTTCGGGATTATGGGTGGAGCGCCGAGGAACTCCCCTTCGGCGAAGATGGCAGCCTGCCGCTGAACATCGATCCTAAACGCGCCTGGGCCGATGCCAACCTGCTGAACCAGCCCATTGAAGTCATGCGGGCTTCGCGTGCCGATCTAATGCGAATTCCCGGCATCGGCCCCAAGGCTGCTGACGCCATCCTCAAAGCGCGGCAGCGCGGTCGTCTCCGTGACCTCAGCCATCTGCGGGCAATCGGCATCCGCGGCGTCGCGCAGAGCGCCCCCTATATTCTGCTCGATGGCCACCGCCCCGATCTTCAGCTTCCGTTGTTTTGAGTGAGCTACAGCGGAATTCCCCGCTGGGCAAATTTGGTTTCGATCTGTCGCCGCGTTTCCTGCATTGAGATTTCCAGATAGGGCATCCCCAGCCACGCATTCATCAGCCCGAAGAGTAAACCTGTCACAACCCGGAACGCCGGCAAAGTCTCCCGTGGCGACCACAGGTTAAACGGTGGATAGCCAAGAAGCTGGCTCACTCCATCCAATCCAATCGGCGCCAACCCCAACAGCACGTAAATCCAAAGTGGAACCGGCCGCAGCCGCCTCCGCACTATTGGAATGCTGTAGATCACAATACCCGTGAATAACCCCCAATAGATGCCCATATCGCGGGCACATACTCCCACCTTGTAGCCCATTTGTGGATTGCCCACGAATTCCCGCGCTGCACCCTGGTAACCCGGTGTGAACGCATAAATGTCACCTACCCGCCCAAAGGGGAATGGCAGCACGCGATTCGGGTCAAACTCCGGAAGCTGCTGTGCATAGCTCTCAAACGGAGTGAGCGGACTGCCCGTATTGTAGCGGGGATAGAACGGCTGCTCCCCGAACAGAAAAACTGACCGGAATGCGAACTGGTGGCAGAACGGACTGTACAGCGTATAGAGGACTTGTGCCGGCCCCGTTGCTCCCACCTTCATCAGGATCGGCGCCATCACCGGTAGTGCCGCATACACCCCAATCACGATCATCGCAATCCGCAGCCAGTTCCGTGTAAACCGTAGCAGCCCCCGGTTGAGGCGCACTCCAAAGCTTTTTGGCGTAGGTGATATCGGGCTTTGCATGAGGATTGCGAGCCTTCAGAATGATGTACCCAACAAAATAGCGACAGCCGTCTGATTGACCGCCAAACAGTGTATCATCCTGTCAGCAGTGGCGCTATCGCAGCCTCGAACGCTGCTTCATCTGCCGCGCCAAAGAAGATTTGCGTGATGACCCCCGTCGGTGCGATCACATACGTCGTTGGCTGACCGCGTATCTGGTACAGCGCTGCGATCTGCCCCTGCTCGTCCAGCGCCAGCTCGTACCGTACGCCATACGCTGCCGCCCATTCACCGACCAACCTCGCTGGTTCCCCCAGGTTGACCCCAATCACTCGCAGCCCACGCCTTTCAAACCGATCTGCTAGGGCTTGCAGCGCTGGCATTTCCACCCGGCAGGGTTCACACCACGTTGCCCAGAAATTCAGCACCACCACCTGCCCACGCATCGCATCTAGGTTGAGCAGACTTCCATCAACCCGCGTCGCCTGGAATGGTGGAGCTGTCGCATCGATCTCTGGCGCAACTAGTCGTTCACCCTCGACCAATCGTCCCGTGAACTGCGCCCGTCCCGGCAGCCCTACCCACGCCAGAATCAAGAGGGCTGCGGCAAGTGTCGCCCCAGCCCCAATCACCAGCGTCAGACGCTCACCTCGTGACATGAACGTTTACGACAGAGCCTCGTTCACCAGCGTTTCGACCTGGCTTGCTGTCATCGGCCCCACAATCTTTTCCGTGATGATTCCCTGAGGATTCAGTACAAACGTCGTCGGATAGCTGAAAATCCCAAACTGTTCCTGTATATCGCCGCGTTCATCCATCACCAGCGGAAAAGTCAGCCCTAGTTCGTTCTGGAATGCCTTGATGGTCGCCGCCGTTTCGCCGAAGTTCACTGCTACTACCACGAAGTCTTTCTCGCTGAGCTGCTCGTAAGCCGCCTGGAACTCTGGCATCTCCACTCGGCACGGCCCACACCACGTCGCCCAGAAGTTGAGGATCACCACCTTGCCCCAGTAACCGGCTAGGCTCACTACCTCCCCTTCCACAGTCTGCGATACAAATTCCGGCGCCATATTGCCGATCTCTAGTCCGACTACGGCCTCACCGCTGATTCCGCTGAGCGCTGCACCCGTAGAAGTAACCTCTCGCTGCTCGGACATACTCACTCGGATCGTAAACGTACCTTCTTGGATGGCCCGGTTCTGCTGTGTCACGACTAAGGTGTACACCCCATCCATCGGGATCGCCACATGATCAATTAGCGCTCCCGGATTTCCTGTCGCACTGGTAAACGGAACCGACCGCCCCAATTCAAGTTGATTACCATCACTGAGGATGAGCAGCGGGTCGAGTCCACCTGACCGGTCCTGAAGCTGCACATCTAGAATGTCGCCTTGCTTGGCATGGAAGATGTACCGCAAGGTATCTTTGCCCTGCGTGAACTTGTTCTGCACCGTATTGCCAACTTCGATCAGGCGCGTTTCCCCATTTAGGCAAGGACCAAGATGTTGAAGTCCAATCTCCCCGGTGATCGCGCCCAGCCCGCAGTCCTCCACGCGCAGCGATAGCTCACCAAACTGGATCGTCATCTGCTGGCTGAAAGATTGAAGCTGCCCGCTGGCGACCAGAAAGCCGATCAGCACCAGCAGACCACCCGTCACCAGTTCAATCTTGTGCATATGTCTTTGCAGCCTGCGGAATACCCCCTGAATGCTGTCCAGCATCAGCGCCGCCAGCAAAAATGGGATCCCCAGCCCCAGCGAGTAAGCCATCAGCAAGCCCCCCGCCGTCAGTGCCGATCCGCCAGATGCGCTCGCCGCCAGCCCCAGAATCGACCCCAGGATAGGCCCAATACAGGGTGTCCAACCTGCCGCGAATACTACCCCCATGAACGCCGATCCCAAGTACCCCTGCCGTCCATCCGCAGCAATTTGGCGGCGCGTATCAGCATACAGCGCCGTTTGCAGAGTGCTAATCAACTTTCCCCAGAACGACTCCGGCCGGACGAATGCGCCCCCCAATACCAGCCACAGCACATACCCCGCCAGCAGTACCAGCGCCGCCACCGTTCCCACCTGAATCTGTGAAGTCTCTCCGGCGGTCGTCACCTGGATCGCCGTCAGCGGTGGGAACAGCATCCCAGTAATCCCCCATAGGATCAATCCGCTGCCCAACAGCAGCATCACCGGCGTGATCAGCGCACTTCGCAGTACCCGCCGGTCGCTTTGCAGCCAGTTGAACAGCCGCGGCATAACGCCCATAAAGTGCAGCCCGAAGAAGATAATCACCACCCCACCGATCCGCCCGATGAGTTCGCGCACCGGTCCCAGCAGAATCGTCGTCACCATCCCCACGATGACAAACACCACCGTAAAACCAGCAATAAAAAACAAACCATGCAGCACCGTACTGAACCGGCTTGCTAGCGATGAGCTGACCACGGTCCGTCCGCCTGCGCCAGCCAGTGCCACCTGTGCCGCTACACTATTGGTCATCCGTCCACTCATATAGCTGATGTACGCTGGAACCAGCGGCAGCACACATGGCGAAACAAACGAGAGTATTCCGGCAATAAACGCCAGCCCTAACGTCGGGGTCTCCACAACTCAGCCTTTCTACCTGACCATCGCACCATCACTACAGTAAATAGACTATCCGCCGCGACGGAGTATTACTTCTTGGTTAAATCACCTCGATCACGCTCTCCGAGTTCAGCCAACCGTACAACCACTGCGCTGCCAGCACCGGCAGTTCCACCGCTGAGCCAGGAATGATTCGTCCGAACGCATTGTGCCAGTACACGCCGAAAAGCTTACCCATCTCAAAATCAACGCGCCACGGCACCCCCAACCACCGTTCATTCGAATCCACTATGCTGCTGACCTTCCAAGCCGTCAGCGCATAACGTCCTGCGCGGAGTTCTTCCCCCACTGCGCATTGCGCAGTCATCATATCCTGTCCAGCTTCGACAGCCGTCACCTTGAAGCGCCGTGAGTCAATCACCAAACCGCGCTTCCCTGGCTCCCGATCCGGTTCATGCACTGCCCGCCAGAACACGGCCTGCGACCACCCCAGATGCATCCCGGCTGAATCCGCCACCGCAATCCATCCATAAGGCTCGCCCGGCAGTGAATCGACCATGCGGAGCACCCCACCGTATCCGACCCGACCTACCAGCGGTGCATCTGCCGCACACATAATCCGCACTGGAGCCACCGGTGCAGCTGCTTCAACCCATCCGCCAATATTCGGTAGTCCCGATTCTACCGCCGCATGATACGGCAGCATCGGCTGGAGCATTTCTCGCGGTGTCCAGCCATATTCAGTCTGGAACCAGCCGCCGCGCTCACTCAGAATCGACACCATACTATCCGGCCAGAGTCGTCTCGTCACCACTGCTGAAAGGTGCGGCATCGCCCGCACCGGAACAACCCCCAATGCCCGCCCGGCCATCTGTGGCGGGATCGCTCCACCTACTCGACTGAACGAAGCCAGTGTGCCAGCAGCAGCCGTCAGTCCCATTATCTGCAGGAACGCCCTGCGGCTCAGCCGCATGTTCATTCGCCTCATCGACTTCCTTACAACACCCAAATCGCCGATCGTCTTCATATCACATAGGGACTCGCAGCATCACATCCAAGACTCTCAACGGATTTCCGGCTCTGTCGCCATCACTCGCACAATAATCCCGTGCAGCCCTCCTGCCCCGGCCTCCTGCATCTGCCCACTGCTGTCAAAGGCCCGTACACGCAAGTGATAATCGCCCGGCGCAGGTGCTTTCCAAAGCATCTGCCAAAGTGTCCACTGGAACGCTGCCCCAGGTTGTTCCAGCACCGCCATCCATGGCCCGTCATCCACGCTGATTTCGACCTGCACCACCGCCCGGTCTCCCGCATAAGCCACCCCTGCCAGCAGCACTGTATCATGAACCCGTTCCCGGTGATGTGGTGCAATGAAACTGGATGTGACTGGAATCAAGTCCTTCGGAGCGTTTCCTGTCGCCGCTGTGATCCGCTGGATTGCCCCTGGCAGCTTTTCGCTGAAGGTTCCTGGTACAATTAACCGCAGCGGCCACCCCATCTCGACAGGCAGCGCTTCACCGTTGATTTCAGTTGCCAGTAGCGCTTCCGCAAGTTGGTCACGTTTGATGACGCTAGATTGTCCCCCCGCCCCTGTAAACCAGACCACTGAAGCGTCCGCCTGAATACCCACAGCTTCCAATACAGTCAAAACAGAAATACCCCGCCAGCGCGCATGCCCCAGTTTCGGCGCATGTGGGCTGCTATCTTGGCTCATGAGCGTATACGCCCGCTCGATCACCGGCAGTGCCGCCAAATCATTCCCGCTTAACACCATCGGTCGGCCCACCAGCCCTCCAACATCCAACTGCCAATCTTGTAGAGATACGGCATCCTGCGCCTTGTGATACATCCACTGAGTATCTCGAAAAAATGACTCAGTCAGCGTGAACCCAGCCGCATCAATTCCTGCACGAACATGAACCTCGCGCAGCTTCTCTGCCGGCAAAACAGGTTTGAATGAAAACCAGGATTGGATAAATTGACGCCGTGAGGCAGGGGGTAGCCGCATGGGAGAGACGAACTCAGCAACTCATGGATCGGACATTTGCTTCAAACAGATAAACTGACCAGGGCATTATAGCCGGCTCGTCCATTTAGCGATAGTCAGCCCATTTGATAGTTGGCGCTCTGGCTACAGAAATAACGGAGCCGCCCGGAGGCGGCCCACTGCAATCATGTTTGAATGGTAGATCTATCGGGAAACCAGCGCTGCTTCAACGCACTTCGCGCCGCTCGCCCCGATGATTGTCCCGTGGCGCACTCCCGCCGGAATATCCACACGGTCGCCCGCCCGCAGGTGCATGCGTTGGTTGCTGTCCGGCAGGGTGATTTCTACCTGCCCCTCGATCACGTACAGCACCTTGTGGTAGCCATGGCTGCGGACGCCATACCGTTGGTTCGGCGTATTCTCCCACATATACGGGCGCAGTCCCTCTTTTTTCATTTCGCGTGTAATCGTCGAAAAAGTGGGATGCTGACCACCATGCCAGCGGGTAAGGCGTACCGATGCCTGCTTGATGTTCATATCCAAACTCAACTCCCTCAATCGGGTACAATCCGCTGCCAAAATCAACTAGAACACACGTTTGACCATTACAGCATTGCAACACTTGGCAAGCGGTCGTGAATTCTACCGCAAGTACAGGTACTTTTGCAACAGCCAGGATGGTTCGTTCATATGCCGGACAATACCTTGATGATCGCGGTAGCTCCACCGCCCCGGATCATCCGCGTAGATCTCATAGCCCAACCGTTCGTAGAGCCGCAGCGCTCTGGTGTTCTGCTTCCCCACCGCAATGGTGACCCACTCCATCCCCCGCTCTCGGATTAACCCCTCAGCCATACAGATCAGCCGTGTACCGATCCCTTGTCCCTGGAACATCTCCATAACCCGCAGTGAGTATAGATATGCCCGTTCCTCATCATCCACCAAAGATGTCCTCGACCGCGCAAATTGCACGAAGATGTGCCCAATCGGGAAATCATTGCAGTCTGCGATCAACATCGCCCGCCGTCCCAACTTCTGTTCCTGGAAAGCTTTGCGGAACAGTGGACGGAAGTGCGCATACTGCCCGTGCCATTCCAACTTCGGCAGGTCGGATTCCGTCGCCAGCCGGAAATGGATCGTCAGCGACACATGCAGTGCACTACGATCAAGCGCGACCATCGCACAGCCGTTCCTCATTGAGCATTTGTTCCAGCAGCCGCACTTCATCTTCATCTGTCTGCGCTTCGCCATCCAAGCGTGCTGCCAGCAGCCGGTTGAGCACAACTCCGTAACATGGCCCCGGCGGAATACCCCGCGCTCGCAGATGGTGACCTGTAGTTGTTGGCTTTACGAACCGCCACTCCGTCCAGTATGACCGGATCCGCTGCCGGATAAGTGGTTCTTCCACCAGCATCCACACTGCCAGCAGCGCCAATTCCGGTACAGGCTTCAACCGAGTGCTGATCTGGCTGGGACGCAGAACAGGATCAGCCAGCCAGCCCTTCTGTTTAAGCAGATCACGCACCATCAACATTGACTGTGTCATACCCTGTGGAACCAGCAGCCGTTCACACACGCTGTCCATCCGCTCCGGCTCAAGGCTTGCTGCCAGTAGATGCCAGTAAAGTGCCGGGAAATCCCCAATCGCCACCGGCCACGGGAACGACAGGGTCCGCACCGCCTGAAATCGCTCGGTAATTCGACCATCCAGTTCAAATGCCGGGTGAATTGCCTTGAGGATGCCCCGCCGCTCCAGATCAAGCAGCGCTTCCTCCGGCTGGTGCTCCCGCAGCAGGAGATCAATCTCGTTGCGAACCCGCTCCCCTGTGATTCTTCGAAGCATCGGCAGCGCGATCTCCATCAATTCTTCCGTGCGCGCTTCCAGCCGGAAGCCTAACCGCCGCTGAAATCGCAGTGCACGAATGATCCGCGTCGGATCGTCAATGAAACTCAGGCTGTGCAGTACCCGGATCACACCCTCCTGCAAATCCCGCATTCCGCCGTAGAAATCCAACACCCGTCCGAATGAAGCCGCCGGACTGAGCTGCACCGCCAGCGTATTGATTGTGAAGTCCCGGCGCTGTAAATCGAGCTTCACCGAACTCGTATAGACGGTCGGCAGCGCTGTCGGATGCTCATAGAACTCGTAGCGGGTGCTGGCAAAATCGATATGGTCGGGAAGCTGCTGGAGCTGTACTTGGAGCTGATGGCTTGACTGGGCATCCGGCTTCCATTTCGCTGTCCCGAACGGCTTGAAGCTGCTCACTTGCCCGCCCAACGGTTCACGCAGTCCTTCGGCAAATGCAATGGCATCGCCTTCAACCACAAAGTCGATATCGGTATTGCTGCGATTCAGAAACAAATCGCGCACCACACCCCCCACCAAATACAGCCGTATACGCTGTGACTGCGCCAGCGAAGCCAACGCCTGGGTTAAACGCGCCACCGGATTGCCTAAGACGTTCTCAATCAGCGAGAGCGTCACTGTTCTCTCGCTGCTGGCCGCGTCAGGATGAATCCGTGACCAATGCTTGATCAGGTCAGTCCGTGTCACAATCCCGATCAGCCGCTCATGCTCATCTACCACCGGGATCTGTCCCCAGCCGCTCTCAACCATTTGCCGCTCGACCACAGTCACCGCATCCGTGGGTCGCACGAAAACCGCGCCTTTCGTCATCACTTCGCCGACCCGCATCTCCCCCAGCCCATGCTCCAGTGCCCGGTCAAGATCACGCCGGGTAATCAACCCAGCAATACGCCCCTCTTGCAGAACCGGATACCCCTCATGTCCGATGCGGCGGAGCGGCGCGCTAACATCCTTGAGCCGCTGTTCGGCATCGACTGTTTTCGCGCCGTAGGACATCAAATCCGCTACTCGTGTCACGGGCTGAACCCGTTCGAGCACAGCCTCCCAGATCAGCGCCGCACATTCGCTGATGCTCCGGTTAGAGATCGACGCGGCCGATGCCCGGCTGTGCCCTCCCCCGCCCAGCAGCCGCGCAATCTCGCCTACATCAATAACATCATCGGTGGAACGCGCGACCAACTGCACCCCTTTAGGCATCCCCACGAGCACGAACAGTGCTGCCGTCTCCAACGTATCACGCAGCCGGTGCGCCGCGCTGCTCACCTCCGGGATGTAGTGATCGACCGTGACCGCCGCTAATCCAATGATGTGCCCTTGAATCGTGCGGGTCTCCACATTGGCAAGCAGTTGATCCACCAAGAGCTGCTGTTCTTCACCCAACGGTGCGCTCAGGAACCGCCGCACCTCGTCCACAACTGCCCCTTGCTGAATCAGCCAGGCCGCTGCCAACAGATCGCGCGGAGTCGTCGTGGCATACGTCAGCGACCCCGTATCTTCATAGATACCAAGTGCCAACAGTGTCGCTTCAAGTGAAGTGAGCTTCAACCCGTGCTGCTGAATCTGTTCGACCAGCAGCGTCGTTACTGCACCAACCTCTTCCGACACAAACTGGTCTTCTGGTCGCAGTTCCACCGCCAAAGTGTGATGATCGATGATCGACAGCGGTACATCGCTTGCAACAGACTTAATATGCACTGGCCGCTGCGAATCCACCAGGATGATCCGTTTGACCGTGTACCGCCGCACATCTGCCTGCCGCGCAAACGGCAGTCCATTTTGGTACAACGTCAGAAACCGCTCTACATTCCGGTTGATCCGCTCCGGCAGCACCGGCAGTGCAGCAGGATTCAGCTTGTGCGCGGCCAAAATCCCGGCAATCGCATCGAAATCGGCATGTTCATGTGTCAGAATGATATCGACCACGATCTGCCTGTGCCCTCAACAAATCAACGACGAGCCTGATTATACAGCGTCAGTGAGCACAGTCACCGTGCCGCCACCCGCAGCGCCCGCCGAGGATCAAGCAGATACGGGGTCAAGTAAGCTGGAATATTGCTGAACGGCAGCACTTCTGGCTTCAGTCGGATGCCAAGCACGTCCGTCATGAATGCGCGGCGACGTTGGATCCGTCCCCAGGCTTCTGGGTAGCGTGCGGCGAATTCCGCGCGCAGGTTCTCGTCTGCCAGTGCAATACCATCTTCGATGTTCGTTGTGAAATACGGCGTACCGGTAGCTGGAATCACATCCACTTGCAGCGCCATCCCTGACCGCAGTTCCATCGTCGAACCCGCATAGATCGGAGAATGAACCCACTCATCAAGGTGAGTCAAATGTCCAGGATTCAGCTTGACCCCGAAAAACGGATCCCCCAGATGGCGCTGAATAATCCCATATAGTTCTCCGCCGGGCACGCCAATCCCAACCAATTCGTACCATTCAACCACCGCCCGGAAATACGGCATCACCAGTCGCTCGACATAATCTGCAATGGAATCAGGCAGTTCGCTGGCATCCCGTACCACAAATCCCGCCCGTGCATTCAGCCCACCCCACAGCCCGAATGCCATTATCAGCGGATCGCCCTGTGCGATAATCCGACTGCTGGGACTTGCCAGCCCGTACCGTGTCCGCGGCCCCGACGAGAGCATGAGATGCACTGAATGCGGCATCCCGTTCAATTGCATCAGCCGCACTGCATCGTACTCGGTCAATCCGGTCCGCAGACCAAACAGCACATTGCGGATTGCCTGCGAGGTGTGCGTCGCCGCATACTCAAAGACGGCCAGTTGGTCAACTTCGTTGACAGCCCGCAGCCCCTCAGCCGGGTGGATGAGTGTATCGGTGACATTCACCAACTCACCACTGCTTCCTATTAGACTCCGCAGCGCATCCACAATATAAGCGGGCACATCACTTGATCGGCTATCCTCGAACGTCTTCCAACCGGTAACACCGGCTCTCACGCCGGACACAATCCCAGTTTGTGCCAGTATTGTTGGAAGATCGGGCGATTCGTCCCGTGGCTGCCCCGGCAGGCTGAATTCTTGATACAGCACCTTCTTCACCGTCAGCGGGCAGATATCTGCGTAGCTCCACCCCTCATTGCCAACGAGCAGCACCAGCCGCGTATCCAGAGCATTCCGCACATCACAGATCAACAGAGCTTCTTCAAACCGGGGATCATAGGCCGTAAGATAAGCGAGGTTGGCAGAATGCTCTCGATCTCCATACACCAACACAAAGTCTAGGCCGCGTTCGCGCCACAACCGAGCAGCTCGTTCCATCCGTGCCGCATACGTGCTGGCCTCAACAACCGGTTCCACTTGGGGCAGCCCAAACTCCGGCAGATCAACTGCTGCCAACTCAACCTTAATGCTCATCGACGACCTTTACTGATCTCAAATTCCCTGCTGTCCCCTTTCTGCTGATCCCTACCCCCCAATCCCTAATTCCTGCTCCGGCAGCCACGGCCCGATCAATCCGCGCTGGGTCATGCTGATTGACGTGAAGAAGTTGAACAAACTCAAGATCGAAAATGCCACTGCCGCGCTCCGGTCATCCCGTCCTCGCAGCAGCGAGAACAGTCCTGGCATAATCACCATCAACCACAGCATGTATAGATAATAAATCCCTAGCCGCGCGATCCGCAGTCCCTGAATCGTCATCACAATCCCAACCAGCAGCACCGCCCCGGCCAGAATCGCCCCTGTCGCTACAGCCCCCCAATAATTCCCCGAAATCGATTCTCCCCGAAGTGCCATGAACCCAGCCCAGATTCCCAGCGCCAGCGAGTACAGAATATGCATGTTGAACAGAATACCGTGAATGTCATTAAGACCCATATGCCCTTATGCCTCAGAAACCGCTGCCTTTGGCACGGTGAAGACAAACGTCGCCCCTTCGTTCAGTGCGCTCTTGACCCCAATCCGCCCACCATGCCCTTCGATGATCGTTTTAGCGATTGCCAGTCCCAATCCTGTGCCGGGATACCGCCGGGCTGTGCCCCCATCCACCTGATAGAACCGTCGGAAGATTTTCTGGTGTTCCGATGGGTCAATACCGATTCCGTAATCCCGTACCACCACTTGGATGACCGGCCCGCTCGTATCCTGTACAAACACATCAATGGTCTTGCCTTCACTGCCGAACTTGATTGCATTGTCCAGCAGCTTTTCGAACGCTTCCCCCATACTTCCAGCATCCACCATCACTGTTGGCAGATCGGGTGAAGCTCGCAGATTGATCTGCAAACCCGCCTCCTGAATCCGCTTTGCGTGCTTCTGCAGCACTTCTTGCACGATCTCCAGCATATGTGCCGGATGCCGGTCATAGGTACGGGTTTCCAGTGCTTGAACCGAGACGATGTCTTCTACCAGATCGGCCAGTTTTTGTGCCTTCTGGTTGATGATTCCAAGAGCCTCTACTTGCTGCTCGGTTACCGGGCCGAACTCGCCCTCACCCAGCAGGCTGGCATATCCCAACACTGAAATCAGGGGTGTGCGCAGTTCGTGCGACACATTCTGAATAAACTCGTCTTTGGCCTTGTCCGCCTCTTGTAGTTCCCGGTAAGCGCCTTCTAGCGCCCGTGCGCGGCTGTCCAGCGATTGGTACAGCCGAGCATTCTCCAACGCACTGCTCACCACATTGGCAATACCTTGCCCCAACCGGATTTCATCCTCGTCAAACCGTCGATCCTCCGCACTCACCAGTTTGATGATGCCTGCCGGCGTTCCGCGTTCCAGCAGCGGCAGCATCAGGCTGGCTCGCCCACCATGATAAGCCAGCCAATTCGCCTCGGCAGGATCAGCTTGCGCGTCCTCCAGCGATCCCATCCGCCACTCTTTGTCTCGGATCACTTCTTGCATCGTTGGGTAGTTGTCAATGGGCAGGGTTGTGCCTGGTCGCTTCGTCCATTCCGCAAAACCCTGCTCATGCAGCAGCACCATATCGTCCGCATCAGTCTCCCAAGCATAGATCGTCACCCAACACGTCGCTCCAATTTTGAGTAGTTGGCTTGCCAAATCAGTGAGTTGTTCCGGTTCAGCTTCCTCAAACCGGTTCACTGCTTCGCCCAATGCCCAGGTTTCCACTACGGCGAAGGCTTCGACCGCATCCCGCTGTCCGAACATCGCCCGCGGACTAAGGCTGTACAATTCCACCAGCCCGATCACAACCCCATCACGTGGAACCGGAAGCAGCAGGAGGCTCACCATCCCCGTTCGGGCTAAAGCCTCTCGTTCATTGTCGGAAAGGTCGGCCTTCAGCAGTGAAGCTGTTAACGGTCTATTACTGGTCAATGCCTGCTTTGCTAGCGGCTCGTCATCCAACCGTCGTCGCGGTGCGTTCTCAACCATCCACGTCATATCGCACATGTCCGCCAGCGACTCTAACCGGTTCTTGCCCGCATTCCACGCCATGATGATGCACCGCGAGGCGTTCAATCCTTCCGCCAGATTCCGTGCGATAGACTCAAGCACCTGCGAGAATTGCAGCGTCGAAGACGCTGCTTCACTGGCATTCAACAGCGTACCCAATTCATTCACCCGCCGTCGCGTTTCATCGAACAGTCGTGCATTGACAATCGAGACTGCCGCTGTCCCAGCCATGCTCTCCAGCAAATGCACATCATCTTGTGTGAACAAACCATCATTCAGCTTGTTGACCACTTCAATCACGCCAATTACCTGATCAGCGTTGATGAGCGGAACCGCAATTAACGACCGTGTACTTAAGCCTGTCTGTTCATCCACTGCCCGGTAAAAGCGCGGATCACGCTCGATATCGCTGACCAATTGCGGTCGCGCCTCTCGTGCCACCCATCCAGCCACCCCTTCTCCCAGCGGAACCCGTAATCCCTGGATAATACTCGCGCCAGTTCCCACCGCCGCCACCACCATCAGCTCTTCCGGGTTGTCTTTGTTGATGAGGAACAGCGACGCTCCCTGTGACTCCACCACGTTTCGCGCCGCGTTCAAAATATTGTTCAGCGTCTCGTGCAGTGACAGATTCGAGGTGATTGCGTGCGACGATTGGTTCAGCGCCAACAACCGCGCCGTCTGCCGCTCCAAATCGGCCTCGCGCCGTTTCTGTTCGGTCATGTCGCTCAGCACAATCACCTGGTTGTTCAGATCATCCGATTGTGCCCTGGATCGTGTCAGCCATACGGGCAGTACTCGATTATCCCGTGTGATCACCCGCTGCTCGAATTTCATCGTCGTGATGCCTTCGCGCAGCAGCCCCACCATCACCTCGACTCGGTCATCTGGGTGGAACAACTCGCCCACCGAGCGCCCTTCCCAGTACCCACGCGGATAATTCGTCATCCGCAGCAAACGCCGGTTGGTGTATTTGACCGTCCCTTTTGAGTCAATCACCACCAGTCCATCGCTCATCGTGTCCAGGATCATCTGCCGGAAGTTTTGTTCGCGCTGCATATCTACTTCGCGCTGAGTCAGATCAGTAATCAGCCGCGAATAGTCCAGCGCGATGGCCGCTTGTGTCCCCAGTGCCGTCATGATCTGGCGCGCGCGCGCAGATTCCATATCCCGCGGCTGAAGCTCCCCCAGGATCATCACCCCCGGCGTCTTCCCTGCTGCCGTCAGCGGCACAATCGTCAGGTAATTCAGCCGGATCAGTTCCGCCGCCTGGAACAAGGCCTGCGTCGAAGGATTGCCTTTCAGCGTATCGGTCGGCACGTTGACCATCATTTTTCGCGTCATCAGGGTCGAACAGATCGGGTTGCTGTCATCCTGTGTCGGGAACCGCGGGATTGATTGTCCTCCAGCGACTTTCAAGAGGAATTCCGTTTCCAACCGTGCCCCACCGGTTGTCGCCAGCACCCGGTGCTTGAGCGTTTGGTCGCTGTTATCCACCCCCAACAACCACACCATCTCGGTCGAGAGAATCGTCAGCGCCGAATGAGCAGCCTCTTCCAGTAACCGCTGCACATCTGCCGGCTCTTGCGAAGTCGTCGAAAGCGCCGTATCGATCCGCTTGATCAGGTCATTCAGGTTGACCGGCTTAGTGATGTAATCTACTGCCCCAGCCATCATCCCTTCCGCTCGTGCGTCACTCGGATTCTTCGCTGTGACGATCACAACCGGGATTCCGGCTGTCTTCGGATTGGCTTTCAAACGCCGGCAGGTTTCCATCCCGTCCATTTTGGGCATCATGATGTCCAGCAAGATCAGGTCGGGTTTTTCCGTCTCCGCCACTTCCAGCGCCATCAAACTGCTGGTGACGCCCAGCGCATCATATTCATGACTCTCCAGCCAATCCTTCAACAGTTGAACTGTATCTGGAATGTCGTCCACAATCAGAATCTTTGCCTTTTTGTTCACGCCGTTGACCATCTTCGTGCCGACCTTGATGAACATCAAGATTCAAGGGAGAAAACCACTAATCTTAATTATTATATTGCACCTACGCACCCCGCGCTATCCGCCATTAACCACCTTGTGTGGGAAAACAAACGCGGGCGATTGTTGTCGCCCGCGCTGCACTTGACGGATCACAAACTAAAAATCAGAACACTTGCAGATACAGCGCATACACCAGCCAAGCTGCGATAGTCAAATTAATAACCACCAACCCCTGCACCTGGAGCGTACCGCTGATTTCGACCGTTTGGGTTCCCCGCATATCAGTCTTAGGATTGATGAACATGCTTACGATCACGCTGATGACTAAAACAACCCCCAGCCACATCGGGAATGCCCCCAAACCAACCGCTGCCAGCAGGCACAGTGCCGCTAGCCCAATCGACAGGTACATCAAACGTCGTGTGCGTTGTTCCCCCAGGACAATCGCCGTGTTATACAGACCCGCTGCCTTGTCCATATCGTAATCCCGAAGCTGGTTGTAGAGCTGCCCATATACCGAGAACAGCGTCGCCCCTGCCGCCACGAACCACACAATCCCCGGTTGGTCGTGGTAGATGAAATACCCCGCCAGCAGCAGCAGACCGCTCAGCATCAGCGAGTGCGATACAACATCCGTCACCGGCCAAGCTTTCAGCCGCACGGGCCGCCACGAATACAGGTGTGAAAGTAGCAGCGTCGCCACGCCGATCACCAGCACCCAGAATCCGCCGCATGCATACAGCGCCAGCGTCGCCACTGCCACTAACCGGCAGGCTGCATAGCCAACCCGAATTCCAATCTCCCCCATTGTGATTGGATTCCGGGCTGCCCGGTCAGGATCGCGCGCATCATCTGGCGCATCTTCAATGTCATTAATCATGAACGCATATGCCACTGCTAGGATATTCGCCAGCGTCACCGCGATCAGCCGCCAGTCTAGCAGAATATCATGTGGACGCGCGGCCAGCAGCGCTCCCAAAATCGTCAGCGGTATGACGAACGAAACATACTCTTTCCAACGTGTCAGCCGGATCAGGCCGCGAATTTGGCTTTGAAGTGATGGCTGAGTTGCAGGTTTCAAGTGGCTCCTCCTGGGTGCAAACAAACCCCGCATAGGATAACACAGAACTAGCCTGTGCGATGCGTCCAACTGAAATTCATTCCGAAATCTAACCACCTCCAGACTCATGTCACGTCATTAGTTTCCTCCACCTCCCAATCTCAGCCCCTATCTTCGCATTGGATTTTTCGCTGACTATCGGTAAGATGACATCATGAACCTGCGAAACCTCACCACCCTGCTCATTGCCCTGACCTTAACCGCCTGTGCAATCAACTCAGGCAGCACTGCCGAAGTCTCTCTAGTTCCGTCGTTTACCCCCCGGATCGTCACTTCACCCGTCCCAACCCTACAGCGCCAGCTTGAGCCTATCGAGACGCCCCTGCCCACACCCAGCTCTGTGCCCGCAGCCATCGTCTGCGAACGCGGTCCCAGCGTCCCAGAAACCCGTTATACCGTCAATGCCGTCCTCGATTATCCCACCCGTCGCCTCCAGGTTACCCAACACATCGAGTACCTCAATCGAAACAGCACAACCCTGAACGAACTGGTTCTCAACGTCAAACCCAATTCCGAGCCAAGCCTATTCCAGCTCGGAAAAGTAAGCCTAACCGCGACTGGCGACATGCTGCAAACCAGCCTTGCTCGCCAGCGCCTCACGCTGGCACTCCCACAGTCCCTCGATCCTGGCTGCCAGATTCGTCTTTCCCTCAGCTTTGAATTGGCTGTTCCGCCGATGGCTGGTCGTGGCGCTGCGCGTTTTCAGGGCTATCTCGGCTACAGTGACCGTCAGCTCAATCTGGGCCACTGGCTCCCCACCGTAGCCATCCGTCGGGATGGAAACTGGATTAGCCACGAACCCAGCCTGATCGGCGAGCAAGAGGTTCTGGCTGTCGCCGACTGGGATGTCCACCTCGCCGTCCAGAATGCGCCCAAAACGCTCGTCGCGGCTGCCCCCGGAACGCTGCTTGAAAACGGAGACACCTATTGGCGCTGGTTCTTATCCGCTGCCCGTGATTTCAGCCTGAGCCTCGGCGAAGGCTTCATCCTTGCTGCCCAGCAAATTCCTGATGGCCCGCTCGTCGAGGTCTACACATTTCCGGACGCCCTCATCGAAACCCAGGCTGGCCCCATCGATACCGCTGCTTTCGCTCTAGACACAGCCACCAACAGCCTGGCGATCTTCGCTGGCCGTTTCGGTCCGTACCCTTACGACCGTCTCGTCGTCGTCCAGGGAGACTTCCCCGATGGTATGGAGTTCAGCGGCATCGTCTTTGTTGGGGGTGAATACTTCCGGCGGTTCGGCGGTCCAGATTCCTACCTGATGCTGATTACTGCTCATGAGGTTTCACATCAATGGTGGTATAGCCAGGTCGGCAGCGATCAAGCCCTTCACCCCTGGCTAGACGAAGCCCTGGCAACCTATAGCGAACTCGTTTTCGTCGAAGAGTACTATCCTGCCCTTAAAGGCTGGTGGTGGGAATTCCGCATCAACAGCTTCTCACCGGAAGGCTTCGTCGATAGCACTGTCTACGATTTCCCATCTCGCCGCGCGTATATCAATGCCGTCTATCTGCGCGGGGTGCGGATGCTCGATGCTCTCCGCGCCACCATCGGCACAGATGCCTTCTTCGCCTGGCTGCGCCGTTACGCTGAAGTTGGTGCGGGGCAGGTTATGGAACCTGCGTCTTTTTGGTCACTGCTCACCCCGGAACAGTTTGACCTGACCGCGCCTATCCGTGAGCGCTATCTCCAGCAGCCTCAGATCATCCGGCTCGACTCTTCTACCGGGTCTTGACGTGCCCATCGGGATCATCTCGCCTGAGCAGCCAGAACGGCTCAGCTTTGAGCATCATCCGCGTATCCCTTGAGCAGCATAATGCTGGGACGAATCTTCGACCTGAACTGCTGAAAAACCGCTGTCGATCAAGAGTGCCTGCATGGCATCGCCTGTGGGCAGCAGATCGCCCGCAATAGGCGGGCCTATCCGCTGGTGAATGGCGTTGACAACTTCACGCGGATTATTGTGCAGGATCATAAGCTTTCCTGCTGGACGCAGTACGCGCCGGATCTCGCGCAGCGCACGCGGTTTGTCCTCAAAATGAGGAAAGCTGTTATGGCAAATGACCAGATCGACCCATCCAGAAACTATCGGTAGGTCGTGAACATCCGCTTGGAGTAGGCACGCACCAGGAATACGTTTCTGCGCTTGGCTCACCATCCCATAAGCAAAGTCCACTGAAACCAGATGCGAATCCGGCGCAAGAGTGCGCAGCACCGGAATTAACGCCCCCGTTCCTGTGCCAACCTCTAGAGTCACAGCAGCAGCGCGGAATTCTGCGGCGAACGAATGGATAAAGTCAACCAGCACTTCACTGTAGTTAGGAGGCATGCGCTCGTCCCAATCGCGCGCATGCGCTTCAAAATAGCGTCGAATCGCAGCATTCATTGTGATGATTTCCAGGAATTCATATCACTCACTAAAGCGCTCCACCATACAGCGCCCGATCAATTCATCAAAGTCGCTCCGATGAAAATACCCCGCTCCGAGGATTAGCGCGTTAGCTGCTCCAGCCGCCGCCCCTGCCCGCAGGGCCTCTTCAGGTGATTCCCCTCGGCTCAATGCTGCCACCAATCCCCCCAGAAACGAGTCCCCGCTCCCCACCGGGTCAATAGCCTTGATCGCTGGTGGCCGCACAGCCCAAACCCCCTCCTTATTCGCCATCACCGCACCCGCTGCCCCTAGCGTCAGGACGACCGACCATAGTCCTGTGTCGAGAAGTGCTCGCGCGGCTGTGACAGCTTCTTGGACAGTCTTCACCGAGCGTCCCAAAATCTCGCCCGCTTCTGCACCATTCACCTTGATCCCCAACCCTGCAATCCCCAGCGCCACCTGAAGCGACTTTCCGCTCGTATCCACCCAGACAGTCTTTCCCGCCCCCAACAGCCAGCGAATCAACGCTTCGTAGGCCGCCATCGGCGATCCTTGCGGCAAACTCCCATTCAAACAAACCACGTTGGCTTCCCCCGCCGCGTTCAGAACATCTATCTGCAGCCGCTCCCAATCCGCTGCGGTCACGCTTGGTCCTGGCTCATTGATCACCGTGGCCTGCCCTAATTCGGGGTCGGCAATGATGATACAGCTTCGTGTCTCCCCACTCACCCATGTCCACGCGCTGGGGATCGAATCCCCCGCGACCATTTGCTTCATTTTCTCGCCATTCACCCCACCCAGAAATCCAGCCGCTACTGCTCGTACGCCCAGCGCATTGATGACCCGCGCCGCGTTGATCCCTTTCCCACCCGCCGTCACCAGCGTCGTCGCTGTCCGGAACACCTCCCCTGCATGAAATTGGGGCACAACCATCGTGAAATCGACCGTAGGATTGGGCGTAACGCAGACAATCACGGCAGTTTGTCTCCTGAATATTCAGCGAGCGTCTTCATCAAATACGGAAAAATCAGCAGAAGAATAACACACCTGCCCACTTCTGTTCAGAGGCGGCGCAGAACAGCATCCCACCCTTTCGGAACGCTGCCATTAAAACAGGAACATCTGTTCTCTGCCGGAGTATATCGCGACTCCCCGTTCTGCCCCTTCGTCGTGCAAAAAAAAGAGGCAGGGGGTCTCCCTGCCTCTTTACGAAGTGATTGTTTACCGGGTCAGCAGTTTTCCGTGCAGCCCGATCCGGGGTTCGTCGGCGGCCCAGCCAAGGTATTAGTCGGCTTAGGCGGCGGCGTATTCGTCGGCGGACGCGGTGTAGCCGTTGGGCCAACCGTCGGCGTATTTGTCGGCGGTCGCGGCGTGTTCGTCGGACCGGGCGTATCGGTTGGCCGCGGTGTGTTTGTTGGCCCCTGCGTCGGAGTCGGTGCCGGTGTGGGGTTGTTCGCTAGATTGATCCTGCCGGTTGTTCCACCGGTTCCGCCGCCACCGGTCCCACCACCGCCAGTTCCGCCACCACCGCTCCCACCACTCGGGAGATCGCAGGTGATCTCGAACCAGGTCCCATTCAGGTCAGACGGGAACACGCCCAGGTTATCCAGACGGTCTGCTGTCCCGTCGAAGTCCAGGTACAGCGCCGTCACGCTGGGACCAGTCGCGGTGCGCGGCTCGAACGTGTAGTTCGCCACCCAGGTTCCTTCGTTACGGGTAGTCGGCGGCGTGCTGTCTTGCGTCACACCCGACGAGACCCACACATCCACACTGCCCACAGCCCCTTGCGGCGCGACCGCGGTGATCCTCCTGAGCGTCATACTAGAGAACCGTTTGATCCAGCTCACCGAGAAGTTCAGTAGCGTACCCGTAACCGTCCGGTTGTTCAGCACTTCCAAGCGCACCAGACCGAACTGCTCGAACCGCACGAACCGCACCGTAATCTGGCTGGAAGCACAGTCTGGCGTGAACGTTGGTGTTGGGGATGGCTGGCTCGGATTGCGTGTTGGAGTCGCCGTTGGAACTAGATTCGGGATGACCTTCTGGCACGGCACACCGTTCAAATCGCGCGGGTTGAACAGATAGATGATCCCGCCGTAGGCCGTTGCCGAAACGTAGTTCGCTAGCGCGCTCGGCCCTGCCAAGAACGTCGCTGACCATTCGCCCGTGTCGAAAGCACTGATGGTGCGGATCGACGTAGATGTGCTGTTGAACGGCGGCGTCGAGGCTTCAACATTGGTATCGGTGTTGTTCATCCCGTTGAAGGCTGCCAGATCCTGCCGGTCAATCCCATTCCAGTGTACTGCCCGATCCAATGCCATCTGCGACAGGTACATCGTTGGGAATTGGGCAATCGTCGGCCAATTGAACGACACCCGCGTGATATAGGTCGGTTCGTTATTGTCGTTGCGGATGTTGATGTAGTACGTATTGGCATCCAATCGCGCCGTGTTCAGCGTGATCAGATCACACGTGAATGGCGGAATTGGTGACGGCGTATTCGTTACCGTAGCCGTTGGCGTCTGGCTGGGGATCGGCGTCCGCGTCGGCGACGGAGGCGGCGTATTCGTCGGCGTATAAGTCAGAGTCGGAGCATTCGCCCCTGCCGGAGCAATCGCGCCGATTGCGCTGCGCGAACGGGTGTTGTTGAACGTTTCCACAATCGCCGAACGCCGCGCCTGCATCGTCAGGTACGGAGCCAGACCAAGCGGGGTAATCAGCGGGTGGTTAAATGTCACAACGACCAGCACGGTATCGCCAGGGCCACCTGGATCCATCCAGGGACGTCCAGCATTATTGAGCATCCCTGCAGGAACTGGATTATACGTTTCGTTCAGCAAACATGAAGGTGCCCACGGATTGGTGATCGTCCCGTTCACTGCCAGGGTCGACTCGCCGACATACGGCACAAATCGGCTGGCAATCGGAACAAAGCTGCCGCCATTCGTGCTGGCCTGGAAGTAGCTGTTCGAGTCTGCTGGGCGCAGCCGGTCGCTGCAAATCATGACGTGGAACCACGCCCGCTGGTCCGAACGCTGCGGCGGAACATTCCAGTTCTGGAACCACGCCCACTGCGGCCAGTTGTTCACAAGGTCAGTGCGGGCATTCGCCGCCGTCGGCGCGCCCCACTGGTTTGACTCGATGGCAAGGCCAGCCGCGCCGCGCCGCGCTTCGTACATGATCGACAGCAAACGCGCCATATCCCGCCGCCGATCTTGGTCATCCAGGCTGCGGGGGTCGCAGTTGCGGCCATCGTACCACGTCGCAAACAGGCTCTCAATGCCGCCCGTGTAAATTTGTACCGGAGGATTGCTCGCCCCGTTCGGGTAGATCGTCGCAATTGTCCCGCGCCGGTCCACGCTCGGCGACTCGTTGTTCGCCGGCCCTCGATAGGTACGGAAGCTTTCCGGCCCGTCATCGACACACGGCACAAAATCGTTCGGATGATTCAGATTCGTTTGGTCGATTTCCAGCGTCAGCGGGAACGTATTGTCATCATATTGGTAGGTGCTGGCATAACGCGCGGCCGTTCGTGCCGCGTTCTGCAGCGTCACCCACGCCTGGAAGATGCGCCCAAATTCAATGATTCCGAACATCAGTAGCAAGAGAATCGGCAGCGTAAGCGCGAATTCCGCCAGCGTCTGTCCCTGGCGTCTCCTGCGTTGGCGATCCATATTGACTGGAGTTTCCATAGGCACCCTCTCTTTTGGGGCTATTATGGCCTATCCTGTTCTGCCGATTCTCGAATGACCAGCAGAACAGGACAACAACAAATCCAACCAGACACTACCGCGTCAGCCGTGTGAACATCCGCGATGCAATCTCGTCAAACACGCGATCCAGCTTCGCAGCATCAGGCGCGTTGAAGTAATTTCCGCAGTCCCGCTTAGATTGGAGCGGGTTGTTCAGCAGCGCTGCATAGCTGCTGCTGAATGCGCCGGACGCTTTGGCTTGATCCGCATTCTGGTACCCTGGCAGCGGCGCTTCGCAGGGGCCGCGATCTCCATATACTTCGCCCGGCCCAAGGTTGCCGTCCAGCCGGCCATCAGCCACAACATCTTGCTGGTAATCGGTATCCAGACGGTTGTTATCGCCTACATCAGCGATGTAGCGCAGCAGTTCTTCGCCCAAGCAGTCATTCAAGTTTGCCGAGTCCGCACAGTTATACTGGCCGTCACCATTGGTATCGCGTTGGAAATCCAGACCAAACCCGATAGTGAAGATCGTCGGCAGCGTGAAATTGGATCGCTCTTCACTGGCTTCAGGGAAACGGCTGAAAGGACTTGTAGCGGGGATACGAACCAAACCGATGTAGTCAGCCCAATCACGAGCATAGTCGTCTACATCGTATTCCATCTCGCACGAACCCGCTACGCCGATGTCAAAAGCCGCATTGTTGGGGTCAATGCCCGCCGCGCCCGTACAGAAATGGCGGCTGGTATACGACTCATCCATACACCGCGGTTGAGCAGTTTCCCAAGCCCCCTGCTCATCCACCAGCTCCTTCCGAGACGTAGGCGTACCATACGGGCACAGCCCATACGCCCCATAACTGCTGGCTCGCGGAGGAGCCGAAGTCGCGCTCCCATACGGGTCGCCTGGTTGCAGCGTTTGGTTGTTGCGGCGCACTGGATCGCTGGAAGCCGCCGCGCCGTCGCCCAACAAGACCATAATCCACACTGCGCCGCTGTTAGCGCTGCGGATCGTCCGAACATCGAGGAGCGCATTATTCCCCTGCCGCAGTGCCGCACCCACGTTGCTGCCGCCGCAGCCCGCGCGGAAGTCATAGCTGTACAGCGCCTTCTGCACCTGCCGGCTCAGATTCGGCACAGCCGTCGTCCCACCATTCGGTATCTGGGTGGTCGAGTTCGGGAATGTGCCACGCATCTGCGTGTCCCAGCTTGTATCGTTCAGGTTCGGCAGCATCAGCGCAGGATTTGCCATCGCATAAGTCGGCGATGCAGTGAAAGCTGCGTAGGGAGTTGGGAAGCGGCTGGGAACATACGTTGACCCCCAAGAAGCCGCAATCGTCGCATTCGCCGGTGAACTGAACAGCGAATACGGCCAGACGCGCGTCGCATTCAGGAAGTAGCAGTTATTCTGCACCGGATAGTCGTTCAGCAGTCCGAGCCGGGTATTGTTGAACCCACCCGATACCCAGCTGTTGGTCGCCGGATTGTATTCCTGCTGGTAATCGTAGCTGAACACCCGGCCGCTGCGCGCCGATGTGGGATCATACGGAGCGCCGCCCACAACATACGCATCCCACAATCCATCGTTGTTCATATCCGCATAGAAGTTCGGCTCAGCGCGAACACCCACAATACGCCGCAGCGCCGTGATCGCCTGCTCGCGGTTCGTAATCATCGGGAGCTGCTGGAGGCGGCTGCCCGTCGCCGGATCAATCACCGGATTGCCGGCATCATCCTGAGTGCCAACAGTTCCGTCAGGATCAACCAGATAGGCCGAGCGGTCAAATGTCACGAACGCCACACGGTCGCCCCGCGCAAAGTCGATGCGATCCAAGAATTGTTCAGCGCTGTCACGCATCTGACGGAACGGACGGCAGATCAAATCATTGAACCGCCCATCCCCATTTGGGTCATTGCAGCAGCCAAAGTAGTTGTAGGCCGGAACGAAACCGTCGTATCGCGTCGGGTAGTTCTGGCTTGAACTCAGAATGCCCTCCGACCGGAGGAACGAAGTGTATTCCTGCCACACATCATCCGACGCCACATATTCGCCTGACCCGCTGGCGCCGCCGTCAGGAATGCGGTCAAACGCAGCATCAGCCGCTGGGAACATCCGCACGCGGCAGTCCGGGCGTGGCTGGCCATAACCGGTCGGCGGAGTCGAGGTTCCATTCCACCGCACCCAGCGCGTTCCATTCCAAAAGAACGGCGTCACCGGAAATCGCGGGTCAGCATTAACCTGGTTCTGAGTCATGTTCAGCAGCGCCAGCCACATATTGATCCAGTCGTATGCTGGCGTCCACTGGACGAAGCGCGCCTCATTCCCCCAGATGTTCGGCCCACTGTTCAAACGCGGTGGCAGATAGCGCATCCCCATATTGATGGCTTCCCAGTCCGCATACGATGTCTGATTCGCCATTGATTCAGAACCGTCGAAGATCAGAACCACATCCAGTACCGCTGATTCCGAAATCGCACTGGCTTCTAGCGTAATCGTCCCCCACCCAATCAGCCGCAGAAAGATGGTCGGCGATTCCACTTGTGCCGTAACCTGAACCAATTTCCGCGGTTGGCTCGTCGCCCCGCATTCCAGCGCGTCCCACCGAGCCGCTTCAATCGCATCCGTCGGGCGTGTCGTCGGCAGCGTGTCGCAGCTGTCTACTCGCACATTGCTCGGACTCAATCCGTAGAACTCAATGAACTGCCGCGCCGACAAATTGTAATTGGCAACGCTCCGCGCAATCGCATAACCATCCGCGCACCGCTGCCAGTTGCTTCCGCAGTTGGTCTGGGCGCGCGTCTCTTCTTCAGCAGTCGGCACAGTCCGGCGGATTTGCCCGGCTGCCGCCACAGCCGCCGCATCGACCGACCGGCGCAGCGTGCTGTAGCGAACAAACAGGAGAGATACATCGGTCACAATGCCCACAAACGCCAGGAGGACAATGAAGCCAAACGCCAGGATCACAACCGACTGGCCGACCTGTCCCTGACGAAGCCACTGCTGGGCGTAACGGGATAGGAATGTCCGCTTCATAGCTGTTCCTCTACCTGAACGTGATATTACGTGGTTCAAGCTGCGGCAGTGGGAATGCAGCCCACACCGAAATAATCGTCCCTGCGTCATTGGGTGCGCTGGGATCAATCGTAGGATCATTCAAAATGGTGAACACCGGGTTGAATACCGGATTCCTCAGCAGCAGGGAATGCCGCCAGAACATCTCTACCAGCACCATACCCTGGCTCGGCAGATTAGCCCGCTGCTGGTTCGTCAAACCAAAATTCGCCAGATTGATAAGCTGCTGAACGCGATTGATCGTCCATTCTGATCCGATACACTGCTGATCGGGCGGGAGTGTCCGCGTCGCCAATATTCTGTGCTGCCCCGCGAATGAGAACCCGCGCTGAAGTTCCGGTGTCGAGTCAAACCCGGTATACTCCACATAATTGCGGTTGTCGGCTGTATCTGGCAGCGCTGTATTGATGAGCGTGTAGTTCCGTCCCCCGTCCAGCCGCGTCGTCGTATTGATATAGTTGAACGGGTCGCGCGTCTCCGCTGGATCCGTCGTGCACTCATTTGCATTCGACGGATATCGCCCCACCACGATCAACTGCTGCGCCGTCGTCGGATAACCCGAAACCAGCGCCAATGCCGACCGGAAATCCGCCGGAATATCGCTCGATGAACTTGGATTGACGCTCAAGATCGAAAATGCCGACACGACGATATCGTCGATGCTGTTCGGGTTATTCGCGTTGATTCTGTCCCGGAAATCCAGCGGTTCCATCGTGTCCAGCATACGACACGCGATCCCGTTGAAGAACCGGTTGAAACGTTCATCGGCGAGGTTGGCGCAGGTGCGGAAATTCTGTGCATCCGTCGAAGCTGGCGGTGACACAATGGTTGCCGGGTAGAGGCTCGCCGCATTCGGCCACGCCGCTGGCGCGCGGTCCCCCGCTTGCGTTGTTCCGAAACGCGCCCCTGTACGGGTCGTTTCCAGCAGAATCAAATAGTTGTTGGCAAACCAGCCAATCTCGGCCAGCCCCATCAACAAAATGATGAGGATCGGGGTAATCAGAGCCAATTCAAGCATACTCTGCCCCCGCGAATAATGCCCATAGACGGTTGGTGTACCGTCTAGTACGAGGAGGATTCGTTTGATGAGCTTGCGCATCGAACGCCCCAATCTGTAAGCATTATCAACAGGTTGATATAGTCTCCGCAGATTCATCATACCACAAGGTTTAGTTCACACGATGTAGGCGACTGATAAGGAGTTGATAGAATTTTGTGCAGAAATGAGGGGAAACTTGTCTAAACAAAAGGACAAGCCTTGAGCTTGTCCTGCTGCTTCCCCACTTGTCGAATGGCTGTATTTCACATCTGCGGAACGCCATTCTCAACGCTGACCCGCGCCCGCACTGCGTATCCCCGCCCATGTCGCGATTGAATGATGAACGGTCGCTCAGGATCAGGCTCAACCTTACGCCGCAGGTTGCGAATGTGATTCCGAACCAGAGCCGCATCCCCCGTGCCGCGTGGGTATTGCCACACACAAGTCAGCAGGTCTTCAGTCGAATGCAGTTGGTTAGGCCGCCGGCACAGAAATGCTAGCAGTTCAAACTCCACGTGCGTCAGCTCCACTGGACGATCATCGACATAGACCACCTGAGCCTGCGGCATTAACCGTACCGTAGGCAGAGGATCAACGGATGTACCGGTTACCCGCCGCAAATGAGCGCGGATCCGTGCCCCCAGCTCCCGTAGGATGAACGGCTTGGCGAGATAATCATCTCCGCCCGCTTCCAAAGCGCTGGTGACCCCTTGCAGCAAGTTCGGCCCGGTGACCAAGATCGGCATGCCGGCCGAACGAGGCATTCCACGCAGCCGCCGGCAGAATGCCAGTCCATCGAGTGTGGGATGGGCCATGTCAATCAAGAACAGATCAGGCATGTCCTGTTCTAGAATCGCCCAGGCATCCCGCACTGTCGATACCCGTGAAACGGTGTATCCTTCTCGTCGTAGATAGGCCTCGACCATGCTGGCGGTTTCAATATCTTGGTCCAGAACGAGGATGTGGTGCATACTCATCTATCCGCAGTGATGTCGTCGATTTCTATAAATCCAGTATAGCGCCGTCATTAGCCAGATACCGTAGGCGTATCTGAAACTTTTGTGAAATTCTTCAAGCTTAGCGCAGTAATATCACCACACACAAACCCGAATCAAAAATACCCGATGGAATATCAGGTACTTTTCTTGAGCCTGAAGAAAAGACTTCAGGCCGAAATCATGTATCCCACGCCGTGAATGGTGCGGATATAGCGGCGATCAGTATTGTTTTCCAGCTTGGAACGCAGATTGCGCACATGCGCCCGCACCAAGTCTGGATCACCTGTGTTAGGGGGATATTCCCAAACTGCCTGGAGCAAATGCGAAGGTGATAGAGCGCGGTTTGGATTCTCCATCAAATAGCGCAGCAGCCGGTGCTCCGTCGAGGTCAGTTGGATACATTCATCTTGCACATAAACCTGATATGTGTCTGAATCCAACCGCAGATCATTGAGTTGAATAATGGCGCCTGACGCCATTTCGCGTTGGCTCCGGCGCAGCAGCGCCTGAATCCGCGCCCTCAGTTCGGCAAGCTGGAATGGCTTAACCACATAGTCATCCGCCCCTGCATCCAGCCCATCAACAATGTCCTCCGTGGTTCCTTTGGCTGTGAGGAACAGTACCGGAAGCGATACGAACCGCGGATCCCGGCGCAGTTGCCGGCACAGTGTGATCCCATCCATACCCGGCATCATAATGTCAAGAATCAAAATACTGGGAATCCTGCGCTCCAGTTCGACTAAAGCTTCTGCGGCGGAGCGAGCCAAACCAATCTCAAATGCTTCTCGTTGCAGAAAACGCCCAACAGTGTCCAAAACTTCAGGATCATCATCAACGGCCAAAATGTACGTCATGACAATATACCTCCTCGGTTGATGGGTAGCTTCACCGTGAAGCGTGCGCCTTCCCCCGGTACACTGCTTACGGAAATGGTGCCGCCCACGCGCTCAGCCGTCTGGCGGCAGATATGCAGCCCCAATCCGGTTCCTTCACCCGGTGGTTTAGTCGTAAAGAAGGGTTTGAAGATGTCCTGGATAATCTGCTCCGGTATCCCCGGCCCATTATCCCAAACCACGACCTCTATCACCTCTTCTGCTGGGCTGTGTGCCGCGCTGATCCCAATCTGGCCGTCCTCTCGCCCCATGAGTGCGTCATGGGCATTCAGCAGCAGATTCAGCCAGATGTCATCAAGCTGCCCCTGCCCCGCCCACACCGGTGGCAGCGGATCTTCCGGGAGCTTTGCCACAATCCGAATTCGATCCCGCTCGATGTGCCCTTTGACCAGCGACAGTACCCCCTGAATGGTATCGACCACATCGATTCGTTCTGGCGGCGCTTCAGGATCATCCGGCCGCGAAATCGCCAAGAGCCGCCGCGCCACCCCCGATGCCCGTTTCCCGGCCCGGTGAATCGCCTGAAGCGATTGGTAGTTCCGTGAATCCGGCGACTCATCTAGCAGCATCATCTCCGAGTCCACCATAATCGTGGTCAGTGGGTTGTTGATCTGGTGGGCAACCGCTGCGGCCAGTTCTCCCATCGCGCTGAGCCGTGCAGTCTGCACCAAGCGCTCCTGGGTCTCCTTGAGTTCGATCAAGCTGCGTTCGAGGTGGTGGAACAACCGTGCATTGTCCAGTGCGGTCGCAGCCTGTGCCACCACTGCCCGCACCATATCGATGTCCCGCTGTCCGAACGTCCGGTTTCGCCGGGTATCCCCGACCAGAACTATCCCTTCAGCTTTACCTCGTTGGACGAGGGGTAGCCCAATGACCGATCGGCATTGAGTCTGGTCGAGCAGAGTCCGAATGCCCGGCGTCGGTTTGGCCTCTCCACTCCGGACGATCACGACTTGTCCTTCAATAGCCTCAACCAGATCAGGAAAACGATTCAGGTCTAGCGCCGGCTGAAGCGGCCGCAGCCATACAGCCGTTCCCGATGAAACTTGGACATTCAGCGATTGGTGATCCGAAGCCAAGATAGCGACTTCGCCCCACGCCGCGTCGGCCAGTTGTATCACGCTGTTGAGGATGCGAAATACACCTTTAGGCCGCGCTTGGCCGGTTTGGCTCGACAGCATCGCCAGTAGTTCAATCGTCATCAACTGGATACGATGTATCGTCTCAATATCCAGTAGCCGTTCAGGCGGCGTTATATAATAGAACAGAACCACGCCAAGCAGCGTGTCCCCGCCCACAATCGGCACAGCCTGTAGCGTATCCAAGCCATACCGCGCCAGCAGCTCCATCTCCCCAGTCCCAGGCGCATCTGCACGGCGCACAGCCAATCCCGTCCGGCTATCCAGCGCACGTTGCAGTCGCTCCATGCGCGTCAGATCAATCACCGGTCCTTGCGCTTGCGGCCACACCGCTTGAATCCGCCGCCCTAGTGTCTCTAGTTGGTTGGCTTCACGATCCCACGTGTAGATCACAATAGAATTGGCATTGCCAACGCGCATGAGCTGGTCACAGATGTTCGGCAGTGTCGTCTCTAACGAGAGTGACGAATTCAACTTCTGGCTGGCTTCCACCAGCATTTGCAGTTCTTTCGCCCGTTGGAGCGTCTCTTCATGATTGCGGGCATTCTCGATTGCAACAGCAGCAAATGAAGCCAGGTTCTGCAGCAAATCCTGGTGGCGAGCATTAAAGGTCGCGTCTGTTGTCTTGTTATTGACACCCAGAACGCCGATGACCCGCCCCTCATAAACAATCGGAACATACAGCAGCGCGTTGACCAGATACTCTGTTTTGACCTTCAGTGGCCCCTGCGCCCCGATCAGCACCGGCTGTCCGGTGCCGTACACCCGCCCTGCCAACGTATCCTCGGTGCGAATCCGGAAGTTCCGTGCAACTTCAATATCGATCCCGACTTTCGCCCGCAGGTAAAGCTGCCCGCCATCTTCATCTGGCAGCAGAATCATCCCTTCTTCGGCATTCGTCAAGCGCCGCGCCGCCTCAACCACCCGGTTCAGCACTTCGCTGAGGTCAAGTACTTCTGTGAGCGACTTACTCAGGTCGAACAGCGTCTGAACTTCGTCCGACCATTCCGGTAATGTAGCAGTGACAGGCACATGCGTCGCCGGCGGAAGCGCAATCACCGCTGGTGACGGAGCCGGCGCAGTGGCTTTCTGTTCCTCCGGGATCAGTGGCTGAGTGCCCGGCAGCACCTGTGCCGGAACGATCAGTTCGACCTTCAGGATCGAAGACAGCTTCTCCAACAGGGCGCTGTCCTCCATCGGGCACAAGGTGACGTTTTGCGGCAGCGGAATGCTGTCGACAAAGTCTGCGTCTGGCATCACCCCAATGAACGGCACTGTCTCCCGCTGATTTGCCAGCACCAGCAGTGTCGAATCCCCGCTGCGGTGATACGCCATATTCGCGTCCACCACCACCGCATCGAATGTTTCAGCCCCCACCGTATAGATCGCATCGATATGGCTGTACGCCGTATGAGTAGTCAGCCCTACCGTAGTTAGAAGCGTGCGAAGCTGCAGAATCAGAGTGTAATCGCTGGAGATCAGCAGGATTTGTTTGCTGTCGAGTTCAGTCATGATCCCTTGAACAGCACTTTTTGCTCAGCCGATCCCGCCGCGCGGCCAGATCGTCTTCGATTTTCTGGTCATCGACCACGTCTTGTACTGTTTCTTCCGTGGTGGAGCTTTCTATTTCAGTCCGCGCCGTCACGGTCTCCCCAAGCTGCGCAATCCGCTCTCGCATCTCCCGCAGCACATCCACCAGCATCTTGCTCGGATCGATCACGATCTTGTTGGGTGGCGCCGCGCTCTCCTGCCCTGCTTCCGCCTCCGCCCGCTGGGCATCTGCGACCGCCGCTTCCAGTTCATTCACCCGCGTGATCAATTCTTGAGTCACCAGCCGGTGTTCTTGCAGATCGGACTGAGCCATTGTCAGCCGCTGTTGGGCCACTTGGAGCTGTTCCAGCGCATATCGCGCGGCCATCTCATTCCCTGAGGCAACACTGCGGTCAGCCTCCTGATCCAGCCGTTCCACCTCTGCCTGGAGATCATCGACCTGCCGCTGGAGTTCGTCCTCATAGGCCAGTGCATCATTCACCCGCTGACGCAGGCTGGCTACTTCCTTATCGATGCCTTTTCCGAGTCGAATCGGTGCAGAGGGACGCTCCGCGCTGCCGCTCAGCGCGTCATTCAAAGTGGCCTTGACCAGAGTGTTGATCTTCTTGAATAAATCGTTCATATCGTCATTCTACAGGCTTTACCAGACCATACGCAACCAATCGAACAATTGAGGTCATACCACCTTGCCGAGGCCAACCCGCCGGCCATTTCTCCAGTTTTTACTGGGCACCATTCCCAATTTCAGGCAGCGAATCGGCCGCTGGACATACCCCATCCCACGTGAGCGCGTACACCGCCATATTAGGCCCACCGATAGAGCGCGCCGTCGCCCCATCTGTGGTGTAGACCAAACAAAGCCGCGAGTCCTCCGTGCTATCCCCCGGAATCTGGTCAGGAAAGGCCATCAGGTACTTTGCATCATATCCCTTCAACCAGCTCCAGAGCGACTCTGCATCGTTGATGAACGGAATCACTTCCGGGCTAACCAATCCTGCCAGGTCCAAAATCGGCCGCGGCGCAAAATACCCCACCGCTCCAATATCATGGATCGCCAATAGCTGGTCAGGCGGAATGTGATCCGCGATCCAATGTGCCGCAGTCACCATCTCTTCATTGATAATCGTGACATCCTCGACATAAACGCCCCGGCCCGCCCCCAGCGCAAAATAGACGTAGGCCAGCACTGTTGATGCCGCCAACGCCCGGCTCAACACCCGTCCGGCCATCGTACGCCTGCCAGCATTCAGCAGTTCGAGCGTTCCTGCTGTCCCCAGAACAATCAAAGCCGGCAGTGCCGGAATCACATAGCGTCCATGATGGTAGTACGCCGGGAGCCGCGCCGCATATAACCCGATCAACCCCATTCCCCACAGCAGCGGCAGCCACACCAGGGCAGATTGGCGAGTTAGGTGACGCGCTTGCGTAAACGTCCACCAGAGAACCCCAGGAATCAGGAACAAAAGGGTTCCAGCCAGCAGCGGTAGCACCATACTGACCACCCGCGCCGGAAAGCTCTCTTTCAACAGAGGGGCATTCTGGGCAATCTTTGCCGCAGCCGTATCCGGCAGCAGGCCCCCCGTGATCTGGAGGTTGAGCGCGAGATAAGGAGTAAGCACCGCCAGGAACACACCCACCGCCGCGCCGCCCCAGATGAACAGTCGCTGCCAGTTCTTCTGTGGCTGTGCAATCATCATCAGCACCCCGGTCAGTCCGACCAAAACCACCCCCTC
This sequence comes from Anaerolineae bacterium, assembly GCA_034431625.1. Taxonomy (GTDB): domain Bacteria; phylum Chloroflexota; class Anaerolineae; order Aggregatilineales; family Phototrophicaceae; genus CFX2. Next base: position 114,661 of record DAOUCY010000119.1, on the reverse strand, counting down.
CGGTCGGGTAACCACCGCCAGGCCGGACACCAGTCCAAACACGCCGCCCCGCAGCGCCGCGGAACGCGGCGCGCTCGCCAGACCATCTCCCTCACGCCACGCCAGAGCGATCAAAGCCAGCGTCCACATTGCGAACAACCCGGTCTCCATGCCCGACACCGCCGCCCAGATTAGATGCCACGTTCCAACCTGCGCCAATCCGCCCATCACAAAGGCGTAGCGCCGTCCGGGGAGCAGCCGCTCAACCAACCTCGCCCCCAGCATAGCCGTCACCCACAGCGCCACCCCACCCAGCAGGTGTGTCCAAAGGGCGTAAGGGATATTCAACCGGTAACCAATCGACAGCAGCACCGTGTACAGTGGTGAAGTCGAAGCAGCGCTGGGTATACCAGGAACAAACGACCAGATGCCTGTCTGGGCCAAGTTGCGCCCATACACTTGGTGAATCCAACTGTCGTCCAGTGGAAATCCTGTCCCCACCGGCAGCACATACACACCGGCCAGAACTCCAGCCAGTATCGCGAATATCAGGTCTTCGCGGCGGAATTTAGTCCAGATTGATCGCATAGAGACGAATATCCGGCATACTAAAGGGCATAGCTTCAAGGAATGCAGGCGGATCAATCAGCATCGGCCACAGCAGCGAAGATGCCCCCCAGGCTTCTCGCCCATCCGCTGTGACCCCTTCTAACACCACATAGTCCACCTGATACTTGCGGGCAATATCCTGGATGGCGGTCGGTTCCTCGTTAGGCAGAACCACTCCACCCAACCCAGTGTAGTAATAAAGCTGCGCCGGATCGTTAATCATAACCCGGCTCCCGGCAGGGATAGCGCCCGCCAGCTCACGATAAAGCGTCGGCGTCCCCTCATCTAAAACCCGGTTCGGCACGGCCACGAACACGCCCAAAGCTGTGGCCACGCCCAGCAAACCAGCCGAGAACACCGGCCTCGCGGTGCGGACGTTCCACCGGCGCCGCCGCGCCATCCAGTCGATGCAGTCATCCAGTCCGAGCAGTCCCAAGATCGCCCACCACGGAACCAGCGCCGCCGCCGAATGCAGCAAACCGCCGCGGTAGCCCGGAAACGGGAACACCAGCGTCATCGCCGCATGCAGCCCCAACGCATACAGCCCAAACGGCAGTAGAAACGGGTCACTGCGCCGCCGCCACAAACCAATCAACATCAGCGGAGCCATTACCACCAAACCTTCAACGACCACCAGCGTGCCCAGGTTGTTCGTGAAGGCTTCCCACCGCGATGTCAGGAACGCGCCTATCCCATCTGCGAACAGACTCGCTGGCGAAGCATCAGGAGGATAATTGAAGATGTCGTCATATGTCCGCAGCCAAATAGTCTGTGTCCCTCCCAGCGGCAGTGGCGTCCCAATCAGCGAGACATTCCGCGCAAACCACGGCAGCATCACCAGCAAATAGCCCACCACCAGTCCCACACCAGCCAATACCGCCATGCGCCAGTCCATGCGTCGGAACACCGTCAGTCCCGTCACCGCCGCCAGCCCAACAGCCAGCAGGAGTACCCCATCCGCCCGCGTCAAATGGCCGAGGGCCGAACACATTCCGCCCACAAAAGCTGCAAACACAGTACCAGCAACCCGAATCGACTGCCCGTCCTGTAGAGGCGCGCTTCTGCGCGTCCGCTCAACTGCCTCGCTGCATACCCGTCCCATCAAGTACAGCGCCGCAGCCCCCACAAACGCATAAGGGGCAAATGTATCCGTCGCTCCCCAAAAGCGGATGTAAAACCCACTTGCCAGCGTGATCAGTCCTGCGAACCACGCATGCCGTCGCGATTTCCCCAGTCGTTCGCCCAATCTAAACCCGATAACCACCGTTCCCGCGAACAGCAGTGCCAGTGGAAACTGCGCAGCAGCATAGCTGCCCGGCGCATTCAGCACGGCCATACCCAGCGCCGAGATAATCGAAGTCAGCGGCATCCAGTACAGGTGCGAAGGCGCTGGCAGCGACTCGGTCGCTCCGATATACGTCCACAAATACGGGTCCGTCAGCCCGTCCCCACTGACCAGTCGATTGGCCGCGTTGAAGTGATAGAACGCATCCGTGAACCCCGGCCGCTCGACCAGCCCCCGCGTAATAGCAAAGGCCCCAATCAGCGCGATACCAATAAAGATCAGCCGTTCACGGCGGGAAATGGTTCCTTGTCGGACAGTAGAACGCATTCAGTTTGTCCCTTCAAAAGGACCCTCGAACACCCCTATTGGTCCCACACATCGATCTTCTGCGCCTGTCCAACTCCTGGTTTCTTGAAGATATAGTTCGCCGTTTCCCCGTGCGAGTCGAACCCGATCAATTCCCATCCCTCACGTCCCAGCAGGTTGAGCGCGTACTGTATCGGTTGGTCTTTCCATTCCGCTTTGTTCTCACTATTAACGCGGTACTGGATGCCATACGACCGTTTCACTTCCAGAGCAAGATATTGCCATGGCGATGTCTGCCCATTGGTAAGGGGTTCCGAATCACCTCCCGATGGTGCAATCTCATCAAGTTTAGCAAGCCATTTTTGCGCGGTCGGATCATCCTTCATTTGCAACAGCAACATTCGCGCTTTGTCGAACTGTTTCTCCGAAATGAGTTCTTTCGCAAGCTGGAGTTCCTGACGGGCCATGATGAAGTTCTCCTAACTGATAACGGTGTTCTGCTCAACTGATGAATCCGGTGGCTGCAGCAGCAGCCGGTAAAGCGCCGCACATAGCGCCAGCAGCACCACTGTGCGCGCCACAACAAACATCACGAATGCCGGGATCAATGTTCCCGCGATCGCTCCATCGCTCCGAATGAACAAGAATGGATACTCCGCGAGCGCGACGAAGCTCAGAAAAAGCAGTGCCAGCACCCCGTTTCGCGTGGGGAACACCAACAGAACCAGCGGGATGATCTGCGCCAGCCACTGCGGGCTCCAGCCCTGCGCCTGAACGAAGAAGATGAGCAGCGTGATCGTCACAAACGCAATCAGTCCGCGCTCGCTGAAGTCACGAGTCCGTATAAACACCAACAGCCCCACAGCCAGCGCCGCGCCCAGTCGTGCCCACCCTGGCACAACTGGCGCATTCCCTTGTAACTCATTGGCCCGCGCCGGATCAAGCCGGTCTTCAATCGGGCCGAAGTTCCCTGTTCGCATGTTGCCATCCAGCAGCGCCCACACTGTCTGGTACGATGCCTTATTCCACTGCGCTGTCAGTGAGGGCAGCGTCATCGCCGCATTCTGAGTGAAGAACGTGCCAAAAATAACTGCCGCGCCGCCCACTGCGACCGCCGTGTAGCGAACGGCGCCAGCCCTCGGCAGATACCGCCACACCGCCCCGACGATCAGAATCGGCGTTAGCTTGAACAATGTGCCTACGCTGACTACTGCCGCGGAAGCTGCATGCCGGCTCTTCAGCAGGCACCACATCCCCAGCAGCAGTGTGAAGACCACCAGCACATCGAACGTCCAGAACAGGAAAACCAGCGGCGCAGCCATCACCGCGTACACCCAACCGAGCATCATCCCTGTTTCCGGCGTGTAGATCCGCGCTGCCAATGCGCGGATCAGCGCCAGGTTGCCCACATCGGCCAGGAGGAACAATCCGGCCAGCGCCAGCGCAAACGCCGGATAATTGCCGTCTCGCCCCACTGCCTGGTAGAGAAACACCGTCAGGTACGGCCACAGCGGAGGAAACTCGCTCCACCAATCCCGCAGTGGCAAACCTACGCTATCCGATAGCGATGCCAAATGGTAATAGGTCTGGAAGTCTCCTCCCGCCGACACTCCACGTTCAACACCCTGAATCGTCATCGGTTGGTAGACCATCAGCAGCATCAGCCGCAGCCCAATGAAGGTCATCAGCAGCAGTCGCCAGTCTTCCATCAGGCTCAGCACGGCAGCGGAGTCAGCCTTCTGCGCTCGCTTCATGAACCAGCCCCACTGCGCGTAAACACGACTGCCAACGCATCCTCATATCTCAGCGTCCAGTCAGCCTGATCTCGCAGCACGCGCGCCAGCCCGCTGTCAGCTTCAACAATAACCAACCGGATGCCATACTGGTCGAGGATAGCCTGCCAGTCAGAGGCCCCGCGTGCCGCCTCGAAGTACTCCTGGCTGATGAACGCATCCCCATAAAGATCCGTCCGGCCGTCGATGAATACCGGTCGGTCGGGCAGCATGAACATCAGATACCCGCCCCAGTTATAGCTGTTGAACATCGGCCCTGGTGGATTGGCTGCCTTGAGGTAAGCCACCGCCTGCACCGGCAGGAATTCCTGCTGCCCCTCCTCCACGGTCTCCGCATCCAGCACCAGCAGCACCTTTGCCAGGCAGCCCAACAGCACTACCGTTACCAGAATCGCGTTCAGCCGCGCCATGCGTGCCGTTACCCGCTGAACCGGCCGCACCGTCCACCCACGCTCCGCCAGTACATCATCCAGATGAACCGTCAGGATCGGTGTCGCCACCACCGCGAAAACCGCGATATTCCGCCCCGCCAGTAGCGCCATAAATGCCGTTCCCGCTGCCAGGATGAAATCCGTCCAGCTTAAGCGTTTCCGGCTCGCTCCAGCCGCCCCCAACAATCCCAGCAGCAGTATGACAAACGGCCAGGTCTGCCGCTCATGGAAATTCGGCGAGTTCCATTCCTGGATGAAATCTTGCAGCGCTCCAATGCTCACGGTCTGGAACGGCACGCTGAGCATTTGCAGCCCGTACGGGTTGATAACCAGCCCAGCCACCGATAACACCGTCACCAGCACGAGTTTGCGAATCTTCACCCACGACAGCGTCTGCGATGCATTCGGGTTCAGTATCCTGTTGATGGATTCTCCCACAATGGTTCCAAGCAGCAGGATGAACCCAATCGAAAATCCCGCATGCAGATTCCCCCATACAGCCATCAGCGGCGGGATTCCCCACAGCCAATCTCCCTCTCCGCGCCAGAAGCGGTTCAGCACATACAGCAGCACGGCGCTCAGCGCGAACGAAAACATTTGTGGTCGCGGTGACCAAAACACCGCCGCTGTCGCTGCCCCTAGCACGATGGCGAATGCCCGCAGATACGCGCTCCCGGATGACATCTGGTACACGAATATCATGCCCACTGTCGCCAACACCGACGTATAGATCGCCAGCCCAAAGTTCCCACCAATCCGCCATGTGAAGGTCAGCACAATCTGTGACAGCCAACTGTGGTTAATCCACGGCGCCCCCGCTTTGCTAAAAGAGAACGGGTCGGCATAAATCATGCCCTGAGTCAGTGTGTATTCCCCCGCGCGCAGATGCCACCACGTGTCGGTATCAATCGGCACGCGCGTCGCCAGCGCAAACAGCAGTCCAAACAGAATCAGGATGGCCGAACGTTCAATCGTCAGTGGGCGCATGGTCACTGGGTTATCCTGGTTTGCTCGATCAGATGCAGTAAGATGGGACTTCCCATTGGATAGTTTGCCTGCGGCAGGAAGAATCGCGGTATTGCAGTGCGCATGAACTGGGCATAGGCAATGTTGAGCAGTGCCTCATCATCCGCATCCAGTGGCCCGCGCTGAGCCGCCGTCCGTGCCGCCTCGATCTCTTGCCGTGCAGTTTCTAGATCACCATCGAATTCTGCTAAACGTGCGCGCCCCACTCGCAGCCATGTCCGGTCAATCTCGTCGAACGTCCAGTTCTCAGCCTGCTCCAGAGCTTGCGCCGCTCGCGGTCGATCCTCCAGTGCCAGCGCCACCACCGCGTCCACTACCCATCCCGGCCCAGAACCCCATACCCGGTTGGCTCGCCACAGCGCATCCGCCGCTTCAGGTTGCCCCTCATCCAGCAGCAGCAGTACCTGTGCGACCGCACTCATATCTTTTGGATCCGCGTTCCGTGCCACAGGTTTACTTTCTTTAGGATAAAGGCTTGCGTCAGGATTAAGCCTTAAGACTTCGTTGAAGCTTCGCTCTGCCCCGGCGCTGTCCCCTAACTTCACCTGGTAGCCTGCCAGCATCCAATAGTAGGCCCACATCCCTGGATCAATCTGGATCGCCCGCCGGATCAATGACAGCGCCGCTTCGCTGTCACCAGCTTCCCACCGCAAGGCCGCCAGATTGGCCCACCCGAACGAATAGCCCGGCTCCAGTTCAGCGAATCGCTGGTAGGCCGCTTCGGCCAGCGGCAGCGCCGCTGCATCCCCAGCATTCACCGCCATGCCGTACAGAAATCCTTGCTGAAGTCCATACAGACTCAGCGCGGGATCAGCCTGCACCACACCGCTCAACCGCTGGGCGCCTTCACCATAGGCTCGCGTCGTGCTTACATCGTTGAGAATTTGTGTATACGTGCGGTAGACCCCGCTGCTCCACAATCCGCTGGCAGTCAATCCGATCCACAGTGCGGCGCTGCCTGCTGGAAATAACCAACGCCGCCATACTGCCGTCGCCACCTTCGGCCTCATCGGTGCGGCTGCCAGCGCCAACGCCAATAGCCCCATCAGCGCCACAATCGGCAGCATCGCCGTCACATCAAAGAACTGGTGGACGGCAAATGCCACCGCGCCCCCTGTAGCCCCAGCCAAATGAACCCGTGCCGTCGGGTTCGCAGTTTGCCAGTTGTTCCGCATCGCCAACCCGCTGGCGATTACCGTTGCCGCACCCGCTGCCAACCCCACGATTCCCAGTTCAGCCGCGATCTGAAACGCGATATTGTGCGCGTGACTGTGCGGCCGGTCTTGGAGGATACCCTCTAGTCGGAGCATCCCGCGGCCATACGTGTACAGCCCCTGCCCGGTCAGTGGCTTTTCCTGGAACAGCTCGAATGCAGCCCGGTACAGCTCTGTCCGCAGCCCAACCGCCCGTCCGCCCTCATTCAAAGATCGAATCAGTACGATCCCCACCACAGCAGCAGCGACCAGTCCAACCGTTCCGGCTGCGATCATGGCGAGACGAAGCCCCAAGTCGCGGCTGCGCCACCAATCCAGCATGCCCCGCATGTTGATCCGCCCTGCGCGGTTCAGCACCATCCCCGTGCATACGGCTATCCCCGCTGCTGCCCCAATCCATGCCCCACGAGAATAAGTCAGCACGAGCACGAACAGTGCCAGCAGCAGGTAGGCTCCCAGCAGTACCCGGTTGGGTTTGGATGCAGTGAATAGTCGCGCCAGAATCAGCGGGATCAAGACCGCCAAGTAAGCGCCCAGAAAATTAGGATTGCCCAGCGTACTGCCCGGCCGGGGCAGAAAAAAGCCGCTCATTCCGTAGGCCGATAGTTGCTCAAACCACGGCATCAATTGAAAGAACGCGAAGAAGAAGACAATCACGCTGCTCAGCAGCACCCCTTCGACGACAGTCTCGCGCCGCACTGCTGAATTCGTCAGCACATCGCTGAAGAAATACCACAGCCCGATATACAATCCGGCATACCATAGACCGATGCTGATATGTCGCCAAGCATCCAGGTTTGCCAGCATCGACAGCGCGAAGGCCGCCAGCCACATCAGAATCACCCAGTCCAGCGGACTCTGGTGCCACCGCCACCCTCGAACCCAACGGACGATGAACCACACGGCGGCCATCACGCCCAAACCAATCAGCGTAAAGTTTTGAAAAGCGGGGTCCAGAATGCCGTTGAACGTTGCGCCGATAGTCACCAAATAACTCATGGCGATCATCACCACAGCACGGACAGCGAAGTTGGTTGTTCGAGACACCGCAGCGCCTTTCCTGAATCCCGAGGGAACCGAATGCTCCAATCAGCATACACCGAATGTACGCTCCATGCCGTAAGATATTCCCCAGATGCCTTTATCTGAAAACCCGCCCCCCAACCGCTGTGCCGCCGCTTTCTGCCTTTATCGACTCCCAACCCCTAAGCTCTAATTCCTTGCATTCAAGAAACACCAAATGTTTTTCCAAAATGTCACCCCAAACGCCTCATTTTGTGCTACCATAAGGACACGAGGACAAACAGCCACATCTCCATTGCAATAGAGAGGTGGCTGGGGGTGAGGTTCTCCCAATTTTCCCAACAATAAACTATCAACTACAAATTTTCGCCATATCTGGCACTGACGGCACTGACGACATTGCCGCCAACTCTGCCAAATGCGCAGATTTAGTAATCGGTACAATAATAGACTTGTGGATTGATATTGCCGTGTGCGGGAAGCCCAGAGCCTAGACTCCGCTCATCTTGAGTACCTTGCCGACCGTTCGCAGCAAGATCGTGAGGTCGAGCCATAGCGATTGGTGACGGATGTAGTACAGATCGTACTGGAGCTTGACCAGCGCGTCCTCATCCGTCGATCCATAATTGTACTGAACCTGCGCCCACCCGGTCAGTCCCGGACGGATAACCAGTCGGGTTCGGTAGAACGGAATCTTCTCGGTCAGCCGTTTGACGTGTTCCGGCCGCTCTGGTCGCGGCCCCACCAAGCTCATATCCCCCCGCAGGATATTGAACAACTGCGGAATCTCGTCCAACCGCGTCTTCCGCATAAAGCGTCCAACGCGCGTCACCCGTGGATCACCAGGACGGCTGAACACCGCGCCAGAAACCTGCTCCGCATCTTGACGCATCGAGCGGAATTTGTAGATGCGGAATACTCGCCCATTCAGCCCCATCCGTTCCTGGCTGTAGAAGATCGGGCCAGGGGAATCAAGGCGGATCAGAACAACCAGAACTGGGAACAGTAGCCCAGCAGCAGCAATGCCCACCAGGGATAACGCGATATCGAGTAGCCGCTTGATTGTTGGATACGGGTTGAAAACTGAATGCCCATCCATCGGCAGCACGACTGCCCAGTTGTTGACTACATGCTCAACCGGAACTTGCCCTGTGATCCGTTCGTAAAGCAGTGGCATAGGAACAATCGACACCCCCATCTCGTAGGCGTCCATCACCCCCTGAAAAGTCACGTCGCTCATGCGGTGGGTTGCGGTCACGATGAGTTCACTGATGTGCTCCCGCTCGATCTGGTCACGAAGTTCCCTACCTGTTCCCAGCACCGGCACATCGCACAGATCATGCAGAACATCATCTGGCTCAGCGATGATTCCCCGAACATCGTAGACATTATGAGCGTGGCGCCCAATCGCTCCGATGATCGTCATTGCGGCCCAATCGGTTCCCACCACCAGCACCCGGCGGCGCGCACCGATCCAGTTAGAAAACAGCGGGATTGCCAGCCGAAACAATCCGATCAGCACGAACGAAGCTGCGGCATAGTAGAGAATGAACAAGCGTGGCAGTGCCAAGCGGCTCGCTAAAAAGAACACCACCAGATACAGCACAAGGAGCTGAATCGTAATCAGCAGAAGCCGCTGCACGGTTGCGCTTCGGCTCAGCGCGATCCGCAAATCATAGAAATCGTTCGCAGCAGCCAGCAGCAGCCATGCACCCAACAGGATCACAAACCAATGGCTGCGCGGCCAGATGAATCCCCAATCAAACAGTTCAGCCGCTGCAAATGCCCAGATTCGTAGCGAGATCAACACCGCTGCCGTCACCGCGAGAACATCTCCGGCGACAAGCAGAATTCGGCGTTCCGAAAGGCGAGGTTGCCACTTCCGGTCCGGTGAAGGAGAAAACAACATGCTTGTCGCCCTCACTTCTCATCGAGAGAAACGGGATTACGCGACCGCAGCAGCACGAGTGTTGCCAGAAGCCCAGCGATACTAGTAAGTATTCCCGGCCAAAGCCATCCTGGAGTATAAGCCATCGTCACCTGATGACTTCCTGCCGAAAGTTGAACTGCCCGGAATGCGAGGTTTGCCCGCAGAATGGGAGACTCTTGACCATCCACCAGGGCTGACCAACCCGGATAGTATGTATCCGCTACAACGAGATAACCCGGCGTTCTGGTTTCCAGGATAGCCTCAATCTGATTAGCGCTCCGCGTTAGCGAAACGGTAACCCCGGTTGGGCCAGAAGCCGCCGGTGGGCATTCGCCATCCCCAACGAGGTGAACCTGAGTGAGTGGATTCCAGGAGGGACTCACGAGTGCAGCTTGCACCGCTTCATCATCCGGATTCCAACAGGCCGACTCGACGAACCATGCTTGCCCCACATACATGTCCAGCGAGGTTGGATTTTCGGGCGCATCCATCACCCAGCCAACACCGGCTGCTTGAAGCAGCGCATCACGCCTTGCAGGATTGTCCTCAATCAGATTGATATAGGCTTTGTGCCATCCGATCAGCAGTGGATCAAAATTATTGAACACTGCCACCCGGTCGATCAGGTTGAGGTTAGGCAGCAAACTAGCTCGGAACTCTGCCTGCTGTTCGACTGCTGCCCGGTAATCTTCAAATGGAAGAAACCTGAAGTACTTTTCATCATGTTCGACATCGCGGGGCCAGTACAAACGGCCCTCACCCACTTGCTGAACGACCGAGCGATCAAAGAAAGCTGCCTGAATAGTGAGGTTCAACCCCTGCGCCGCGTAACCCATATCTCCAGCAGCCACCAACCATACCGCGACCATCCACAATGGATAACGTGGATGTGAAGGGTCTTCCGGCTGAAGCAGTGTCAAAATACCAGCCAGTGCGCCCAGGACCCCGAGAATAATCAGTGATCCCAGAATCGTCTGAACTCCTTCAAGTGACTGCATATCGGATGGAAGGAATTGAGGAGCCACAAGAGCCAGAACCACCACACCAAGCGCGCCAGCTACAGCCAGCCGTGTCATGAATAAGACCCGGAATCCGCGCCCCCATACTCCAGCCCCTACACCAGCCAGCATACTTAAGCCAAAAACAGTCCAGAGATGCCAGCGCACGGGAGCTTGAAACATACTAAAAGTCGGCACATGTTTGTACAGGAAAGGAAAAACGGGCGTGTTGATCCCCAGGGCGAAAACAAAACCAATGATTACAACGATGAACCACAGCGGGACACTGCGCAGAAAACCTGGTAGCTCCTGTCGGCGCAGCCTCCGCCACCCCCAAGCACTGAGCGCAGCAATAGCCGATACCAGTGGGATAAATCCCACGTACACCGCGTCCTCAAAAAAAGCGCCGTTTGGTGTGATGTAGGTTCCAAATCCGGGATTTCCGAACACATTCGGGGCAATCAGATTCAGGCTGCGAGGCAGCGTATAACTAAAATTCATCGCCGTCAGATAATCTACGCCGTCGGATCGCTGCGACTGCATCAGAAGTTCAGCAGTTGGCAAAAGCTGTAGTGCAGCCACCGCAACGGCCAGGATTAAGCTAGCAGCCATTAAGCCCAGCGAACGCCATGCAATCGGACGGTGGGTCACAACCCACCAACCCACAAAAGCTGCGACGAGCAGCAGGCTGTACCAGGTAGTTTGGGCGTGTCCAGCCAACAACTGTGCAGTGATGACGAGTACGAACAGCACAGCGCGTCTTCGTGAAGGCCGCTCTAGCACACCCACCGTGGCCCAGATCAGCCACGGAAGCCAGGCCGCCACCCAGATAATCGGGTAAGTCCCCAGACGAGCTATGAGGTAACTGCTCATACCAAACGCGAATGCGCTTATCCCACGCCCTACAATAGGCAGCTCCAAACGCCCGCCGAGCATCCAGATACCCCAACCCGCAATCAATAGATGCAGCACCGCCGAAAAGCTCATCCATGAGGCAAGCGGTAGCACAATACCAGGCCAGTTGAACGGGTACAACAGCGCTGACTGGTAATTTGCCATCAGCGGTGCACCCGCCCCGTTATATATATTCCATAGAGTAAGCTGCCCGTTCCGTAGTAGATCAAAGGCATATTCTTGCCACGGATAGAACTGCAATGTAGGCAGTCCCCAGAAGAACACCTCCCCCAGAAACAACCGATGAAACACCGCGATGAGCGTCAGAGCCAGCAAGGCTACAGCAATCCAAGAGTGGCTGGCTACACGTTCAGTCATGCGCATGACGTCTCCAGAGGACAATGAGCAAAACAGAGCACACCAACCATCCTATACCGGAAACAAGCCACGCAAGAATAGATATTTGATTCCACCGGTGAACAGTAACTTGGTTAGGCAGATTCTCAACTTCCGCAGGCCAGTCAGGAATCTGACCGCTAGAAATTTCCCCTGCGTAATCAAGATTCTGGTAGATATGGACGCTGTTCACCACATCCACCAGACGCAGCCGAGGATGTTCAATCGCATAAGCCGCAACTACGTGACTGACCGACCATTGTGCCAGTACCTGGGTATCGATGAGAGCCGTTCGATTAGCCTGATCGATATCCATGTCGGACTCACTGCCTAAAAGAGGAGGCAGCACCACCTGATACCCCTGCTGCGGAACTCCACTTCCCTTCTCAATACCCTGAGCCACACCACTGAGTTGAAAGGGGTCAACGCCACCGAATAAACGTAAGCCATACACTTCAGCAACCTGCTGCTCCAAGCTGTATGTGGGCGAATAGATGCGCGCGGGTCGGAGCGCAACTAATCGCTCTGCTAATGGTCGATATGGGTCGAGCCACTGCGCTGGTCCGCGCCACTCTAGCCCATAAATACCACTAGCAGCCAGATCAACTACCATCAAGACTATGAGCAGTGAACGCGCGTGTCGAGCTAATTGCCAACCGGAACCACCAGCAAATACGAGCAAGCCCGCCCCAATACCCACCCCCAGGATCAGAATCCCACCAAGTAAAAAAGGCATCACCAGCAGAGCGAAAAGCCCAAACGCAGCACATGTGGCAATCCAGGCAATTGCAGTACGCTTCAGCCATGCAGGCATAGCTGCGCCATGCTGCTCATAAAGGACCAACAAATGTTCATAACCATAGGCAGCTAGAATCGGAGCAAAAAGCGCCACAATCAACCAAACGCGCGCTGGCACACGAAACCACAGCAGAAAAGGAAAGGCATTAACCAGAGCGTTCCACACAAAACCTTGAACACCCATGCCATAGAAGAAGACCAGTAAGGTGATTCCTACCGCCAGCCATCGAAGATGAACCGCGAGTCTTACAAACCCAACCCATACTAGTAAAAGTACTGGCAAGCCAAGATATACGATTGTCTCTATATTTCCGCGTTGTGCGGGAAACAGCAGTGTCAGAAAATGCACTGGTGTGAGCGCCATTGCGCCGGCTTCTGTTGGTGTGAGCGCAGACCGATTCAAACTCGAACCCCACAGAGCAAACGGGATAATCATTCCAATAAGCAGAATAGATGCGATAAGAGCAGCAATCCCACCCGCTAGGATTTTCGAGCGCAATCCAGCTACTTGCCAAGTCAGATAAGCGGCATAGATAAGTGCAGATAGAACAGCGAACAGTCCGACCCGGATATCAGCGATAAGCAGAAATGCAGTCAGCATTCCGATCAAGATGTGGTTCGATAACCCAACAGCCCGCCTTATCGCTTGATGAACCGCCCACATCAACCACGGCCACCAGGCGAGAGCATAGACAATGTCGAGATGACCAGCGGCCAGGTGTCCGAATATACGCGGCGAAAGCATATAGGCTAGGCCAGCTAACAGCGCTGATTCGCAGCGCAAACCCAATCCTATTGCCCAGGTATACATACCCACACCTGCCAGTACTGTATGCAGCACCACCAGTAGGTTAAGATGCAGTGCAGGTGGAAAGAGCAGTACCAACCACTGAAGCGGATAGGCTGTTTTGTTCAATGGGTTAGCAAGAAAGGGCTGTCCAACCATAATCGTTTCACGCCAGACAGGAAACTCCCCACGTTCTAGAACCGACTGGCGCAAAAAAAGCGCGTTCGGCCAGTGCGAGACCACTGCATCAGAAAAACGAGCCTGTTCACGCACAAAGGGCAGTGCATCCGGTTGGAAACCAGCCAGTAAAAAGACGACCACAATGAGGGTTGTGAAGCCGAGTGTGCTATGGCGCATAGATGACAACAGAACCGAACTCAGTCACTTCACGCAGCGTGCTAAGACACTGCGGAGTACCCAGTTCTTGTTCCAATGGGCCAAATATTACATAGCGCACATTGTATTCGGTCAGGAGCTGGCGGCAGTCTGAGCTAACCCCTGCATACCAATCTACAACTTGTTGTTCACGCTGAGCAGCTTGGAGTGTCTCGAATGGATGCCCATAGACTACACGTGTACCAGCCAACCCTGGCAGCCAGATGCTCACATCGGAAGAGGCCATGACGACGGTGCTTGTCTCAGCATTTGCACGAAGCCAACCAATCGCATCAGCGTAGCCCCGCGGGAGAAAGGGGCCGGCAACAACAGTCATGTTGCTCAGCAAAATGAACACTGTTGTCATCGTCATAGTAGGGACAACAGCCATCAACAGCCGGTAACGCCAGCGGCGGTTAACGAAGTTAAACCAGAATGATTCCAACGCACGGGTCGCAAAATAGGCAATCAAGATCAGGATGCCAACGGTAAAACGACGCTGAATGTTGGTTGGCAGATACATGATGACTAGAATCGAAAGGAGCCAAAACAGCATTAGTTGATCGCCATCTTGCTCAAAACGTCGGATCGCGCGGATGATACCAGGCAGGGCGATCAAGAGAGGCACACCAAGCCCGACCAAGAAGGTGAGAGGGTTTGGTGAAGCGGTGACATTTTGGCGATTCCACTCCGCGACTGCCGGATTATAGTTTACGATAGCGACATAATAGGCTGCCATCGGCAGAACGGGCGTGACGAGAACTAGCCACCAACGCAGTTCACGGTCTGGAAAACGTCTCAGGCGTACCCCATGAAGCAGCACATACAGACTAACCGCGACCCCCAGGGGCACAAGAGCCTGGGGATATAAGAGGGATAACCCTAGACTCAGTAAAGCAACTGCCAGACCACCATTTGCCAAAGCCGGCAAATCAACACAGCCAGGCCGAAATATCACAATCAATACACTGGCAATGAGAGCAAGAAAGGCGATTGTCAAAGGAAAGTGGACATTGACCAGGCTGCTATAAAATGGAAACATCTCCGGGATCACAAAGTCAGATGTCGATGGACTACCTGTGAAAAGCATCCCCAGCCAACCGAGACCAGAACCCAGAGTGACCAGCAAAAAGAAAATGCGCCTTGATCGTCTCCGCGGCCAGATTACAGCCGCAAATTGGTAAAGCGCCATGTACATGATCAGCGACGCGATCACTCGGGCAATGTGAAAGAGGGCGATGATTGGAATGCTGAGCAAACGTGCAATATTCCCAAGAAGGGGATACAAAACCTGGATGAAGACCGGGCTGTGTGCGTCGGGAGAATGGCGAAAATAAACTAACCATCCACCTTCATACCCCTGCTGCATCTTGGAAAGGTAGGTAGCCCCATCGCGATAATTGCTGCTGAGAATACCCATGAACTGCCACTGGTCCTCACCAGCGCCGCTCAAAGCGAGCCATATAAACGGCACAAAGGCAACGAGCAGCAGAAAAGCTGCCACAAGGACAACCCAGCGCCATTCAGCCGACGTGATCTGTACCGATTCTAGTGACGACCGCTGCATTCGCACCGCTCTCAATCCCAGGGCATTTGCTTGCCGCCCGAATCGTGAACACATATACTTACGCTAACAGTAAGGTCTTTTGCCAGATGGCTCGCATTAAGACATCTGCTTCAGGACATTTTACCCAGTCTATCAGCACGTGCCAGCCAGGATAGGCTCATGTCATCAGCCGAAACGCTTTTTCGTCTTCAGGAAGTTGAACTCCGGTTGGCTCAAACAGTCAAACGTCTGCGAGAAATTGCCGACCAACTTACCAACGATCAAGTAATCCGCGAGGCAGAGCAGCAGATTGCAAACGCTGAGCAATCGCTCCTTCCACTCCAAACTCGTGTCCGCGACCTGGAACTCGAAATTCAAAGCAATGCGACCAAAAGCCAGCAAACCAATGATGCGCTCTACAGTGGGCGTGTGCGTAATCCCAAAGAATTGCAGGACATGCAGCATGAAATCCAGGCACTCCAGAAACGCAATCAAGACCTAGAGAATGCGTTGCTCGATGTCATGCTCAAGGTAGAAGAGGCCGAACAGATCCTCAACGAACGGAAATTACATCTCCAATCGGCACAATCTCACCGGGAACACAACAACACTGACCTGATGAATGAGCGAGAGCGGCTGGAGAGCGAAAAACAGGAACTTCAGCAAAAACGGGAGCAAATCCTTAAGACAGTGGATGCAGAGAGTCTGGCGATCTACAACAACCTGAAACCGCGCAAACACAACCAACCTGTCGCCTTTCTGGTGGATCGAAGCTGTTCATTCTGCCAGGTTGAGCAGGAGATGTCGGTGGTCAGTGAAGTGCGTCGCGGTCAAAAACTGACGACTTGTTCAAGCTGCGGGCGAATCCTGGTCTACAAGAGCGGATAACGGAGAGACTGGAATTATGGGATTCGACATCCAGAACTTCGGGATTGGTTTACTGACCGGGTGGGCTTCGGCATATGGAGTGTACCGTGCAAGACATTTGATCCGCTCGGCGGTTCAGTCGGTAAGCCAGGGAGCTGCCAGAGCCCAGAGCTATGCCTCACAATCGAGCGACGGCCGCTACATTAATGGGATTGTCCAGATGGCGCGGTCGAACCACCTTGCCAGCCATCTTTTCAAGCTGGACGACATTCTGGTGGAACCCCGCTTCGCGGCAGCACCGCGGTTGGCTGCCCCAGCCGAAGATGAAGCTGTACATTCGGCCTACCAGATTGTTCCGCATGTACCTGATTTCCCCCAACTGGAGGCAGCATACAATCTACCCAGCATGTCGATTGATGACCTGAGCCTGGGCACGCGCCGGCTCGCGATTCTGGGCAATCCGGGAAGTGGGCGGACAACTGCATTGATGGCGATCCTGCTGCGATCTTTGGGCAAACTGCGATTCCAGAAGCAATTTGACGCACTGCAAGAGCGATTGAACCAAGAAGAAGCTCAGCTCGATGAAAAGGAACGCGCCGTTCGGATCAAAGAGCGCATCCTGCTAGAACAGAAAGCGCGTGAGCGACTGGCCGAGCAGTATGGCATGGCCTTGGAGGAACAGGCTGGAGGTAATGCTTCTATTCCACTCTTTAACCGTCTGATGCCGATCTACATCCATCTGGCCGATGTGCATCCAGGAGAATCTGCTACAAGTGGGATTGTCGATCCAGCAGAGCCGCTGGTTCGGAGCGTACAGCGGCAGATTGGCCGCGTAGCTGCGAGCACCATTCCACGTTCGCTGTACCGGCGGTTGGAGAACGGACAGGTTCTGCTGCTGGTTGATGGATACGATGATTTGCCAACAACCGAACAACCACTGAAGCTGGCATGGTTAGAAGTGTTGATCTCCACCTATCCTGGTAATTTCATCATCGTCGTCGCACCAACCACTGGGTACGGAACACTTGTCCAGAGGCTTGACCTAACGCCGATCTATCTACGTCCTTGGAACGACCGCGACCGCGACCAATTCATCACGCGGTGGGTAGAAGCCTGGCCTTCTGGAAGAGGCCGTAAGACCACACTGGCACGACCCACCGATGAGTGTATCGAGCAAGCACGGGAGCGAAATACAGGACTTTCGGCAATCGAGATGACGCTCAAAACGCTAGCCTGTTTGAGCGGAACCGAGGCCAAAGCCCCGTACCAGCAGTGGCTGTATGCCTACCTGAAACAGCGGCTGCCCGCGAAAGCAGTGACCAAACCCATCGAAAACATTATCACCGAATTAACGACATGCGCTGGGCTGGAACTCAATGAGGGAGCGATTTCAGCAGCCCGTCTGACGATGGTGCTCACCACTGAGGTCAGTACGATCAAAGCAGCCGAGTCTCAACTTGGCGACGGGACTGAAGCACCTGCAAAAACAGAACCTCTGAAAACGGAGGTGGACAAGAAAGCCCAAGAACGGATCAACACCCGAGCTACATTCCTGAACCAGATGTGGCGAATTGGGCTGCTGATCCGTCTGCCTAATGGGCATTACCGCTTCCGGTCACCGGTGCTGACCGCTTATTTTGCCAGCCTGGGTTTGAAGGATGTGCCTGAAGAAACGCTAGCGCAGCGTGCGGCTCAGCCGGGATGGAATCAAGTGGTGGGATTCGCGGCATCACAAGTCATCCTGAGCAACGTGGTCCGCGGGCGGTTGAATGCTGTGCCAGACCTGCTGCAGAATTCGGTACTGGCGATGACGAACTGGCTGCCATATGCAAGCGCAGACGCAGATTGGCGAGGCCATCTGCTGCGCTACCTGCGGAATGTTTTGGTCGCACCGAACCAATTCCCGCTGCTGCGGGAACGAGCTGCTGCTGCACTGGCTGCCAGCCGAGACCCCTTGGCAGGGGAGGTATTCCGGCAGGCCCTGCAGAGCATCGTGCCACAAATCAGGCTACTGGCCTGTTTGGGGTGCGGGGCGGTGAAGGATGTGGATGCTGTGCCCCTGCTCCAAAACCTGCTCCAGGACGAGAATGCAGACGTGCAAGTGGCAGCGGTGCTGGCGCTGGGAGCGATCCACACTGAAGAGGCGGTAAACGGGCTGGTGCAGGCACTCACAGAAGGTTCTGAGCGTGTCCGGCAAGCCGCAGCAGAAGCCCTCGCTGATCTCCCTGAGCAGGGCTACCCGATTCTCTATGAAGCAATTCAAGATGAGGACATGCTGGTACGGCGGGCAGCAGTCTTTGGACTGCGGCGCGTGCCCAGTGATTGGGCTATGGTCTGGATATATCGCGCTTATTTGGAAGACAGCCAGTGGTATGTTCGATCTGCGGGACAAATCGCGTTCGAGGCGCGGAGGGCGGGCAGCGACCTGGCTCCCCTGGCCTACCCGGCTGTGGAGAGCATTCAGTGGTTGAACGAGTGGGCTGCTGATCAGGGCGAGTCAGTTCCTCCGGGAGATGAGGCCAAAGCGGTCATGCTCAAAGCGCTTCAGGAAGGGGACGTTCCGATCCGAAGCTACGCAGCAGCCAACATTGGACAGCTTGGGATCATCGAGATGGTCAAGCCGCTGTACAAAGCGCTGCGGGATGGCCGAGCGGAAGTTCGAGAAGCTGCTCACCGCGCATTGGGCGATCTCCAGATTCAGGCAGGGAGGCCACTGCCCAATCCGCTGTGAGGTTGGGTCAGTCAGGGGATTCAGGCAGGCGTTCATCCTCGGCAGCACAAGGGATGACGCGGTCAAAATCGGTGTGGAAGATGTATTGTTGACCGGACACCGAGAGGATGATGCGGTAGCCATCGAACGTTCCCTGGATATAGGTCTCACCCGGTTGGGGGCATCCCAGGCTGGTATCTGACCAGGCCACAGCAGTGACTTCAATAAGGCGAATGCGTTGGGCGGGCAACCCCAAATCCTGAGCCAGACGGCGCTGGGCTAGAGCGACCAGTTCAGAGGCGACAGGATCGATCAAGGTGGGAGTCGGGGCGGCCTCAGGTATTCGGGTTTCCAAATCGACCGGACGCGGCAGCGGCGTCGAAGATGGGGTTTCGGTGACGGGAAGCGGCGTCGAGGTCAGCGTAGGAATAACAAGGGTTTGGGTCGGCAGGGCTGTCGGCACAGGGGCAGGATTACAGGCAGCCACTACCAGACCGAGAACCGCGGCAAGACCAAGCAGCACATCGAACAGCCTAACGCGCCTAATCTTCTGCGCGGCGTCCACCAATGCGCTCTTCCACATCAGCAGTCGAGATTCCTTCTACGGAAATGACTTTTTCGCGGCCGTTGGCTCCGGCGACGATTTCGATGCGATCTTTGGAGACCTGCAACTTGTCCGCGAGCAGGTTGATCAATTCCTCGTTAGCAGCGGGATCACCGGCGGGAGAAGACACTAGACGGATCTTCAGGGTTCCATCATCCTGGGTACCGACAATCTCGGCCGCTGCGGCGCGGGTGACAACACGAACGGCGAAGGCCGCCCCGCCCCGCGCATCGGTGATTTCAAACTTCCGGTTCTGCGCCATAAGTCGTCCTTTCACATGCGTGCCTGCTCCGATTATGACGGAAAATGTGCCGCCGGAACCGTAAGACCGGGCGAAGTTTGTACATAATACGTCCAACTTTACTCCGAAATTGCGTACAACGCTATCGGAAGACCGGTTGATTTAGGGTTTATACAGGACAGGCAAGCTCCGACAACAGCGTCAAAAAAACCCTCGATTTAGTGACATATCCGCGCGATCTGAAGTACTGTCTTACGAGAAGAACTGCTGATTTTTTGGCGGAACTGGCGGCAATGGCGTCAGTGCCCTCAGTGCTGGATATGGCAGAAGTTGACAGTTCATAGTTTATAGAAAAAAGCGGTAATCGATGCAAAAAGTGATAAGAATGAGAAGAATGAGAATGTGAGAATATGAGAATCGTCCAATTTCTTACGTATTCATTCGGACCAGCAGGTGGCTCCTGAAAAGGTCCATGTGTCTTCACAATAGCACAAAATGGCCCGGTTAGGGTGACATTTTGGAAAAACATTTGGTGTCTCTTGAATGCAAGGGGGGAGGAATTAAGGATTGGGGGTTGGGGTTGGAGAAAGCAAACGAAAAACTCACCAGAGGGGTGTGCTCGGAGAGAATGAATGGGGCGCACGGCCGCGCGCCCCATTTAGGATTACTTCACTGCGACCAGGCTAGAAGCGGATCACAGACGGCAGGATCATCATGATGACCTGGATGACCAGGAAAACGACCAGTGGGCTGAAATCGAACATACCGGAAGGTGGCAGCAGATTGCGAACGGGCCGCAGTACCGGTTCGGTGATATCGAAGAGGAACTGGATGATCGGATTATTCCGATCCATATTAGGAAACCAGCTCAAGATGATCCGGGCGAGGAGCGCCAGTTCAAAGAGCCTCAACAGCAGCAGCAAAATCTGGATAATCACCGTATGTTCCTCACTTCTCCCGTTCACCGAATATGGCGCGTCCGATGCGGACGATTGTGGCGCCTTCCTCAACTGCGACCGGATAATCATCGGTCATGCCCATGCTCAATTCTGGCAGCGCCAAGCCCAGCGATGCACTTAGGGCATCACGCAATCCCCGGAGGGAGGCAAACACTGGCCGGGCCTGTTCCATCATAGGAACAACCGGAGCCATGGTCATAAGCCCCCGAACATCCAAACCCGGCAGGGCTACAATCTGCTCGACCTCACGCCAGAGCGCATCACGCACGGCGGGGTTCTGATCCCAAGCTAAGGCCTGAAAGCCGTATTTGGATGCCTCACCAGACACATTTACTTCAAGCAGGACTGGCAGTCGGCGCTGCTGCTCGATGCACAGCGCTGAGAGCTTGGAAGCCAATTTGAGGCTATCCACGGAATGCACCCAGTCAAAGAGCGCGGCCACATCACGGGCTTTGCGGCTCTGAATGTGGCCGACCATGTGCCAGGTCACAGGCTGGCCGGTCAGGCTGCGGACAGTCGGAATCTTGGATTCAGCTTCTTCTACGCGATTCTCGCCGAAATGTTGCACCCCAGCCTGAAGCGCCTCTAGGATGAGCGCGGGGGGGTGGGTCTTGCTGACAGCAACCAAACGGACATCGAGCGGCGAGCGTCCAGCGCGCTGGCAGGCACTGGCGATGATGGCATGGACTTCGGCTAGACGACCAGCAATGTTCATAGAGAAATCACGGCTCCAAAGCGCCCGGTGCGCCCCTGCTCTGCCCGGTGTGAGAAGAATTCGTCAGTATGTTCGGCGGTGCAGATTCCAGCGGTCTCGATGACCTCGACTCCGCTGCGACGGAGATCAAAAGCGTTGGCAGCCCACAGGTCAAAGTAAGGTGTACCATCTTGAGGATGGCGATGGACAAGCCCTTCGAGCGTACCGAAATGATGATGGACAGCCTGGACGACTTCTTCACCCACTTGGTAGCGTTCAGGGCCGATGCTTGGGCCGATGCCTGCCTGAATATTCTCCGGTTTACAGCCAAAATGGTCGATCATCGTCCGGGCCACGCTCACACCTGCCCCCTGCACAGTGCCGCGCCAGCCAGCATGGGCCATGCCGATAACACCCTGGACGGGATCATAAAAGAGGATGGGCGTGCAATCTGCAAAGCGCATGACGAGGGGTGTATCGGGTTGAGCGGTGACGATTCCATCAGCCTGCGCCAGCCAACGACGATCCTGGACGGGACCAGTGGCAATGACTGTATCGGCGCTGTGGATCTGCCAGACAGTGCAGGCGCGCTCGCCACGGAGGCCAAGAGCAGCATACATGCGCTCGTGGTTTTCGCGGACGTGGGCCGGGTCGTCACCAACGCTGCCCCCCATGTTCAAAGATGCCCAGGGGGCAGGACTGACACCACCATGACGGGTAAAAATGCCATGACGAAGGGACTCCCAGATCGAGAATTGGTAGTAGGTCAGATCGCCCGCAGAGATGCGTTTCACTATACGAAACCCATTATGAAGCAGCCCCAGCCAGTCTTAACTATACAGAGTTCGGGAATAAAATTCACGGGTGAAGGAACACAAACTCATGAAACATCTATGCTGCGGCGAAGGGTCAAGAGCGGTTGCACCTGAAGACTATCCCAGTGTATACTGACGCGCGGGATCTCATTGCATGAAGCATTCAATGCTTACACGGTTTTGTTCTTGAAATTATTCGGATTACAGTGCGTTCATCAACGGCCAGGGGCCGTAATCCAGCATCAGGATGGAAGAGGCGTTCATGAATACGCGCGATGAGCAGCGGAGACAACGGAAACTGAATGTCCTGATCGTCGACGACCATCCTCTCTTCCGCGATGGCTTGCAGCAGGCACTTGCTCTCGAAGATGACCTCAACGTGGTTGGCGTGGCCGAAAACGGCGATGAGGCGCTGCGTTTGACACGGCAACTTCTGCCGGATGTCGTGGTTCTGGACATCAATCTACCGGTGATGAACGGGCTGCAAGTCGCACGGCAGATCAAAATCGAACGCATCCAGACGGCGATTCTCATGCTGACGGCATACCATGACCGGCAGCAGGTCGTCCACGCGATGCGAACAGGGGCAGCAGCATACTGTTCGAAAGACATTACGCCGGACGAACTGATTGAGATCATCCGGGATGTGGCGCGCGGCCAATACGTGGTAAACGGGGAACGGATGGATGACCGGCAGCTTGATGCCTGGATTCAGTCCAGCATCGACGCGATGAGCAATCCGTATATGATTGACTCAGAAGAACATTTCGTCCCACTGAGCCAGCGCGAGATGGAGATTCTCCAGTACGTTACTGATGGGTTGAGCAATAAAGAGATTGCCGTCAAGCTGCAAATCAGCCAGCAGACGGTCAAGAATCACATGACCTCAATCCTGAAGAAATTGAATGTCGAAGATCGCACGCAGGCGGCCGTCAACGCCATTCGCCGAGGATGGGTACGCCTGAAAGATAATTCACCGTCTTCCCAGAACCCTACCTGATACGTGATGTGAGATGCTATGAGCAAAGATTCCAGCGCACGCCGGGACCAGCTTGTCGAAATGATCACACAGGAAATGAAACGCATCAAAGACAAGCTAGTCGAGATTCGCGGCCAGATCGAACAGATGCAGCGCGAAGTTGACCGGGCACAGCAGAAGAACGACGACATCAACGACGAGCTTCAGGTTGTGCAGTACAACATCGAAACGGTGCCGCGCCAGGACATCCGGGCCAAGTATGACGCGGCGATGGACGCGCGGATGCGGCTGACCACCATGCGGAGCCAGTTGGAAAAATCCACATCCGACCGTGAGCAGTTGGAGCGGCAGCAGGCACTGTTGGCGCAACTGCTGAACCAGGTTCAGGGGGTGGAGACGCTGGGGAGCGGGACGGAAGCGTCTCCGACTCCGAGCGCGACCAAAGGGCCAGCCAACATCGTGCGTATCGTGCAGGCACAAGAGGAAGAAAAGCTGCGGCTGGCGCGGCTAATGCACGATGGCCCGGCGCAATCGCTGACGAACTTCATTTTACAGACGGAAATCTGCCAGCGGTTGTTCGACCGCGACCCAGCTAGAGCCGCCGAAGAATTGGGCAATCTCAAGACAGCAGCTAGTGTGACGTTCCAGAAAGTACGGGACTTCATCTTCGATCTGCGGCCGATGATGCTGGACGATCTGGGTGTGGTTCCCACTGTGCGGCGCTTCATTGACTCGTTCCGCGAACGAACCGATATGGAAGTTAAGCTGGATTTTGTCGGCGAAGAGCGGCGGCTGGAAAGTCACCGCGAAGTGATGCTGTTCCGAGGAATCCAGGAACTGCTGGGGCACGCGCGGGATTATGCCCAGGCTACCGAGGTGTTCATCCGGCTAGACATGTCCACAGAGATCATCAAGGTTGAAGTGGAAGATAATGGACGCGGGTTTGACGCTGAGGCGGCCTTCTCCGGTGACTATACGCACCTCGATCCCCGGACGCAGGGACTCATCACGCTCAAAGAGAAGTTCGAGCTGGTGCGGGGTTCGGTCACGGTGACGAGCGGTGAGGGCGAAGGTACGCATGTCTCGATGACCTTACCGGCGAGCGACGAGAGCGTCTGATGGCCGGACAGGGGGTCCGGCGGGATCAGCGAAACAGCCCCGCAGAGCGGGTGGGAAGCGCACTCAGCTCCCCACCCAGCCCCAGCCAGTGCCAGCACACGGCACGGCGTGACTCAAGAACTCAACTTTTCACCTATTTGACACACACTACTATTCGACTACACTTAGAGTTGAAGCGCGGTAGTAAATTGCGTATCCAGGTCTCACCCGGACCTTTCAACAATCCGGAATCGATGAGACACCCGAAGCTCTGACGGAGGGACTTCATGCGTGGTCGCTTACTCATCCTGATCGGTTTAATTCTTCTTGTTGCCGTCATTGCCGTGTTCTTGTTGAACTCTGGCATTTTGAATCCACCGCCAACACCGGTGGTTCAGGACGGGACAGTCGTCGTGCAACCTCCGCCTGGAGCAACGCTCGCTCCCACGCCTACGCCGATCCCGCTGGTTCGGATCGTGCAGGCGCTTCAGAATCTCCCGCGCGGGTTCCGCTTCCCCGATCAAATTCAGGAACTGGAGAATATCGTCGGCTATGCGCTATGGCCGGAAGAAGCCGTCCCCTTCAACGCACTGCGGGAAGACCAAGGCGGATTGGAGCAGGTGTTGGGTAAGATCGCCCGCACGGAGATTTTCCGCGAACAGCCGATCCTTTCGACGCTGTTGGTGGATAATCTCGTGCAGATCGCTGCGGTCGGCTCGGACGCGGCGGCGGTGCTGCCGAACGGTCTGGTGGCGGTATCGCTGCCCATCGACCGCACTACCAGCGTCGCCTACGCGGTGCAAGATGGCGACCGGGTAGACCTGATCATCTCGATGCTGTTCGTCGATGTAGATGAGGTGTTCCAGTCGATCACGCCGAACAAGGTCACACTGTTCCAGATCACGGATCAGGGTATCGAAACACAGGCAGGCATCGAAGGGCGACCGGAACAATCGACAATTGGCCCGGTGATCATCGGCCCGTCGGAACGGCAGCGTCCGCGTCTGGTCACACAGCGGACGATCCAGGATGCGCTGGTGGTGCATATCGGTGAATTCCCGCTGGATGGGAAGTTCATCGGCGAGCTGCCGACTCCAACCCCGGTTCCGGCAACGGCTGAAGCCGGCGGCACAGCAGGCACGCCACCCCCTCCCCCGACCGCTATTCCAAAACCCGACATTGTGACGCTGGGGGTCACGCCGCAGAATGCCGTGGTGATCGTATGGGCGATTGAATCGCGGCTGCCGGTGACCCTGGCACTGCGGTCGGCAGGGGATACCTCGCGCACCTCGACGCAGCAGGTGACGATGGACTACGTGATGTCGGAATTCCGGATCGATCTGCCGGCACGGCGCGACTACAGCATCGAACCTGCCATCCGCAGCATCCGGCAGCTCCTGGCTGGAAACTTCATCGGTCTGAGCGAAGATGCGCAAGCAATCCAGCAGGTCACACAATAGGAATATCTGTACAAGCCCGGCGGTTCCCCCGCCGGGCGATTCTATGTAGGGAATTGAGCAGGTAGAGGCATGAACAGATCAGGCGGAAGTTCCGGCAGCGGCGAGGTCATCAGCATTTTGCTGGTAGATGACATCCCAGAAGCCCGCGAAAACATTAAGAAAATGATTGCCTTTGAACCTGACCTCAAGGTCGTGGGGATGGCAGGAACGGGGCGTGAGGGCGTCTCGTTAGCAAAAGAACTCAAGCCCAACATCATCATCATGGACATCAACATGCCGGACATGGACGGCATCGAGGCGACCACGCTGATCAGGGAGGCTGTGCCGACTGCTGCTGTCATCATGATGTCGGTGCAAAACGACCCTGATTACCTGCGGCGGGCTATGCTGGCAGGGGCGTTCTATTTCCTGCCAAAGCCGGTCGCTATTGACGAACTCCACAGCACGATCCGGACGGTTCATGCACGCAACAAGCCTATCGCGGCACAGTACACGGCCATGCAGCAGGCGGCGCCAGCCGGAGCGGTGCGGGCGGCACTCAGCAGCACACCAGCGGCTGAAGGGATTACTCGTCCCGGCCACATCATTGTGGTGTACAGTCCGCAAGGCGGTGTCGGCTGTACGACGATTGCGACTAATCTGGCATCCGGCTTGATGAAGGAAGGGATTCGCACTCTGCTGGTGGACGCTGATCTTCAGTTCGGCGATGTGGGCGTGTTCCTCAACCTACAATCGCAGTCCACGATTGTTGATCTGGCGAACAGCGTGGAGGACTTGGACACCGAGCTGTTTGACAAGATCGTCGTCACGCATGATACAGGACTGAAGGTGCTGCTTGGCCCGGCGCGACCGGAAATGGCCGATGTGATGAAAGCCAACCCGGCATCGGTGGCACAGATCATCCAAAAAGTCGCAAACCAGTATGACTTCATCGTGGTCGATACCAGCCGGTATGTCGATGACACCCTGCTGTCGCTGTTCGACATTGCGGCGAAGATTGTCGTGGTTGGGATGCCAACGCTAGCTTCGGTGAAGAACGTCCGCTTCGTCCTCGATCTGTTCGATCAGGTGCTTGGCTATCCGCCGGACCGGACGATGCTGGTACTGAACCGGGTTCCAACCGACCGGAACGTACAGAAGCTGATGATTCCCAATGAGAAGATCGAGAAGTTCCTGCGCCGCCCCATCGCGGTGCAGATTCCGAACGATGAGGCCACAGCGCTGAACGCGATGAGCAAGGGCGTGCTGATCGTGGCACAGCGTGACCGCAGCCGTTCGCCTGTCAAGGAATTGATGCAGCTTTCGGAACTGCTGTATACCCAGTTGATGGGCAGCGAAACCGAGGGCGCATCCGGCGAAAGTGGAACGAAGGACACACGAAACCCCCTTTCGGGTATCTTCAAGCGATAAGCGTAGTTCAGAGAACACAATCCATTCCGTGAAGGATTAGGCTGGAGGAAGTATCGATGTCATTGTTACGACGCATCGAAGGCAGCAAAGGTGGAGGCAGCACGCCTCCGAGTGGTGGCGATTCCGGCTCGCGGGGTGGAAGTGGAGACACCGGCTCGTTCGGGGCAGGAACCGGGAATCTGGGGGAGAACGAAGAGTCAAAGCTGGCGGCGATGCGCCAGCGGCGGGCATCGATCTCCGACCCACAGCGGGCTGGAGGGAAGAGCAACAGCTACTTTGACCTGAAGACCCGTGTCCAGAATAAACTGCTGTCCGAAATGGATCATCAGAACTTTGATGTCAAACGGACGAACGAAGTCCGGGCGCACATCGAGGAACTGTTCAACGCCATTCTGGCAGACGAAAGCATTGTCATCTCGCGCGGGGAGCGGTTGAATTTGTTCGAGGCCATCGTCGCCGAAATTCTGGGTTATGGGCCGCTGGAGCCCCTGCTGGCAGACGAGACGATCACCGAAATCATGGTGAACGGCCCGAAGAACGTCTTCATCGAACAAAAAGGGAACATCTCGCGCGCCAACGTGAGCTTCGAGAACGATGAGCATGTTCTGCGCATTCTCGACCGCATCGTAGCGCCGCTGGGCCGCCGAATTGACGAAAGCTCGCCGCTGGTGGATGCGCGTCTGCCGGATGGATCGCGCGTGAACGCGGTCATCCGCCCGATTGCACTGGTCGGGCCGACGATCACGATCCGTAAGTTTGCCAAGAAGCCGCTGACAGTGGACGATTTGATCCGCTTCGGGTCGATGACGAAGGAAATTGCTGAGTTCCTGCGGGCGTGCATCATTGCCCGGCTGAACATCATTGTTGCCGGTGGCACTGGCTCCGGCAAGACCACGCTCCTGAACGTGCTGTCGAGCTTCATCCCGAACAACGAACGCATCGTGACGATTGAGAATGCGGCAGAGCTTCAGCTCCGGCAGGAACATGTGGTGACACTTGAATCGCGCCCGCCAAATCTGGAAGGCAAAGGGCAGATCACGATTCAAGACCTGGTCGTCAACAGCCTGCGTATGCGGCCCGACCGGATTGTGGTCGGGGAGTGCCGTTCGGGCGAGGCGCTGGACATGCTCCAGGCCATGAATACGGGTCACGATGGTTCGCTGACGACGCTGCACTCGAACAGTCCGCGCGATACGATCTCGCGGTTGGAAGTAATGTGCCTGATGGCGGGTATGGATCTGCCGGTGCGCGCGATCCGCGAACAGATTGCCAGCGCGGTGGACATGATCGCCCAACAGAACCGACTGCGCGACGGATCACGTAAGATTCAGCAGATCACCGAAGTACAGGGCATGGAAGGCGAAGTCATCACCATGTCTGACATCTTCGAGTTCGAGCAGACGGGGATTGAGAGCGGCAAGATCATCGGGCGTATTCGTCCGACCGGTCTGCGCCCGAAGTTCATTGAACGGATCGAGTATGCGGGCATTCACCTGCCACCATCGATTTTCGGTCTGGGGCGCCAATTCTGAAGCGGACAGGCGTCCTGCTTGACGCGATGTTGAAAGCCTTCATACAATAGGGTACTCAACAACGCAGAGGTTCAGCGGGAAAGCGGAGGAACCGGGGTTTATGGATATTCAACAGCTATTACCGCTCATTGCCGCGATAGCCGGGGTCGTCGCGGTGGTGGTCATCATCATCGGGGTGTTCAATGTGCGCTCGGAACGCGACCTGGTAGAAGAACGACTGGGCCGCTTCGAGCAGATGCCTTTCGAGTTTGAAGAGGAACCAGAAGAGAAAGAAGAACAGACGCGGGCACTGGATGCCATCGACAAAGCCATTGCGCGGCGGCCTTTCGCGCAGCGGTGGCGCACCCAGTTGGCGCGCGCAGACATCAAGCTGACGGTGGCGGAATACGCGGTGCTGCATGTGATTGCGCCGATGGTGTTCTTCGGTGCGGCGTATTTCATCCTTTTCCGGGGTGACCTGATCATGTCACTAGTGGCAGGGTTTATTGGCTTCTTTGCGCCGCGCTTTTGGGTGTCGCGGGCAACCAGTAAACGACTGCTGCGGTTTGAGCAGCAGCTCCCTGATACGCTGGGGTTGTGGGTCAACGCGCTGCGTTCTGGCTTCAGCGTCATGCAGGCGATGGAAGCGATCTCACGCGATGCGCCGGAACCGACCTCAACGGAATTCAAGCGCGTGGTGCAGGAAGTCCAGCTCGGTATTGACGTTGAAGATGCGCTGGAACACCTGCTGAGCCGGGTGGAAAGCGAAGACCTTGATCTGGTCATCACGGCGGTCAACATTCAGCGTGAGGTCGGTGGTAATCTTTCGGAAATCCTGGAGACCATCGGCCATACCATCCGCGAGCGCATCAAGCTCAAGGGTGAGATTCGCGTGCTGACCTCACAGGGGCGGTACACAGGCTACCTGATCAGCTTTCTGCCGATTGCGGTGGCGCTGTTCCTCTCGGTGATCCAACCGGGGTTCATGAACCCGATGTTCGAGAACCGGCTGTGCGGCTGGCCGATGCTCGGTCTGGGTTTGGCCCTGATCGGCATGGGGATGGCGGCCATTCAAAAGATCGTCAATATCGAGATTTAGGGCGGAGAGTGTCGCCATGCCTGAATTGATGATTGGTATTCTGATCATTGTTGTTTTGGTAGTGGTAGCGGGGCTGGTCTACATTGGCCTGCGGGATGACCGCAAGCGGGACCCGCTGCAAGAGCGTCTGGCGCAGTTCGGCGAGCGAGAACTGCCCGAATCACTCGAAGAGATTGAACTGTCGCTGTCATTCAAGGATCGTGTGCTGATTCCGGCACTGCGCCGGCTGGCCGATGTGACGGTCAAGTTCACGCCTGAGAAACAGATCCAGGAAACCCGCAAGCAGCTCGAACTGGCTGGCATGGCAGGATCGCTGGAGCCGACAACCTTCTTCGCGCTGCGGATTGTGGCGACGATTGGGTTGGGACTGGGCGCATTCCTGCTTTTCTTTGTGCTATCGCCGAACCGGGACCCGAACGCGCTGATCTACACAGTAGGTGGAGCGCTGCTCGGCTACTTCCTGCCCGTGCTGTGGATTCGCAGCAAGATCAGCAAGCGCCAGGACGGAATTCAGAAAAACCTACCAGACGCGCTGGACCTGCTGACGATCTGCGTCGAGGCAGGGTTGGGCTTTGACCAGGCGATGGGTAAAGTCTACGAAAAATGGGACAACGACCTGGCAATTGGGTTTGGCCGAGTGCTGCGCGAAATCCAGCTCGGCAAGAGCCGCCGCGATGCACTGCGCGATATGTCCGACCGGATGGGCGTACCGGATGTGACGAGTTTCGTCGCCGCGGTCATCCAGGCTGACCAGTTGGGCGTGAGCATGACGAAAATCCTGCGCGTGCAGGCCGACCAGATGCGCGTCAAACGCCGCCAGCGCGCCCAGGAAAAAGCGCACCAGGCTCCGGTTAAAATGATGATTCCCATGGTTTTGCTGATTTTCCCGTCGCTGTGGATCGTGCTGCTGGGGCCAGCGGTTGTGTTTCTGCTGGAAAGCGGTGCATTGGGGACGATATAGCCTGGGCAAGCTGCATTCGCATTCAGTTTGTGTCAGCTCAACAAGTTATGTCTGACGACAGTTCGCAATCTGCTCAAAGTGTCGTATCGAAAGCCTGGGCGTGGCCTGGGCTTTCTGTGTTATTACAACAGGGACAGCGGGCCGCGGAATATGCAGTCGATCTGATCTTCCCGCCGCGCTGTGCCGGCTGTGGGCGGATTGACACAGCGTTCTGCGAAGAGTGCCAGCACCAGGCCAGAACCGTTCCGCTGGTGGGGAAAGTGCCGGCAACCGCTCCGCTGGTTGGGGCTGCTACAACGGCAGAACACAGCGGGATTCTGCGCGAGATGGTACAGGCGCTCAAGTACGAAAATGCGCGTCTGCTGGCACGGCCGTTAGGGGAACGCCTAGCAGCCTGCCTGGAAGCGCAGGACTGGACAATCGACATGATTGTGCCAGTGCCATTACACACTAGTCGTCTGCGTGAACGGGGCTACAATCAATCACAACTACTGGGTGAACACGTGGCGGCTCTAACCGGGATCGGCTGCATTCCGGCGGCGCTCCAGCGCATCCGGGCTACCCAATCCCAGGTGACGATGACCGCGCAGGAAAGACTCACCAACGTGCGTGACGCTTTCACCGCTAACCCCTCCTCTGCTGCTGGCCGAACAATCCTCCTCATTGATGATGTCTACACGACAGGTGCAACCCTGAGCGCCTGTGCTGAAGCGCTTTTGCTGGTTGGCGCGCTGGCTGTCTACGGATTGACCGTGACCGCCGCGCGTATCTAATGTGTCCGCCGGTCGGATAACCTAAGGAGCACTCACATGGACGTAACGATTCAAAGCCGCAACCTCCGAGTCACCGATGCTCTGGAGAAGTATGCTCGCAAGAAGCTGGACAAGCTGGATCGCTACCTCCCGAATATTGCCGACGTTCGCGTCGAACTGGGACATGAGCACACCCGGCGCGGTGAAGACCTGGTAAGCGCACAAATCACCATACGCCACAAACGGGGCGCTATCCTCCGTGCCGAGGAGCGCGTCCCTGAAGATATTCAGGCCGCGATCAACGGCGCGGTCGATAAAATGTACCGCCAGATTCAACGCTTCAAGAGTAAGAATTCGCGCAAGGGGCGCGAGCGCTTCACCGCTACCCTTGAAGAGCTGCGCGAGGCAGAAGCGATCCCGGATGTCGATGAGTATGTGGAGGAGACGGTCGTCGAAGCGGGCGTCCCACAGCCGGAAATCGTCCGCCGCAAAGAAGTGAAAGTTGTCGCGATGAACGAAGAAGAGGCCATCGAGCAGATGGAACTGTTGGGACACAACTTCTTCGTCTTTTTCAATGACTCGACCGGGAGCGTGAACGTGCTGTACAAGCGGGCTACGGGCGGCTACGGCGTACTGGTTCCGCGAGTCGAATAACTCCCCTGCCTGAAATTCAATCTGTCGGCGGGGCGGCTACGAGCCGCTCCGCTGTTTTTCACGCCAGAGGCCGCGCAGGGTACGGTATTTCTGGAATTCGTACCAGGCCATCATCAGGCTGAGGCGCAAACCGTGCAGCCCATCTTGATAGCCTTTGAGAGTGACGAAGCGCCACCAGAACTGCCGCCAGGGCTGAAGCAGGTAGTTCTGAGGTTTGGGGCGGATACCCTGCTCGAACAGGATGCGGGCGTCATAAGCGGTGTAACGGCGCTGCTTGGTGATAAACTGGGCCATGCTGTGGTAGTTGTAATGGATGAAATGCTGCGTCAGCGTCCCTTCGGGGCCATCCAGGATGACACGTTCGTGAACCTGGCGCAGGGGATCATAACGGGCTGAGCCAACACGGAGCAGACGGGTTTGGTAATCGGGATACCAGCCAGCTCCGCGAGTCAAGCGCCCGAAGATGATATTGTGGCGCGGGATTCTCCAGCCAACCGCCTCTCCAGTCATCATCACCTGCCGGACTTCGGCAGCCAGTTCGGGGGTTACACGCTCGTCGGCATCAACAAATAACACCCAATCGGCACGCCCTTTGACTGAATCGAGAGCGGCATTGCGCTGCCCTGGATAGGTATCAAACGGACGCTGAATCACTTCCGCGCCACATTCACGGGCAATGACCGGAGTCGCATCGGTGCTGAAAGAGTCGAAGACGATGATATGGTCGGCAAAGCGGGCAGTGGCAATACAATCCGCGATGTGCGCCGCCTCGTTGTAGGTCAAGATGATGACAAAGAGTTTCACCATGATCTTTCCAGCGCCATCTGGCGCACGCGGCGATAAGCGGCCATGAGACTCTGGCGCGATGGGTAATCTAGGCCGGGCTGGTGTGCCGCCTGGCGGAGTTTGAGGGTCATACCAGCAGCAATCATGGCGCGCGCGAGAATGAATTTGAGCGGCGGGTAATGTTTGCGAAACAGGCGCAGGCGGCTCTGCCACAAGTTGATGATGCTCTGCGGGCGCACCTGCCCAGTGCTTTGCCCCCCTAAGTGCACAACGTGGGCGGTGGGCACGCAGCGGACTTCCCAGCCGGCTTGACGAATGCGCCAGGCCCAGTCGATTTCCTCACAGTACATGAAGAACTGCTCGTCGAAAAGGCCCGTTTGTTCGATGACTTCACGGCGGAGCAGCATGGTCGCGCCCAATACGCAGTCGACCAGGAACGGCTCCTGACCGTCATACAACCGGCGCGGATAGCGGCCGTTAAAGCTGCCTTCGATAAACCGGCCCGGGGTGGGGAAAAATTCGACCCAAAGCTGGCGCAAGCCCGGAAAGTAGAAGGCACTGTGCTGAAAACTGCCATCGCCATAGGTCAAGCGAGCGCCGACCAACCCGACATGGGGATCGCTCATGAGCGCATCGAAGAGGCTGCGCACGGCGCCCGGACGAGTCAGTGTATCGGGATTAAGCAGAAAAACCGCACGGGGTAAATCCGTCCCGGCCTGGCTGAATCCCAACTGGCGCAGGGCACGGTTGTTGGCAGCGGCAAAACCAGGATTGTCGTCACAAGCGAGGAGATCAATCTGCGGAAAATTCTGGCGGATCGCTTCCGGCGTGCCGTCATGAGAGGCCGAGTCAACTACGATGACCTGGGCTTGCAGGCCGCTGGTCGAGAGATCATCCAAGAGTGTCCGTAACGCTTCAATGACCAGTTCACGGACATTCCAGGTCACGATGATGACAGCCAGATCGCGCATCAGCGGCCTAATTGGGAGAAGTCCAGACCAGACCGAACCATAAACGCCTCAAACGCAGATAGATCATTCGATGTGACGGACTGCAAGCGGGTTTGTCCGAGGAACGGTCGCAGGAGAGCCGCTGCCTGGCGGTCGGAGGCTATGTCCAACAGCGCCGCACCGAACGTATCGCGGACGCCAAGCGTCACTTCGACAGGCACGACCAGCAGCAGATAGGGAACAGACGCGCTAGTCGCCAGTTCGCTGAGGCGATCTTGGTCAGCACGACCCGCTTTTTCTAAGACAGCAGTCGGAACCGCAGCGGCATCACAATCGCCGCGGGCTACAGCAGCGAGAAGGGCAGCGTTGTCAGGATAGTCTTTCACCGATTTGAGGTCGCGGATGACATCAACATCGGAAGCGCGCAGCATCAAGGCAGGGATGATCCAACTGGTCAGGTCAGTACTGTTGATGCGGCAGAAGTTCCGGTCACGAAGGGAATTCAACGATGTAACTGCCCCACCCTTCTGGGCAACGATCACGACTGTTTCCCCGGAGGTGACATTCGATCCGCTGCCGCGCTCAACCCACAGCAGCGGCTGGCCGCAGTTCCGAGATAGGGCTGTCCAATAGCCGATGCCGCTCAACCAGGCAGCCGTCACGGGGCCGCTGAACGAATCGCACATCTGCTGAATGGCCTCAGCTTCGGAGTCAACGGTGACGATCTTGACGGTGTAGGCTGTGCGCTCGAGGAGGTCGGCCTCCAGCTTTTCGGCAGCATCAGCGGGCAGGTCCGGATCAGCAGGCACAACAGCGATATGAATGGGGTTGGCGGGGTCACCGAGGGCGACGCTGCCAGGCAAGGTGGGCAGTGGGGTAGAACGGGGCGTAGGCGAGGCGGTCGGTTCTGCAGTCGGCGTGACCTCGACCACTTCACGGCGGCAAGCAGCTAACGCCGTGATCGTCAGGATTAGCAGCAGAATCCGACCAACGGTTGTGTGAGTTCCGCGGAACATGTCGCCCACCGCTGCATTCTCCTCGCTGGTATCTGGCGCTGAGACGATTATAACATCAGCCGTCCTGAGTGGAGTGCTCGATCAAAGTGATGTCACGAGCGCCGACGCGCGCGTTGCGGACACTGATCCCGACATCTTCGTGGATGAGACCGGCCCAGCACTGCTGTGGGTTGCGGGCTTCGATCAAACGGGTCATCCGCACCGCACCCCAGACAACGCTGCGCTCGCCCGGGGGCAGATAGTAGTAGGTGTTGCCCGAACCAGCATCAATCTGCTGGAGGAGGTTATCCGGCGTTCCAATGGCCCAACGCCAGGGGAAGGAATCGGAGCTAGTCGAACACTGGATACCGACACGCCACGCGCCAGACTGCTCGTAAACCCCCATCGCGCCCCAAATCTGATCCTGCTGGTAGACTGTTCCGGGCCACGGCCCACTGGTGCGAATGGGAACTTCACCGTAGTTCTCGACGGTCAGTTTGAAGACAAGCAGATCGCCGATGGGAAGGCTGATGGCCTGGAAGCCGAGGTCATCCATATCATCCGGCAGAGAGAGCCGGTCACCAGTTTGGTCTTTGGTGGTCAAGAAGCGGTCTTCCCAGGGAACGACAGTGAAAGCCACATCGATGCCGTTGGGCTGCGGCGCGATCTCGGCCTGGGGCGTACCACCGGATTCGATCCGCAAAGAAGCCGTGCGGCGGGTGCTCTGCCCTTCTCGGTCCTGAGCAATCGCTACAACAGTGTAATCACCGTCAGCAGGTGGATCGACTCCACGGTCGATGCCACCATCATAGTCGAAGGCGCGGCGCAGGCCGCTCGTGCCAGCTCGTTCGTTGGCTGCACGCGATTCCGGGATGAAGATTTGCTGACCGGCTGCGTCTTCAAGGTAGACCGTTAGATCGGCATCTTTGTTGAGGTAGATGTTGATGTAGACCCGGTCTTCAATGCCATCTTGATTCGGCGTGAAGACCTGCGGCGAGAGGGTGAAACTCGTCATCTCTGGCAGTTCGACAGTGGCAGCAGAGACAACAAGAGTCCCGGTCTGCTGCTCAGTCGCACCGGTTTCGGCATCGGTGGCGGTCAGAGTCCAGGTATAACGGCCATCGGGGATGAGGCGGCGCAGCACATCCTCATTGATCGTTTCACCCGGCAGCGTGAAGCCATCAACAACACCGCTAAACAAAACCTGATAATCAGCGGCAGCACGGACATCATTCTGACGGAAAAAGAATTCCTGACCGTTTTCGTTGACAAAGGACAGCGAGATACGGGCATTGCGGGTAATCCCGTAACTGAACTCGGTGACATCGGCGTCACCGTCCGCGTTGGGCGTAATCACATCCGGTGAAAATCGTGCAAAGGTGATAAGAGGGCGCGGGGGTTGAATCAAAGTCTGACCTACGATTAAGACCCCAGCCAAAACCACCACCGCTGCAATCACTGTCAATGCAACCGAAATCCGCATAATGCCTCGGTTCTGCTGCCTAGTAACCCGGCTCAGTCTAGCCCAAAGACGGGCGCACGCCAAGTGTCATGCTTTACGGGGGTAGGAGTCTGCGGTAGAATCTACCCTCTATCTAAGATATGCGTTCAGAGGAATTCAAGGATTGAGCAACGCTTTTGGCGTGAGCGAGTTCGACAGCATCCCAGAAGCCAGACCTGATGACGACGGATTGATTGAACTTCCGCTTGTGCCCCTGCGTGGAATCGTCATTTTTCCGCACGTCATCACCCCTGTTACGACACGCAATCCACAGGCATTGGCATCCATTCAGTCCGGGCTGACAGGCCGCCGGACCGTGGCGGGATTTGCGATGCGCGACCCAGCGCACTCGGTGCAGGGTGTGGAGGATTTGTACGAATTCGGCACGGAACTAGCGCTGAGCCAAGTGACCCGCGGCGAGGACCAGCGCAGCGTCCTGGCACTGGGTAAGCGGCGACTGCAGCTCGTCAGCATCATCCAGACGGAGCCGATCCTGATCGCACGAGCACGGCCGATTGTGGAAAAGCGGGCACGCGGCGAGAAGCTGCACTCCGTGACCCAGCGGCTTAAGCAGCTCCTCCAGCATGTGGCTGACCTCAGCCCGACCATTCCTGAAGAGGTTCTCGACCATATCTTGAACGCCAGGGATGCGGGATTGGTGGCTGACCTGACCGCATCGGCGCTGCTGCTGTCGATGGAAGAACGGCAGCGGCTTCTGGGGACGGAGTCGGTCGAAGCGCGCATGAACGACCTGATCGCAGCGCTGGCGCAGGAAATCCAGGTACTGGAACTGCGCGATGAAATCAATGTACAAGTGCAGCAGGAGATGGACCGCAGCCAGCGGGAAATGTACCTGCGCGAACAGATGCGGGTCATCCAGAATGAACTGGGCGAAGGCGACATCTTCCAGCAGGAAATTAACGAGGTGCGCGAGCAGATCATCGCGGCCAATCTGCCCACCGAGATTCACGAAAAGGCGATCAAGGAACTATCGCGGCTGTCCGTGATCCCACCGATGGCTCCTGAAGTCGGCATCATCCGCACGTATATCGACTGGCTGGTTGGACTGCCCTGGACGCAGCGCACCGAGGACAACCTAGATGTCCGCCACGCGCAAGAAGTGCTCGACGCAGAACACTACGGACTGCCCAAGGTCAAGGATCGCATCTTGGAGTATATCGCCGTCCGCAAATTGGCTGCTTCCAAGATGAAAAGTCCAATCCTGTGCTTTGTCGGGCCGCCGGGCGTAGGCAAGACCTCGCTCAGCAAGAGCATCGCGCGGGCGCTGGGACGGGAGTTCGTGCGGGTGAGCCTGGGCGGGGTGCGGGATGAGGCGGAGATTCGCGGACACCGGCGGACGTACATCGGGGCAATGCCGGGGCGGATCATCCAGACAATGCGGCGAGCGGGAACCACCAATCCGGTGTTCGTTCTGGACGAAATCGACAAGCTGGGTATGGATTTCCGGGGGGACCCGGCAGCAGCACTGCTCGAAGTCCTTGACCCTGAACAGAATTATGCTTTTTCGGATCATTATCTGGAAGTACCCTACGATCTCTCGCAGGTGTTGTTCATCACCACGGGGAACGATCTCGATCCGATCCCAGCAGCACTGATCGACCGGCTGGAGATCATCGAATTCACCGGCTATACGGAAGAGGAAAAGATCGCGATCAGCCGGCGCTTTTTGATCCCAAATCAACTTGAGGCACACGGATTGAGCCGCTCAGGCATCCGATTCGAGCCAAGCGCACTACAAACGATCATCCGCGAATACACCTATGAGGGCGGCGTCCGCAACCTTGACCGTGAGATCGCCAATGTGTGCCGCAAAATCGCGCGGTTGGTGGCGGAGGGAAAGCCGTATCCCAAACGGATTGGTTCCCGCAAGCTGCTCGACTTCCTTGGGCCACCACTGTACACCAACCGCCGCGTTCATAAGCAAGATACGGTTGGACTGGCGACCGGGCTGGTCTGGACGTATGACGGGGGCGATATTGCGCTCATTGAGGTTTCGGTACTGCCTGGAAAAGGCAGCTTGTTGATGACCGGGCAGCTTGGTGACGTGATGCAGGAATCGGCGCAGGCGGCACTGAGTTATATGCGGTCGAGGGCAGGCGACTTCGATGTGCCCAGCGATGACTTCGAGAACTATGATGTCCATATCCACCTGCCTGAAGGGGCTGTTCCGAAAGAGGGACCATCGGCGGGTATTACATTGGCAACGGCGATTATCTCGGCTTTCACCGAGCGGAAGGTTCGCAGCGCATTCGCGATGACGGGTGAAATCACGCTGCGGGGGAAAGTGCTGGCGGTCGGTGGAGTTAAAGAGAAGGTGCTGGCCGCCCGACGGGCAGGTATCCGAGAGGTAATCCTGCCTTCAGAAAACAAGAAAGACCTGGTGGATGTTCCGCAAGAGGCGCTGGACGATCTAAACATTCACTTTGTGGACGACATGCAGCAGGTGATCGACCAGGTACTTCTGCCCCCGCCGCCAGAACGCCAGCGAGACATCCAGCGACGGGAAGAAGAACGCGACGAGAAAGAAGATCAGGAGAACAAGCCTGAAACGAAGAGGCACAACAAGAAGAAGACCGGATCATGAACACTTCGATTGATGATATATGGCAGCTCATCAAGGGAGGGCGGAGCGCACGGCTGGATTGGTTTGGCGAGCAACCACAGCCGCAGCCCGTCGCCGAGACCATGACCGCGATGGCGAACAGCCAGGGCGGTGTGATTTTGCTTGGCGTGACCGGACCGACTGGGACTGTCCTGGGGGTGCGAAATGCCAGCGAAGCGGTGGATACGGCGCTCCAGGCTGCGCTGTCGATTGATCCGCCGCTCATCATCCCGCTGCCGCAAGTGATCCGGTTAAACG
Source organism: Anaerolineae bacterium (assembly GCA_034431625.1). Taxonomy (GTDB): domain Bacteria; phylum Chloroflexota; class Anaerolineae; order Aggregatilineales; family Phototrophicaceae; genus CFX2. Next base: position 75,344 of record DAOUCY010000119.1, on the reverse strand, counting down.
GCAAACCGCTGGTGATGATGTCCATCCCGGCAGGGATGCCCCATGTATATGCGCTGGAAGGACGGTATTTGCACCGCAAGGGGTCGGAGAACGCTCTGATGCGGTCGGATGAACTGCGCCGGCTCATCATAGGGCGGGGCGAAGTGAGTTTCGAAATGGAAGCGGCGCGAGGCGCGGGGCTGGCCGATTTGGATTGGGACCGCGCACGGGCCTATGCCGCCAGCCTGAGCGGGATGGGCGAAACAACGGCAGAGCAGCTACTCATCAAGCGCGGGTGTCTGGTGGATGAAGGCGGCGTCCTGCGGCCGACGAACGCCGGCATTCTGCTGTTCGGACGCGATCCGCAGCGGTTCATCCGTGGAGCAGACATCACGGCGGTACGCTTTGCGGGGGAAACGATGAGCGACCGCTTCAGCCGCCAGGACATCACTGGAACGCTACCGGATCAAATCCGCCGGGCAGAGATGTTCCTGATCGACCACCTGCGGAAAGGTGTGCAGCTCGGCTCGACCATGGTGCGGGACGAGAACTTCGAGTATCCGATGGAGGCCGCCCGCGAACTGGTCGTCAACGCCGTGGCACACCGGGATTACCGGATCAGCGGTGATGGGATTCGGCTGTACATCTTCAGCAACCGGATGGAAGTGACCAGCCCCGGCCGGCTGCCCGGCCCGGTTACCATCGACAATATCAAAGATGAACGCTTCTCCCGCAACCCAGCCATCGTCCAAGTGCTGGCCGATATGGGTTTCATTGAGCGGTTGGGGTATGGGGTGGATCGGGTCATTGACCTGATGCATCAGCAAAAACTGCGCGCACCCCAGTTCCAGGAAACAGATGGCGGCTTCCAGGTCGTCCTCCATAACGGACTAATCAGCGTGATGCCAGACGAGGCCGCCGCGCCGCGTGAAATCCGCTTCAATGGGCAGTATCAAGGCCACGAGATCAACCCACGACAGGAAGCGGCGCTCATTTTCCTGCACAAGGATGGTGGGCCGCTGCGCATCACCAACAGCGATCTCCAAGCGCTCTGCCCGGATGTCCACCCGGAGACAATCCGGCGCGATTTGGCCGATCTGGTGACCAAGAACATTCTGAGGAAGATGGGGCAGAAGCGCGGGAGTTATTACGTCCTCAATCAAGAGACGGCACAGCCCGTCCCGGAGGCACTGTAAAAGTATGAGACTCCTTCCTGCAAAGCGGCTGTTTGCTGTGACGGGAATTCTCATCGCTGTCATGCTGGCTGCGTGCGGACCAGCGGTTTCCACACCGATGCCCTCTGCAGAACCGAGTGCGGTTGTGGAAATCCAACCCAGCCCGATGAGCTGCGATGGGCTGGTGGCTGCGGCACTGGAACGGGCGGACTCGTTCTGTAAGAGCCTGGGGCGCAATCAAGCCTGTTACGGAAGCACACTGGTCGATGCAGAGCTTGCTGAAGGCTCCGGGGCGACTTTCAACAGCGCCGGTGATGTGGCCGATCTGAGCGCGATTCGGAGCTTGACCACCGCCCCGCTCGACGTGGAGCAGCAGGTCTGGGGAATTGCCTTCCTGAAAGTACAGGCTGATCTGCCAGACACACTGCCAGGACAAAATGTCACATTCCTACTGTACGGCGGAGCGACGCTGGACAATGTCACCCCGCAGATGAACGCCGTGGTATTGAAGACGGATGTAGCCTCAACAAGCTGCGCTAATGCTCCCGCTGCTGCCCTGCTCGTTCAATCGCCGGAGGGGATGCGGGCTACTCTGACGATCAACGGCGTAGATATTGCGCTTGGCTCGACGGTACGTATGACCGCAGCGCAAAACCAGGAGATGCGGATCGCCACGATTGAAGGCGAGGCCGAAGTGACCGCCAATGATGTGACGCGACGGGTCGAACCGGGCGCACAGGTACGGATCGCGTTGGGCGGGGCGACAGGTCTGGAAGCAGTGAGCGAGCCTTCCGAACCGGAACCGTATGATTTGCAGGCCGCGCAGCAGTCCCCACTACCGCTTTTGGAACGCCCAGTAACAGCTCCGCCACCGATTCCAACGCTGGTTTCAGCCACACCAACATTTACGCTCCAACCCACCAGCGCCAGCGCTGACCCGAACCTCCGCGCCGACCAGAGCAGCATCCGCAGCGGGGAATGTACAACCATTCGCTGGGATGCGAACAATACACAGCGAATATTCTTTGAAGGACAACCTGCTGCCAACAGCGGCAGCCAGGAGGTTTGCCCGACGAGCAGCAAGACCTACACCCTGCTCATCACTTACACCGACGGGCGGCAGGTTTCGTATGCGGTGCGCATCGAGGTGACAGGGTAAAGCACGGCGTATGGCAATCACCGGTCTGGAGCTATCGTTTGTGATGGACGTCCGTGGTATTCTTGCACGCCGAACTGTTGTTGATTGAGTGCTACGGTAGACCGATGAAACGCATTTCGATTCTGATTGTACTGCTGATCTCTACAGCAGCTTGTCAGGCACTGGCGGCCCCAACCCCAACGCCAACAGCCACACCGACGATTACCGCCTCGCCCACTTCAACGGCCACGCCAACCCCTGTGCCACCCACGCCCACACCGACCGTTACACCATCGCCGACAGCGACATCCACAGCGACCAGTACGCCAACTATCACCCCCACCCCATCGATTACGCCACAGCCCACCGTGGGATTCGTGTTCGACAACTGGCAGCGCATCACTGTTGAAGGCAACATCGTTCAATCGCTCCAGACGCCGCTGATTGCCTTCGTCAACCAAAACGACCGCGATGGGATCGGCGACCGGCGCACGCCACAGCCTGCCACCGGGCTGCAAACGCTGTACTTCGTCCCGCCGACCAATTCCGCCGGACGAGTCGCGGTCTTGCAGCTTCCTTCGACCACGGGCAACCAGATCTTCATTTCGCGCAATGGACGAGCACTGGCGTACTTCTTGCAGGACCCGGAAAACCAGCGCACTGGGCTGTACGTCCTCGACCTCAACAACCGGATCAGCGGGCGTATCCTGCCAGTCACGTCACTGGTGCAGCGGGGATTCGTGAACAAGCCCGCTTGGTCACCCGATGGGCAACGGCTGGCGATTGCCCTGGCAACGGGCTACGACATCGACATTTTCACTATCGGCACGGATGGCTCGAACCTCCAGAATATCACCCGTGCCGGGTCGTATGATTTCTGGCCGGCATGGTCACCAGATGGACGCTATCTGTCGTTCGTTTCGGATCGGGCGGTATGCCCAAGCTGGATTCCGGGAGACGCGGAAGCATGTGATGCGCTGACTACTGCGCCGCCCACTGGCGGCAATCTCTACCTGCTGGATCTGACCAGCGGCGAAATACGCCAGCTATCGGATGTGTGGATCACGGAGCCGCCACGCTGGCTGAACGAGTCGCAGATCGTCTTCAGCAGCGGCGATCCAGCGCTGGGTGATCCTGAACGGCGGTTGTTCATCGCCAGCACTACGACCATGCAAAGCCGCGAGGTCAAGCTGGCTGATGGCAGTGACAGCCCGATTCGACTGTCGGACTCATGGTCGCCGGACGGCACAGCAGTGGTGTATCAAAGCGCAGGAACCAGCACGACCGAAATCATCGCTGCGCGGATCGACGGCACGCTGATCGGGCGCACATCCGAACTGACGTTTGCACGCTTTGGGATGCGGGCCGCCTGGGCAGTCGATGGTTCGCGGATCGCTATTGGCGGGGTGAACGGACAGTGCCCGTATGGGGCGCGGGTGCTCAACCGAGAGATGAATTTCATCACGCGCGGGTCGCCACCGCCGAGCATGTGCGACCCAACCTATTCACCGAACGGCCAATGGCTGGCATTCACTGGGGTCAATCCACAGATCGACGGTCGCGTAGACATCTACGTCGCCAATCCGAATGGAACCGGGGCGGTCAACCTGACGGGATCGCTGCGGGGCAGCATTCTGTTACTGGGATGGTTCGGCGGTTCGTAGCATGGTCGAGCAGTCCTGAAGACGCTATAGTTATCTTTCTTTCAAGCCTCAACCAAAGGGGAACAGCATGGGTGCATTCAGCGAGCGAGTCGCCGTTGTGACGGGAGCCAGCCGGGGAATCGGACGGGCAATTGCCCTCGAATTGGGTAAACGCGGCGCAACGGTTATCGTCAACTACAACGCCAGCCCGGACGCTGCCAATGAGGTCGTGCAGATGATCCAGGCGGGCGGTTCGCAGGCAACGGCCTTCAAAGCTGATGTTAGCACGGAAGAAGGCGCGAATGACCTCATCAAGGCAGCAGTGGATACCTACGGCAAGCTGGACATCCTGGTCAACAATGCTGGGACGACGCGCGACAACGTCATCATGATGATGAAGGCTGAGGACTTCGATACGGTCATTCAGACCAACCTGCGCAGCACATGGCTGTGTTCCAAAGCGGCCGTCCGCACGATGATGCGGAAGCGCTACGGGCGCATCGTGAATGTCTCAAGCATCAGTGGAGTGATGGGCAACGCCGGGCAGACCAACTACAGCGCCAGCAAGGCCGGCATCATCGGCTTCACGAAGGCGCTGGCCCGCGAAGTCGCTTCACGCGGGATCACGGTAAATGCGGTTGCACCGGGCTTCGTGCTGACCGATCTGACCAAAGACCTGCCCGCCGAGATCACCGAGCAGCTCAACAAGAACATTCCGCTGGGACGCTGGGGAACAGTCGAAGATGTGGCACTGGCAACAGCTTTCCTGGCTTCAGACGAGGCCTCGTACATCACTGGGCATGTGCTGGTAGTGGACGGCGGACTGGCGATGTAGGGCGAGATCAAAACAAGTATGGCAACTCTATTCACCAAGATCATCCGAGGCGAACTCCCCGCGACCATCGTCTATCAGGACGAACAGGTCACGGCCTTCAAGGACATCCATCCGGTGGCTCCGGTACATATCCTGATCGTCCCTAACATTGAAATCCCGAATGCCAACAGCGTCGAACCGGAACACGAGGCTATCCTGGGGCACATGTTCACCGTGGCGCGGAAGGTGGCCGAGCAGCAGGGAATCGCACAGAGCGGCTACCGTCTGCTCATCAACAACGGGCCAGATTCCGGCCAAGAGGTGTATCACCTGCATATGCACCTGATTGGGGGGCGACGGCTGGGGCCGATCGTGGTAAGGCGCGAGGAATAAGCTGTTGACCGCATCAGGCAAAGAAGAACCGGGACACGTGCTTGTGTCCCGATTTGATTTTGGGAGAGCACTGATACGCTCTAGGATACGCTCTAGCTGGGGGTGGCCTCGGGAGTGGCTTCAGCGGGGGCAGCCGCTTCGGTCGTAGCTTCAGCAGCAGGAGCGGCAGTCGCTTCCGGCGTGGTGACCACAGTGGGAGCAGCGACTCCGCCGGACTGGGCGAAAGCCTGGTCGATAGCCGCCAAGACCGCCTCCGTGGTCGCCTGCTGCACCAGCGAACCATTGACGAAGACCGAGGGCGTCCCGATGACATTTTGAAGCTGGAAGGACTGACGAGCCGCATCGATGACGGTGTTCGGCAGCGCGCTCGCCATACACTGATCCCAAGCTCCACGATCTAGTCCCAGATTGCTCGCGCCAGAAGCCAAACGATTCTGGGCAAAAGCCTGGTTACCGTAAACACCCTGCCAATCGAACAGCGCGTCCTGCATTTGCCAGAACTTACCCTGCTCGCCTGCGCAGATGGCTGCGCGGGCCGCGCCCTGACCGTTGGTGATGCTGCCGGTTCCATAGACTGCAATGAGGGTGAACTGCACCTGGCCGCTGCGAACCCGTTCAAGGATGGCCGGGAAAGTTGATGAGTGGAAAGTGGCACATGCGGTACAGTCAAAGCTGGAATATTCCTCAACCTTGACGGGAGCCGCATCGCTGCCAAGGACGGGGAAACCCTGCGCGTTCTTACTTTGAGCGATACCCTCATAGCGAGTCGCCGTATAATCCGGGATCGGCGCTTCGGCAGGCTGATTGATCACCAGGAGCAGCCCGACCAAGACCACCGCAACCACGACAATACCGACGAGGATAGTAGTCTGACGCTGGCGTTTGCGCTGCTGTTCACGCTCTTTGCGGCGTTCCAGCGTGCGTGTACGACCCATGTTGATGAACCCTTTCCTTAAAACACTGCCTTCAAACCATCACCGGCAAAGTTTACAACGCGCGGCGCAAAGCGCAACCGTCTGCTCATGATTGGCTCACCTCAGCCGCAAGGCGGGCAAACCTCGTCCTGACAAGGCCGACAATTTTCGAGTAGAATGGGCAACTATTCTTTCGCCAACCGTTCGATATGCATCCGGTCATCATCTGAGGTGTGATACAGCCAGAAGCTTCTGGCTGGCATTGCATCTGGATTCGCGAACCAGGAAGAGGATGGGAGTATGGGCACGACACACGATCTGTTCGGCACGCGGGGCACGCTCAAAACCCGCGCAGGGGAAACCAGCATTTACCGGCTGAGCAAGCTGGCGCAGCAGGGCGTCGGTCACATCGACCGGCTTCCGTTCAGCATCAAGATTCTGCTGGAGAACGCGCTCCGCAATTTGGACAACTTCCAGGTAACGGAGGAGGCCGTCCGCAACATTGCCAACTGGAACGCTAAAGCACCGCAGGCGGTAGAGATCCCGTTCAAGCCGGCGCGGGTGATTTTGCAGGACTTCACCGGCGTCGCCTGCGTGGTTGATTTAGCGGCGCTGCGGAGCGCAATGGTGCGGATGGGCGGAGCGCCGAGCAAGATCAACCCGACCATTCCGGTCGATCTGGTCATTGACCACTCGGTGCAGGTCGATCGCTTCGGCTCGACTAACGCGATCCTGCTGAATGCCAACCTGGAATTCGAGCGAAACCGCGAACGCTATGAGTTCCTGCACTGGGGGCAGAAGGCCTTCAACAACTTCAAAGTCGTTCCTCCGGCGACGGGCATCGTGCACCAGGTGAACTTGGAATACCTGGCAAAGGTCGTGCAGGTGTACACCGACGGGGATGGCAAAGCGGTCGCTCTGCCGGATTCGCTAGTGGGGACAGACAGCCATACGACGATGATTAACGGCCTGGGCGTGCTGGGCTGGGGCGTAGGCGGGATCGAGGCCGAAGCCGCGATGCTCAGCCAGCCGATCTACATGCTGATGCCGGAAGTGATCGGCTTCAAGCTGACCGGCCAGCTCCGCGAGGGGGCAACCGCCACTGATCTGGTGCTGGTGGTGACGCAGATGCTCCGCAAGAAGGGTGTGGTCGATAAGTTCGTCGAATTCTACGGGACGGGGCTGAGCGGCCTGTCACTGGCTGACCGGGCGACCATCGCCAACATGGCTCCGGAGTACGGCGCGACGATGGGGTTCTTCCCGGTCGATGACGAGACACTGAACTATCTGCGGCGCACGGGGCGCGAGGAGTCGCTTGTCGAACTGGTGGAAGCTTACTCAAAGGAACAAGGGCTGTTCCGTACCGACCAGACGCCTGATCCCGAATTCACCGACGTGCTGGAGCTCGACCTGAGCACAGTCGAGCCGAGCATGGCCGGGCCGAAACGCCCACAGGATCGAGTCCTGCTGCGGGACATGAAAGCCACCTTCAAGGCCAGCTTGACGGCTCCGGTGGACAAGCGCGGCTTCGCGCTGGAACAGGAAGCGCTCGAAAAAACTGCTGTCATCGGGAGCAACGGAACCCGCACCGAGATTGGCCACGGAGTAGTGGTGATTGCGGCTATTACAAGCTGTACCAACACCAGCAACCCATCGGTGATGATCGGCGCAGGGCTGCTCGCCAAAAAAGCGGTAGAACGCGGACTGGACGTCAAGCCTTACGTAAAGACCAGCCTCGCGCCGGGTTCACGAGTGGTGACGGAATACTTGGATAAGGCCGGGCTGACCCCATACCTGCAAGCGCTGGGTTTCTATACCGTGGGCTACGGCTGCACGACCTGCATCGGGAACAGCGGGCCGCTGCCGGAAAAGGTCGCCAACGCGATCAAGGAAGCGAACCTGGTGGCTTCGGCGGTGCTGAGCGGGAACCGCAACTTCGAGGGGCGCATCAACCCGTTTGTGAAGGCGAACTACCTGGCCTCACCGCCGCTGGTAGTGGCCTATGCGCTGGCCGGAACAGTCGATATCGACCTGATGAACGACCCGATTGGGCATGACCGGGACGGCGACCCGGTGTATCTGAAGGATATCTGGCCGAGCCAGGACGAGATCAACGCGATCATCCAGGAAACGGTAACCGCGGAACTGTTCAAGCAGCAGTACGGCAACGTCTATACGGGCAATCCAACCTGGAACGCAATCCCGGCCAGCGGCGGGGATGTTTACGGATGGGATGCGAGCAGCACCTACATCCAGGAACCGCCGTTTTTCGTGGAACTTTCGCCAGAACCACAGCCGATCCAGCCAGTGAAGGGGGCGCGGGTGCTGGGGTTGTTCGGGGACTCGATCACGACCGACCACATCTCTCCGGCGGGGGACATTGCTATCAACAGCCCGGCAGGGCGCTACCTGTTGGAACACGGCGTGCAGAAGGCGGATTTCAACACCTACGGGACGCGGCGCGGGAACCACGAGGTCATGATGCGGGGAACGTTCGCCAACATCCGGCTGCGGAACAATCTGCTGAACGGGGTCGAAGGTGGCTACACGATCTACTTCCCCACCGGAGAGCAGATGGGCATCTACGATGCCGCGATGAAGTACATCGCAGACGGGACGCCGCTGGTGATCCTGGCCGGCATCGATTACGGGATGGGTTCCAGCCGCGACTGGGCGGCCAAGGGAACATACCTGTTGGGCGTGAAGGCCGTGATCGCCAAGAGCTTCGAGCGGATTCACCGGAGCAACCTGGTGATGATGGGGGTGCTGCCGCTCCAGTTCAAGGCGGGCGAAGGTTGGGACACGCTCGGCTTGAACGGGCGCGAGACCTACAACATCGTCGGGCTGGACGACCAGCTCCAGCCGGGCGCCGAACTGACGGTCGAGGCCGTCGGCGAGGACGGCTCAGTGAAGCGGTTCCAAGTCACGGCGCGGATCAACACGCCGGTGGAACTGGAGTATTACCGCAATGGAGGCATCCTGCACACGGTCCTGCGGAATTTCCTAAAGCAGTAACCTTGAAGGCCTTCCCCTCCCAAACGCTCGCTCGAAGAGGGGAAAGCAATGGCAGTGAGGCGGGCCGAGTGGCCCGCCTTTTTTGCTGCTGCTGACAGCTTGTTGAGCACCGCCGCTACGGGAGGATATCCCAGTTTTGCGGCGGAAATGGCGTCAGTGCCGTCAGTGCCAGATATGGCGAAATTTTGCGGTTGATAGTTTATAGTTGGAAAAATGCAGTAATCGATGCGAAAAGTGATAAGAATGAGAATGCGGATGTGAGAATTATATCGTCCTCCTCCGGTGACTCTGGAGAACATTCCTCTGTCAAGATGCGCGGGGTCAGCCCTCTCCTGAACACTCGCTGTGCTTGCTGGGGAGGCCTCATCCCCAGTCCTTCTCCCGAACACCTGCTGTGCTCACTGGGAGTCTAACCGGACGCCAAAAATGGCGTCCCTACTACGATAGCACAAAATGGGGCGTTTAGGGTGACATTTTGGAAAAACATTTGGTGTATGATGAATGCTTGCACCATTCACTGTACTGGGTTGGCAATTTCCCGCCAGGGATGAGGGGTTGAAGGAATCAGCGATGGTCTGTGACGCGGATTGTCATGGAGGTCGGTTTGGGCGATAATTCCGTCCCTATGGACGACACATCGGTCATCATCTACAGCGACGGCGGCGCGAATCCCAACCCCGGCGGGCCAGGTGGCTGGGCAGCGCTGCTGATCTACGGCGAACACCGCCGAGAAATCAGCGGTGGGGAACGCTCCACGACCAACAACCGGATGGAACTGATGGCAGCGATCCAGGCGCTGGAGGCGCTGAAACGCCCATGCCGGGTAGAGTTCCACACTGACAGCGAATATCTCCGCCGAGGAATCACCGAGTGGCTGCCAAAATGGATGCGGAACGGTTGGAAGACTGCTGACAAAAAGCCGGTGCAGAACCAAGACCTCTGGGAACGGCTGCACGCGGCAGCCCAACGGCACGAGATCAACTGGGTATGGGTGAAGGGACACGCGGGAAACGCATTCAACGAGCGCGTAGACAAACTAGCAACGCAGGCACGGCTGAGGATTAGAGGTTGAGTCTGGTGGTCAGGGGTTTATAGGGAACAGCAGAGGGAGTCGAAGAGAATGGGGGCATTTGCCAAGCGGGTTACGTCATTCGGGACGACGATCTTCAGCGAGATCAACATCCTGGCTGCCCAACATGGGGCGATCAACCTCGGCCAGGGGCGGCCCGATTTCGACGGGCCGGATGACATCATCGGGGCAGCGGTCAAAGCGCTGCAAGCCGGCCAGTACAACCAATACCCGCCAGGCAACGGCGCGCCGGATTTCCGGCAGAGCATTGCGGCGCACGCCGACCGCTTTTACGGCCTGAGCATTGATCCTGACCGAGGCGTGATCGCTACAGCGGGGGCAACCGAAGCGGTGTTCTCGTGCATCCTGGGACTGGTCGATCCAGGTGACGAGGTGATTGTCATCGAGCCATACTTCGACAGCTACGTGCCCAATCTGGTTATGGCGGGGGCAACGCCGGTGTTCGTGCCGCTGCACGCGCCGGATTGGACATTTGACCCGGACGAGCTACAGCGGGCGTTCACTCCGAAGACGCGGGCGATCCTGTGGAATTCGCCGCACAACCCGACTGGGCGGGTATTCACCCCTGCCGAGATGCAGATGGTGGCGGATCTGTGCCAGGAACACGATGTGATCGTGATCTCCGACGAGGTGTACGAGCATCTGGTGTTTGAACCGGCGCGGCACATCCCTATCGCGGCACTGCCAGGCATGGCCGAGCGGACAGTGACGGTGAGCAGCTTGGGCAAGAGCTTCAGCGTGACGGGCTGGAAAGTGGGCTGGGTGTACGGCCCGCCTGACCTGATCGCCGGAGTGATGCGAGCGCACCAGTTCGTGACGTTCGCAGTACACCACCCGTCGCAGATCGCGGCAGCGTATGCGCTGAGCCTGCCGGGGACGTACTTCGAGGAACTTCAGGCGATGTACACCACACGGCGCGACATTTTGATGGATGGGCTGTGGCAGGCGGGGATCAAAGCGAGCGCGCCGGAGGGAACGTATTTCGTCCTGGGAGATTTCTCCGAGGTGTTTCCTGGCGATGACATTGAGTTCACCAAGTACCTGATCACTGATATTGGCGTGGCGTGCATCCCGCCTTCGCCGTTTTACAGCGACGTGCACCGCTCGCTTTCGGGCAAGCGGGTACGGTTCGCGTTCTGCAAGGATGAGGCAACCCTGCGAACAGCCGGAGAGCGGCTGCGGAAACTCAGGGGTTAGAGGTTGGGCATGAAGGGCGGGGGCAGTCAGCACCGGTGAACCGGCGAGACGTGCTGTACAATGAAGAGTAATGAGCAACGAAACAGAAGGGCAAAAGGCTATGGTGCTGGACGCACGGGCAGAGCATAAGCGGGACGAACTGCCTGCTGAGCCGCAGATTTACGACAACATTCTGGGGGCGATGGGAAACACGCCGCTGGTACGGCTGAACCGGGTGGCACGAGGGGTGCGCGCCCAGATGGTCGCCAAAGTTGAGTACTTTAACCCCGGTGGATCGGTGAAGGATCGGATCGGCATCACGATTATTGAGGATGCAGAACGAGATGGGCGGCTCAAGCCAGGCGGAACCATCGTCGAATCGACGAGTGGGAATACGGGTGTGGGGCTGGCTATCGCCGCTGCGATCAAGGGCTACAAGTGCGTGTTCGTGATGCCGGACAAAATGTCGGAAGAGAAAATCCGCGTTCTGCGGGCCTACGGTGCGCGGGTGGTGGTGACTCCGACAAACGTCGAGCCGGAGGACCCGCGCAGCTACTACAGCGTCGCCAAGCAGATCGTGGCCGAGACGCCGAACAGCATCCTCGCCAACCAATATCACAACCCGGTGAATCCGCAGACTCATTACGAGACGACGGGGCCGGAAATCTGGCGGCAGACCGCTGGGCAAATCGATGTGTTTGTGGCAGGAATGGGCACGGGCGGGACGATCACGGGGGTGGGCAAGTTCCTCAAAGAGATGAACCCGAAGGTTCAGATCGTGGGCGTTGATCCGATTGGGTCGATTCTGCACGACTACTTCTACAGCGGGCGAATGACCGAAGCGCATTCTTACAAAGTGGAGGGCATCGGCGAAGATTTCATCCCGTCGGTGTACGACTTCAGCTATATCGACGACATCGTGAAAGTGAACGACAAAGAGTCGCTGCTGATGACGCGGCGGCTGGTGCGGGAAGAAGGCATGTTCGTTGGCGGATCGTGCGGGGCAGCGGTGGCCGGAGCGCTGCGCTATGCCTCCGAGCGGAGCTTGGGACCGGATAAACTGGTGGTGGTGCTGCTGCCGGACAGCGGGTCGCGCTACTTGAGCAAGGTTTTCGACGACAACTGGATGCGCGAAAACCGCTTCCTGGAAAGCGATTGGGTGGACACCCCGGTCTCAGCGATCCTGAGCCGCAAGCCACAGCAAGAGATGGTCTGCGCCCGAAGCGGCGACTCGGTGACCGCGGTGATCGACAAGCTGAAAGCTGCCGACGTGAGTCAACTACCGGTCATCGGCGAGCGGGAGCAACTGGTGGGAATCGTCACCGAGGTGAACCTGCTGAACTACCTGCTGCGGTCACCGGGGATGGAAGCCTCACAGACGGCCATCGAGGACGCTGGGGTGATCCATGAGCATGTGCCGACGGTGACGCCAGACATGCCAGCGGAAGTACTGATGAGCCTGTTCACGACGGAAAAGCTGGCACTGGTGGTTGAACGGACGCCGGGCAGCGATGACCGTAAGGTGATCGGGATCATCACGCAGATCGACCTGCTGGATTATCTGGCGCGGCGCTGATCGATGTGAAAACCAGCCGGGTGATCCGTTTTTGGAAGCCGTATGGAGTGCTGACCCAGTTTACCGACCGGGCAGGCCGCCCTACCCTGACGGACTATATCCGCGTACCTGGTGTGTACGCGGCGGGACGGCTTGACTTGGACAGCGAAGGCCTGCTCCTCCTGACGGATGACGCGCGGTTGAAGACGCGGCTGACCGAGCCACGCTTCGGGCATCCACGCACTTATCTCGTCCAGGTGGAGCGCATCCCGGATGAGGCGGCGCTAGACCAACTGCGGCAAGGGGTCATGCTGAGCGACGGACTAACGCTGCCGGCGCAGGTCGAACGGCTGGCCGCCGCGCCGGACTTACCCCCGCGCGATCCGCCAATCCGGTTCCGCAAAAGTGTCCCGGACTGCTGGATCAAACTCACGCTGACGGAAGGGCGCAACCGCCAAGTGCGGCGAATGACGGCGGCAGTGGGGCATCCGACGCTGCGGTTGGTGCGCTGGGCAATTGGCCCTATTACGCTGGAGGGATTGCAACCGGGGCAATCCCTCGAACTCAGCGCAGGTGAACGACGGGACTTGTGGCGCAGCGTGATGAAGAAGCAGTGAGTTCAGGCCTCACTGCGGCGGCTTGATCCACTGCACATCGTGGCTGCGGTAGGCCGCGACGAGGATATCGACCAGCAGGTTGAGGTCATGGGACTCCTGGGCGTTGATGGCCTGCTTGAGGCGGCGCTTTTCCTGATTGGCGCGCTCGGTGTAGCTGGCGATGATACTGCCAATGATGACGATGATAAACAAGGCTATCATCAGTTCGCCGGGGAACGCACCTGAGATCAACTGAACAAGCACTCCCACAAATATCAGCACCAGCGTGAAGACCGCAGTAAAGGCATTGGCCGTGTTCCGCTGCTTTGGCTCCGCTACTGGGTAAAGCTTGAAATCCCCATCGATGCGGGTACGATCCCCCTCCCAGCGCTGCATGGTACCGATCAATTCGGCAGTCCGGCGAACGCCACGGCTGCCGCTGAGCCGGAAGCGGGCACGGTCGGGGTCTTGGCGGTAAGTCTGGCAGTCGATCACCAAGCCGTCCGGCTGGATACGGCGGGCCTGCGCTGCCTGATCCTCCAGCGCTCGCACCGCGCCGTCGATGAACAAGGCGGTGCTGAAGTGCAGTTCAGGGAAACGAGGACGGAATGAAGCGGCAGCGCCTTTTTTGACACGGAGATCGTCGAGGACGCCTGTCCGATTCACATCAGGCTCAGCATGACGGATTTCGCCGTCGGTTCCCAACCAATCTGGACGCGATTTGCGTTCGGGCTGCGGCATGATGTCTCCTCTCGCTGCTGGCGCACTAGGCTTCTAGCGCCTGGCGCAGATCATGCATCAGGTCATCTACATGTTCGATGCCGACGCTGAGGCGCACCAAGGCAGGCGGCACAGCAATCGGCGAAGCGGCGGTACTGGCGTGTGTCATGCTGTAGGGGTGTTCGATGAGGCTTTCGACTCCGCCAAGGCTTTCGGCCAGAGCAAAGAGTTTGGTGCGGCTGACCATGCGGCGGGCGGCCTCCGGGCTGCTGAGGATGATGCTAATCATGCCGCCGAAGCCTTTCATCTGGCGCTTCGCCAGTTCGTGCTGCGGGTGGCTTTCCAGGCCGGGATAGAGGACTTTTTCAACGGCAGGATGATCTTCCAAGAAGCGAGCAATTTGAAGGGCGCTGGCGCAGTGGCGCTCCATGCGCAGCGTCAGGGTCTTGATGCCGCGCAGGATCAGGAAGCAGTCCATGGGGCCGGGAACTGCACCGACGGCGTTTTGGTGAAACTTCAACTCGGTGTAGATGGCTTCATCGTTCATCGCCAGGACACCACCGACGGCGTCACTGTGGCCACCGAGATACTTGGTGCTGCTGTGCATGACGATATCGGCGCCGAAGGTGAGCGGCTGCTGCAAGGCGGGGCTGGCAAAGGTGTTGTCCACAGCGACGAGGATGCGCTCCGGGGCAGCATCGGCGATGGCCCGGATATCGGCCAGCGCCAGCAGCGGGTTGGTCGGCGTTTCGAGCCAGATCAAGCGGGTCTGGGGGGTGACGGCCGCCTGGACTGCGGCGACATCGGAGAGATCAACCCAGGTGAAACGCAGGCCGTACCGCGCCAGCACGCGCTCGAACAGGCGGTAGGTTCCGCCGTAGACATCGTTGCCGACGATGATGTGATCGCCGGGGTTGAACAGGCGCATCACGCAGTCAATCGACGCCAGGCCGCTGGCAAAGGCCAGGGCATAACGGGCGTTTTCGATGGCGGCGACGCATTCCTGCAAGGCGGTGCGGGTGGGATTATCGGTGCGGCTGTACTCGTAGCCTTTGTGTTCGGCGGGAGCAGACTGGACATAGGTTGAAGTCTGGTAAATGGGGGTCATGATCGCGCCGGTAGAAGGATCAGGCTCTTGGCCGGCGTGGATGACGAGGGTGTCGAGATGGTATTTGGGCGTCATGGCAATCCCTGTTTTTGGGGGTTGGAAAATCCGTTCCATGCTATTATATAGTGACTAGAATTTCACGACCCAACTTCTGGAAATCCTTCTTCAAGATGATCGAAACTGCGCCCAAAACATTCATCGCCATCGCCGGGAACATCGGCGCGGGCAAAAGCACACTGACGGCTATGTTGAGCGACTCGTTCGGCTGGGAACCGTTCTACGAAGCCAATGCGGAAAACCCGTATCTGGCCGATTTCTACCACGATATGCGGCGGTGGAGCTTCCACTCGCAGGTGTTCTTCCTGGGCAAGCGGCTGGAGCACCACAATCTGCTGCTTCAGCATCCGGGGAGCGCCGTCCAGGATCGCACTGTCTACGAGGATGCGGAAATTTTCGCCCGGAATCTCTACGAACAGGGCCACATGTCCGACCGGGATTACGACGCCTACCGGCGGCTCTACGAAGCGATCAGCGCCTTCCTGCCTCCGCCCGATCTGCTGATCTACCTTCAGAGCAGCGTAGATACGCTGATGAACCACATCCGCAAGCGCGGGCGGGAATACGAGCGGAACATCGCGCCGGATTACCTGGAACGGCTTAACCGGCTGTATGACCGCTGGATCGACCGCTGGACAGCCTGCGATGTGCTGCGGATCAACATCGACGAAATGGACTTCGTGGAGAGTCCGGGCGACTTCGAGCGCATCCGGCAGCAGATCGAGCAGCAGTTGGCCGGGGTGAGCGCGCCATGATTCAAACGGCTTGCCCAACGCGATACTGACGCGAAAAAAGACACAACCGCAAAGCGCAAGCCAACAGGACTGGATTGGCAGGATTCACTGAGCGCTCACAGGCGAACTATGGACACAATCTACAAACCATGCTACACTGATTTCACCTGATTGATACGATTCATCTGATGAATACCTCATCAGAGACCCTCAGGAATAGAACGGTGGTTGTGTGGCCGATATCCAGTTCGAATCCGACTTGCTGAACTACATCATCAAGAACGGTTACCAGCCTGGTGACCGGCTGCCAACGATCAGCGAACTCCAGGATGCCAACAATCTGGGCATCAGCGTCAGCAAAGTCCGCGAGCAGCTTGAGGTGGCACGGGCGCTGGGGCTGGTCGAAGTGCGGTCCAAAACGGGCACGCGGTTGAAAGAATTCAGCTTCACCCCGGCAGTGCGGTTGAGCCTATTCTTCGCGCTGGCGACGGATTTGCGCTACTTTGAGTATTTCAGCGCGCTGCGGACACATCTTGAAATGGCTTTCTGGCACGAAGCCTGCGCCCTGCTGACGCCGGAAGATCACTGCGAACTGCGCAGCTATATCGAAGCTGCACGAGGGAAACTCTCGGCGGCGCGAATTCGTATCCCCTTTGAAGAACACCGCGCTTTTCACCTGACGATCTTCAAACATCTGGAAAACCCTTTCGTCACCGGTTTGCTGGAAGCCTATTGGGATGCTTACGAAGCGGTGGAACTGAACCGCTACGCGGACTACGGTTACCACAAACTGGTGTGGGATTATCATGAACGCATTCTGGACGGGATCTGTGCTGGTGACTACGATGCCGCACAGGATGCCTTCATGAAGCATACCCGCCTGCTCCATCACCAGCCGCGCATGCAGGATATGGAGCACCGGGCGGAAATGGTCGAGTCAAAAGTCACCGAGTAGCACCGCAAAGGAGCAGCACGCAGCCAGCCTGCGTAAAGGATTGACTATGGTTTTAGATGTACAAACTTCCCCTGAAACTCGCTACAACAGCAAGATGATCGTCAACGACTTTACGCTGATGGCAGCAACGCGGAACGGCACGGGCAGCCAAACCTCCAACTACGTGCTGATGCTATCCCTGTTCAAGATGGGCATCCCGGTCAACGGCAAAAATCTGTTCCCGTCGAACATCAAAGGGCTGCCGACGTGGTACAGCATCCGCGCCAGCAAGGACGGCTACACGGCACGCCCAGCAGTGAGCGAAGTCGTGGTGGCGCTCAACCTGGACACGGTGGCGGAAGATATTCAGAAGATTCCGGCAGGCGGGGTATGCATCCTCCCCCAAGAGTGGAAGTACACCCAGAGCCGCAAAGACATCGTTTATTACGAAATTCCGGTCGAGCCGATGGCGAAGGAAGCGGGCATTCATCCTGATCTGCGCGAGCGCGTCGCTAACATGGTCTATGTCGGCGCATGTGCCCAGCTTTTCGACATTCCGCTGGACATAATCTGGCAGGCACTGCTGCAAAACTTCAGCGGCAAAGAAAAACCGGCGAAGATCAACTTCGACATGGTCCAGCGGGCTTACGACTGGACGGCGCAGAACATCGTCAAGAAGGACCCATACAAGTTCGAGCCGATCCCCGGTGGGAACCAGGGTAAGATCGTCATCACCGGCAATGAAGCGGGCGGCATTGGGGCGCTGTTCGGCGGTGTGCAGGTCGTAGCCTGGTACCCGATCACGCCATCGACCAGCTTGGTGGATGCGATGTTCGAGAATCAGGGTCTGCGCAAGGACCCCGACACGGGGATGAATACCGTCGCGATCCTCCAGGCAGAGGACGAAATTGCGGCCATCGGGACGATCATCGGCGCGGGTTGGGCAGGCGCGCGGTCGATGACTTCGACCAGCGGCCCTGGCATCAGCCTGATGGCCGAATTCACCGGACTGGCGTATTTTGCGGAAATCCCCTGCGTGATCTGGGACATCACCCGCATTGGCCCCAGCACCGGACTGCCGACACGCACCAGCCAGGGCGACCTGCTGTTCCTGTACACGCTCAGCCACGGCGATACGCACCATATTGTGCTGATTCCTGGAAGCGTCGGGGAATGCTTTGAGTTCGGCTGGCGGGCATTCGACGTGGCGGAGACGTTCCAGACTCCGGTGTTCGTGATGAGCGATCTCGACTTGGGCATGAACAACTGGATGAGCGAGCCGTTCACTTACCCGGATGAACCGCTGCACCGCGGTAAGACACTCAACCTGGAAACACTCACCAAGTTTATTGAGGAAAAGGGCGAGTGGTACCGCTATAAGGACTACGACGGCGACGGGATCGGCTACCGGACTATTCCGGGAACGGATCATCCCCGAGCGGCCTATTTTACGCGCGGAACAGGCCATAACGAGAAGGCGCAGTACAGCGAACGCAGCGAGGACTGGGTGGCGAACCTGGCACGGATCGAGAAGAAGATCAGCCTATC
This sequence comes from Anaerolineae bacterium, assembly GCA_034431625.1. Classification (GTDB taxonomy): domain Bacteria; phylum Chloroflexota; class Anaerolineae; order Aggregatilineales; family Phototrophicaceae; genus CFX2. Next base: position 56,755 of record DAOUCY010000119.1, on the reverse strand, counting down.
GCGCAGCCAGCTCCCACAGCCGGTAGTAGACTTCGATGCCAGTAAGAAGATCGGCATCATTTCCTACGGGTCGAACGATCCGGCCATCGAGGAAGCTCGCGACAAACTGGCCGCCGCTGGCATTCAGACGAACTACCTGCGAATCCGGGCGCTGCCGCTGGCTGACCGTGTGATGGAATTCTTATTCCAGCATGACCGGGTATACGTCATCGAAAACAACTTCGACGGCCAGATGGCCCAGATCATCCGCATGGGAACCAGCAAATGCACCGATCACATGATCTCGGTACCGCTGGGAGATGGGCTGCCGATGACAGCTGGTTGGGTATACGACCATATTGTGAAACACGAGGAAAAGTAGAGTATGCCTCCGAAGACGAACGCACTCGGACTAACACGCGAAGACTACAAGGGGACGAAGAGTACCCTTTGCCCTGGCTGTGGGCACGACTCGATCTCCAACCAGATCATCAGCATGGCCTATGATCTGGGGATCAACCAACATAATCTAGTGAAGCTCAGTGGGATCGGCTGCTCCAGCAAGACACCGGCCTACTTTCTGGGACGCGCCCATTCGTTTAACGGAGTGCATGGACGCATGCCCTCACTGGCGACTGGGGCGATGCTGGCGAACCGCAACCTGACGGCCATCGGCGTCAGCGGCGACGGCGATACGGGCAGCATTGGCATGGGGCAGTTCAAGCATCTGGTACGTCGGAATGTGCCGATGGTCTACATTATCGAGAACAACGGCGTCTATGGTCTGACCAAAGGGCAGTTCTCAGCCACAGCAGACTCCGGCCAGGTACTCAAGTATTACGGCCGCAACGAGCTGCCGCCCATCGATTTGTGCCTGGAGGCGATCATCGGCGGTGCGACTTTTGTGGCCCGCAGCTTCAGCGGCGATGCCAAACAAGTGCAGACGCTCCTAAAGGCAGCGATCAGCCACCGCGGGACGGCAGTGGTAGATATCATCAGCCCGTGCGTGACCTTCAACAACCATGATGAGAGCAGCAAGAGCTACGTATACGGCAACGAACACAAAGTGCCGCTGCACGAGATCATCTACTACGAAAAAGGGGCTGTCCCCGACCGCCAGGAGATCACCATCGAGGGCGAGTTCGAAGAAGGCGACGAAATCGTGGTCCAGATGCACGATGGCTCGCACATCAAGCTGAAGAAAGTTGGCAGCGACCATGACCCGCGCAGCCGCACCGCGGCGATCACGCTGCTAGAGAAGGCGCAGATCGAGCAGCAGTTCATCACCGGGCTGCTGTACTACGAAGAGCCACGCCCGACTGTCGCGGATTTGCTGGGACTGACCGAGACGCCGCTGGTGCATCTGCCGGAAGAAAAGCTGCGCCCGTCTAAGGACGCGCTCGACAAGCTGATGGCCGAGTACATGTAGGCAGAACCGCGATCCTGACTTTAGCTCCTCGGATTGAGCAGCGAGGTATAAAGAAAAGAGGCGCAGCCGCCAAGCTGCGCCTCTTTTGATTCGAAGGAACAAGTCTAGTCGTAGTAATACGCCAGCAGGGGAATATCAACTTCTTGAGGAACAAGACCGCCATGATGTCCCCGAAAGCTCATTTCGAAGCGGCCTTTTTCGTACCACCAGACGGTTTCACCCTCATAGGGCAGCACCACCAGCGGAGCCACCCGCATCAGGAACGCATCGGAAGCTGTGCCGGGGCCAAATACACTCGCTGCGTTAAGATCGGCCGTCTTCATGACCTGGGCGCGGCCTTGAAGGGCGGGATGAGCAGAGAGGAGCTGGTAGGCTTCCTCGACACGATCCTCTTTGACATACAGGAACAGGTCACGGGCAGAACCCGCCGGAACCAGCAGCCGCCCTTCCCCATCGGTGCAGAGCAGCGGGGTTAGTTCAGGAACCTGCTGGTTCAGGTAGATGGTACGCTCAGGAGACACAGTATCCTGGCCGTGATCGGCACTGAGGAGGAGCAGCGTGCGCCGGCCTTTGCCGACAAGGGGCTGGTGGATGAGACGCTCAGCCATATCCGCGAAGAAAGCAATCTCAGCATCAAACTCGCGCGAGTCCGGACCGTAGTCATGGCCGATGGTATCAATGGTGGGATAGTAGAAGAAATAATAGGCTTTGCCCGGCTCCGCCAGCGCATCGCCGAGCCGGAGGAAGGCTTCCGAGAATGACTTGTACCCGACGGTTTTAGCTCCAGCGAACGCTAGATTGGAAAAGCCGCCGGACGCATATTCATAATCTTGAAATACATAGGACTTGACGCCTGCCGCAGCCAGCCGCTCATAGAGAGTAGGATCGGGGAAAAACGGCTTGAGGCTGCCCACACCATCTGGCAAGCGAATTGTTCCCCGCTGCTTATCGCCGGCATAGGAGAACATCAGCGGAGCGATGAGGCGGTCGAGCAGCGGTTCGTAATAGAACCACTCGTAGATACCAGTCTGGTTGACCGGTTGGCCAAAGTGGATTGTGGTGACGTGGGCGGTGGTGGTCGATGGAAATTGGGATGTGATCTTTGAGGCAACGCCTTCTTCGAGGAAGCGGCGCAGGAATGGATAGCGTTCGGCGTTCCGCTGGAAGAACAGCCAACCGAAGGCATCGACGAACAGGAAAATGACCTTATCCACTTGATGAGGATAACTACCAAGGACATCATCAGGCAGGCCAAGCATTCCCTCACCGGTTAGCAAATGCTGAACAGCGGCGGGGATTTTGGCGAAATTATAGCTGTCAACGAGAGGCTTCCGGAAATGAGCGTTCAGGCGGGACGCATCGACCGCCTGAAGCGAGGTTTCATTGAGCACAATCAGACCTCCAAGCTAGAAGATGAGCGGATTGTGCCGATTATACTGTGGGATATGCTGCCTTTCATCAAAGCGCAGGTTAAGGTTTCGCCATCTGAAACAGCGTGATCTGCAAGCCCTCCGGCGATTGAATGCGAGCATTAAGATCATTCCAGGGCGTCAGGATGGGTTCATGAACGAGGGTCGCACCATGTTCGAGCGCGCGCGCCAAGGCTGCATGAACATCTGGAACTTCAAAGGCGAAGCGAATCTGACCGCTGACCCGCCGCCCGACTTCAAGCTGATCGACGCTGGCGGCGTAAGCCAGGTCGAAGATTTCCAGTTTGGCGCGGCCGGCGCTGAAAAGCTGGCCGAACCCACCATCCGTCCAGAGATCGCTAGGTTCGAGGCCGAGGCCGTCCCGATAGAAGGCAACCACCTTGTCGAAATCCTCGACAGTTATAGCAACACGCAGTTCGATGGGCGACATGTCCAATCCTTCCCACAAGATAAATGTAATCGAATTGATGAAAGACAGGGGCGCAGTCTAGCCGTCGGAGTAGTCATAGGGCATGAGACGTTGGGATACCATGGAGTCCATGCGGCGCAGGCGTTGGGCAATGGCTTCCATCACCTGAGCAGCAAAAAAGGGGGTTTCGTCCACCATGAAGGTGAAGCGTTCACGGTCAATCGGAACCAGACGGACATCGCTGCGGGCAACGGCAGTCGCCGCGCGCGGGCGGCTGTCGATCAGAGCCAATTCGCCGAGGATGCCCCCGCAGTCTACTGTTTCGACAAGCTGACGGCCCAACAGAATATCAACCTGGCCATCCAGCACAACGTACATCACATCGCCAGGATCGCCCTGGTTGAAAATGGTTTGACCCGCACTGAAATGCTTGAGATCGGTCGAAAAACGGAAGAGATTGTCCAAAGCGATCATGTTCCGAAAGTCCTGAATAGCACGCCAAAACTATCCTCATCGTAACGCTGACAAGGATAGATTGTCATCAGGCAGCGGATCGAAGCCTGAATGCGACTTTCGGCGGAGATCAGGAATTCTCCGGCTTGACCGCTTGGTACTCCCCAGATGAAAGACGGGCATCAATGTCACGCAGCCGACCAGCCATCGCTTCCATCACCTGGAGGGCAAAGAAGGGAGTCTCTCTCACCAGCATCGTGAAGCGGGTTTCATCGACCGGGATAAGATGGCATCCGGTGCGAGCCACAGCAGTGGCATTGCGCGGGCGGTTGTCGATGAGCGCCAGTTCACCAAATAGGCCGCCTTCGCCAACGGTTTCGATGACCGTCTCACCGATCAGAATATCGACTTCCCCCTCCTGGACGACATACATCACATCGCCTAACTGCCCCTGCCGGAACAGAACTGTCCCCGCCGGGAAGAACTGGGCATGTGGTGAACGTTTGAACCAATCCGACCGGGCAACCATAACAAATCCTCCTCCGAGTCGGGGAAACATCAGATTGAGTGTAACGCGGACGGCGTATTTCACCATCGTCCAATTGGCCGGGATTGTCTCGGTCGAAAGTCGGAGACGATCCCCCTCAACTCAGGCCGAGAAAGACTCTCGCAGGAAGTTGAGGGTACGTTCCCAGGCTAGTTCTGCCGCCGCCGGGTTATAGGCGCCGGCACGATCCGGCTCGAAGAACCAATGTCCCGTACCGGGGTAATGGTAGAACGTCACCGGACGGCCGGCACGCCGCAGCGTTTGTTCCAGTGAATCGACATCGGAACGCGCCTCAAACAGGTCATCATCAGCGAAATGGCCGAGATAGGCAGCCCTCGATTTGGAAGCATCTATCGGGCCGGTTCCATAGAAGAGAACGACCGCACGAACGGTTTCGGGATCACTGGCGGAGAAATCGAGGGCATAGAACGCACCCAACGAGAAGCCGATCACGGCGATGCCGGTCTCATTCGATCCAGCACGGGACTTGAGATAGTGGGCCGCTTGGGCGACATCGGCCTTGGCCTGGGCGATACTGCCTTCCAGAGCGGTGACCAGCACCTCCGCTTCAGCAATCTGATTGGTGACTCGGCCGTGGTAGAGGTCTGGGGCGAAGGCCACGAAGCCGGACGAGGCCAACCGCAGGCAAAAAGACTTGATGGTATCGTTCAGCCCCCACCAAGCATGAAGGACGAGTATGGGTTTGCCAACACCTGCTGGAGGATTGGCAAGAAAACCGCTGGGCTGCGCTTGTGACATGCGTATCTCCTCCGATGCCCCTGGTACTCCCATCCAATAGGAGCAGTTGGAGAAAATTGTAGCGCAGACCAGAAAGAAAGTCGATCTTTTGTTCTACACCAATAGCGACCAGCCCTCAATCTCACGAATGGGTGTGATCCTGGGTTTCGGTTTCCTCGACCAACAGACGGCGCAGCACCTTCCCGACGAAACTCTTGGGCAGTTCAGGACGAAATTCGACCTCCCAGGGCACGGCATACTCTTTGAGGCGGCGTTTGCACAAGGCGATCAGTTCTTCGGCAGTGAGGGTCGTGCCAGGCCGAGGCACAACATAAGCCCGGATGCGCTGCTCGCCATTGGTTCCGGCGACGCCAACCCCAACCACAGCCACTTCCTTGACGCCAGGATGCTCGTAGAGGACTTCTTCGACATCGCGGGGATAGACCTGAAACTTCCCGGCCAAGATCATCTCCTTGCGGCGGCTGATGATCTGGAAATAGCCATCTTCGTCCATACGGGCGATATCCCCGGTCAGCAGCCAACCATCAGGCGTGAGCGGCTGCTCGTCATCGTGCTTGCCGAGGTAGCCGAGCATCACCTGGGGACCGCGCACAGCCAGTTCCCCGATCTGCCCGGCGGGCAGCGGTTCGCCCGTGACCAGATCGACGATGCGGGCTTCAGTGGCCGGCATAGGGATGCCGATGCTGCCGACCTTCCGCAGCCCGCGGAGCGGGTTGGAATGGGTGACCGGTGAGGCTTCGGTCAGCCCATAGCCTTCAACCAGACGACCGCGGGTAAGCTTTTCGAAAGCTTCCTGCACTTCGACAGGCAGCGGGGCTGCCCCGGAGATGCAGGCTTTGATGCTGTGGATTCCGTAGCGGCGAACGCCCTTGAACTGGTTGATCGCCATATACATAGTAGGGACGCCGGGGAACAAGGTGGGACGGTAGCGGCGGATATGCTTAAGGACATCGGCAGTGACGAAGGTCGGCAAGATAACGATCTTCGCGCCGAGGGCGATGGGCACGTTCATGGCAGCGGTCATGCCGTAGGAGTGCGAGAACGGCAGCACCGCCATGACGGTTTCATAGCCTTCACGCAGGTCAGCGATCCAATGGCGCGTTTGGAGCGCATTTGCCAGCACAGCCCGGTGACTGAGCATGACGCCTTTGGGTTTATCCGTCGTGCCGCCGGTGTATTTGATGACGGCGACCATATCCGGGTCTACATCGACCTGCGGGCGAGCCGGAGGATGAGCACGGAGCAAATCGCGCCAAAGATGCTCGCCTTTTTGAGGACCGCCAGGCAGGCGGTGATTCTCTTTGGCTTCGCGGAACAGGGTGAAGAGGGTACGGTTCCGCAGGCTCATGTAATCTTTGATGGCGGTGAAGATCACGCCGCGTAAACCGGTGTTCGCGAGGACGTGACGGGCGGTATCGGCAAAAAGGGTCAGCGTAATCAGGAATTCGGACTGCGAGTCGCTGATCTGGCGCTGAAGCTCATCACGCTCGTTGACGGGGCTGGTGGACACGACTACACCGCCGGCCTTGAGGATGGCATAGTAGGCGATGATGAACTGGGGCGTGTTCGGCAGCAGGATCATCACGCGGCTGCCCTTCTCGACGCCGAGCGAGCGCAGGGCATTCGCCAGCCGGTTAGCTTCGGCATCAAGCTGCTTGTAGCTCAGAGTCCGGCCCGCGAAAACGACCGCCGGGCGGTTCCCGAAGCGGCGCACCGCACTGTGCAGCAGCCGGAACAGCGGGCGGTTCGGCAGGCCCAGCATGACCGGGACACCCTGTTCATAATGCTTGATCCACGGGCGGGAAGCCAGCAGCGCGGTATTCGAGCGCTTGCCTCCCCACCAACTGGGTTCATCCACATCGCCGCCGATAAAGCGACCGATGGCCCGGTTGACTGCTTCGGCGCGTTCCAACGGGACGAGGTGACGTGATACGCCGATGTTCACATCTTCGGCGTTGGGGATGGTGCGAGCCACTTCCTCAAAGACAGCCGTTGGATACACCTGATCGCGTTCGCCGCGGATGACCAAGACAGGCATCCGCAGATCACGGAACATGCTCCAGCCATTCCAGCGTGACATGGTATTGAAGTACAGGTTGCGCAGCACATGGGCTTCGGCAGCCAACTGCTTGCGAACCATCCGGCGGATCGGAACCAAGATCGCCAGCGGCAGCCGCAGCGCCCAGACGGCCGGACCGAGCAGCGGATACTCGCCCGTAGTAGCGATCAGCACCAAATGCGAAACGTCCTGAGGGCGGCGGTGAGCGAACTCGGTCACGACTGCACCACCGAAAGAATGCCCGACCAAGATAAACGGGCATTCGACATTCAGCCCCTTGAGGAGGGCGTCGAGGTCGGCCTGCATTTCCGCCATCGTATAGGCGCTGTTGGGCGCATCGGAGCGGCCATGCCCACGCAGATCGTAAGCGATGACCCGGTAGTTATCGGAGAACGCCTTGAGCTGGTTCTGCCACTGCATAGCATAGCCGCCGTAGCCATGCACGAAGACGATGGTTCCGACGGGTTTTTCGGGCGCGACTTCAATGTAACTCAACCGGACGGACGGATTTTCAGAAATCAACAATTCTTCGCGGTATAGTTCTAAATCGACCTGCACGTTCCCTTCTCCTTCGTGACAAGTCGGCATTTGTTTTGCATTATAGCGGCAGCACAGCCAATCATACGAATCGACCACTCACCGCAACCGCGACAGAAATACATCCACCCCATTCATAGCCATACGCGATTGCATGATTGACCAAGTGGGTGTACAAAACTCGCAGAGGGAGCGCCGCGCCATGACTAATTTCTACCAATATACCGTCAATGAAACACTCCAAGAACTCAAGACCTCGGCCAGCGGGCTGTCGGATGCCGAGGTCACGCAGCGCCAGATGACCCACGGCAGGAACATTCTGCCTATCGGCGAGAAAACCAACTGGTTCAAACTGGTTCTCGGCCAGTTCACCGATCTGATGGTCATCATTTTGATCGCCGCAGCCATCATCTCAGCGCTGCTAGGGGATACCAAAGACATGGTGGTCATCCTCGCCATCGTCATCCTGAATGCCATCCTCGGCACATACCAGGAATACCAGGCCGAGCGGGCGCTGGCTGCGCTGAGCGCGATGCAGGTTCCGCTGGTGCGGGTGCGCCGAAAGGGGGAAATTCAGCAGATCAGCGCCGAGGAACTCGTCCCCGGTGATATTGTTCTGCTGAACGAAGGTGACCGCATTCCTGCGGATGGACGGCTGATCGAAGCCGTCAATTTGCAGATCGATGAGTCGGCCCTGACTGGCGAGTCGGTGCCCGTTGACAAAAAGACTGATGCGCTGCCCAAAAACCAGACCATCCAGGTTGCGGACCGCAGCAACATGGCCTTCATGGGCACGGCTGTGACCTTCGGACGCGGCGAACTCGCTGTGACGCAAACCGGAATCCGCACCGAAATCGGCAGCATTGCGGCCATGCTGCTCCAGGTCGAACAGGGGACCACCCCACTCCAGCGCCGCCTAAACAAACTCGGCCAGACCCTCGCCATCGGCGCGGGAATCGTCGTTGCCGTGGTTTTTGTGGCGGGCGTTTTACGCGGCATTCCGGTACAGGATATGTTCCTCACGGCCATCAGCTTGGCCGTAGCGGCTGTACCAGAAGGACTGCCCGCGCTGATTACGATCAGCTTGTCATTGGGAGCAGCGCGGATGGTGCGGCGTCACGCACTGATCCGGCGGCTGCCAGCCGTTGAAACGCTGGGATCGGTAACGGTGATCTGTTCGGACAAGACCGGCACGCTCACCAAAAACGAGATGACCGCCACACGCATCGCCCTGCCCGGCCATGGCGATGTGATCATCACCGGCATCGGCTACACCCCCCAGGGTAAGTTTGTCGTTGAGGAAAAAGGGCAAACGGTCAATCTGGACATCAACCTACCTGTACGGCGTTTCGTCACGGCTATCGCGCTCTCGACGAATGCGCACCTCCAAGAAGGTGACCGCCCCGGACGGTACAATATCCTCGGCGATACGACCGAAGGGGCGCTGCTCGTCGCCGCACAGAAGGTTGGCTGGACACGGCAGGCGCTCGAAATGGAAATGCCGCGGGTGGCTGAACTCCCCTTCAGCAGCGAACGCAAAGCCATGACGACCATTCACCGTGTGGAGAGTGCAGCGGCGCAAGCACTCTTTCCCCAGAGTAACATCATTGCAATCACCAAAGGCGCGCCTGACCAGCTCATCAACTGGGCCATGCACGAAGCTTTGGCCGAAGGGCCGCATGCCCTGGACGAGGCACGACGCCGCGTCTGGCACGAGCAGATTGACCGCTTGGCTTCCCAGGGACTGCGGGTGTTGGGCATTGCCTACCGTCCGCTGGATCAAGTTCCTACGAATCTCACGCCGGAGATCGAGCGTAATCTAGTCCTGCTCGGTTTGGTCGGCATCCTCGACCCGGCCCGGCCAGAAGCCCGCGAAGCGGTGCGCGTCGCGCGGCAGGCTGGGATCAGACCGATCATGATTACTGGAGACCATGCTCTGACTGCTGAGGCCATCGCCCGTGACTTGGGAATCCTAACAGCGGAACAGCATGCAGTTACCGGTCTGGAACTCGACCAGATGACCGACGAGGACATTCGCAAGGCACTGGAGCGGACTTCGGCCTTCGCGCGGGTCTCGCCAGAGCATAAACTGCGGCTGGTCAAGGTTCTCCAGCAGCAGAATCACATCGTTGCCATGACGGGCGACGGGGTGAATGATGCCCCGGCGCTGAAGCAGGCCGATATCGGCGTGGCGATGGGCATCACCGGGACAGACGTGAGCAAGGGCGCGGCAGCGATGGTGTTGACCGACGACAACTTCGCCTCGATTGTGGCGGCCATCGAAGAAGGCCGCATCATCTTCGACAACATCCGCAAATTCATCAAGTACCTACTCAGTTCGAACGTCGGCGAAATTCTGGTGATGTTCTTGGCGATCATCGCCGGGTTAAAGATTCCGCTGCTGGCGATCCAGATTCTATGGATCAATCTGGTGACGGATGGGCTGCCTGCCATCGCACTGGGGTTTGAGCCAGCCGAGGAAGACGTGATGAAGCGCAAACCCCGCCCCATCACCGAAAGCATCTTTGCGGGCGGCATGGGCGTTCACATCGTATGGGTATCGATCCTGCTGACGGCGCTGACGCTGGGCAGCTACCTCTGGGGCTACGCTGCGCACGGCATGAATCCGCTCAGCCCGACGCTGGGGGTAGAGTACCTGAGCCGCGCCCAGGTCATCCAGCTCATCGACAGCCACGCGGAGGAAGCGCTCGTCCCGGCGGACTGGGACAGCACCTCAGTGGAACAGCGCCGGGTAGGGCTACTGGCACACGAGAATGACGAGGCCGGGGAAGAAGTCGGCAGCGGCGGCATCCTCGGCGAGGCCGAGCAGCGCCCGCGCACCATCTCGTTCACCGTGCTGGCGCTGGGTCAGATCTTCCACGTCCTTGCCATCCATGCCGGGGACAAAGCTTCGTTCTTCAAGGACTGGTTCCGCAAGAACCGCATTCTGCTGTATGCCGTCCTCTCGACCTTCCTGCTGCACCTGAGCGTGATTTACGTCCCGTTCTTGCAGCACACCTTCGAGACCGACGCGCTCACGCTGGGTGAATTTGCGGTCACACTGGGAGTCGCTGCGGTCATCTTCATTGCCGTGGAGATCGAGAAAGCGCTGCGGCGGAAGCGGATTGTGCAGGCAGCGGCCTAGTCACGCAGGCGGCAGGAATCCCCGCGCAGACAGCAGGCCCAGGACACGGACGGCAGACTGCTCTGGCGTTTCCTGATCGGTACGAATGTGCAGATCAGGCGTTTCCGGCACTTCGTAGGGATCACTGATACCCGTGAAGTTGGGGATTTCGCCGGCCATCGCTTTGGCATACAGCCCTTTGGTATCCCTGGCAATACACACGTCCAGCGGCGCATCCACGAAGACCTCGATGAAATTGGTCGTCTCCCGGCGAATCATTGCGCGGGCTTCGCGGTACGGTGCAATGAAAGCCGCCAGCACAGCCACTTGATTGCGGCTGAGCAGCTTGGCGACGAAAGTGACGCGCTCGATGTTCTTATCGCGGTCTTCTTTGGAGAAGCCCAGATCACGCGTCAGACTCTGGCGGACTGTATCGCCGTCGAGTCGTTCAACCCGCATCCCACGCCCGCGCAGATCGGCCTCGACCAACTTCGCCAGCGTGGTCTTGCCCGCACCGGAAAACCCAGTAAACCACACCACAAATCCGGGATGCGTGTTCATGAGGGCTGGCCCTGCCGGTAGGCTTGCATCAGCACCCGGCTCACTTCCGGGCGCGTGAATTCGTGCGGGAGCAGTTCACCAGCCGCGAGCCGCGACCGCACCTCCGTTCCACTGAGGTGCAACCGTTGGGAAGTGTCATGCGGGCAGGTCTTGGCGGTGACGATCTGCCCACAGGCAAAGCAGTGGAAGGCATGTTCAAACATCAGCGGCGTGATGCCGACCAGCGCCGGGTCAAACTGGTCAAAGATGCGCTGGGCATCGTATGTGCCGTAGTAGTTCCCCACCCCGGCATGGTCGCGCCCCACGATGAAGTGGGTGCAGCCGTAGTTCTTGCGGCAGATGGCGTGGAAGATAGCCTCACGCGGGCCGGCATAGCGCATCGCCGCCGGGAAGCTCGCCAGAAGCACCCGCTCGTGCGGGAAGTAATGTTCCAGCACCACGCGGTAGCTTTCGACGCGCACCGCTGCCGGGACATCATCGGACTTGGTCTCGCCGACCAACGGGTGCAGCATCAAGCCGTCGGCCATTTCCAAAGCACACTTCTGCAAATACTCATGGGCGCGGTGAATGGGGTTGCGGGTCTGGAAGGCTGCGATCCGCCGCCAGCCGCGTTCGGCAAAGATCGACCGAGTCTGGGCAGGCGTGAGGTAGAGATCAGGGAACTGCGGTGACGGCGCGGCCAGCATCCAGACCGGCCCAGCCAAATAGATGTCCCCCTGGGCCAGCAGCCGCGCCACGCCAGGGTGCGCTGGATCAGTCGTGCCATAGACCTTTTGGGCTTCAGTTTCACGGTCGTAAAGGTATTTCTCGACCAGTTCTAACAGCCCGACCAGCCGCCCTGCTCCGTCGGTCAGCGCCACATCTTGGCCAGCCCGCAGGCTGCCAGCTTGTTCGCGGTGAACGGCTAATGTGATGGGCAGCGTCCAGGGCAGGCCATTGGGCAGGTGCATCTCGTGGACGACCGCCGTGTACTCGGCTTTCGTCAGGAAGCCTGCCAGCGGGCTGAGAACCCCGGTAGCGATCAGCTCAAGGTCAGACAGCGCCGCGTCCGAAAGCGCCACGCGGGGTGCACGCTGGGCACGTTCGCGCAGAATACCAGCCTCCGCGCCATCGATACGCAGGCGGTCAATGAGGACGCCACCGTGAGGCGGAATCGCAGCCGGTCGATTGTGAGGCGTCATAAGGTGATTGGGCAGCCTACATCAAGCTAACGAATAAACGCAGCGAATTGTACCACCCGCTGCAAAAGCGGTGTAGGCTGCTCAGATGATCCGCTGGCCGAAGATGCTGGCAGCCAGATCAACGGCGACCTGGGCAGTGCGGTTGTAAACATCCAAGATCGGGTTAACTTCGACCAGATCGAACGAGCCAACCCGCCCATCGTCAGCCAGCATCTCTAGCAGGAGATGCGCCTCGCGGATGGTCAGACCGCCGGAAACCGGCGTTCCCACGCCCGGAGCCACGCTCGGGTCGAGCGAGTCCATGTCGAAACTAACATGAATCGCCTCAGCATCGCCCAGCATGTCCAGCGTCGAACGCGCTACTGCGGCCATGCCATCTTCATCGATCTCGCGCATGGTGATAACCTTGATCCCGGTCTGACGGATAGCAACCTTCTCGGCAGGATCGAGGTCACGGGTGGCAATCATGACGATGCGTTCCGGCTGGAGCAACCGTTCGCCGATCCGCAGCGGCGGCGGACAGCGCCCCATTAAGGCCGCTACGACCATGCCGTGCACATTGCCCGACGGCGTGATCTCCGGTGTATTGAAGTCGCCATGAGCATCCACCCAGATCACACCAACCCGATCCGAGCGGTACAGCGCCGCCGAAATACTCCCCAGCGCGATACTGTGATCGCCGCCCAGAACGACCTGGCGCTCCCCAGCCTGGATCGATGCCCGCACGGTGTCGTGAAGCCGCTGGCAGACCGCAGCGATAGCCGAGGCGTTATGGATTCGGGATTCTTCCGGCAGACTAGGAACCTCCTCGCTGACCGGGACAGACACATTACCAGCGTCGTGTACGTCCAACCCGATGGCCTGCAAGCGCCTCTGCAGGCCAGCGTAGCGAATCGCGCTCGGCCCCATATCGACCCCACGCCGATTCTGTCCCAAGTCCATCGGAACGCCGACAATGCACACTGGGCGCTGATCTTGAGCCATACGTTTTCCCCCTCAACAGCAACTCACTGCAAAAATTGTAATTCGCCAATGTGAAGCGGCAAGCTCAGTTCGATGAAGCGGTTGCGAAATCGCCAAGCAGGGTCGCCCGGTAAAATGCACCCAATCGCTCGACAAACGCCTCCCGCGCGACGGACAGGTAATTGCCATGGTCTGCACCAGGGACGACCCACAGCTCGGCAGAAATGCCCGTTTCGCGGGCGCGCTGGAGCATCTGCTGTGCGCCATCTAACGAGACTTCCAAACTGCCGTAGACCAACAGGAGGGGGCGGCTGCCGAACTGCTCGATGGCGCGGATCGGACTGAGGACATGCACATCATCGCCTGTAATCAAGCGGTACGCACTGGTCGCACCCGCATGATACAGCGCCAGCACGAAGTTAGGCGCATCGTTCAACTGCATTGTCTCGGCAAAGTCATGGTAACCGCCCGCCGCCGCCACCGAGCGCACCCGGGGCAGCCGGGGCAGCGCCATCATGCTCGTCGCGCCAGCCGATGAGAATCCCCACAATCCCACCCGGTCAGGATCGACATCCGGACGAGTCTGAAGATAATCATAGGCCGCCACCACATCGGCAACTTCCTGGTAGCCCAGTGACATGTACGAACGCCCGGCGCATACCCGCGAATTGAAGGTCAGCACCGAATATCCCAACTGGTTGAAGACTTCAGCATAGTACAGCTCCGCGCCGCGCCCGCCGCCATACGCCGGAATCTGAAGGATAGTCGCGCCGTTCGTTCCAGGAATGAAATAGCCGCTCTGCTCGATTCCATCCTCCGAGGTGAAGTTCACCGGTTCAAACGCCGGGTTGAAGTAGCCCGGATCGCCACCTACTCCACAGGCAGGATGCGTCAGGATATAGAAGCTGAAGACACCCAGCAGATAAGGGATTCCAACCAGCCCCACCACCAGCGTCACAATGGCGAAAACAGCCAACCGCAGCCAGTACGACCGGCGGCGACGAAACGGCGTTTGGGGCAATACAGCTTGCACGGCAGACCGGCGCGAGTCAGGCTTCTGCGCGGTTATAGCGCGCGCCGATGTAAACTAGGAAGATGCTGAGGACATAGAGAGCCAGCAGCGGCCCCATCACCAGCGCCATATTCACTGGGTCGATGGTCGGCGTAATAACCGCCGCAGCCACGGCTGAAGCCACAACGGCGATGCGCCAGTTGCGGATCAAGGTACGAGCTGTCACCGTCCCCAGGATAGACAGCACAAAGAAGACCAGCGGCGTCTCAAATGCCACGCCCATCCAGAACAGCAGCGCCGTTACAAAACCGAGGTACTCCGAAGCCGTCCACTCTGGGTTGAAGACATCAGTTTGGAAACCCTGGAGGAAGTTGAAGGCGGGTGGAACCAAGATGAACCAGGCGAAGCACACCCCAATGATGAACAGCAGCGTCACCGGGAAAATCGAGATTAGCAGGATGCGAGTTTCTTTGCGGGTCAGCGCAGGCAGAATAAAAGCCAGCAGTTGGTAGGTCATCATCGGGATCGCCAGCGCACCGCCGACTAGCAGGGCCACGCGGAAATAGGCGACCACGCCTTCGGTCGGGCCGAGCGTTTGCAGGCGGTTGCCGTAGGGGGCAATCAGGAACTCGAGAACGGGGGTCGCCACTGCGATGCCAACTGCTGTACCGATGACCAGCGCCACAACCGCTTTGAAGAGCCGGCTGCGGAGTTCTTCGAGATGCTCGAAGAAGCCCATCCGCGCGCCCTCACCCTCCGGGATTTCTTCGACCGGTTCGGGCGGCGGCAGACTCGGACGCGAGCGACGGGGCAATCTCAATTTGGGTAGAGCCACAATTCACTCTCCGTCTTTCGGCTGCAAAAGCTGCCGGATGTCCTCATCGCCGCCAGAAACCATCGCGCCCAGGACACCGTTCACGAACCGGGTTGAACCCTCAGCGCCGAACAGATTCGCGAGTTCAATGGCCTCAGCAATGATGACGCTGATCGGCGGCGGAGACGGCGCAGCCACTTCATAAACGGCCATTCGCAGGATATTGCGGTCGATGATCGCCACCTGGTCGAGGGGAAACTCGACGGCAAACTTCGCGATATGCGCGTCCAGGCGGCCGCGGTTTTCGACAACCCCCTGCACCAGACGCCGGACGTACTTTTCGACTTTGCGAGCGACAGGCTGTTCCTGCAAACGCGAGGCAATCACTTCACCCATCTTGTGATGAGCAGCATCGACCTCGTAGAGAATCTGGAGTGCGACGCGCCGGGCCACGCTGCGTTCGGTGGCGGCATCAGGGTGTTCGATTACCTCGACTTCGACATCCTGTCCATTCAAGTCCGGGAATTCAGTCAAGTTCAATCACACGTCCCATAGCCCAGTGAACGACGCGCATCAGTGTACACCAGATGCACTGATTTTTCTACGCGCTAACACGGGGAAATGGATTTCTGAAGGGGATAATCGCGTTTGCTGAGCAGCCCTTCACAGCCGCTCGATCCAATAGAATGCATCGTCAGACTCGGGTTCCTGTTCGCGCTGCTGCTGCGCCCAAAACCATTCATTGAGCCGGGCACAGATTTCCGCGCTGAGCAGGAAAATGGCCGCGATTAGATACGCCCAAAGCAGCAGCACAATTGCTGTCGCCAGACCACCGTAGATGAACTGGTAGTTGGCAACATTGGAGGTGTACCAGACGAAGCCGACCTTAGCGAGTTCCCAGCCAATCGCCCCGAAGATAGCTGCCGGCCAGACCGCATCCCAAACGACCGGACGCGCCGGCACGTAGCGGAATAACAGGGCGAAGATGACCATATCCAATCCCAGCGGCAGGAAGAAAGTGCCCACGTTCAGCCAGGCGCTCGGCTGCCCCAGGAGTGAGACTGAAATCAGCCGCAGCACTGCCGAGGTGAGGAACGAGGCCGTCACCAGCACCACTAGGATGATCGCCATAATGAAAGCTGTCAAACGCTGCCGCCACAGACTTCGCCGCGCCGGAACCCGAAAAATGGTATCCAGAGAATGGGTGATGTTGGAAAATAATCCCAGCGCCGACCACAGCAGACCGGCAACTGCGATCAGCGTAAACGAGCTGCTCTGGCGTATTGCCTGGGTGACGTTCTCCAGCAGCAGCGAGGAAGTCTCCGGCGGCAGGAACAACCCGACCGCGCTGGCAATCTGCTCCTGGGCCGCTACCGGACCGAGCAGCCGGGATATCACAATCGTCAGCAGCAGGATCAGCGGAAACACCGAAAAGATAGCATAATAGGCCAATGCTGCTGCCTGCCGGACACCTTCATGGCGAAAGTTGACCACGGCTAGGCGCAGATAGCCGGGCAGTTCACGGGTTGCGATATCCTGTCGACTCCACCAGCGGCGGAAGAAATACACCATAGCGCACTATTCAGTCCCACAAAGGTCAAGGTTCGATGAAGCCAGCCCTCATTTTCGATTTTGGCGGCGTGTTGATGCGTACTATTGATTATACTCCGCGCCACCGCTGGGATGAGCAGCTTGGACTGCCGCTCGGCAGCGTCGAGCGCGTCGTGCATGGCAGCGAAAGCTGGCGGTTAGCCCAGATTGGAGCCATATCGCCAGAGACCTATTGGTCGGATGTCCGCCAGCAGCTCAACCTCACCAGTGAGCAAATCCGCCAGCTTGCCATCGATTTCTTCAGCGGCGACCGCCTCGATCATGCGCTTGTCGCCTACATCCAGCAGCTCCGCGCTGCCGAACACCGGATCGCCCTGCTCAGCAATGACAGCCCGGCGCTGCTCAACAAACTACACGCCCTTGAGATCGCCAACTTGTTCGATCCGCTGGTGATCTCGGCTTTCATCGGCGTGATGAAACCCGATGCCCGCGCCTACCAGGCTGTCCTCGACCGACTAGGAATACCTGCCTCGCAAGCTATCTTCATCGACGACCTGCCCCGCAATGTCGCTGGGGCACAAGCGCTCGGAATCACCAGCCTGCACTATACCACACTCGACCGCCTGCGCCGTGATTTGGACGCGCTGCTCCGTTAAGCCTGCAGGAGAGTTGTAAAGCGTCTCAGACTATCATAGTATTGAGGGAAGATGCATGAAACCGGAATCGCGCTGCGATCCGCAATAGATAGAGGAGGAAAGATTTTGGACGGGTTGACGATCCAAGACATTCTGGCACGACTAGGGCCGCGCGGGGGTGTCGAACTGCTCTACGACATCCTGCTCTACATCATCTTCATCCTGAACGTTATCGCCATGTTTATGCAGTCGGACAAGCAGCTCGTTCCCACGCTGATGCTGGGCGGCGCGGCAGCGCTCGCCGTCATCGCCAAACTCAATCTGTTCAATCCGCTGGCCTTCGGCGCACTGGTTGTGAATGCCGGCTTGTTCATCCTACCGCTCATCACAGCCGGCATCACCAAGGCCAAAAAATCGATTGGCCTCGCGGTATTGGGGGGTATTCTAGGCGGCGTGTATTTCTTCTTTTTCTGGTTCGTTTCCCAACGTGGAGCTTGAGCCGGTCGGCTATCCACGTTCGGGCACGACAGTCAGACGATGACCATCCGTCCACAGATGCAGCGTGCCGGAGAGATCCGTACGGTACACCGGTCTATCGCCCAGCAGGCGGATGGTCTCCACATCCGGCTTGCCGGTAAAACCTGCTGGGTCGCTCTGGATGACGGCGATCTGCGGCTGCGCAGCCTTGACGAACTCTGCCGCCAGTGAATCCGCTGCGCCGTGCGAAGGCACTTGCAGCACCGAGGCGAGAGGCAGCACCCCAGCATTCAACAGCGCAAACTGGCTGCTGCGATTGAGATCGGATGTCAGCAGAAACGAGACATCGCCGAACGTGACCCGCAGCACCATCACCTGCGATTTGATGCTGCCACCCGCCTGGAACGGCGTCTGCGGATGCAGCACCTCGATCCGTGTGCCGTCATCCAAGTCGGCACTGTACCCTGCCGAAACTTCGACGACTGGAAATCTCAGCAGTTCCTGCTTGACAGCCGTCCATTCTTCCCGTTCGCCTGGCTGCGCGGTCATCAGTACGACGCCAGCCGAATAGCGCTCCAATACGGCTGGGAGCGCCTCCGTGTCGTTCGGGTCAGGATGCGTCACAACCAGCATCTCCAGTGTCCGGTCATTGAACGGCAGCCGGTCACCCAACGCTGTCAGCAGCCGCGAAGGATAACGCCCGCCATCGACCAGGATGTGCGCCCCGCCAGGAGTCTGGATCAGCACCGCATTGGCATCATGGGAAAGATCGAGAAACCAGACATGCAGCCGCCCATCCGGTCGGCTTGCAGCCAGCACCGTCATCAACGTCGCCAAGCCCAACCCAGCAAATGCCACCGCGCTGACAACCATCCGGCGGCGGATGAGTCCAGCCAGTCGTCCCGGCCAGGCTGCACGAGTCACCGTGACCATTGCCCCTCCCAACAAGACCAGATAGAATGCCGCCACAAGACGCGGATCAACGCTCACGGGCACATCCGCAAACGGAAGCTGGGCAAAGCTCCGCACCACCCCCAGTGTCCAGCTCAGCAGCAGGAAATCCAGCCAATACAGCATCTGCGCCAGCAGCGGCGATACGAAGGCGCTCAGCGTGGCGACCATGCCTAGGATGAGCAGCACGGGCTGCGCGGGAATGATGAGCAGATTCACTGCCAACGAGACCAGCGACAGCCGCTCGAAATACAGCAGAATGAGCGGCAGCGTGGCGATCTGCGCCGCCAGCGTGACGATGAACGGCTCCATCAGGATGTCGCCGAAAACGCTGGCACGGCGTTCCGGCAGCAAACGCACCAGAAACCGCTGGAAACCGCGCGATAGCGGATCGACGAACAGTGCCAATCCCAAAGTGGCGAACAGGCTCAGTTGGAAGCCCACATCCCAAAGCACGGTGGGATTCTGGAGCGACATCAACAGCGTGACGAAAGCCAGCGAAGTCGGCACAAACGTCCGGCGGCGGATCAACCCTGCGATCACCAGCATACTGCTCATGATCGCCGCCCGCACCACAGCCGCATTCGCCCCAACCAGCACGGTATAAGCCATGATGACTACAATACCAATGACGGCTGCAACGCGCGGCGGCACACGAAACCGGCTCAACAACCGCAGCACGACCCCGCTTAGGATCGCCATATTGAAGCCGCTGATAGCAATCACGTGCGATGCGCCCGTTGCCGAAAATGCATCCGAGACCACCGGTGCAAGCCCACGCGAATCGCCCAGCAGTATCCCCGTCAGCAGCGCCGCAGCCGGATCGGGCAGCGCGGCGGCGATATACTGCCGCGCTTGATCCTTCAGTGCCAGCAGCCGCGCGTATACCGACGAGTCGTCTCCCTCAGCCATCAGGACAACCGCAGCATTTTGCAGGATACTGAACACCCCGCTTCGCGCCAGATAATCCCGGTAGGAGAAGGTATCCGCCGTGAAAGGTGTAACCAACCGGCCTTTAGCAGCAATCCGGTCGCCGTATCCCACATCAACGTCCCGCGGGGCCTGCACCAACACCTGCCCAGCCGCTGGCAGCGTTTGGTCGCGGTAGGTGACATTCTGCACCGCCACACGCAGATCGACTCGCGTGTCCCGTATATCTGGCTCGGCGACAATTACCCCTTTGAGCGTAACTGAGGAACCGTTGTAACGGGTAATTGATGCGCTTTGTGCCACCAGCGAAAAACGCAGCCCACCGGCTCCCAACATCACCAGGACCAGCACAAAGCCGCGCAGCCTGGAACGCCGCCTGCTCACCACGGCGGCCAGTGCCAGCATCAGCGAAAAGATCAGCCAGTAGGCCGGGGGCTGCGGCGGCGCAGCACCAGCAATCAGAATGCCGGCACACCACCCGAGAGCTGCATAAATCAGCCGCATGAAATCACCAGTTTAGAAAACGAAAAAGGGTATCGGCATCGATACCCCTGGGACATCCATCGGTTGATCCTGGACTTAGCGAGACTCGTCCTGGCGTTTTTCCGGCGCGCGCGCCACCACATCCACCGGCTGGCGCTGCATCGAGGCCGGGAATTCTGTCGGCGGCACAGAATTTTGCGCCGCGCCGGACGTATTCACCTCATTGATGCCGTTGCGGACAACACCCAACGCCTTCGCCAACTGCTGTTCCAGCCGCCCCAGTGTATCCAAGACATACTTGTCAGCTTCAGCGGTAATGGCTTCAGCTTCCTGTTTGGCCTGCTCAACGATGTTTGCTGCGCGGCTTTGAGCGGCCTGCACCGTCGCTTCACGATCCAGCAGTTGGACGCCCTGCTCACGAGCAGCCTGGATGATCCGCGCCGCTTCCTCATTAGCCTGGGCTAGAATGCGGTCACGCTGTGCCAGAACACGCGACGCTTTTTCGATTTCTTCAGGGATCGAAATCCGCATCTGATCGATCAGCTCCAAGGCGCGCTCTTCATCGATCATCGTGAACTTGCTGAAGGGCATGTGCCGCCCTTCGTCGATCAAGTCCTCAAGCCGGTCTACCAGGTGTTGGATGTCCATTCCGATCCCTCCACAAGAAGTATGCCTTCAATCCCGAATGCTTATTGTGTATCCAGGGCTGCTTTGGCTGGCATGAAGTTCCGCAAAACGTTTTTTCAGGGCCTCCGCCACAAAAGGCGGGACCATCTCGGAGACATCGCCACCCAGCTCCGCAATTTCGCGGATCGTGCTGGAACTCAGGTGCAGATGCCGTTCGTCGGTCATGATAGCGATGGTTTCAATCTCTGGAGCCAATTTCCGGTTGGCAAGTCCCATACGGAACTCGAACTCGAAATCGGAAAAGACCCGCAGCCCCCGAATCAGCGCCATTGCCCCGACATCTTTTGCATAGTTTACAGTCAAATTCGAATACTGCGCAACTTGAATATTACTATAGCTTACAAAAGCGCGCCGGGCAAGCTCAA
This sequence comes from Anaerolineae bacterium, assembly GCA_034431625.1. Lineage (GTDB taxonomy): Bacteria > Chloroflexota > Anaerolineae > Aggregatilineales > Phototrophicaceae > CFX2. The sequence goes on along the minus strand of DAOUCY010000119.1, from coordinate 35,419 downwards.
GGCGTTCTTCTACAGTGAACAAGATATTCTTCTTTGGTTTATCGTAAATCGCGACAATGACTTCATCAAAAATTCTAGCCGCGCGTACCGCCACGTCAATGTGACCATAGTGTATTGGGTCGAGCGATGCTGGGTACACCGCTTTGCGAAACATCGCCATCTTGTCTCCCTGCCTGGTTTGGAGTTATGAAATTTTCGTGAATTTCCGCGCCCTAACTCACATCCGTGCGCTCATTGTGCAGCATCCGCACGCGCTTGGCCAGCAGCCGGTGCTGCTCCTGACGCAGTTCTGGATCCTCCTCGTAAATCGTGCGGGCTTCCCGCTGTGCCATCTCAACCATGTGGGGCGACATCACCTCGACGAGCTGCAGTTTGCTGCCTCCGCTCTGCCGTGTTCCGATCAGATCACCTGCGCCGCGCAGCTTCCAGTCCATCTCTGCCAGCCTGAAACCGTCGCTGATCTCCTCCATCGCCTGGAGCCGCTGACTCGCTTCCTCGGCATTTGAATCCGAAAGCAGCAGGCAGTACGACGCATGTTCGCCGCGCCCAACGCGCCCCCGGAATTGGTGAAGCTGCGACAGGCCAAACCGGTTGGCTCCCTCGATGACCATGACCGAAGCGTTGGGCACATTGACACCCACCTCGGCAACCGAGGTCGTCACCAGCACGTGGTAGTCTCCGGCAGCAAAAGCTGCCATGACTTCGTCTTTCTCAGTGGGCTTCATCCGTCCATGCAGCAAGCCGACCTTGTGGCGGAAGAACACTTTCTGGAGCCGCTCGTAGGCTTCGACAGCCGCTGGAGCTTCGATCTTCTCAGAAGCTTCCACCAGCGGATGCACCACGAAGGCCTGCCGCCCCTTGTTGAGCTGTGCCTCGACAAAGCTGTAGACGCGCTCGCGTTCTACCGGCTGGATCACCCGCGTCTGGATCGGGATGCGCCCTGGCGGCATCTCGTCCAGGATCGACAAGTCTAAATCGGCATGCACAGTCAGCGCCAGCGTGCGCGGAATCGGTGTGGCCGTCATCACCAGCAGGTGCGGATTCGTCCCTTTGCCACGCAGTGCCTTGCGCTGTTCGACACCGAAGCGGTGCTGCTCATCGATGATCGCAACCGCGAGGTTCTGGAACCCCACCCCGCCCTGGATCAGCGCGTGCGTACCGATGGCAATATCAATCGAACCATCCGCCAGACCTCGATAAATCGACTCGCGCTCCGTCGTGCTCAAGGCGCTGGTCAGCAGCGCGACTACCGGTCGACGCTCGCCAGGCATCTTCTCGAACAAAGCGCTGAGGCTGCGGTAGTGCTGCTCCGCCAAAATGCTCGTCGGAACCATCAGAGCGCCCTGCTTGCCGTTCAGCAGCGCCAGTGCCAGCGCCACCGCCGCTACAGCCGTCTTGCCCGACCCTACGTCGCCTTGCAGCAGGCGGTTCATCGGTCGATCCTGCGCTGCATCACGGCGGATGTCTTCGATGGCGCGGCGCTGTGCCCCCGTCAGTGGATAGGGGAAGACTGCGCGAATGAACGTTTCCAGATCAGCGTCACTTACCGGGATAGGCTGCGCCGGCACCGACTGCCAGGCCCGGCGGTTGCCCAGCATCGCCAACTGCATCAGCAGCAGCTCGTCAAAGATGAAGCGGCTGCGGGCATGTTCGAGGTGATCCCAGCCTTCTGGGAAGTGGATATTCTTGATCGCCCATCCCAAATCGGCCAGTTCGGTGCGATCCAGTGTGGCAGCCGGCACATAATCTGGGATGCGCTCCGACCAGTAATCAACGGCACTCTTCATCAGGCGGCGCAGTGTTTTCTGCGTCAGCCCTTCAGTCAGCCCATACACCGGGACGATTCCCACTGTATGCAAGTTTTCGACTTCGACCGGCTCCCATTCGGGATTGGTCATCTGCACCTGATTGCCAAAGATCGAGACAATCCCGCTCAGGACCAACTGCTGCCCTTTGCGAACCTGCCGGATCATGAAGTGCCTGCCGAAAAAAGTCACACCCAGGCGGGCTGTGCCGTCATCCAGCACAATGAAGAAATCTTTACGGCCGCCCCTCGCAACCCGAAGCTCGGCATGAACGACTGTACCAATCACAGTCACAGGGTGGTCAGGATCGGGAACCAATTGAGCAATTGTCCGCAGCCGGGTGTAGTCATCGTAACGCCGGGGCAGATAATTCAGCATATCCCCGACGGTCTCGATGCCCAGCTTGCTCAAATGCTGGGCCACCCCCGGCCCCACCCCTTTCAGCACCGTCACCGGGGCGCTCAATCCCTGCAGGATATCGGCGGCCTCTTCGGCACTGATGTTCGGGCGCGGCCGCCGCGGCACCCGCGCCAGACGTGGCAGCGGTGGAATGTCCAGTTCCACCGGGTCGCGCCCACGACTGGATTTCCCTCCGCGTGACCGTGACGGTACATCATAGCTGTCGAAGCCAAAGCCATCACCCCCCTCGCGCTCCTCGACAAATCCACTTTCATCGTCCTCATCTTCGGACTTGGAACGCTGCGGTTTGCGGGGCGGTTCCTGGCGCTGCTGCGGAGATGGTCTACCCTGCCGCTCCCGGCTTTCACGCGGCGGACGCGGCTCCTGGCGCGGGCGTTGGTCACGCCGTTCCTCGTTGGTCTCACGCGGCGGAGGTGCGGAACGGCGCTCTTCAGCCTGCACAGTAGGCTGTGCTGGCGGTGGTGATTCGGCTTGCTGCGGTGGCTGCGCCGCAGGCGGTGACGTAACTACTCGCGCCTGCCACTCTGGCGGCGGCGGAACCCGCCCCATAATCCGGTCGAGCATATAGCCAATAGCCGCCATCCGGTCGGTCTTGTTTTCCAATCCCTCGTAACGCCGAAGCTGTTCCGAAATCTCGTCTACCAACAGGTGATGCTCCGGCTTGCGGGCGTGAGCATGTGCCTCACCCGACCAGTGTTCACTGTACGCGCCCAACCCGCCGATCACGGCGCTGTTGCGGCAGCCTTGTTCCCGTTCCAGCTTCAGAATCTTGACCAGCGTCTCAAGTGGAGAAGGCATAGCAGTTTATCGTCTCCAGCCCTGGCTGAGCGTCACGATGCCCAACGCCTTCGGGCCAATATGCGTGCCGATCACCGGCGTCGCGTTGATGACATAAGTCTCTGCCGGAACGCCTGAGCCGAGCCGCGAGCGGATTTCGGCAGCGCCTTCCGGGTTATTCGCATGTAGGATCGCCAGCCGTGCAGCTGGGAACTGTCCCCGCGCCAGCTCAATCAGCTTATCGACAGCCTTCGAAAACGTCCGCACCCGCGCCACCGATTCGACTTCGCCCTCGCTCACCTGCACAATAGGCTTGATTTGCAGCAGCGCGGCAGCACTGGCTGTCGCCCATCCCACTCGCCCGCTGCGGCGCAGATACTCCATCGTCTCCGGGACAGCGAAGACTCGCACATGTCGCCGGGCACGTTCTACAGCGTCCAGCACGGCGCTCAGGTCACCGGTCTCGGCTGCCGCTTCCGCGCCCGCCAGCACCTGGAATCCCAGCCCCATACTCAATGTCCCGCTGTCGATCAACGTGACCCGCTCGGCGGGCAAATTGCTCGCCCCAAGCCGAAAGGCATTGTGAATCCCACTCAGCCGGGCCGGAGCCGTCAGCATGACCAAATGGTCAGACCCATCAGCTTGGCGCTCGATGATCGAAGCCGCCAGCCCAGGCGACGGCGCTGCCGTCGTCGGGTGCGAAGGCAGAGTCGGCATCTGTTCATAGTAGGCCTGGCGATCCAGTTCCACGCCATCATCAGCATAGCTTCTGCCGCCATAATTCACAAATGCCGGAATTACCGCGATCTGGTATTTTCGCACCACATCTGGCGGCAGATCACAGGTGCTGTCGGTGACCAAGCGGATCGTCTTAAAAGTCATCGTCGGACTCATCCATCTCTTTTTCAAAAACCACGATTCCGGTTGCGTCTGGGCCGATCAGCGTCGCCAGCGTTGCCCCATAGATCGCATAGGGGAACTGCTGGCCGGGGAAATCCACCGCCAGACGGTCCTGGAGCATCCGTGTCTGCTCAGTCAGATGCGAGCGCGATTGCAAAATAACCACATCTTCCAGATCAGCAAACTCCACTACGAATTCGACCAGCCGGTCAATTGCCTGGGCACGAGTCCGCACCTTTTCCATCAGGATCAGCCGCCCATGTTCGATGCCCAGAAACGGCTTGACGCCCAACATGGCGCTCAGTGCGGTATGTGAGGCCGTCATCACCTGGCTGTGCTGTAAGAAGTTGACCGTTTCGACGTAGTAGATCGAGAAGATGCGTTCAATCGCACCGCGGATCGTCTTGACCATCTCCTCAAAATTATCCCTCTGCTGCGCCACCTGTGTCGCCGTCTTGACCAACATCCCCTGCCCTGCGCAGATATTCTGCGAGTCGATCACGGCAATCGGACAGTGGCCGGAAAACTGCCGCGCCGCCGCCAGTGCGTGCTGATAGCCCGGCAGCAGCTCGCGCGAGGCATGAATCGAGATGATCGCGTCGCAGCTTGCCGACAGCCGCTTGTAGACTTCGGCAATTTCCGCTTCGGAAGGCGCCGTCACCTGCGGCGGATACGGCTGCTGCGCGATGAGGCGCTGCGCGTCCTCCGGGGACAGATCAACACCTTCGCGGAAGGTCTTGCCACCGATGCTGATCTTGTTCGGGATCACCGTCACATTCGGATGGTGACGCAGGAAATGGGGCGCGGTGAAATGGGCACCGCTGTCCGTAACAATCTGGACGTTCATTCAATGCTGATGATGTACGGGTAGAGGGGCTGGCCGCCGCTCACCGCCTGGAACTCCAGACTGCCGAACGCTGCCGCCAGCGCATCCACCAGCGCATCTGCCTCTTCCTGGTGAATTGTATCTCCATAGTATAGCGTAACCAGTTCGCGTTTGTCCGCCCCGGCTTGATGCAGCAGTTCGCGGATGACCGCTTCCATTGATTCGCCCGTCGCCACCAGACGGTCATCCAGCATCCCAATCAACTGTCCATCCTGAACAGCCACGCCGTCAATCGTAACAGAACGGTTCGCTCGCGTGACTTCTCCGGTGATAACTTGTCCCAACGCCTCGATCATCTGGTCAGTCAGCCCATCCAGATCGAAGTTTCCGCGCTCGTTGGCATATTCCAGCATCGCTGTCACCCCCTGCGGGATGCTGCGGCTGGGGACAACACGCACCTGCTTCTGCGTCACCAGATCAGCCGCCTGCTGTGCTGCCAGCACCACATTCGGATTATTCGGCAGCAGGATGATCCGCTCATTCGGCAGCCTTTGGATCGCCCGGATAAAGTCCTCCGTACTGGGATTCATTGTCTGCCCGCCGGCGATCACGGCTGCTGCGCCAAGATCGCTGGCGAAAAGCCGGGTAAAGCCGTCACCAGCCGCCACCGTCACCACCGCGATCTCGTCGCTCGGAACAGCCGAGTCAACTTCACGGGCGCTGCGCTGTGCCACATACTGCTGGTACTGCCGCTGCATGTTCTCGACGACCACATCGTCGATCTCCGCACCCAGTCCAATCGCGTAGCTGATCGGCACGCCTGGATCGTGCACATGCACATGCACTTTCACCAGCCGCGCATCCCCTACCACCAGCGCCGACCAACCAATCTGATTGATCCGCGCGCGAATCGCCTCAACATCCAGACCATGGCCGTGCATCAGGAACTGGACATCGTAGCCATAACCTTCCTCATCTTGCGGGGCAAGCGCCTCCCGCCAGCCCAGCGCCTGCGGCATCGCATCGCGATCAATCGCCGCCGCGACAGCCTCCCCACGCAGTGCCTTGAGCATCCCTTCTAAGATGAACACGAAGCCCTGCCCGCCCGAATCGACCACACCGGCATCCCGCAGCACAGGCAGCAGTTCAGGTGTTCGCGCCAGTGCCGCGTTCGCCGCCCGCACCTTTGTGTCGAACAAATTGATCAAGTCAGGCTCAGTGCGTGCCTTTTCAATCACGGCATCCATCGAACTGCGCGTCACCGTCAGAATCGTCCCCTCGACTGGCTTGGAAACTGCCTTATACGACCGCTCGACCGCGTTCCGGCAGGCCTGCGCGAACAATTCGGCGTTGAAGCTGCTGTGATTTTCCAGCGCCTCCGCGAATCCCCGCCACCACTGTGAGAGGATCACGCCAGAATTCCCCCGCGCGCCGAACAACGCACCATTAGCAACCAGCGATCCGACCCGTCCAGCATGGCTCTCTTCCAGCCGTTCAATGACTTCCCGCACCTTTCGCATCGTCAGCGCCATATTCGTCCCGGTGTCGCCGTCCGGAACAGGGAACACGTTCAGCCGGTTGACCGTCTCCTGGTTCGCATCCAGCCAATCCGCGCCGCCCAGGACGATCTGCTTGAGCAAACGGCCATCACAGGATAGCAGCGCGGGTCGGTCGGTCATGCAGCAGCCTTCTTAAACTCGTCAACGAATCGATCACCACCTGGCATCGCCCTTGCACCTGCCGGGGGCGTGTGGTAGCATGGCAGCATTCTTTCGGTGCATTATAACAAAGTTTGAGGCGAATCATGGCTCGATGCGAAAATTGCGGCAAAGGACCGATGTTCGGCAACCGCCGCAGCCACTCGATGCGCGCCACCCGGCACAAGTTCAAACCCAACCTGCAGACCGTGCGCGTCCAGGAAAACGGGGGGCTCGTCCGCAAGACGCTCTGCACCAAGTGCATCAAGACAATGGCGAAAATCTAGGCGATCCCACCTGCCCTGGAACGAAAAGCCGGTTCATCCGGCTTTTTGATTGCCCACCGCCGCCCGCAGGGCATCAATCCCTGCCTGAACTGAGAACTTGCTGTTGAAGACCGCACTGCCTGCAATCAGCACATTAACACCCGCTTCGACGCAGGCAGCCGCTGTCTGCGTGTTCACCCCGCCGTCGATCTCCAGATCGATTTCTCGCCCCGTCGCGGTGATCATCTGGCGCAGTTGACGCGTCTTCGGCAGTACTTCCGGCAGGAACGCCTGCCCACCGAAGCCCGGATTGACGCTCAAGATCAGGATCACATCGACCAGGTGCATCACTTCGCTCAATGCCCCAGCCGGTGTATGTGGGCTGAGCGCCACTCCCGCCCGGCATCCCAACCGGTGAATCTCTTGCAGCGTCCGGTTGAGGTGCAGGCAGGCCTCCACATGCACGCTGATGGTGTCCGATCCCGCCTCGGCGAATGCTTTCAGCATATGATCCGGTTCGACCATCATCAAATGCACATCCAGCGGCAGCGTGGTCGAGCGCCGCGCCGCCTCAATAACCAGCGGCCCCATCGTCAGGTTGGGTACAAAGCGCCCATCCATCACGTCGATATGAATCAGATCGGCTCCGGCCTGTTCTGCCTCCCGGATATGCTCACCCAGCCGCGTAAAATCCGCCGACAGAATCGAGGGGGCAATCTTGATGTTCTCGCTCACATATCACCTGCTTGCTGTGTTAACCTCTCCGCCGCAGATGATACTGTCCGCTCCCATCCGCCGCAAATGACTGAGTGTTCTTGGACATCCTATTCTGTTGCATGTTCACAAAACAAAACAGCAGCGGGGTTTTCCCCGCCGCTGTTCGATACATCAACAGTCTTAGATCAGCTTCAGCAGTCAGAAACGCCGGCTTACAACAGCCTAGAACCCCCGCGAACGCATCGTCCCATCCTTGATCGCTGCATGACCTTCATCAATCACGGGGTTCTGACCGAATCCCTGCATGACTACACTCGGAATGAGGTAGTGATTCGTCCCATTGATGTTGATTAGGAACAGCACATCCGGTGTTCCAGGGGTCGTCAGGTGCGGTCGCGCTGGCATCACCAGATACTCGCCAGCCGGCAGTTTTCCAACGAACACCCCTTGCGCAGTGTAGGCGCGCATGAGGGTATCTCTCCGTGTGACCCAGATGCCCACTGGCTGGCCGCTGAGGACTGACTTCGAAGCTGTGAAGACCACATTCGGCACACAAGCAGGCAGCACGTTGAAGTTCTGAGTAGATTTAAGTTGCAAGGCACAGGCTGCCCGGCTGGCCGCGCCAACCAAGTCGGGTACGGCATCATCTACATAGAAATCGACCCCAAGGTCATAACGGTCTTTGGCTCGCGTGTAAGCGGCATAAGCCAAGTCTTTCGGAGTTGGCTCATCGCGCAGTGCACCGTAGGAATACGGGTCCCAGCAAACCTGCTCCAATCCGACCGTCACGCACGTGTACTTGTGCGCGATGAGCCCCCCATCGTCAACAGATTCCGGCCTACCGTCACCGCCATAATCCAGGAACTGCCCTCAATACAGACTGTACTCGTAATACGCCGTCGAGTTGTAGTAGAAGCGCACCTTTTCCGGGGGTTCACATGCAGGGCACTGCCAAGCTTCAGGCTTAAAGACAGCGACGACCACCATTGTTCCACGTCCTGCCTGGTAGGTAGCGCCGATGACCTTTGCTGGGCGCAACTCTGCGCCCGGTGCATTAAAGTCCGGATCAAGTACCGCTGTTCTGGAATTGAGCAGCGGGATAATTGTTTCAGTCAAGCGGCCGCTCGTGGTGATGTAATGAACCGCCTGCCAGAAATCGACCCGATTCTCTACATTGTCAAAAGTACCGCTGAACGCTGCCAGCTGCTGCTGGATCACATCCGGCGTGTACAGCGGCACGAATACCGCTCCGCCAGTTTCTCGGATGACTTTATCAATCACCGATGGCGATGGCAGCGGCGGCAGCGGCTCGCCATTCGCCACGCTCGGCGTAAGCTGCATTCCCAAAAAGAGCATGAGCAGTTGTATGACGATGATGACTTTGAAGCGTGACATAATGCAGCTCCTACAGTTGATCCAACATTCTATATTTTCATTATCTCAAAAAAGGTGGTTCAGGTGCGTTAAGTATTTCCAAATATTGCCGCGAAAAGTAAAGGCGAATTCGGTATCCACAAAAACAGCAGCGGGGTTTTCCCCGCCGCTGTTCGATACATCAACAGTCATGGAAGCTTCAGCTGTCAAGAGCACCTGCTTGCAGCGGTTTAGAACCCCCGCGAACTCATCGTCCCATCCTTGATCGCTACCTGCCACTCGTCGATCTGGCTGCTCTGAGCGAAGCTCTGCATCATCACGCTGGGAATCAGGTAGTGATCATTGCTGTTGATGTTTACCAGGAACAGCACCCCCACCTGCCCCGGCGTGCTAAGGTTGGGCGTCGCATCCATCACCAGGTACTCACCCACTGGAACCAAACCGGTGTAGGCTCCGTTCGAGCGATAAGCTTTCAGATCCGCGTTAGCCGTGACGATCCAAATACCAATCGGCTGGCCGTTCATTTTCGAAGTCGAGTGGGTCATCACCAGATTAGCTGTACAGGCGGACAGCCCATTGAAGATCTTTGCTGTCTTCAATTGATTGGCACAGCCCGTGCGTTTGGAAGACCCGATCAGATCAGGCATAGACGCCCATGAGTTGAAGCCAATCTGAATCTGGTAGCGGCTGTAGGCCCGGTTGATCGCGCCAACCATTAACGCCTGCACCGTTTGGTCTCGGAGCTGCACATCCGAGTACGGCCACCAGCACAACTGCTTCAATCCGACCGACACGCAGCCGTTCACTTTCGCGATCAGCCCACCCTGATCGACTGCCTCCAGCTTGCCATCACCGAAGTAATCAATAAACGGGCTGTACCACATCCCTTCATCATAGTATTGATTGGAGTTGTAGTAGAACCGGAACTGCGCCGGATAACTCCCCCCAAAGACAGCGACCATCACCATCAGGCCGCGCCCACGCTGCCACAGCACGCCCACGATCTGTGCCGGCATGGAATTTGCACCCGGAGTCATGAAGTTCGGAGCCAGAGTCGCCGTCCCATTGTTCTTCAACGGGATCACAACTTCGGTCAGATTTCCCAACTGGTCGAAGTAGCTGACTGCTTGACCGTAGTCGAGTATGTTTTCGACATTGTCCAACACGCCGTTGAACGCAGTAAGTTGCGTCTTGAACAGATCAGGAACATACAGCGGCGTAAACGTTGGCCCACCCGTCTCGCTGATGACCTTGTTCAGAATCGACTGGGGCGGAATGGATGGCAGCGCTGTAGCAGCGGCTGCGCCCGGCCCAATATAAATGGCGAGCAAAAGGATTAGAAACTGTATGATCAAGACAAACCTGAAACGTCCCATGATACTGCTCCTAACGCGAGACCCAAGCTCCAAATCTCTATTGTCAGAGTCTCAAAAAAGCCGCTTCAAGCGCATTGAGTATTTCTGAAAATTACGACCAAAAGTAAACTGCGTGTGAGTTCGCTTTCCCTATGACAGGCAGCGGCCAGGATGACCTGGCCGGTCCGCACTTCATCGGATGCACAAACGTTGGAGCCTAGCCCCGTGACTGCATGGTTCCGTTTGTCGGGATTAATTCAGAACCTGGCTCATAATACTCGATCACACCTTCGCCCAAAATGGGCGTAAGTTGAAGCATGAGGACCATCGCCAGCATGAACACAGGAACGAACCACTTGCGCTTTTTCATGATGCCTTTCCTCCTCGCTGATGACTACAATGATCGCTATCATGATTATTCACCGGATTACACGCTAAGTGGGTAAAGGATTTCTGAAAACACCTTCTCAAATGTAAATGTAAAGAAGCGGGGGCTGCCCGCTTCTTTGCTCTTTTGTGACTGTGCCCGTCAGCCGGATGGTGCGCCCAGCACCTGCTCGGCCAGCCCTCTCAAATCAATACCTGTCGTCTTACCTAGCGCCGCCGCCACTTCGGCCGCGCCTCGACGTGCCTTGATATCGTCCAGGATCGGATCCGCCAGCCCCCGGATTTCAGCGCTGCTCGCTGGATGAGCAGTCGCTGCCCCCAGCAGTTCCAGCGCGGCATCGTCGTTGCCTTGTTTGGCATGCACCGAGGCAATCCCGACCAGCGCCTCCAGCGCAATCGGCTCCGCTCCCAATTCCACCGCATCCCGCAGCGACTGCCGGTAGTAATCCAGCGCCTGTGTGTAATGGCTCAACCCCACCGCCACATGTCCCAGGTTGTTCATCATGTTGGCGATGCTGGCACGGTCATCAATCGTCTGCAAGATCGCCAAACTTTGCCCAAAATAATGCTCCGCACTCTTGAAGTCACGCTGCTGCAAGCCGATGAACCCCAGGTTGTTCAGACAGGCCGCCACGCCCCACTGATCCTCGATTTCTCCGTAAAGAGTCTGGCTTTGCCGGAACAAATCCGCTGCCCGTGTCATGTCCTCCTGGGTCAGTGCAATCGTCCCCAAATCCATCAACTGCCCTGCCATCCCCTCCCGGTTGCCGATGGCCCGGTACAGGTCTAATGCCGCCTCCAAATGCCGGGCTGCTTCAGCGAAGTCTCCCCGCAGCCCCACCACATTGCCCAGCCCTCCCAACACCTGCGCCCGCGTCCATGCATCGCTCGTCCCCGTCAGCCGCTGCAGACTCTCCCGGAACGTCCGCTCCGCCTGGTCATAATGCCCCTGCCGCGTATACACCCGCCCCAGTGAGGCTTGAGACCGTGCCGCATCCACCTCCGCGCCGCGTTCCCGGAAGATTGACAGGCTTTCTAGCAGCCGCCGTTCCGCCTCACTGAAATCCCCCTGATACAGCGCGATGCGCCCCAGTTCCGCAGCAACTTCCCCTTTACGGCTGCCCGTCACCATGAAATCCGCCGTCAGCAGTTTTCGCGCCTCTTCAAACTGGTTCAGGCGCACATATCCCTTTGCCAACTGGATCGTCAGATCCTGCTTGAGGTCGCCTTTGTCCAGTTCGGGTTCTTCGCCCAGGATCGCCAGCGCTCGGCTGAAGTGCGCCACGCTTTCCGCATTCGCGCTGGTCAGATAAGCCGCCTCACCCGCCATCGCCTCGTAGCGCAGTTCCTTCGACCGGTCTCCCGCTGCTCGCCAGTGCAGCGCCAGCCGCGCTGCGTAAGGCCGGACATCGGCAGCGCTCGCTTCGATGGCCTCAGCCACGTGCCGGTTCAGAACCGGCGATTCCGCCGCCGCCACATCCGCTAGCAGCGCCTCGCGCAGCTTGTCATGTGCAAAACGCCATTGGCCGTCAAAGATCGCCAGCACGGCCGCATCTGAACATGCCACCAGCCAGTGGTCGAGATCCATGCCCACCAGATAATCAGGATGCTGCTCCAACAGGCGGCTCAAAACCGCTGGATCGACCTGCCGTCCGCTAATCGCAGCCGCCGTGAGAAGCTTGCGCCCAGCTTCGGGAACGCGCGCCAACCGGCGCTGGATCACTGCCCGGATACCCCCAGAGAAAACCCGCTCCGGCAGAGTCACCCGTCCAATGTCCTGGAGCCGGCCCGACTCCTCCGCCAGCGCCCGCACCACCTCGACGATGAAGAACACGTTGCCTTCGGTCTCTTTCGCAATCAGCTCCTTGACGCCCGGCACCCGTGCCGCCTCGCCGATCATCTTCTCGCTCAGCGTCATCACATCGGAAGAGGACAGCCGCCCCAACGTCAACGTGTTCAGGTTGTCCAGGTTCTTAGGCAAATCGGGCGCTTCATCATTCCGGTAGCTCCCGATCAACATCACCCGCATATCACCCAACTGGTTGCAGACCTGCCGGATCAGCTCCTGACTCTGCGTCGCCCAATGCAGATCCTCCAGGATGATGAGCAGCGGCTCGCCGCTGCGCCGCAGAATATCGCCAATGGTCAGCGCTAACCGCCGCAGACCTTCGCCGCTGGGCAGTTCTGCCGGGTCTTCCACGGGCCGTCCCAGAATGCTGGCAATGTCCCGCACGAACGGCTTGAGAATCGAAGCTTCGAGGTCGCTGATCTCCGTCATCAGTGCCAGCCGTCGCAGCACATCCCGCCAAAGCGGATACAGACTGGTATCTTCCGCTACCGCCTGCCCGCGGATGACCTGCACCCCATTCACCAGCGCCCGGATGCGCAGTTCTTCTAACAATCGTGTCTTGCCCGACCCCGACTCGCCGCCGATCAGCCAGGCATTACCTTTCCCATCTGCCGCCTGTGCCAGCGCCGCCTGGAGCTGTTGAAGTTCAGCCTCACGCCCGACAAAAGCGGCAGCCTGGATGAAACTCTCCCGTACCGCCGCAGACTCGACCCGCGGTCGGTGAATCACCTCGCTCAGTGCCGACATTACTTCCCACGATGTGCGGTAGCGCTCCGCCGGATTGCGCGACATCAACCGGCGCAGGATGCCCCGCAGCACGTCCGGCAGGTCAAGCGAGTCAAAATCCACTGGTTTGCTCAGGATCGACTCGATCACCTCATCTAATGAGTCCCCATCAAACGGATGCTGCCCCGTCAGCAGTTCGTAGGCGATCACCCCGCCAGCATACAAGTCGGCGGCGACGCTCGCCTGCCCCCCTTCCAGCACCTCCGGCGCCATATAGTTCAGCGTTCCGACGGCCTCGCCGCTCTGCTCGCGTTCTTCCTCCCGCAGGGAAAGGCCGAAGTCCAGCACCCAGACCCGGTAACCGTCTTCTTTCGAATGACTCATCAAAACATTGCTGGGCTTCAGATCGCGGTGTATCACGCCGCGACGGTGCAGGTAATCAAGCGCCTCGAACATCTGCAGCAGCACGTCGACCTTCTGCTCCAGTGGCAGATTCTCCGATGGCTGCGTCAGCTCTTCAGCCTGTTCGATCAGCTCCATCACCAAGAACGGCTGCTTCTGCTGGTCAAAGCCATAGTCATATACCGCAATGATGTTCGGATGACGCAGCGACGCCAGTACCTCGAATTCCTTCGCCAATCCCAAATAGTAGTCATCGCCCGACCCGCGCGCCATGAAGTCCAGCATTTCCGGCGGAACGACAACGCGCTTTACCGCCACTGGCATCGACTTCAGGCGGTCGAACGCGCGGTAAACAACCCCCATCCCTCCCGCCCCCAGCGGTTCAATGAGCAGATAGAGATTGCGGATCGTTTCGGAAGCGACCATGACTCTTCACCTGGGTGAACAGCTGCCAAATCGAATCAGTGACTCACTGCCTCCAATCCTACCCCATTCTTCACCTAACCAACCATGCAGCCAATGAGTCTAAAGAGAAGCTTACACCAAATAGGGCTTTTGTGTTCTCCCCATCCACAGATGACATACCCCTCTTTACAAACTTCACCAGGAATTCACGCGCTTTTCAGGCCAATTTGTTCTCTTTTCGGTTCGCCTTCACGAATCAACCTGTAAAGTGATGTTATGCTTATCTTACAGAAGATAACGAAAGGTCTGCCCAATATGGCCGGCAATCCCGTTCCAGGACTCAACGTCGAACTGCTCGAAAACGACACCATCGTGTCCTATACCCTCTCTTCCGCCCAGTCAAGCACCATCGCCGCCTGGAGTGATCTGGCTGTCGCCAAACTGCGAGACTGGCCGAAGGACCGTCCCTATCTCGCCCTGCACGATCTGTCGCATCCCGGCGTCGGCCTGCTCTATCTCACCGCCGTGGAGTTCGACCCCTTCAACGTCGGCGTAACGCCCGGCGGTCGCCGTGCCCTTCACGACTTGATGGCCGAAAAACCCAGTTGGCAGATTGTTCTGGCTCTAGTCGTTTCGACCTCACTCTCCGGCCGTTTGACTCGTCTTCGCATGGCCGATATTATTAGTGACTTACCCAAGATCACATCGCGGACGTTCTTTAAGCGTTCCGCCGCCCTGGAATGGCTCATGCGCTTCAACCAAACATCCCCCACCAACACCGAGACAACCGCCGGCCTCATCGCGCGGCCTCCGGTGCCGGTGGTGACCGTTCCCGCGGCTGCCACGCCTGCGCCGGTCACGGTTAGTTCCGTTGAATCGAAGGGTAACACCTAGCCGGGGAATTTATGATCCCGACCGCGACCATCACGGCGGAACTAGAAGCACTTGGCCTCCTGGAAGCAGCGCAGTCCGACCCGCGCTGGCTTAGGTTGCTTCAGCAACTCACCGACCAAATCGACCGCCAGGCTGACTCCCAACTCATGATGGACAGCCTGCCCGACAGCGTCTTCTACGTCGATGCTGCTGGTCAGATCCTCGACGCCAATCTGACCGCCCGTGTGACGTTCCCCAGCCGCGGAGATGACTTCTCCCTGCTCGCCGATGTCCTCCCTGCCGAGGCCGAACCCCGCTTGCTCGCTGCGGTGCGCCAGGCCACAGAAACCAATCTCCTCCAAAACCTGGAGTTTGCACTGCGTGGCGAGCATTTCATCCAGCAGTTTGAAGCCCGTGTGCGCGCCATCAGTCCGTCCACTGCCCTGATTGTCGTCCGCGACATCACCGAGCAGCGCTGGCACCAAAAAGTCCGCGCCTTTTCCGAGGACTACTTTCAGTCACTCCTTCAGCGGCTTAACACCGGCGTCCTGATCTGCACGCCTGATGGCGACATCATGATCGCCAATCAAGCCTTGCTGCGCATACTCGACCAGCGCGATGAAGACCTGCTCGGCGAACCCTATCCCGCTTTGGCTCGCCGCATCGCCGCCGATCCCGACTCCTATGCCGCCTTGATCCAGCAGTTCGCCGCGGTCCAGGAAGGCCGCGCCGCCTCGCAAGTCACCCTTCATATTCAGAATGCCGCCGCAGGCCATATCTGGCTGCTGGTCAATGCCGATCTCGAACATAATCCCGAAAACCAAACGCGCCAGCTCAAATTCACCTTCACCGATGTCACCGACTTCCGCAACGCAGAAACGGCATTGCGTGAAAGCGAAGAGCAGTATGCCGCCTTGATGGATCGCATCACCGATGTCATCTATCACCTTGACAGCGAACAAGAAATTCTCTTCCTCAATGCCGCCTGGCCGCGCTTGACCGGCTACAGCATCGAGGACAGTCTGGGCCGCAGTATGCTCGATTTTGTCCATCCTCAGGACCGCGCTGCCTGCCTTGCCGTCTTCCAACCTGGCATCGTCAGCCCCAATGCCGCTCCATCCGATCTCGAAATTCGCCTGACCAACCCGGATGGGAGCATCTGTTGGGTCGCCCTCCGCAACCAGCCGGTGACTGGGTCAAATGGATTGGTTGTCGGCAATTACGGCATGATGGTCAATATCACCGACCGCAAACGCAGCGAAGAAACTCGCGCCTTGCTGACCGCCAAAGCCCGCACGGTCGAGCTGTTGATGACGCTGCTGCGCCATCTTTCCCATGACCTTCGCACCCCTCTGTCAGTCATCCGCGTCACCAATTTCAAATTGACCCGCTACTGGAAGCAGCTTCAGGAAGAACAGCTGGCCGAAGCGCTCGCCCAGACTGACAGCCAGGTCAACCGCATCAACGCCTTCCTAGAAGAATACAGCGACCTTGCTCGCCTCGATATCGACCTGGCCGATTTCAAGACCGCCCCTGTCGGCTTCATCGCCCTGGTGCAGGATGTCGTCAACGGAATGCCCATCGATCCAACCCGCCCGCTTCATGAATGGATGCTGCGCTTTGACCCCGCTGAAATCATGATTGATGGCAATGCCTACTGGCTCTCCAAAGCAGTCCGCCATATCCTCGATAACGCCGTTCAGTTCTCCCCCAAAGGCGGCCCGATTACCATCCGCCTGCACCGTCACGAAAACGAGGCCATCCTAGAAGTCACTGATACCGGCATCGGCATCAGCCCGGATGACCTCGAACATGTCTTTGAACCGTTCTACCGCGCGGATAAAGCCCGCGCAATGAGTACGGCCCTGGCTGGGCTGGGGTTAACATTCGTCCAGCGCATTACCCACGCCCACCAAGGCCGCGTTGAAATCAACACTGCCCTTGGTCAGGGCACAACGGTCTGCCTGCGCCTCCCCGCCATTCCCCCGGCCTAGATCGTCATCCCTTCGGGACGAATCGCGCCTGGAAAAATCGCAGATACTGCGGCTCATAGACCATCTCTAAGCCGCGCGTCCTCTCCCGCTGGTCATAGGCCGCTTTCACCGATTCGGCCACCACATCCATATGCGCCTGCGTATACACGCGCCGCGGGATGGTCAGCCGCGTCAGTTCCAACTTCGGATAGCGGTGATCCCCCGTAGCCGGGTCGCGCCCCGCGCTGACCACACCGCGTTCCATCGACCGCACCCCGCTGTCCAGGTAGAGTTCTGCCGCCAGTGTCTGGCCAGGGAAGTCAGACTGCTTCAGGTGCGGGTAAAACCGTCGCGCATCCAGAAAGATCGCGTGGCCGCCCACCGGTTTGACAATCGGAATGTCCCACTGCTCCAGCAGTTGCCCCAAATAGCGCACCTGCCCGATCCGGCTCCGAACATGGTCGTCCTGCACTGACTCCTCGATTCCAATTGCCAGTGCCTCCATATCGCGCCCGGCCATTCCACCATATGTGTGCAGTCCCTCATAAATCACGACCAGATTGCGGATCGTCTCGTACACCTCCTCCTGGTTGACCGCCAGCCATCCACCGATGTTGACCAGATTGTCCTTCTTGGCGCTCATCCACGCCCCATCAGTGTAGCTGCAAAACTCCTTCAGGATTGCCGCAATCGGCTTGTCAGCATAGCCCGGCTCACGTTCCTGGATGAAGAATGCATTTTCTACCATCCGCGTCGCATCCAGATAAATGCGGATGCCGTACCGGTCGCAGAAGTCCCGCAGCGCCCGCACATTCTCCATACTGACGGGCTGCCCGCCCGCCATGTTGACTGTACCCGCTAGACTCACATAAGCAATATTCGCTGCCCCAACCCGGTCTACCAGAGCTTGAAGCTTCTCCAGGTCAACGTTACCCTTGAACGGGTGTGTGCTTTGCGAGTCATGTGCCTCATCGATAATCACATCCTCGAAGATGCCGCCGGCCAGTTCTTGATGCAGCCGCGTCGTCGTGAAGTACATGTTGCCCGGTACAGTGTTGCCGTGTTTGATGCACGCTTGGCTGATCAGATTCTCCGCCCCGCGCCCCTGGTGCGTCGGAACCACATACCGGTAACCGTAATACTGCTGTACCGCCGCCTCCAGCCGGTAGAAATTCCGGCTGCCCGCGTAGGCTTCATCTCCCAGCATCATTCCGGCCCACTGCCGGTCACTCATCGCACTGGTTCCGCTGTCCGTCAGCAGGTCGATATACACATCTTCCGACTTCAGCAGGAATGTGTTATAGCCCGCTTCCTGCATCGCTCGCTGGCGCTCTTCCGCCGTCGTCATGCGGATCGGCTCCACCATCTTGATCTTCCACGGCTCCGCCCAGGATCGCCGCCCAAACTGCTGTCCCACCGTCTTAATCTCTGTCATATTTGGCCCTCCTGCAAATTCTTATGCGCTCCGTATAATCTCTGTGTCGGTGCGGAGCCTCCCCGGCAGGAACTGCGGTTCACTGTGGAATTATTCCAACGGAATGGCCGTCGTCCGTTTCACTTCGCTCAGGACTACGCTGGTCTGGAGCCTTGCCACCCCTGGAATGACGCTCAGCTTCTCGACCAGCAGCCGTTCCAACGCCGTCCGGTTATAGGCCAACACCTTGAGCAGAAAGTCATACTCTCCTGTCATGTGATGGCATTCCAAAACCTGGGGAATGTCTTGCACAGCCTGGCGGAAAGTGTCGATCCGGTCGCGATGATGCCCCTGCATGATGACCTGCACAAAGCACAGCATATCGTGGCCGAGCAGCTCTCGATCCAGCAGTGCCACCACACGCTGTATATATCCCTGCCGCTTCAACCGCTTGATCCGGCTGTGCACCGCTGGCGGCGAGATGTGCAGCCGCCGTGCCAGTTCCGCGTTGGTCAGGCTCGCATCCCCCTGGATCATCCCCAGAATGGCAATATCTAGCTCATCCAGCTCTTTAGGTAGTGAATAATGTTCGCCCATCTTATCTCTCAGTCTAAACGAAAATCACATAGACCCCGTTTTTTACAAATAAACAAAAGTGTTCTGCTTTGTTTGCTGTATTTTCTTCATCACAGCGCCTGCCTACCTGCCCCTTCCATTGACGATCTTTTCATTCATCCGCGAATCTACGGTTGAGAATCCCCAATCGTGACTGAAGCGCTGTGTAAGCATCAATAAAGCACCAAATGTTTTTCCAAAAAGTCACCATTTTTGCCTCATTTTGTGTTATCGTATAGCTACGGTGCTGGACTCCGTATTCGGTTACGAATCCTCCCTTCCCCAGCGCAGTGAGGAAGAAACGGGGTGAAGCCCAGCTGTCACGCCCGTCCCAAATGAGAAATATGAGAAGCATTTGCCGATTCTTATTCTTATCATTCTTATCGTTTCTCACTTATAACCATATTTTCCGTCAACTATAAACTATGAAATGTAAATTTCTGTCATATCCAACCCTGACGGCACTGACGCCATTGCCGCCATTGCCGTCACAAAAGAGGGGCATCTTCTCGTGAAGAAACCTATCACCATCGGCATGATTGGCTACGGTGGCATCGGACGAGTCCATGCCCTCGGCTACCGCGACATTGGCTTTCTCTACGGCCTCCCGGCAAACATGGTGCGTATCGGCGGCGTCGCGACCTCCCAACTCAGCACGGCACAGGTTGCTGCCGCCGAGATCGGCTGCGACTACTTCACCGATGACTACCGCGCCCTACTCGCCCGCCCTGATATCCAGGTCATCGACTGCTGCACCCCCAACAGTTCGCACGAGGAAATCCTGACCGCCGCGGCTCAAGCGGGCAAGCACATCTACTGCGAAAAACCCCTAGCCCTTTCTGTTGCCCAAGCCCGCCGCATCGTCGAAGCCGTCGAACAATCCGGCGTCAAATCTCAGATGACCTTTAATTTCCGCTTCTTCCCGGCCATCCTCCGCGCCAAGCAGTTGGTGGAGTCCGGCTTCTTGGGGCGCATCTTCCACTTTCGCGGGCGCTACTTCCGTTCCAGCTATATCAACCCGGAAAAGCCCCTCACCTGGCGCTTGACCAAAGCACATTCCGGCGGCGGCGCCCTCTACGACATTGGCTCCCATGCCCTCGATCTAGTCCATTACCTGTTGGGAGATTTCGACTCGGTACAGGCTCACATCGACACCGTGATCAAAGAACGCCCCACCGCGTCGGGCGCGTCCGAGAGACGCCCCGTTGATGTCGATGACTTCGCTTTTCTCCACCTGCGGATGTCCAGCGGCGTTTCCGGCGCGCTGGAAATTTCTCGCCTCGCCACCGGGGCTGTCAATGATCTGCAGATTGAAATTTCAGGGGAACGCGGCGCACTTCGCTTCTTCTCGCAAGACCCCTCTTGGCTGGAAGTCTACGATGTCCGCGATCCAGATGCGCCGCAGGGCGGAATGCGGGGGTTCCGCCGCGTCGAAACTGTCCAGCGCTATGATGATGCCCGCATACCAGATTGGACTATGGCGCCCTCTTTCGTCCGAACCCATGCGGAATGCCAGTACCAGTTTCTCAAAGCTGTTGATGAGGATCGTGAGCCTTCACCCAGCCTGCGTGATGGCTTGCGCATCCAGGAGATCATGGAAGCAGCCCAAAAAGCTGCCCAGGTGGGTCGCTGGGTTTCGGTTTCGGAACTTCGATGATCCCCAATCACACCGTGGGACGCGCCCCACGCTGCGGAAACCGTGCCAGCTCCGCAGCCAGACCCTGTGAGAACGCCTGCAGAATCTCTGGCGGAGTATTGAAGTCCAATGTCGCGACGTTGTTTTCATGGGGAACCAGCACCTTGGTCGGCGGCTGGAATTCGTCCATGAGCTGGAGCTTCAGCCCTACCACCTGCCCCTGGGAGTCTCGGATGGTTTCAAAGCTAATATCGGGTTCCGAAAATCCGATGCGTTCAGCATCAACCGGCTCATTCCGGCTCAGCCGGTCGAGCCAGGCGATGCAGTCCGCCAATTCCCAGGTCAGCGCTCCAGCATCTTCCACCTGCCAGCGCCACGCCCCAAAAGGCATCGCCAGCGTTACCCGGATGACCAGCCAATTGGCATCGTATGCGTCCCGTGGATTGTCAGGAAACTCATACCCAGCAACAGCAATCTTCATTTCAAACCGTTCATTGCTCAGTGTAGCGGGCATTCAGCTCTCCGGCAGTTTGACTGCTGATCCAAAGACACCAATCCGTTCATTCTAGCCAATGGTCGCCAAAATGCCCATGTTGGTCTGCAGAACCTTACCTCGTTTCACATTTCGGCACAGCCGTATTCGTGCTATGATACGCTTGACTTAGAGACGATGCTCAGGGAGTAACTGCCTATGCCAGCCAATGTCGATGGAATGGTGCGCGAGGGCATCAGCGCCTACCGCTCTGGCCGGAAAGAAGAAGCTCGCGCTCTGCTGCTCCGCGCTGTAGAGATCGACCAGTACAATGAGCAGGCCTGGTTATGGTTGAGTGCGGTCGTGGAAACTCCCGAAGAACAGCGCACCTGCCTTGAAAACGTGTTGACCATCAACCCAGCCAATGACCGTGCCCGTCAGGGCATTGCCCTGCTGGATCAAAAACTGAATGCAAGCGCGCGGAGCCAGTCGGCCCAGGCTGATGATGTACTGGCCTCAGCCAGTTTCGCAGCTCCTACCTCGCCTACATCCCGCCCCTCGTCAGTAGAGGACGATGAACTTCCTACTAGCATCGAATGGTCTGCTCCAGTGACCAGCACCAGCAGCCCCAGCGCCTCTCACCGCGTTCAGGAACCTTCCGCTGAAGAGTATGACGACTGGCTGAGCCGTCTGAATATCGGCAGCTCTGCTAAACCTGCCGAGACCTCCATTGCCTCTGATACGTTTGAAGCCGCTTCCAGGTTCGCAGCGATTCCCGCTGACGAGGATGAGGACAATCAGGGCTTCGACCCCGCTGCTACCAGCGATCTCGACGATCTGCTGACCGGCCCGTTCAGTGACATCAGCACGCCCCAAGTCGAAACTCGTAAGGAACCACCAGCCCCTCCCCCACCGCCGCGCACTTCGCCAACATCTTCAACAAAACTTTCGTCTCCGCCTCCACAGGCTGCCGAAATCAACGCCTTTTCTGGTGATATTCGCGGCGCTGCCTTGATCGATGACCTTGACCTCGACGAAGCTCAACCCGATGAAATTGACCTCACGGAATACTTTGATTACATCCCCGAAGGCATCTCTCCGACTCGGCTCCCCGGCACAAACGAGCGTTACCCAGTTATGATCATCATTGGGGTTATACTGGCTGTCCTGCTCAATCTGGGCGCATTAGCGCTTTTTGTCGCCAATATGACTGCCCCCTAATCCCGTATCCATCTCTGGACAAGCCCGGAACACTATGCTAGGATAACGACCTCAATACGATCAGAATTTACGACAGCAGCTTTCTGCTGGAGGCAGGGCATGGCAAACCACAAGTCGGCACTCAAGCGTCAGCGCCAGAATGAGAAGCGCCGTGAACACAATCGCGTGTTCCGCAACCGCGTCCGTACAATCGTCAAAAAAGCCCGTCTGGAAATCTCCGGCGGAGAGATTGAATCCGCCCGCGAGGCCACCCGCACAGCGATTCGCGAGCTGGACATGGCCGCCAGCCGCGGCACGATCCATCCTCGCAATGCTGCCCGCCGCAAGAGCCGCTTGATGAAGCAGCTTGCTGCACTCGAACAGGGTTAATCTTTCTTTTTGACCTTGAAAACAAATCGGCCCCACACGCGGAGAGGCCGATTTTGATTCAACACCCTGACGTACTATGGGACTCATCCCATTTCAGGCAAGCCCATGCTGTGGGTTTCAACCTCCAGACGATAGCCCACACCCCGCACAGTCTGGAGATACTGCGGTTTGCTGGGATCATCCTCAAGCATCTGTCGCACCCACCGGACATGCACATCCAAGGTGCGCGTATCGCCGAGATAATCAGTCTGCCAGACCTTCTCCATCAACGTACGGCGGTCGAGCGTCACACCCGGATTGGTGAAGAACATCTCGATCAGAAGAGCTTGTTTGGGGGTCAATTCGGTCTCCTGCCCGTCCACCACCAACAGCCGTCGTGCTCGGTTCATTGCAAACGGTCCACACGTAATGATGTCATCGGTAGGGGTTTGCAGCAGTCGACCAACGACGTTGAGCAGCTTGCGCGGCGTCACCGGTGGGATCAACACCACATCGGCAGCACTCGTTGTGCTGGGTTGCGGTCCGGGATGAAGGTGGATCAGAGGCAAACTCGGAAAATGGGAGCGGAGATCGTGGCAAATCCGATCTCCAGGCGTCCGCATCGAGTGAGCATCCAGCAAGATGAGATGAAAGCACTCCTGTGAAGCCATCTGCCGGGCTTCCTTCCCGCTGGTTGCCAAGTAGACAGAGTATCGTTTCTGAAGTGACGACAAGAGACTCGAACCGTTTCCCTGGGTGCGTCCGATCCAGAGCACGCGAGCAGGTTCCAACCAGCACCTCCAGATGAAACCGCATAGAGATCATTTGAAGCGGAACAGAATAGAAGTTCCGATTATAGCGAACTTTTGACACCCGTAAACCTACGATGCCCTGAATTCGACGGTTCCGGTTAACCATGGCATAATGTCCTTCTTGCATCTATCTCCATCCAATCAGCACCGAGATTTCGTATGAAATTACTGGTTGAGCATTTGAACAAGCGCCTGGACTGGCGATCCCTGCCGGAGCGGGTGCAGTGGGTGATCGATCAGGCCATTGCCATTCAGCAGATCGCCGCACCAACCTTCAACGAAGCATCACGAGCCGCCTACGTTGCTCAACAATTTGAACATTTGGGGCTGGCACAGATCGAAATCGATGAACTCTTCAACGTCTACGGGCTGATGGAGGGCAAGGATCGACACAGGCTGACTGTGATGGTTTCAGCACATACCGACACCGTTTTCCACATCGACACCGATCTTGCTGTCCGTCGGGATACCGATTTGATTTATGGCCCCGGCCTCGGTGATAACAGCGTGGGCGTAGCCGGCATGTTAGGACTGATCGCCGCACTGAGAGAATCTTCCGAAGCTCCTGAAGCAGACATCTGGTTCGTCGCCAATACTCGTGAGGAGGGTCTGGGCGATTTAGGCGGAATTAAGGCTGCCTTCACAAGATTGAAAAATCGGGTCGCTTTCGTCATCAATCTAGAAGGCATGGCCTTCGGTCACGTCTACCATGCTGGGATCGCAGTGCGCAGACTTCGGATAAGAGCCAAAGCAGAGGGCGGTCATAGTTGGTTGAACTTTGGCCGCAGCAGCGCCATTCACGGTATCGTCGAACTAGGAGCCAGTATCACCCGGCTGCGGCCACCGGAGAATCCCAGGACGACCTACAACATCGGCCTGATTGAGGGAGGGCAGAGCATCAACACCATTGCCAGTGAAGCTAGTCTCTGGCTCGATCTACGTTCCGAAGACTCGCGAGCACTAATGGTGTTCGAGGACGAAGTACGCCACCTGATTCCGCCCCTCAGCAAACCAGACCTCACCTTTGAAGTCGAGGTTGTTGGTGATCGTCCTTCCGGGCAAATTCCCCCCGACCATCCGCTAGTACAGACGGCACTCGCCGCACTGGAACAGGTCGGCACTCAGGGCACACTGGAAAACGGCAGCACGGATGCCAACGTTCCCCTATCAATGGGCTGCCCGGCCGTGACTATCGGAATTACGCGCGGCGGAAACGCCCACCGCCTAGATGAATTTATCGAAACCCGTCCCATTGCGGACGGTCTACGTCAACTGATTCTCCTGACCCTGACGGCCTGCGCCATGACCAATGACTGGGCGCGCAGCCGCTAACCGCTTGATGACGCGGGAAGGACGGAAACGTATGCCCACCATACAGATTTTGGCCGCCGTTCGGCGCGAACAGGCCAGCCGGTACTACAAGAATTTGACCTTGCAACCCGATTTCAACGTCGAGTTGGTATCAGATGTTCAGGACGCGCTCGACATCCTGAATCAGCGCGGACGCACTACCGATATCCTGGTGCTTGACCACGGCGTTCCATTTCTCTATGAATTGGTAGACGAAGTCCGCCACCGCTATCCGCGCATCTTGATTGTGCTGGTAGACGAAGGCGCTGATCTGAGCATGCCTAACTTCGCCGATGCAGTCAGTACGGATCCCTTCACCGATGCCGATCTAGTACGCCGCATCACCAAATTGATGTCCGATAGAGCGCTTGAAACGCTGCGCGCAGATTCACTTCCGGTTGTGCGCCAGTTCGCAAAGGAACTCCGCAATGCCCCCGGTGAAATGGGCAAGCAGCAGGTCACGGTCAAGACCTGCAAGGCACTGAACTACGACTATGTGGCATTCTATAGGCTAGAAAACGACGGAGAGCGCCTTACCTTAAAAGCCCACGATGGCCCCGCCCCGATCATGGCAGTTGCTCCAGCAGCCAGTACCCCCAACGACCTAATGCAAACAGTGTCACTCAACAACGAGAGTCGCATCGCCCAACCCCAAGATACGCCCAATCATCCGCTCGTTGCCAAAGGCCGTCTCGGAACAGTTGCTGCTGTCCCTGTGATGTTCAGTGGAAATCGCTACGGTGTTCTGTTGGCCTTCCGAGACCAACCTGGAACTATCTTACAGGAACATGTTCTACTGCTAGAACTCATGGCCGCTCAGTTAGCGGCGGCCATCTCCAAAGAAATCATCAGCTAATGGGTTCGCTGCCTACGCCATTGACCAGAGCGCCTCTCCCAACCGGTCAATTTCGTCGAGCGTGTTATAGTGCGCCAGCCCAACGCGCACCATACCATGCTCGCCGTGTCCAAGCCGCTCCATGATTTCCTGCGCATAATAGTTGCCATCCCAGACATAAATTTGCCGTTCAGCAAGGTAGGTGGCAATCTGCTGCGGTGAGTATCCATCCCGCGTGAACACCACCGTGGGCACACGCTCGCTGAAACGCGCAGGATCAGTGATTCCAGCAATGTGGATATCAGGAAAACCCTCAAGCATCTTGATCAAGGCCGTCACCAAGACTTCTTCATCTTGTTTGACAGCGGTCATGGCACAGCGCAATTCCAACCTTCGTCCTGATAATTCCGAAAATGACCCCGCCAATGACATCGCATAATCCCGACCCAGCCCTGCCAAGTAGTCAATTGCTGCCCCAACTCCCGCGATAGTTTCAAAACTTGGCGTCCCCGTTTCCCAGCGATACGGTGGCTTGTTTTTAGAGGGACGAACCTTGTAGGCTGGTAGTTCCGCCAGCAGTTCATACCGTCCCCATAAGATACCAATATGCGGCCCAAAGAATTTATAAGCTGAACACAGCAGAAAATCGCAGCCAATGGCCTGTACATCGATAGGGACATGCGGCGCACTCTGCACTGCATCAACCACATACAGCGCCCCAGCAGCATGTGCCATTGCACCGATCCGCACTACTGGGTTGATCGTCCCAACAGCATTGGATGCATGGACAGTCGCTACAATCCGGGTGCGCTCACTGAGTGCTGCCTCTAGAGAATCCATGTCTAGCGTGCAGTCGGGCGTGATAATATCCACCCAACGCACAGCCAGCCCATAATCCTCAGCAATTCGCAGCCATGGTGCAACATTCGCGTCGTGATCCATTCGCGTTAGAACGATTTCATCCCCCGGTTTGAGTGTCCGCGCTAACGCCCGACTGAGGCCAAAGTTCAGCGTAGTCATATTTGGCCCGATTACAATTTCTGATGGATCAGATGCATTTAGGAAATCCGCTAATCGCTCGCGGGTCGCCATAACCATTGCGTCAGTATTTCTGCTGGTCTCAAAAGCCCCACCTGAATTCGCATTCATCCGCCTGTAGTAATTTGTAACTGCTTCAATCACAACATCAGGAACCTGTGTCCCTGCCGGATTATCGAAGAAGATCGGCTGATCTTTTCCAGTCATGCGAAACTGCTCGCGGACAGCCCGGGTGTCAATAAACATGATCTATCCTTAATTGGTGCAAACTGTGGATAAAGATATGTACCCATCATACCGAATTTGCAGAAACGAAACGACTATGTTGGGTTCTGATCAATTGGGGTATACTGCCGCCGTATAAGAGCTTACACAGGGCATTACAGGTCATGCGCAGGGAATAAGGGCGTGGAAACTGATCTCCAACATCTACTCCATCAAAATCGGCTTCTGACCGAGGAAGTCAAACGGCGGATTGACCAACTTGCAGCTATCAATACCGTCGCTGCTACGGTTAGTCAGTCGCTCGATCTCAATCTGACTCTCCAAACCGCGCTCCGGTCCGTACTGAACGTCGTTGGAGCAGAAGCCGGCGGAATCAGTTTAATTGATGAGAAAACCAGCGAAGTCGTCTTGCGCGCGCAGTACGGCTGGCCGCACGATTTCGTTAACCCACCCATGCGGATCCCACTTGGACACGGAATGTCTGGCCAAGTTATTGCGACTAACGATGTCGTGGTCAACAACAACCTGGATGGCACAGAACCCCTAGCCGTCCCCCGTTTTCATGAGGAAAATTTCCGCTCCATCGTCATGGCCCCAATGCATGCGCGTGGCAAAATCATTGGTATTCTCAGCATCATGGGAACGCAGCCCAACAGATTCAGCAGCGAAATTATTGGTATGCTCAAGGCCGTTGCCGACACGGTCGGCGTCGCCATCGACAATGCCCGGCTGTATGAAAGCACATCTGAACGCCAGAAACAGCTTCAGGCTATCCTGAACTCAACTGCTGACGGGATCATCGCCACTAATCAAAAGGGGCAGATTACCGTCATCAACCACGCAGCCGAGTCACTGTTCGATACAGATGCCATCCTGCTTATGGGCCATCCACTGCGTGACGTGCCGATCCAATCAGCCGTCCGTGATCCGCTGTTGTATGCGCTCGAATCTAAACGTGAAACATACACCTTCCAAGTCACACTGGATAAGGGGAAGATGCTTTCGCTCACCATGTCCCCTATCACTGTTGAGCAGCAGGTCAGCGAAGGTAGCACATATGAAGGCTGGGTCATCGTAATCCGAGATATTTCTCATTTGCGAGAAGCGGAACTCCGCCGTGCAGAATTCATGCGTACCGCTGCACACGATATGAAAAACCCCCTCAGTGTCACCTTGAGTTCGCTGCACATGCTCCGCGACTACTTCGACGTTTCCGACCCAAATGCGATAGACATTATCCGTATCGCCATCAATGGTGTTCAACGCCTTCAGGGATTGATCAATGACCTGCTGCACTTGGAACAGTTGGAAATCGGCTATGGGATCAAGAAAAGCCCATTGGAAATCGGATCACTCATCCGCGAGGTTATTGACAGTATGGCCCCGCTGGTGACCCAACAGGGTTTGCAGTGCCGTGTGGATTTGGCACAGGACATACCTCAGATCGAAGGTGATGCTCAGTGGATCAGACGCGCAGTCGAAAATTACTTAGACAACGCGATCAAGTATATCGACAAGGGGAAACAAATCACTGTGCGCGCGTTCGTTGAAACCGGACGGATTCACATTGAAGTGACTGACGACGGTCCAGGCATCCCGTTGGATGCACAAGCACGGCTGTTCGAGCGCTTCTACCGGGCAACATCCGAAAAAACGGGCAGCGGTCTGGGTTTAGCGATAGTCAAATCTGTCGCCGAAGCGCATGGCGGCAGTGTATACGTCCGAAGCGAACCGAACAAAGGAAGCACCTTTGGACTCACATTGGCGTGGACTCACATTGGCGATTCAACCGAACGCTAAAGCGACGGGTTAAAGCCGAAGTGCCTCCCTCACAGCCAATGCTGTCTTGCCGAAGTGGTCACCGTATACATCGCTCAGATGCCGGGGACGTGGTAGTGTCACAGAAATATCGGCAGCCAGCCGTCCCGGCCGGCTGCTCAATACCAGGATGCGGTCTGCTAGCAAAACTGCCTCATTGATATTGTGTGTTACCATCAAGATTGTCGGGGCGGCTGTTGCCCACATTTTCATGAGGTCCAGGGCAACCTGCTCACGCGTGAGTGAGTCTAACGCTCCGAATGGTTCATCAAGCAGCAGCACGTCGGGCTGCTGAATCAAAACCCGCCCCAAAGCCACCCGCTGTGCCATCCCACCGGAAAGCTCACCCGGCACTGCGTCGGCAAATTCGGGTGACAACCCTAAGCGAGGCAGCAACGCCCGCGCCATGTGATGCCGTTCGGCCGCTCCAATACCTTGCAGTTCCAGCGGCAAGGCAATGTTGTCAATCACCGAGCGCCATGGCATCAGGTTAGAGTCTTGGAACATCAGACCGACACGGCGTGAAGGCTTCTGGATGATCTGCCCATCAAGCAACGCTTGCCCACGCGAGGGCACTTGCAGCCCCGCAAGGACACGAATCAACGTACTTTTACCGCAGCCGCTCGGCCCGATCAAGCAAACGAATGTCCCTCGCTCGATCTCAACCGACAGCGGCCCTACAGCCAGGAGTGAGGCTCCTCCTGGCTGCGGATACGCTACCGACAGATCATACGTCGTCAACCGAGCAGACATCAGCTACCTTCAGCAGGAACGAACTCATTTGTGAGTGCTTGGTTCAAGTCAATCGGCTGCTCTAGGAATCCGGCATCAATCAATACCTGCTGAGTGACATCCCATGAATTAGCCTCGCTGTAGCCGAGTCGATCTGCATCCCACAGATCAATCGTCGCCAGCAGTACTCGAAACTGAATCAGCGCAGCATCATCAAACTCGGCACTTAGAGACTTCAAGAGAGCACTGCGACTTTCGGCAACAGCCATACGATCTGGATTTGTCGCCAAGAATTCCACCTGAGCAGCAGTAGCCGCTTCAAGCGCACTGCGGAATGCATCAGTCATCGGCAGATTCTCAACATACGCTGCACTGAGCAGATAAGCCTGCGCGGGGTTATTAATAACATCCCGCAGCCCAGCATCAAATGCAGCGACCATACCGCGCACAAGTTCAGGCTGTTCAGCAATCGTCTGTTCATTTGTTACGAGACCGTTCGAAACCATGTCAGCAGCATCCGAGACGGGGAACACTTTGACCGCCGATACATTTCCGCAGTCTCCGGCACTAGCCCGCTGCTGAATCTGCAGCGGCTCATTGTTGATATAGACTACTGACGCTTCAACACCACCTTTGCAGAACACCTCTGGCGCATTGAAGCCAATTGACTCAAGCTGAATGTCTTTCTCCTGCATATCGTTTGCCGACAGCAGTGCGATCAACCCATTGAAACTAGCTCCGAATCTGCCCGGAACACCAACCTTACGACCAGCTAGATCACGAACAGATTCGATACCCGAATCGGCCGAGACCACAATCCCAACGGGATATTTTTGAAACCATTCATAGACATAGACGATTGGACGACCCTTCGCCCGGGCTTTAATGACTTCTTCACCGCTAACAAGACCAAACTGCCGCGCATTGGCTGCAATTAGATCAATACCGACGTTCTCCTCAGCATGTTCAATCTCTAACACGATACCGCTGCTAGCCATGTGCCCATTCTCAATCGCAGCATAGACCGGCGAGAACTGCACATTCGGCACAAAAGTTAGGAAAAATGTCTGCTTCACTAGCTGCGGTTCTTGGGCAACCGCTACTGAGACACTTGCCAGCAGCAAGCTGAGCAGGACAATCCGGACATATCGCATAATTTCACTCCTACAGCAACAACAGAGCTATACCAAGTGGTATAGACCGCTAAAACCCATTTGAGGAATGCATACGCCGCTTCCAGACCAAAATCTTCTCCTCGAGCATCGAAACCAACCCATAAAGGAGGCGCGCAACTCCAGTCAACGTCAATACGGCAACGATTACCAAGGGGGTATCATATTGGCTTCGTCCGATACTGACTAGGTAGCCCAATCCTGCATTCGCACTGACAAATTCACCAACCACTGCCCCAATCACAGCCAGAGTTGCGCTGATTTTCAGTCCACCAAGCAGCACTGGCATGGCTGCGGGGAGTTCCAGATGAACGAACATCTGCCAGCGCGTCGCTTCCAGGGAGTGCATCAGATCGCGCAAGGCATGAGGAACGCTACGCAGCCCTACAATTGTGTTCATCAACATTGGGAAGAAGACAATCAAAGCACTAGTGACTATTTTACTGGTTAGGCCACTACCAAACCAGATCACCAAAAGCGGCGCATAAGCCACCACTGGAGTCGATTGGACAGCTACAATCAGCGGCGAAAGGATATCTTCAAGGATTGGGGTTTTCGCAACTGCATACCCTAGGGCTGTCGCCGACAGGACGCCAATCAACAGCCCTACTAGAACGCTGCTCAACGTTGCACCAATGTGAGCGAACAACGTCCCATCACGCATGACATCCACAAACTTGTTGAGCACTTCGAGTGGTGCGGGAATAATGAAGGTAGGATAGATTGCGGCCCAAACCACGAGCTGCCACACGGCAATCATGGCGAACAACGCGAGGATTGAAACCCAACTGCGGCCAGCAGGAATTCGAACCCAGGCTGGCTTTCCCAGCCGGCGGATTGACAGCTTGCTGCGATCATCGAGCGCGTTGTCCATACAAAAACCCCATCATTCGTTAGGGACAGAACAACGGGGTTTTACACAAGTCGAAGTAAACGCTAACCAGACCATACAGAGCGGGAAAAAACCCGACTGACGGCTTGAATGGTCAGCAACCCAAACCAAGCCAACTTATGCTAAAGCATATTTAGCTTGAATTCGGACACCTTCTCCCATCCAGACTATCACTGTCGGCTCTGGTTTTGCACCAGATCCACCGCTGCGGCTTTATGATCGCAGTGGACTCATCCAAGCTGCGTGAATGTAGGAGCACCTTGAGGATGAGCCGCTCGGGTCGCGGGCTGCGCGCAAGCTGCGCTTCACCGCCGGTCGGGATTTTCACCCTGCCCCGAAGGTCTGCCTATTCAGTTGAACAATCTACGGGAAGTATATCAGAAACAAGATTAGAAAGGCAACAGCATGTGATGAATTTCACGAAAGTTCAGGGGATTCATCTGCCGCCATCAATGTAAACAGAAATACACCGCCTTTGGTACGACTCCGCGGTTCGGCCCAGATATTACCGTCGTGGGCTTCTACGATGTGTTTGCAGATTGCCAACCCCAGGCCGGTCCCATCGCTGCTAGAACGGGATGAATCGACCTGATAGAAACGCTCGAAGATGCGCTCGATCTGGTCATCTGGGACTCCAGGCCCTTCGTCAGCCACTTGAACAATGACCTCATCGCCACTTTTTACAGCATTGATACGAATCTTGCCTCCCTTGGGTGACCACTTGATAGCGTTGTGGATCAAGTTCACTAACACGCGCCGGATCATGTCCCAATCACACCAGACGCGCAGCTTCTTAGGAACATCATAGACAATCTCGATATCTTTATCAGAAGCCATGTCCTGCATCCGTTCGGCAGCTTCTTCAACCAGGCTGCGAAGGTTGACTTCCACCATACGGACAATGGCTTGACCTGTCTCGATCATGGACAAATCAAGCATTTCTTGAATGACCCATAAGAGAGAGTCGGTTTCACGAGCAATTGCCTGGAGCGATGAAATACTGCGTTTGCGTTTGGGTTTTTCGTCTTCGTGGAAAAGGCTATCAATAATCGAGCGGATGTTGGCAACAGGGGTACGGAGTTCGTGCGAGATGTTGGCGACCATATCACGGCGGGCACGGTTCAGGCGTACCAGGTCACTTACATCCTGGAGTGTGACAGAGATCACCAGACCAATTTCAAGCGAGGCAACTTGCGCCCGAACTCGGTAATGCCGTTTATTGATAATGAGCTGCTCTTCAAGAACCTCTTCTTCTCGATAAGCTAATGCACTCCGCACCAGCGAATCCAGTTCTGGTGACCGGGTAAAGTCAAGCAGACTCTTTCCATCCAGATTGGGCTGCTCGAACAAATTCAAGGCTGCCCGGTTCGCTGCCAATACCTGGCAACTGGCATCGAGCACCAAGAGTGCTTCGACAGCCGCGTCCGCTAGGAGTTGAAGAACCGAGTTTTCTAAGACGGGAGACACGATCGGTATTTATCCTTCAAAGCGGTAGCCCACACCGCGCACCGTGACGATGCGTCGTGGATTGGAGGCATCCTCTTCGATCTTTTCACGCAGCCACCGAATATGTACATCCACAGTCCGCTTATCAACAAAATAGTCGTAGCCCCAGACCTTCGTCAGGATCAAATCCCGCGAGAGCACTACCCCGCGATTGCGCATCAATTCTGCTAACAGGTCAAACTCCTTATTGCTGAGTTTGATTTCGTCCCCACCTTTGTAAACCCGCCGTCCAGTGAGACTAACCTGAAGATCATTCGATGAAAGCTCATCCTGCAGCACGGGTCGTCCAGAAGGGCGCCGGAGCACGGCTCGGACGCGCGCCAGGAACTCCCCAAGAGCAACCGGTTTCACCACATAGTCATCCGCGCCGCTCTCCAAACCAACGATCTTGTCCACTTCCGTACCACGCGCCGTCACCATAATAATCGGAATGTGCGAAGTTGACGGGTCTCGCCGAATGATGCGACACAGACTGAGACCATCCAATCCGGGCAGCATGATATCTAAAACCACGAGATCCGGATGATCTGAACGCACTTTCGTCAAGCCGTCTTCGCCATCGGCTGAGGTGACTACGGTATAACCCTCGCTACGGAGTTTCTCGGCCAGGTTGTTCGCTAGAGTCAGCTCATCTTCGATGATCAGCACCTTGGGCATATCGTCACGGTCTTTCTTCACGTATAGTCCACCTCACTTCCGTTACATACTATCTGTTGATTATTAAATACCCGATATGCTTTCTTTAATTTAGCTTAATCTCTGATGGCACGAACACCACCGAGACTCACCGCCTGTCGCACTGCCTGCCGGATCGCCCGCGCGGCCGCTTCGGCAGCGAAAGCACCTACGACGTTCGCATTGGCGGTCTTTTCTCCAGTCGCGAGCGTAAACAGCGTATCCCCATCAAACCAAGTATGAGCCGGACGAACTGCTTGAGCCAGCCCATCATGGGCCATCTGAGCGACTTTATTGGCTTCTTCTTTAGTCAAACGAGCATTGGTTGCAACAACTCCAATAACCGTATTGTTGGACGCGGCTGGGGGAACAAAATGGGCACTTTGCTGCAATACGTTGAGCACCCCCAAAAACTGATTGGGATCATCCGGCTGGCGGACGCCTGCGAGTATTTCACCGCGCTCATCGACCACATCACCCAACGCATTGACCGCGATCAAAGCAGAAACCAAGAGTCCCTCGCCAAGATCGACCATCGCTGAACCAATTCCCCCTTTCGTCGCCAACTCATTTCCCAGAAGCCCGCCGACCCGGCAGCCCGTCCCTGCACCAACGCTACCTTGTGGGACAGGGTCGCTGCTGGCGTTCTGGCACGCAGTATAACCAGCATCCGTACCGGGGCGAACACTACTGCTTCCAATGCCCAGATCGAACAAGATTGCTGCGGGGACAATCGGCACAACCACACCTGGCATCGCCGGATAGCCGATGCCTCGTTCTTCAAGATAGCGCATCACTCCGTCTGCTGCGGATAGACCATACGCGCTGCCACCGCTCAACAACACAGCATGAACATGTTCGACCAGATGCATCGGTCGAAGCAAATCTGTTTCGCGCGTTCCGGGTGCCCCACCGCGCTGATCCACTCCTCCCACAGTCCGAGGTGGACAGAGCACGACTGTACAGCCTGTAACTGCATCTCGGTTTGTCCAATGCCCTACCCGGATGCCAGGGACAGCGGTCAGGGTGTCATTCATTCGGCTCATCCTCATCTGAGCGATAGACTATCTTATCGGTGGTATCTGGCAGCGTTTCCGGTTCGGGATTATCAAGAATATCCAGCGCCTGTTCGTAATCATCAGGGTGAACAAGGACTTTGATCTCCCCTAAAGCTCCAACAGTGATTCCAAGGACTCGTCCGGCCGGCTCCTGCTGAACCATTGCACGGATGTCTTCCGCCCGCAGGCGGCTTGCGACAATTTCCGCTTCAGCAGAATTAAATGTTGTGCACACTACCATCCATTCCGTCATGGTGATACGCCTTTTCTTAATCGGCATGTTCGAGTGTAACCGAACGAGCAGTGGGAATTCCAACCGGTGGTGAGCAGGCGTACATTTGCCATTTGCTGACATATCCTCGTTCGCTGAGCGGATCACCACGAGAAGAAAACTCGTTTTGTGGCGGAAATGGCGTCAGTGCCGTCAGTGCCATCGATGCCATTTTGTGTCAATCAAACACTGATGCAGACTCTGCTTGCTACGCGAAATACTACAAGATACAAAACAGCGCTATCCAATTCGCCGTGCCCTGCTCTATAAACCAGGAATTACCTGATCTGTTCACAGCGTAGCACAGAATGGCCGGAAAAGGGTGACATTTTGGTAACTCTTTGGCATTTCATTCTAAGCGGGTGCAAAACATGTCAGAAAAGATTAGGAAGCGGCAAAGGAGGCCAACCAAACAAGAATGAAACTTTATTGGGGATAAGAGAAATACAAAGGAAGGATAAGGAGAAACAACGAAGCGGAGGGGAGGGGGGTTGGGAAGAAAGGGGGTTGGCAGCGGCGTACTCTCCCACGCCGTTACCAGCGCAGTACCATCCGCGCTCATGAGCTTAACTGCCGG
>DAOUCY010000118.1:0-17689 GCA_034431625.1 Anaerolineae bacterium | reverse complement strand
CAATCGCATCTTACAGCCAGAGGCTGATCCCCAGGATCGCCTGTATCATCTCGCCCAGTTCGCTCTGTGAACTAGCACCAACGGTTACTAGCCTCCCCGTCGGCCGCACCGCTGAGGGCGATCCGCGGATCGCCCTCTTTCCTCACCTGCTCAGGCCTCCGATGCATTCCGCAGCGCTCCTGACGTTTGCCCTCCGCGTCGAAAATGGGCTGTAGAATCACCTCAGTACACAAAGTACACACGAGGTACATGACATGCACAATCGCCGCAGGCTGTGGATTACGGGGCTGTTGGTCGTGCTGCTGCTGGTTGCCATCCTCGTCCGGCTTCGCCTCTTCCCGCCCTTGCCGGAACCCTATGGCGTGCTGCTCATTGCCCGGTCGGAAAACGGAAACGGGCGCAGTTATTGGCTTGATCCGGCTTCCGGCACGCTTACGGCTGTGCGGGGCGCGCGCTACCTAGACCGGCCTGATTTGTCGCCGGACGGGAGCCAGATTGTCTACAGCGGTTGGCCGGGGCTGTACCTCTATGATTTAACCGATCACAGCATCCAGCAAATTACCCAAGAGGAACGCGACAGCAGTCCCCGCTGGTCGCCGGATGGCCGCAGCATCATCTTCGTCAACAACCGCAATTTTTTCTCCGCCTTGTTCCGTTACGATCTTGCCAGCGGCGAGCGCTACTCGCTCACGGATTACCAAAATGATCTCGAACCGGATTGGTCACCGGATGGCGAGCGCGTGGTGTTCACCACCTCGCGGGATGGTTTCCAAGAACTTTACACCATGCGCCCTGATGGCACTGACCTGAAGCGTCTGACGAACAACACCGGCCTGAATGATTTGCGCGCTCGCTATTCGCCGGATGGTCAGCGGATTGCCTATATGACCAATTATTCTGTGGGGGATGGAACGGGCGAAATCTGGGTGATGAATGCTGATGGAAGCCAACCGCGCCGGATGACCAACAACGACATCGATGACTCCCAACCCATTTGGTCGCCCAATGGCCGTTATCTTGTCTTTACCGGTCGAACTGCCGCGACATCCTCTGATCTGTTTGTGTACGACTTTCAGATGGAAACTCTCCGGCAGATTACCGCCCTGCCCACCGTGGACGGTAATCCGGTGTGGTCACCGGATGGCGAATGGATTGCCTTCGTATCCTATACAACGAATGGACAGCAGAGCCGTATCTATATCGTGCGGCCCGACGGCACGGCGCTCCGCCCCCTGACCGCCGAGCACAGAGGCTGTGCCCTGTTCTTGTGGATGCCCTCAGCAAAGTAGAACCCCCGCTCTACCCCTCCTGCAAGAAGGACAGCATGTCCCGCAGCAGTTCCATCTTGGCGGGATTGACGCGGTGGTACATCGATGACCGGTACGGTTCGGACGTGATCAGGCCGGCTTCGCGCAGCGCCTTCAGGTGGTGCGAAATGGTCGGCTGAGTCAGATCAAAGTGCGGTTCGATATCGCAGCCGCACAGTTCACCTCCACCCTGACTAATCAGATCGAGGATTTGCAGCCGCACCGGATGGCTGATGGCCTTGAACAGTGCCGCTACCTCCTCAGCGCGCGCCGTGTCCAGGCGCAGCCGGGGCGAATTGGCCCGCGGCCGGGCAGTGGGGCAGGTGTTCGTCTTCAAAGGAGCCATCCTCATCCTCGCTGGTGACTCGGCCGTCTAAATGGTTCATCCGGCAAGCCAGCACCACTTTGTGTGACCTCACCCCGCTGCGCTTCGCTTAGCTCCCTCTCTCCATTGCAATGGAGAGAGGGCTGGGGG
Source organism: Anaerolineae bacterium (assembly GCA_034431625.1). Classification (GTDB taxonomy): domain Bacteria; phylum Chloroflexota; class Anaerolineae; order Aggregatilineales; family Phototrophicaceae; genus CFX2. The sequence goes on along the minus strand of DAOUCY010000118.1, from coordinate 15,907 downwards.
GTGAGGTTCTGAGACCACGTCTGAACTTAATCGGATGCGCCGCTAAATCAGAGCAGCCTACTTTCTAGTATATATAGCCGTCTATATAGATACCTGTCTATATCGTTTGTCACAGCACAGGGGTGATAAACCGCACTGACAAACTGGATGTGCCCGGTGCTATTGTAAGCGTAGTTCTGATGGTCAGTTTTTGGAGAGGATCGACTCATGCTTCAGGTGAAAGTCTTAGGATCAGGCTGCCCAAACTGCCAGCGCTTGGAGGCGGAAACCCGCGCGGCGCTGGATGCGGCAGGCGTAGCCTACACGCTTAGCAAAGTCACCGAATATGCCGATATTGCCTCCTACGGTGTCCTCAGCACCCCCGCCTTGGTGATGAACGAGAAGGTTGTCTCCGTAGGGCGCATCCCGGCGCGGTCGCGCATCGTCGAGTGGGCGCGTGCGGAAGAAACACTGGATCCGTCCTAGGCGGCCAGGAAGTACCATCATGGCAGGACACACTCGGCTCTCAAAGCCCTCCAACGCCGAATGGCGCTCGATTGGGCTGGTTCTGGCGGCTGCGGTCGTCTGGTGGCTTCTGTTCAACAGCCTCCAGGCCGCTGCCGATTTCATCACCTACCAGCTCCTTGGCCTTGACCGGACCAGCCATCTGGGAACATCGCTGAACTTCTTCCTCTATGATGTGCCCAAGATTCTGCTGCTGCTCTCCGGCATGATCTTCCTGATTACGCTGCTGCGGACGTTCGTCTCGCCGGAGCAGACCCGGCGGCTGCTCGGCGGCCGGCGCGAAGGAGTCGGCAACGTGCTGGCTGCGCTCGTCGGCGTGATCACGCCGTTCTGTTCCTGCTCAGCAGTTCCGCTCTTCATCGGCTTTGTCGAATCTGGCATCCCGCTGGGAGTCACACTGTCCTTCCTGGTGGCCGCGCCGATGGTCAACGAAGTTGCCCTGGTCATGCTCTTCGGCATGTTCGGCTGGCAGGTCGCCGGTCTGTACCTGCTCTCTGGCCTGACGATTGCCATCATCGCCGGCATCATTATCGGGCGGATGGGCATGGAGCGCTGCGTCGAGGAATTCGTCTATCAGGTCAAGTCGCGGCGTTCGGCCTTGCCCGGCGACCCGCTGACCTGGACGGAACGCTTCGAGCAGAGCCTCGATAAAACCCGCGAGATCGTCGGCAAAGTCTGGCCGTATGTCGTGCTGGGGATCGCCATTGGCGCGTTCATTCACGGCTTTGTCCCGGAGGATGCGCTGGCCGGCATCATGGGAGAGCAGGCCTGGTGGTCGGTTCCCATGGCCGTGGTGGTTGGCGTTCCGCTGTATTCGAACGCTGCCGGCGTCATCCCAGTGGTGAGCGCCCTGCTCGGCAAAGGCGCTGCTCTAGGCACAGCGCTGGCGTTCATGATGTCCGTCGTCGCCTTGAGCCTCCCGGAGATCATCATCCTGCGGCGTGTGCTCAAACCGCGTCTGATCGCGCTCTATATCGCCGTCGTGGCCTGCGGCATCATCATGATCGGGTACCTCTTTAACGCCATCCTCTGAGCAGCCTCGGTGAATTTCTCCGCCCGGCGTCGATCCGTGGAGCAGACATCGGGCGGGGAGCTGCGCGGCTGTGGCATAATAGCCGGCATGATGCACACCCTCTGGACTCGTTTCACCCTCGCCGTCGATCCCTGGTTTGCCCCCGACCGCCTATCGGGTTCACTGCTGCGGAGCGCCGTGGCAGTCGCCTATACCGCGCTGCTGAGCGTCCTGCTCCTGCAGTCCAGTGCTCGCCCGCTGGTCGGGCCAGTCGCCCCGCGTGATTTCAACCTCGTCTGGGAAATTCTGCTGACCCTTGGCCATCTGGCCGGCTTTGGGCTGCTGACCGGCATCTGCGCTTGGGCCTTCAGCGCCCTGTCCCCTTACCGCCGCAGCATCGTGATCGCGCTGATCTTCGCCTGCGCCTTCGGCCTCGTCACCGAGGCACTGCAAACCCTCGTTCCAGACCGGAGCGTCTCTTGGTTCGATCTGCTCTGCAACTGGGGCATCTCGGTTGGGGTGGCGGTCTGGCTCTGGCGGCGGAAGCCTTAGTGGTTCATCCGCTAAGGCAGCACCACTTGGTTTGACCTCACCCCGCTGCGCTTCGCTTAGCTCCCCCTCAGGCCATCGCAATGGAGAGGGGGCTGGGGGTGAGGTTCTGAAACGTTGTCTGAACTGATCGGATGCGCTGCTTAGTCCACGTCCAGCGGCAGCTTGACCGTGACCTGCGTGCCCCGGCCTGGCTCGCTGTTCAGTTCAACGGTGCCGTGGTGGGAAGCGACAGCCTTCTCCACAATCGACAGGCCAATCCCCAGTCCCGGCGCTTCGTTGATGTTGCTTCCCCGGAAGAATGGCTCGAAGATGCGTTCGCGCTCATCCGGCAGGATGCCGAAGCCGTGGTCGATGACCTTCAGGGTGATGACCTCAGCAGTGACGTTCGCCTCAATCTCCACGACGGAGTCGGCCGGTGAATACTTCAGCGCGTTGGAGAGCAGGTGCGTCAGGATCAAGCGCATCAGGTGTTCGTCGGCAGGAACTTGGCTGGTCGCCCCGCTCAGGCGCAGATCGATGGTCTGGGTCGCTTTGAGCAGTTTGGGCACATCCTCGGTCACCTGCTTGCAAAGCCGCTCCAGATCATAGGGCGAGGCGGAAAAATCTGAACTGAAGGACATCCCCTTCACCACCAGCGACATGTTGTCCAGCATCCCCGTCAGGGCGCGAATCTGGCTGCGGATCTGGTGGAGCCGCTCGCTGCGTTGGGTCTCGTTCATGCGCTGGCCGTAGTATTCGAGCAGGTCGGTGGACGAGGCGATGACCGCCAGCGGCGTTCGCAGCTCGTGTGATAGCCGCGACATCATCCGCTGCATCAGGTCGCCGAGTTCCTGCTCTTTCTGGAGCGCCGTGACCAGCCGTTCTTGCTCGACGATAGCCCGCTGCATCCAGCGCCGTTCGCTGACATCGCGGGAGGTGAAGACCGCTCCGGTGATATTCCCAGCGGCATCGGTGATGACCCACCCGCTGGTTTCCACCCAGACGTAGTAGCCGTCGGCATGTTTGAAGCGGAATTCGATGATGTCGCTGTCGCGCCGCTGGTACGCAGCCTGCGCCGACCGCGTGACCAAATCGAGATCGTCGGGGTGGACGTAATCCATCACCGAATGGCCGATCAATTCGCTGGGGTCATAGCCCAGAATAGCCCGGTGCGCGGGGCTGGCATGGGTGAAGATCAAATCCGCATCTACCATCGAGACCATGTCATGCATGTTGTCGGCGATGGTGCGCAGCTTCTGTTCGCTCATGCGCAGAGCCGTCTCCATCTGGCGCCGCTCGGTGACATCCTGGAAATAGCCGAGGAATTGGATGGGCTTTCCGTCCGCACCGCGCTTGAATACCATGTCGTGGAACGCAATCCAGCGCCATTCTCCCGCCGCGTGCCACATCCGGTGTTCGCTGTCAATGATTTCGCCGTCTTTGGCCTCCGCCAGCCGCCGGGACTTCTCTTCAAAAATATCTCGGTCATCGGGGTGGACGAAGGTGCCGTAGTAGACTTCCGGATCTTCGCTCAGGTCCTGGAGTTGGTAGCCCAGAATCGTCTTGCGGTTATGGAAGATGTTGCACTTCTTCTGCACGTCGTAGATGTAGATGTCTGCCGGAACCAGTTCCATCATCTGGCGCATCAGCGACTCGGCTTCGCGCAGCGCATCCTCGGTCAGTTTGCGCGTGGTGAAATCGCGGCAGATGGCCTGAACCCGCAGGCTGTGGTCGTCGGCATTCTCGACCACATTCCAGGACGCCTCCAGCCAGATCGAATACCCCTTCTTGTGCTGGAAGCGAAACGAGGCGACGTAGGGATGCCGGTCAGACAGCGATTCCGTGAATTTCTGGATCGCTGTTTCGCGATCTTCAATCGGAATCCAGTCAAATCCCACCTGGCCGAGGAGTTCCTCCGGGGCATAACCGAGTACAGGCAGGCAGGACGGGCTGATATAGGTGATCCTGCCGTCCGGCAGCATCTCTACAACCACATCATTCATCTGTTCGGCCAGCATCCGGTAGCGCTGTTCGCTGGCTTGCAGCGCGCTCTCGATTTCCTTGCGCTTGGTGATGTCGCGGCACACGGCGATTAATGAACGGACTTCACCGGACTCCTCGCGCACCACGCTGCTGGAGGCTTCCAGCCAGAGGTAATTCCCATTTCGATGCCGGGCGCGGAACACGATGTAAGGCTCAATCATCTCCTGTAGGGTGTTCTGGATCGCCTGGGTGATGCGTTCCAGGTCATCAGGATGGATTGAATTGAGCGACCAATTCCGCATCAGCTCGTCAGCCTCGAACCCCAGCACCCGTTTGCAGGATGGGCTGACGTACAGGACGGTGCCTTCTGTGGAAATCTCGACGATGAAGTCATTCATGTGTTCGGCCAGCGCCTTGAAACGCTCGTGGGTCCGGAAGAGCGCTGCCCTGGCGTCTGGCGATGCTGCGCTTTCAACCGGCATGAGCAGCGTCCCCACCCAGGCGGGCTGATCCTCCAGCCGGGTTGGGCTGGCGGTGAATTCCACCGTCACAGCGTGCTGACCGGCTTGGAGGAAACGCAGCGTTTCAGTGAGGGTTTGTTCGCTGGGCTGATCCCAACCGCGCAGCTTCGTCCAATCATCAGGATGAACCCAGCGTTCAAGCGGTGACCCAACTAGTGTCGACTGGTCGCTGCCCAGAGTGGAGCAGGCGGCCCGGTTGGCGAAGAGGATACGCCCATCCCGGAAAATTAGGATCGGGCTGGCAGCCGCATCGAGGAGAACCTTCGAGGTCGATTCAACAACTGGGGTGGACACAGGCCATTCAACCTATTCCTCGCGCTGAACGCGGTATAGTATGTGTCTCACGTAGTGTAGCATTATTCGCAGCAGCAAACCTGTAAGAATCTGAAAGGGTTGGCCCCATGCCCCGCATAAAGACCCCGGATTGGGTGAAAGATGCCGTCTTCTACCAGATTTTCCCGGATCGTTTTGCCCGCAGCGGCAAAGTCCTCAAGCCGAACAACCTCGAACCCTGGGATACGCCGCCGACACCTCAGGGGTACAAAGGCGGCGATCTCTACGGCGTGATTGAGCACCTCGACCACATCCAGGACTTGGGGGCGACGGCCATCTACTTCACGCCCATCTTCCAGAGCGCTTGCAACCACCGCTACCATACCCACGACTACTACCAGGTCGATCCGCTCCTGGGGGGCAACAAAGCCTTCTATGCCCTGCGCGACGAGATGCACCGCCGCGGCATGAAGCTGGTGCTGGATGGCGTCTTCAACCACGCCAGCCGCGGACATATCTTCTTCAACGACATTCTGGAAAACGGCCCGCACTCGGCCTGGCTGGATTGGTTCATCGTCCACGATTGGCCGCTGACGCCCTACAGCGGTGACCGCCCCGCCAACTACGAAGCCTGGGTCGGCAACCGTGCCCTGCCCAAATGGAACACCGATAACCCCCAGGTGCGCGAGTACATCATGCAGATTGCCGAACATTGGCTGCGCGAAGGCATCGACGGCTGGCGGCTGGATGTGCCCTTCTGCATCACCAGCCCCGGCTTCTGGAACGAGTTCCGTACCCGCGTCAAAGCCGTCAACCCGGAAGCCTACATCGTCGGCGAGGTCTGGTGGGACAGCACCAACTACCTCCAGGGTGACCAGTTCGACGCCGTCATGAACTACCTGTTCACCGAGCCGGTCATCCAGTTCTGCGGCCAGGGTCACCTCGACCGCAGCCTCGCCATCAGCGACGCTTCCTATGACCCCTATCCGGCCATCGACGGCGAGCATTACGCCAAGAAGAGCGCCAAGGCGCTCTTCCGCTACGATTGGGAAGTCGCTCAGGTGCAGTTGAACCTGCTCGACAGCCACGACACGGCTCGCCTGCTGAGCATCGCCAGCAGCGACTCGGCCACCGTCCGACTGGCGACCATCCTGCTCATGACTGCCCCCGGCGCGCCCAGCGTCTACTACGGCGACGAGATCGGCCTGCCCGGCCGGATGGACCCTGACTGCCGCCGTGCTTTCCCCTGGGATAAACCCGAAACCTGGGATCGAGAAGCCCTGGCCTACCACAAGCAGCTCATCGCTATCCGCCGCGCGCATCCGGCCCTGCGGCGCGGACGCTACCAGCCGCTGTATCACAGCCCGACCACCTATACCTTTGGCCGCGTCTTGGACGAGGATCGCCTGCTGGTGGCTGTCAATGTCGGGGAGAAGGCCGCCAAGATCGAAGTCCCGGTGCAGGATGTCTTTGCCGAAGGCACGGCCCTCAAGGCGATCTACGGCAAAGGCAGCGCCACCGTCGAAGGCGGCTTGGTCAAGCTCAACCTCCCCGCCCGCGATGGACTGATATTGACCCGGCAGGAGTGAGCGCCGCTCGCTCAACGGCCCAACCAGTCTCGACGGCGCCCTGCCAAGACTGGCCGAAAGTCCAGGCCGCCCTGTTCGACAGGCTCCCTGCATCTGGTGTATGCTTGGGAAGAGCCGCTTACGGGCGGCCCCCTCTGATAGGTTGATGGAGACCGATCCTCATGTTTCAGGACGTAGGCCAGATCACCAAGGCGCTCGGCGAGCAGCAGTATATTTCCACGGACGAAATCTCGACTGTGATGTTCCTGGCCGATAAGCTGGAAAAACCCGTGCTGACCGAAGGCCCGGCGGGAGTCGGCAAGACCGAACTCGCCAAAGCCTGGGCGAAGGTCAACGGCCGCCCGCTTATCCGCTTGCAGTGCTACGAAGGGCTGGACGAGAGCAAAGCGCTCTACGAATGGGAATACGCCAAGCAGATGCTCTACACCCAGCTTCTGCGCGATAAACTCAGCGAAGTCCTGGCCGGCGCGACCAGCCTCACCCAGGCCGCCGACCGTCTGGCGCAGGAGGAGAACGTCTTCTTCTCTGAGCGCTTTCTGCTGGCGCGTCCGCTGCTCCAGGCCATCACCGCCCCGGAACCGGTCGTCCTGCTCATCGACGAGATCGACCGCGCCGATGCCGAGTTCGAAGCCTTCCTGCTGGAAATCTTGAGCGACTTCCAGGTCTCTGTGCCGGAAGTCGGCACCATCACCGCCCGGCACATGCCCACGGTCATCCTCACCAGCAACAACACCCGCGAGCTTTCCGAAGCCTTGAAACGCCGCTGCCTGTATCTCTTCATCGATTACCCCAGCCACGACGCTGAACTCCGCATCGTGCGCATGCGCGTGCCGGAACTCAACGCCCGCATCGCCCAGCAGGCTGTCGAGATCGTCCAGAATCTCCGCCAGATGGACCTCAAAAAGAACCCCAGCGTTTCCGAGACCATCGACTGGGCCAAGTCGCTGGTCATGCTCAACGCCGACAGCCTGGATAAGCACACGCTGGAGACAACCCTGACCGTGCTGCTCAAACACGAGAGCGATGTGCAGAAGGCCCGCCGCGCCCTCACCGGCGGCCGCGGCGATCATCCCATCAGCCGCCGGGGTGATACCGGTAATCTGGGTGGCGGTCGGCGCGGCTGGCCGAACTAACGCGCCTGTTCTTCACAGGGGACGTCCCCTGCACACGCCGGATTTTCGTGGGGAGGATGAGCCTGCCAGGGCGTATATCCTCCCGCCCGTGGATGAATGCGCCCCGATCTTGAAATGCTGCCCGCGCGGTCTAGCCAGTTGGGGAGTTCCGCCCACTCGCGTTACAATATCGGGCGTTCTCAATGCGGGTGCTGGGCGCGCCAGTACTCTTATGGAATAGGCGCTTTGGGAGGAAAAAAGGCATATGGGAATCCTGTTCAAAAATGGAACGGTCATCACCGCCAGCGACATGGTTCAGGCCGATGTCCTGGTCGAAGGCGAAAAAGTCGTGATGATCGGCCAGAATATCCGGCCGCAGGGGCACGAGGTCATCAACTGCAAAGGCAAATACCTGATGCCCGGCGGTATCGATGTCCACACCCACCTGGATTTGCCCTTCGGTGGAACCTACAGCAATGACGACTTCGATGTCGGCCACAAAGCCGCGGCCTTCGGCGGCACGACCATGCACATCGATTTCGTCATCCAGCCCAAAGGCGGCAGCCTGCACGACGGCCTCAAGACCTGGCGCAAGAAGGCGGAACCTGCCCAGATCGACTACGGCTTCCATATGGCCGTCACCGACCTGCGCGATGATGTCATGGATGAAATCCCCACTCTCGTCCAGGAAGGCATCACCAGCCTCAAGCTCTTCATGGCCTACAAGAACGTCTTCCAGATCGACGACCGCACCCTCTACCGCGCCATGCAGCAGGCCGCCAAACACGGCATGATCGTCATGGTTCACGCCGAAAATGGCGATGTTGAAGAGCAGCTCCGGCTGCGGCTCTTGGCCGAGGGCAAGACTGACCCGCACTGGCACTACCATTCGCGCCCGCCGGAAATCGAAGGCGAGGCCACCAACCGCGCTGTGGTCATGTCCGGGCTGACCGGCTGCCCCCTCTATGTCGTCCATATGACCTGCGAGCCGGCCATCGAGGCGCTCCGTCGCGGGCGTGCCCTCGGCTACCCTGTCATGGGCGAAACCTGCGTCCAGTACTTCTATGTCACCTATGACAAGCACCTGCGCGCCCCCGGCTTCGAGGGCGCCAAGTTCGTCTGCTCGCCCCCCATCCGCAGCACCCACGATCACGGCGTCCTCTGGCAGGCCGTCCGTGATGGCACGCTCCAGGCCGTCAGCACCGATCACTGCGATTTCTGGTACGAAGGCGGGGTCGGCCCCTGGCAGGAATGGGCCGAGGCGCATAACGGTGGCGATTGGGTGGAATACGAGAAGCAGAACCCCAGCTACCGCCGCCCCGGCAAGGAACTGGGTAAAGGTAACTTCGCCAAAATTCCCAACGGGCTGCCGGGCATCGAAGACCGCATGATCGTCATGTGGCATCTCGGCGTCAACGGTGGCAAGATTTCGCCGACCCGCTTTGTCGAGGTCAACTCCACCAACCCGGCCAAGATTTTCGGCTGCTACCCGCGCAAGGGCACGATTGCCGTCGGCTCGGATGCCGATATCCTGGTCTGGGACCCCAACAAGCGCCATACCATCAGCGCCAAGACCCATCACATGCGCTGCGACTACAACCTCTACGAGGGCATGAAGGTCAAGGGTATGCCTGTCCAGGTCTACCTGCGTGGCCAGCGCATCGTCAACGGCGAGATGTGGCTCGGCAAGAACGGGAACGGCCAGTACATCGCCCGCGCTCCACACGCGCCTGTGTTGTAAAACCCGCTGAACCGAAAAGGACGGCAGCGTCACCCGCCTGCCGTCCTTTTTTTGATTGAATCCCCTTTTTTACGAAATCAATAAACCCTCATGGGTTGTCTTTCAATTTTGGCGCGAATATGAACTTAAGTGTAAATATCTTCTGCCTTGCATCAGGACACATGAGGTGCAGTGATGGCTTTTGAAATGCTCTGGGAAGACGAGGACAAAACCGTCCTGGTCTGCAAAGTGAGCGGCACTTGGAAATGGGATGAATACCACCTGGCCCTCGACGCCATCGCCGAGATGATCGCCAGCGTGCCGCACCGCGTCGATCTGATCACGGTGCGCGGCGCTGGCGCAGTGATGCCCAGAGGCTCCAGCGTTCCCCATTACATGCGCGCCATGCGGATCATGCCCCCCAACCTCGGCAAGAACATCCTGGTCATCGAAGGTGCTGATTTCCGCTATGCGTCGCAGATTCTGCGGTTGTTCTTCAAAGCCGTGGGCAGCCAGTTCGTGCTGATGAATTCTCTGGAAGATGCCCACACCTTGATCGCTGCCGATCGCCGCGTCCCCGCCTAGACCGCGCCGCTGCATATCCCACGTCCCTCCCACGGTTTTCCCGACTGATTTCGCATCAGCCGGGAACCTTTCGTTCTGCCCGAACGTCTCTCTAGGTGTACAGTAGAGAAACCGTTGGAGGTATCATGGATATTCAAAACCCAATTCTGCTGATGCTGCGGCTGCTGGCGATGGCCTTGCTGTTCGCTTTCCTCGGAACGCGGCAGACTCTCCCCCCCGTCCCGCCTGACCAGCCTACCTTCCGCAGCATGGCCGTCATCGAAGAGGTCCAGGCCGTCGTCCTGGAATCCAACCCGGCGCAGATCGAACTCACCGTGCGCGGCTACCATCCTGATGGCTGCGACTTCCCGGCCGTGATCGAGCAGCGCCGCGAGGGCAGCCGTGTCGTCGTGGAGATTTTCCGCAATGTCCCCCTGGCCGCCGCCTGCCCGATGATGCTTAATCCCTACCGGGCCACTTTCCACCTGGATGGAACCTTTGACCCCGGCCAGTACGTCATTGAGGTCAACGGTGTCGTCATCACGGTGACCATCTAACCAGAACAACTATCACAACAGGAGCATTCCGCATGAAAAAGACCGCAGTCACCTTGACCGTCCTGATCCTCGCCTTCGGCGTCTGGATGAACGTCGGCGCGCAGGACGCCTCCCGCCCAGATGGCGTCAGCCTGACCATCTACAACCAGGGCACGGCGCTCGTCCAAGACCGCCGCACCTTTGAGCTGACCGCTGGCGTCTCTACCCTGGATTTCACCGATGTGGCCGCCAGCATCGACCCGACCTCGGTCAGCTTCGTCTCGCTCACCGACCCCCGCGGCACGAGCGTCTTAGAGCAGAACTACGTCTTTGATCTCGTCGGCAGCGGGGCGCTCCTGGAGCGCTACCTCGACCAGCAGATCGAGATCGTCGCCCAGGATGGCACGACCTTCTCTGGGCAGCTCCTCAGCGGCCGCGGCGGCGAAATCATCCTGCGGACGAACGAAGGCCAGGTGCTCGTCATCAGCCAGGCCAACATCCGCGATCTGCGCTTCCCGGCCCTGCCGGATGGCCTCATCACCCGGCCTACCCTGCGCTGGATGCTCAACGTTGCCAACGCTGGCCGCCAGCAGGTCGAACTCACTTACCTCACCGGCGGCATCTCCTGGACGGCCGACTACATCCTGACGCTGGCGAACAACAAGCAGTCCCTCGATCTCAACGGCTGGGTGACGCTGACCAACACCAGCGGCGCCAGCTTCCGTGATGCCCAGCTCAAGCTCATCGCCGGTGATGTCAACCGCCTCCCAGAACCGCAGATGATGGAAATGGCCCCCATGCCCACTGTTGCAGCCGGATACGCTGCCAGGGATCAGGTGCAGCAGCGCGAGTTCTTCGAGTACAAACTCTACGAAGTTCAGCGCCCTGTGACCGTGCGCGACAACGAGACCAAGCAGGTCGAGTTCGTCACCGGCACAGGCATCACCGCCAGCACCTTCTATGTCTATGACAGCAGCGCCCCACTCTATGGCTACTACGGCCCCATCACCGACCAGTACTATGGGCAGACTGGCGTCACCGATGTCCAGAACTGGCTGGAATTCTCCACCGGCGAAGCCAGTGGCCTCGGCGCTGATCTGCCTGCCGGGCGGGTGCGCGTCTACCAGCAGGATGTCGATGGCGCTGCCCTCCTGATCGGCGAGAACCAGATCGACCACACTCCCAAAGGCGAGGACGTGCAGATTTTCCTCGGCAATGCCTTCGACCTCGTCGGCGAGCGTCTCCAGACCAACTTCCAGCTCATCGGCGCCAACGTCCTGGAAGAAACCTACCAGATCACGCTCCGCAATCGCAAGGAAGACGAAACCGTCCAGATCCGTGTGCCGGAGCACCTCTTCCGCTGGAGTAACTGGGAAATCCTCACCAGCAGCGATGCCTACACCAAGAAGGACTCCGGGACGATTGAGTTCCGTGTGGATGTCCCCCCGGGCGGCGAGAAAGTCATCACCTACACCGTCCGCTATACTTGGCCCCGCTGATCGCGAACCAGATTAACTGCCCTTGACCCCTTAACCCTTAAGCCCCCTCTGAACGAGGGGGCTTGGGGGTGAGGTTCAGCCGCGCGAATCATCCTCCGGCCGCAGGAGTTTCCCCCGTGCTTTGCGGATAGCCTGCTCCCACGGCTTGCGCGCCTCCCCCTTGTAGCCCATCTCCCGCAGCCGTTCCGTCTCCAATGCCTCCAGCCGCGCGCTGATCGCCGCGTAATCCGCCTGTGGGATGCGCTGGTCAATCCCGCCCGCATCCCGGTAAACATAGCCGATCCCGCCGCACCAGTCGCACTCTTCCGCTTGGCTGTCCGCTTCAAACCAGCCAAATCCATCACACGATGCGCAGCGCACAATTTCCATCCTTGTCATCCCCCCGTTTGGTTGGCCGGGATTTCCAGTGGAATATATTCAATCGTGTTCCACCATTCTGGGAATGGTGCGTATGGCTGCTGGAAGTAGGCGTCCAGGATGCGCCGGATGATCGGCGCTGCCGTCTCCGACCCCTCGCGTGAGAACTCCACCATCGCCGCGATAGCGATCTCCGGGTTCTCCGCCGGCGCGTAAGCCACGAACCACCCGTAGGGTTCGATCCGCCCGGACTGTGCCGTGCCCGTCTTGCCGCAGACCGTATAGGCCGCGCCTGTAAACACGAACGAGGCCGTCCCCAGCTCCGTATTGCTGACCACCCCGCACATCCCCTCGCGCACCACGGCCAGCGCCTCGTCGCTCAGCCCGATGCTGCCGGCCGCTTCCGGTTCGCCTTGAAAGATCGGTTTGGTGCCGTCTTGCCCGCCGATGCGCTCGACCAGATACGGGCGGTAGAGTGTGCCGCCGTTGGCGATGGCCGCCACCATCCGCGCCATCTGAATCAGCGTGACCTGCACCCCGCCCTGGCCGATGGCTTCATTGATCCCCTGCTCGACGCTGGCCGTAGGGGGCAGGCTGCCGCTGACTTCCGGCAGCACATTAATCCGAGTCGCTGCCCCAAAGCCCATCTGCCGCGCATACCGGGTCAGCGTGTCCGGCCCCCGGAGGAACAGCCGCGCCCCCATCTCGTAGAAGAACGGGTTGCACGATGCCATCAGTGCCTGGCTCATCGTCACCGGCCCGGCTGGCTTGCTGAACGGCGAGTCCGGCAGTTCAAACCGCCGCCAGTCATAGCGCGGCGATGAGCTGTCCCCGTAGCGTTCCCGCCCGTCCCATTCAATCTGGCAGTCGAAGGTCGGCTCGTTCATCACCCCCTCTGAAGCCGCCGCCGCCGTAGTCACAATCTTGAACGTCGAGCCGGGGAAATACTGCTGCTGCGTCACCCGGTTCGTGAACGGCTGGCGCGGGTCGGACTGCAGGTCGGCAATCCACGTCGGGTACTGCGCCAGCGCCGGCGTATCCGGGTTGAACAGCCCCGGATCGAAGTACGGGAAGCTCACCAGCGCCCGCACCGCGCCCGTCTTCACGTCCAGCACCACCACCCCCGCCCCGGGCGAATGCACCGGGCTGCCCCAGTTGCCCGATGGATATGCATAGTTGTAGGCATCGGCCACCGCCTGCGCCGCCGCCATCTGGAGCTGCCGGTCAATGGTCAGTGTCACCGGCAGTGGGTCCGTGCCTGCTCGTCCTGCCAGTTCCCGCAGCACAATGTTGGCCGGCGAAATCACCCGCAGCACCTTCTCCGGCGCGCCGGCCAAAAATTCCTCGAACTCGCGCTCAACGCCCGTCCGCCCGACCAGTTCGCCGCTCGCATAGCCGCGAGCAGCATAGCTTTCAACCTGATCCTGCGGGATGAAGCTGATGTATCCCGTCACCTGCGCGGCGCCGCCGTAGCCAACGTAGCGGCGTGTCTGTCGCTCGAAGCTGCTGCTGACTCCGCAGGTGCTGCGGATCGTCTGGCCTTCGGCGGCGTCCGTCTCTGCATCGATCTCGCCGATGTAAAACAGCGTCTCCGGGTTGAAGCGTGCAAAATACCGTTCCAGGTCGTAGCGGTGGCGCATCAGCACCCGCGCCAGCAGGTCAAGGCAGGCGTCCACGTTGGGCATATCCTGCTGTGCCGCATACAGCGCGGTCAGCGTCCCGCCTTGCTCGACCAGCACGCTGCCGTTGCGGTCATAAATTTCCGCACGGGGCGAGCGCCGCGATGACAGATCGATGCGCGAACCGGTCACCATGCCGTTGATGATGTCCATCGTTGACCAGGCTATTCCCCAGCCATTCCCTGACTGCACCAGCCGCATCGTCCGTTCGTTGTCTGGAATCGTCCCAAACACCGGCGCGACAAAGCTCAAGTTGTACAAAACTTCTGCCGAAGCTCCCTGAATGCGGCTAGAGAGCAGGGCATAGGTAATCTCCGTCGGGTTGATGATCGCCAGCGCGTCTTGATATGCCGTCTGGAACACCGGCAGTGACACTTGCGCTTGGCTCTGTGGGCTGAGCAGGGCGTACATGGCCGGGTAATCGCCCGCTTTCCACAAGTCCAAAAAGCGCGTCGCCACATCTTCCGGCGTCTGCGGCCTCTGTAGAATCGGCGCTAATGCGGGCGCAGCTTCCCCCCCGCTCGCGCAGCCTGCCAGCATCAAAATGACCGCGGCGGCGATGAACCCACGCGCTGGCCTGAGGAGTCGAGTCAATGTCATACCTACGCTTCCACATCTGTCTGTTTCATCTGCGCCCTAACTATAGTGACCGCCTCGGCGCGAGTCCAGTGAGCGTGTGGCAGTCGTCGGGTTCGCCGCTGTCCACAAAACCCTACCCCTTCCGTGTCGATCTCCCTGTTTTCGCTCGGAAACAGCCGCCTGCATCCTCAAACACACCTTCTGAGGTATCATCACTCACAAGACCTTTGGGAGGCAGGGGTTTAGCCAATGAACACACGACGGATAGCGCTGTTCGCCCCCGTTGGCATCATCGGTCTCGGCTTGGTAACTGCCGTGCTGTCTCGGCAGATGCTCGACCCGTCGGTAGCATGGCTGCCGCCAGTAATTGTCTACTGGCTCTCACTGGCGACTGCCATCGCACTGCTTCGCGGCTTCGGCGCATACCGTCACTGGTTACAGCCGTCCCAGGGCCGGTGGGGATGGTTGGCGCTGCTCAATCCCATTTTCATTATCATTCCCACGGTGATCTTCTTCGGCTCACTTTCGCTAACGGGCGGCGTTCGTGTTCTAGCGTGGGTTCTGATCACGATCATGAATCCGATTGTCGAAGAAGGCTTCTGGCGTGCCACGCTCATGGATGCATCGCGGGATTGGCCATGGTCGGCGTCGATTCTCTACAGCGCAGTCTGGTTCGGTTTGAGCCATCCGCTGGTGATCGGGATCAATATTGCGCTGGCTGCGGGCGTCATGGCCTTCATCGGCAAGTTCATCAACGGTCTGATCTGGTCATTGGTCTACGAAAGAACGAAAAGCCTGCGCTGGAGCATCGCGACGAATATCCTCGCCAACGTCTTCAGCATCGGCATCTTTCTCGGCATCATTACGCTGAATTTTGATTAACCTCAGCACGTACTGGCTCATCCAGTAAGTCAGTACTGTTTTGTTTTATCTCATCCCGCTTCGCTTAGCTCCCCTTTCCATTGCAATGGAGAAATGGCTGGGGTTTTCAAGGGTAGGTTTTTTTGAAGATGAGGCATCAAACTGATTGAAAACGAGACCAATCGTAGCGCAATCAGGTTGGTATGATGCTTTATCAAGAAGAATTAGAGTATTGGATCGCCGAAGTGTCAAGCGCCTTGGTCAGCTTGAGCCGCCCGCAGGCCGAGGTGCTGGCGTTGTACAGCTACGGAATGGTACTGACGGGACGAGCTGGATAAAGCATCGTCAGCGCGTTTCTGGGACTGCTGCTGGGGCAGCGGATCGGAACGGTGCGCCAACGCCTGCGCGAGTGGACGTATGAGGCGGAGCAAAAGCGCAAAGCCCAGCGCCGCGCGATTGCTGTGGAGGGGTTGTTTGCGCCATGGCTGGGGTGGGTGGTGCGCTGTTAGCAGCATCCCCCGCAGTTGGTTTTGGCGCTGGACGTGACCTACTTGCGGGACCGTTATACCATTCTGACCGTCAGCGTT
>DAOUCY010000117.1:0-15587 GCA_034431625.1 Anaerolineae bacterium | reverse complement strand
CACCGGCGGAGTTTGAGGCAGCGGCGCTTGCAACGCGCTACACTCTCTTAAACCCGGCTTGATTCTGTCCAATTTTTCCACCGCACTACATGTTGGCAACCTTAAATGATCCTTATACCTTCTTTGTAGACCCCCCTGTTGCTCAAAGCGAGTCGGATGCCCTGGCAGGAACTTATGGTGGTATCGGCGTACAAATTCATCGTTCCGAAGATGGAAAATTGGAACTTTTCCCACTACCAGACAGTCCTGCATCCAAGTCGGGAATTGGAGCAGGTGATATACTCATTGCCGTGAACAGCCAAACAGTGGATCAAACCATTCAACAGGATGTTCTGGATCAGATGTTTCGAGGTGAAGTAAAAGAAGGCAACGGGGTACTTGTTTCATATCTTCGTTTGAGTGACAGTCGTCAGATTGATGTATTTATACCCTTTGCAGTGATTAATATTCCATCTGTGACATGGCGGATGCTGCCTAGTGAGATTGGGTATATTCAGATTCAACTCTTCACTGGGAGAACTCCTGACGAGATCACAACGGCATTGCAGGAGCTGCTGAACTCTGGCGCACGCGGGATTATTTTAGACCTAAGAGGTAACAGCGGCGGTTTGCTGCGAGAGTCAGTCTTGGTTGCAAGTCAGTTTGTTGGCGAAGGTGTCGTTGTTTACGAGAAGAAAAATGATAAGGAGATCCGCCTTGATGCCGAAACTGGCGGACAATACACGACAGGCCCTCTTGTCGTCCTAGTCAACAAGGGGACAGCAAGCGCGGCCGAGCTGGTAGCTGGTGCAATTCGCGACCGAGGTCGTGGCATACTCGTAGGTCAGACAACGTATGGAAAGGGCAGTGTACAGCAGATATTTCGATTATCAGACGATTCTTCGTTACATGTGACCTCGGCTGAGTGGCTAACCCCGACGCGGCAGCAAATTGAAGGGAAGGGACTTGAACCTGACATCATTATGATTCCAGATGCGAACGGCCGTGATATAGAACTAGGTGAAGCTGTTCGGGTTATAGAATCAATGATTCAGGATTGAGTGGTCTCTATTATGGCACAAGATGATATCAAGATCGTTACCCGAAATCGCAAAGCGCAACATGACTATCACATCATTAAGACTTTTGAAGCAGGCATTGTACTACAAGGGTCGGAAATCAAATCTATTCGAGCAAACAATATCAATCTGAGAGATGGGTTTGTTCAGAACAGGGAAGGGGAGTTGTGGTTGATTGGCGTCCACATTCCTCCTTATGAGCAAGCAAATCGTTTTGGACATGATGATCCAATGCGTCCTCGAAAACTTTTGCTTCATAAGCGCGAGATTGATCAGATTGCCAACCAGATGAGGGAACGTGGATACACTGTGATACCGACTATGGTGTATTTGCAGCGGGGTTTAGCAAAAGTTGAGATTGCAGTTGCCAAAGGAAAAAAACAATTTGATAAAAGAGATTCAATTAAGCAGAGAGACTCGGAACGAGAAATGCAGCGAGCAATGAGAGAGAACTTGCGCTAATGAATTCTATGCTGCCACCCTCTATATTGGAGATTAATAACCTCTCAGAAAATGCGAAGGTCTCGATCTACCGCTCACTGCTGCCTGACTGGTTATTCACTCGCTATGGGATTGATCCTCTTACGTTAGAATTTGAGGGACAGCCCGTTATATGGTTTAGGTGCCCATCTGGCAGTCGTGCGATGGAGATTACCGTCAAGCGCCGTGCTTCTGATGCTGACCCAATGCTCTATTTGAACATGACTGATACGTTCAATAACCAACTTCTAGTTCTCTTAGTGGTGGTCAACGATCCAGACTCAGAGCGTTTTCATATTGACGTTGATGAACAAGGAAATAATACACATCTCGGCACAACGGGAAGAAATCGGAGTGCTGAACTACAGGCAATGAGAGCAGGACTTGCTCCGGGACAAATTCGCAGAGGACTTCGCTCCTTCAAGCAGACGCTGCCCTTATTTGAGGATTTTGTCAGACGTATGGGGCACGATTTGTTCTTGATTGAGCCACTTGCCTATCACAATGCGATCATCTTTGAACGATACGGATTCAGCTACATTCGCGGATTTCAGGAAATGATTCGGATTGACCATGAGTTCCGGCCTGGCGGTGAATTGTATGCGAAGTTGTCTCCAGATCGCGTTTTTCGACAACCTGAAAGCTGGAGAACAATACGCGGCCGGTCATGGGCGATCCATGATGGTATCCTCGGCCACCCTTTCACGGGTTTCCAAATGTACAAACGTATCGGTATTCATGCTGGTGTTAACACATTTCCTGATGCCGAGTGGTAGAACTGATCTGCCTCCGTTGACCAGATCAGTGGGGGTGAGAGTCGAAATCGTTCCGCAAAGACAGCCGGGGGCAAATAGCCTAAGCTGCTATGCAGACGATGCTGATTATACTCCTGTCGCCATTGTTCGATGACCATTTGTGCCTCCCGCCCATCAACGAAGACCCAACGATCCAGACATTCGCCGCGGAATGTGCCGTTGAAGCTCTCAATGAAGGGATTTTCACAGGGACTGCCAGGGGTGATGTAGAGCGTGTTACAGTGGCGATCCTGTAACCCATTGCTTGAGGGCATAGGCGATAAATTCCGGGCCATTGTCGCTGCGCAGGTGGCCGGGAGCACCGTGCAGCAAAAATAACCATTTCAGCACCCCGATCACCTGGCGCGAGGAGATGGGGCGGGCGACATGGATGGTCAAACACTCGCGCGTGTACTCATCCAGGATCGTCAGCATCCGCAGTTTTCCACCGCGCTCGGTACGGCCTTCCAGAAAGTCATAGCTCCACACCTCATTGGGCTGGCTAGCACGCTGCAGTGCGCCAGTGGACTCGCTATAACGTCGCTTGACCGCTTTTCGTCGCAGCAGTTGCAGTCCTTCCTGTCGCCAGACGCGATACACCCGCTTGCGATTAATCTGATAGCCGTCGTGCTTGAGCATCGCTGCTATGATCCGGTAGCCATACATCGGCTGCTCATGAGCGTATTCCCGGATGAGCGCGACGGTCTCCGCTTCGTCGGAGCGCCCCCGAAGTCGATAGCGCGCACTGGAACGCTGGATGCTCTGACCAACTGACAGGCACGCCGTTGCGACAGCCCTCGCTCTGTCACGATCCGCTCGACGATGCTGTGTCAGGCACGAGGACTTACCACTTTTTTTACACCACATCTTTGAGAGCACATCGATGTCCAGCGCTTGCTGCGCTACGATCCGCTTCAAACGGCTGTTTTCGGCTTCTAACTCCCGCAACCGTTGCAGTTCGCTAGTGTCCAGTCTGCCGTATTTATTCCGCTAGCGATACACCGTTTGCTCGGCCACCCCGTACTTGCGACAGACCTCCGCGACGCTCAACCCGCTTTCCACTTCCTTCAGAATGCGGATGATCTGTTCTTCGTTGTAGCGTGTTCCTCTGCTTGCCATGAAACTATCCTCCTGCTCTCATTTTATTCAGATAATCTCACTCTGCCTGGTACACTTTTCGGGGGGATAGATCAACTCTTTGCAGTCGCTGAAGCTACACTCGAGAATACAATACAGATGATCCGTATGGAATTGCGCGAGCAAAGTCAAATCTTGCAGCGGCGCTGATCGAGTTAGGGAATATCGTGAAGCTGCGCAGTTATTTCAGGAAGCAGCAAGAATTCAAAAAGCCATCCAGGATCGCGTAGGATTAGCTACAACGGTTCACAACCAGAAATCTATGCGCAGAGTACTTACTGGATTGACCGTTGGGAGAAATAAGCTAGAATAAACGCAACAGTCCGCGCCCATAGCTCAGCGGATAGAGCGTCGGTCTTCGGAACCGCAGGTCGGGGGTTCGAATCCCTCTGGGCGCACTGAAATTTTGTGCTTACCTTTTACTTTTGATAAGATGGCTTATCAAATACTAATTTGCTAAATTTCTATGGTCTTGCCATTAGCATTATCCAGCTACATAATCAATCAATCCTAGTTTCGAGAATTTGATTGGATTCCTTAATGACAAGTAGAGGCCGATCACAACCAATAACATTTCGTCAACAAGAAGTTGGCTACATTATGGAACGCTGGCGAGTGTCTGAATCTTGCTCGTTGGTCGGAGTTGGTAGCGTAGGCAAATCAAACTTGCTCCAACACTTGGCAAATCCGAACGTTCAGGGTTTCTACCTGAAGGATATTGCTGCCAACACGCAATTTCGCTCTATCATTATTGACCCCACTCTACTTGGGCCTCTTCCGGCTCCTGATACACCCAACAGCGAACCCATAAGATGTTGGGCGGGGTATGAATTACTTATGCACAGACTCTTTCTCTCTTTGTATCCATTCGATGAAATGCAACCTAACGATGTTCAGGCCTTTTATGATGCATATCAGTCTTTTCAAGATGGAACAAATCCGCTTTATGCTTACATGGGATTGCGCTACTTTGAGCTTGGATTAGAACTTCTTATGAAACAGGGATACCAGATCGTATTCATGTTCGATGAATTCGAGGAAATGCTACGTCAGCTACCGGTGAAGTTCTTCCTTACTCTGCGCGGCTTGAGAGACGCAAACAAAAGACAATTATCATACCTGACGTTTACTCGTTCACCCTTATTGAGCATTATAGAAGAACTAAAGATAGATTCTCTAGCTATCGAACCATTTACTGAGTTGTTTACTGATAATATGATCTTTGTCGGCCCATACAATGAATCCGATGCGCGTAACATGATGTTAGAGCTATCTAAAAAGAGTTCTAGAAAATATGAGGCTTACGTCCTTGATTTTGTTCTCTGGGCTACAGGAAGATATGCTGGCCTGATGAGATCTAGTTTTCGTGCCCTCGATACCTTTCCTGAGCTTGACGTGAATAAGATCATGACACACGCTGAAGATCTCGTTCAGGAACTGTCCCATAAACGATCTGTTCGTACCGAATGCCAAACAATCTGGCTTAGTTTGAACGAAAAAGAACGTGGTATGCTTAAAGAATTCATGAATACGAGACCAAATATTGATCCCAATAACTACGAAACACAACAAACATATGCTCTACTACTTCAGAAGCAGCTTCTGCAGGTGCAAAACGGTCGAGTTACAGTTGAACCCCCTGTGTTCAGATCTTTTCTAAAATCAGGAGCTACGGAAGGATCAGATTGAAATGCTGAACTGCGCTCATAATAAATTGAAGACGCCCGAATTCGGGCGTCTTATACGAATACAAATAGTTCGGAGACATTCCCCTAGCGCACGATCGGAGCAAGACTCAGATCGCCTCTAATGGAAACCTGAGAAGCCAACACCCAACCGAATCCAACAGTTGTATTCACCTGCAACCAAATATTATCTGCGGTGCGGGCAACTATGTCCACCTCGGCAGGACCGGTGAGAGTACCAATAAGTCCGAAATTTGTACCTGGTGCCGCATAAAGTGAAACCGAGTCGGACACAATAGCGACAGGCATTGCAAGAATGCCCACATTACCACGTATAATGGGGACGGCTTTAATGCTTCCACGGAACACTGCAAATTCCCCATTCACCCAACCTTGGCCGAATGAACCCTGAACTAAAAACCAGACACCATCAGACGCAATACCAATGACTGGCAGCTTAGTTCCCCCTGGGAGAGTAGCTAAGATGCTATATTGTGCACCGGGGCCACTACGAACATTGAGAAAACCGGTATTGATTACTAGGTGAGGTGTATCAAGTCCAAAAGTCGCTGGCTGTGACGCACCACCCCCACCCTGCCCCGGATCAACTGTCGATTGGAGTAGTGTGGGGTCAACAGAGTCTGTTGGTGTTCCCGTCCGAGTGACAACGCTGTCAAAAGGAACCCAACCCTTAGTCCCATCGCCTAGTTCAATACGGACAAACTTTCCATCGCGGCTGATGTCGATTAGGAAACCCTCTTGACCTTCACTCAGAACCGGCAGGTTGAGTCCGCTCCCATTTGGTGAGTCGGTCATACTTAGTGCACTTCGAGTGATAGTGACTACTTGGCCAGACATTCGAGACAAACGAATAAATAGCTTCGGCCCTTCAACCCAACCCACACCCACATCAGGCACATCAATCGCAACCCAATCAAAACCAGCCTTATCACGAGAACTACCCATGATCGAGTAATCATAGGTGTCGTCGCGGAATAGCGTCGTCAACGCGGGTGCACCAT
Source organism: Anaerolineae bacterium (assembly GCA_034431625.1). Classification (GTDB taxonomy): domain Bacteria; phylum Chloroflexota; class Anaerolineae; order Aggregatilineales; family Phototrophicaceae; genus CFX2. The sequence continues at coordinate 9,411 of DAOUCY010000117.1, read as the reverse complement.
CAAAAGGTTGACTCCGAAGGTTCACAGCTTCAACATTTATCACTGCTCGGAAGCGCTCGCCACGCGCGGCTGTTGCGACTCTTCCGTTCTCCAGCGGAATCCGAATCATCCCACCAACAGAAGGTGTTGTGGAGGAAACTACTGCTCCCCCACCCTGTCCATTGACAATGCCAATTGTTGTGGCAGTCGAAGAACCGGCTGCCAGGACATCTTCCAATGTCACAACCGGAACGTTATCGAAACTACCGCGTGGAATGGTAAACTCCACATTCACCCAACCTACGCCTACGACGGTAGATACCTGGAACCAGATACCATCCGGCGCGCGTCCTAATACGGGAAGCTCAGTTCCTCCAACAACAGTAATTAGTACGCTGAACTGAACTCCCGGCCCAGTGCGAACATTAAGAAAGCTAGAGTTAACAACCAACTTCGGTGCGATAAATTGTCCTTGTTGCTGCGCATCCGCAAGAACAGGTATCGTACCAGAAAGCAATGCCGCGACGAAAAACAACAAGATCAACTTTGGCGCCGTTTTCATTCGATTTGCTCCTACTAGCCAACAGTAGCTGGCCGATGCAAGTTGAGCGAGCTAACCACTATCGTAACATAGCTTTACTTTATACAGCATCACTGGAATTAGCAAGCGGACTTTGAGTAAAATGAACCTCTGGTGATTGCAGAAGGGTATCATCCCTGCGAGCCAGCACAAAACATCCTACCAGCTTTCTGTGCACCTGAGGTGCAAATGAATAGTCAAGGCCCTAATATCCGTAGACTCGTTAACCAACACCAAGCCCGAACCGAGCTAATAACGAAACTCAGAGAATTTATGCGCAGTTTTGGCTATGATGCGCTTGATCTTCCAATGATTCATCCTTCCGAACAATTCCTCGTGAAGGCAGGAGATCAGCTTATTGAACATTTATTTACTTTCGAGCGCCAAGGACAGCAATTTGCGCTTCGCCCTGAGTTTACTGCGCCTGCAGCATATTTGTACTCTACTATCTTTTCAGATCAGCATGTTGCACGATGGCAATTTTCGGGCGCAATCTTTGAGGATCACCTCTCGTTGGCTGCGGATCACTATCAAAAGATGAGTATCGGCGCCGAGCAGATCGGGATGAAGGGGCCTTCAGCTGATGCGGAGGTTATTGCCATGTGCGTTAAAGCACTTCACAGTGCTGGTCTGAGAAACTGTCACGTGCAGATTGGCCATACAGGCATCACGAGACAGATTCTTCGGGACTTTGGACTGGATGAACGCCTTCAGCATTTCCTGCTTCAGCGAATTACCAGTTCATTTATGTCAGATCGTGGCAAAGCATGGGTACGTGAGGAGATAGATCGCTTGCTTGGCGCGTCATCTTCGAGGTTAGAAGATGGACGAATTGCGGAATTACCAAGTCAGGTGAGTTTTAGTTCGCCGCTCGGAAGTCGCAGACAGGAGGATATTGCGCGCCGTATCAGTCGTCTCAAACAGCAATTCAACCAGCGCAACAAAATTATATCTGCGCTCGACACCATTGAAGCGATAGGAGAAAGCATTGGTTCACCCTCAAACGCATTTAGAAATATTGAACGAGTCATAGAGCGGTATTCACTCTCAGATAGGGTGCATTCAATACTCAAGGCATGGAAGTTTACAGTTTCACTGATCGAAGCCTATGATATTTCTGTGGACACATTATCGATCAGTCCAAATATGGCTCTCAACTGGGAGTACTACACGGGCATCGTGTTCCGAGTAATGATAGACACTGTTTCAGTCGGTGGTGGTGGACGATATGATGAATTTATTCGGTTGCTTGGTGGGAAGGACGATGTTCCGGCGGTAGGCTTTGCAATTGATATAGATGCAATTATTCAGTCGAATCAATTTGTTGTTTCTATAATCAATAGTACTCAACCGATCCCCGTATATGTTGGTGCGGGTTGCGAAAAGCAAGCTGTTCGAGTTGTCCAAGCGCTTCGAGCAAATGGGATTGCAGCATGTTTGTGTGACTTAAACGATATTCCCCTTGATCCAAGAGGATTAATTATTGAGCCCAGTGGCATAAGGCAAAACAACCAGATTTACGCCTCTGACGCTGTAGATCAAGTTATCGCGGAAATGCGCCGAACATGATGACAACCAATTCAAATCCGGCTCCTGTTTTGATAGCATTGCCAAGCAAGGGAGCTATTGCAGAACCTACTATCAACTTCCTTAAAGAATGCGGTTTGCGGATTGATAAACCGAATCAGAGACAGTACATAGGTACTGTACCGGCAATATCAACGCTTTCCGTACTTTTTCAGAGAGTCACGGATATTCTGTACAAGGTTGCTGATGGCAGTGTGCATCTCGGAATCACAGGACTCGATGTTGTTGAGGAACATCCGAATCAGGACGTCGTTGTTATCCATCAGAAACTGGGGTTTGGACACTGCAAACTGGTAGTAGCTGTTCCAGAAAATTGGATCGATGTTAATTACATGGTTGATCTCGCTGATGTCGCGCTTGACTTTCGAGAATACCAAGGGCGCAATTTGAGAATTGCCACGAAGTATCCTAACCTTGCTCGGCAATTCTTATACAGAAATAACATTCACCATTTCACTCTTGTGCAAGCCGAAGGTGCAGTTGAAGCAGCCCCCATGTTGGGTTATGCCGACATCATTATCGATTTGACACAAACAGGCACTACTCTTCGAGAGAATCAGCTCAAGATCGTCAACGATGGCGTTATCGTCAATTCCCAAGCTTGCCTGATTGGCAATCGTAAGCTTCTAGCCAACCAAGCTGATTCATTAGACGTAGTGCGTCAACTGCTAGAGTTTATTGACGCCGCCCATCTTGGACGTAGCTACCATCAGATTACAGCCAATATCTGCGGATCATCTGCTGAGGCGGTAGCGCTTCAGGTGGCATCACATCCTTTGACACGCGGATTGCAGGGGCCAACTGTTGCACCGATTCTAAGTGGTCAGGAAGACTTTGGGGCTTCGGCAAAATGGTTTACTGTAACGATCATGGTTCCATCTGACAGCTTGTTGACAGCCGTAGACTATCTTCGCTCAATTGGAGGAACTCAAACGATTGTCAGTCCAATTCGTTATATATTTCCCCAGGAATCGCCGACATTTCGTGATTTAGCCCGAAATCTCAAGGGAGAGTAGTTATCTAATCTCACGTTCAACAGTATCCAACACGCGATCAATTAAGCTCCGCTGGACACAGCTTTCTGCTCCCATTTCAACCGACATACACAAACCTAGAAGGGTTATTTCAGGTGGAAATCGCGTAGAGTCTGCCAGATTCATAGTCAGGAATGGGCAGCAAAATAAACCAGCCTTCAAGTATTCACGCCAGTTATTCTGTAACAGCCCCTTGCTCTTCAAGTGACGTAGAAGCGGAACCAATACTTGGTTGACCTTGCTTGATAGAAACATGTGCCGAATGGGGTGCAGAATATAGTCATAGTTGACGATCCAATGGCTAGATCGTGCATCGAAGTTTATAGAAATTTCAGCGCGTTTCTGGTTAGGGAAGTACATCCACATCGCAAACACGTTGTGAAAGAGTGGTTTCACTAAATCAAGTAATGGATGATGATAACCTGCAAATGCGGGATCAAAATAGACAAGGCGAGACTCATTATCGGAACGCTGGAAAAACACATTTCCGTTATGGGCATCGCCATGACCTATGATTGCGATTGTATCCTGGTTAGGTGTCAAGAGTCTGGTTGCAGACAAGATAAGATCATTCAGGCTTGAATCATACACTTGGTCGTTGATCACCCAATGCGCACTCAGAACATCCTGAGAAGTCATCTGATACCCTGGCAGATTAAATATCGTAGGCTGGCTGCTTTCTCCAGAATTTCCGTAGAAGCGCTCTAGTCTGCCACCCGTCAGACGATGATAAAACAACTGGTGAATCGGTGCTTTTGCTGCTCGATCAGAGTCAAGCTGACACAGAGTGCTGGAATAGATGTGGTAAAGCGTCTCGTCTGCTCGAGACTGGCTCATTTCAAGATCATCGTTCCATGGTTTTGAGCCAGTTTCTATCGCCCAGGCAATATCGAATACTGACAGATCTTCGACAAGTTCGTAGACGAGCAGCTGTCTCCCTATTTTTGTCGATCCAAAGATAGGTCGGATGATGGGATAGCCAGCTTGGAATAGAAGATCCGCGTTATAGTACTCCCCGATCACTGTGTCTTGTTCAGTATGGGTTTTGAAAAACAGCCGCTTCCCATCTCTCATTGTGACAAAACCATTGAACGAATTGAGTGATGTCGGCAAGGGCCTTAGCTCGACAGCAGCAGCGTCTCTCGAGAATGTCTCTTGAATGAAAGACAAGAGCAAGGCTTCTGCCTTGCCCCTATCGCTGAACTGCAAGCTCTGAATGCGTTGGAGAATATCGTCGATCATAGGCCAAGCAGTTGACTTCGCCGACGAATTGCCATCGCGTGTGCAGGGAAATCCTCATAGTCTGCTAGAGATGTTGTCACATCCTGCAATTGTTGATAGCCTTCCCGTGATAGATATCCAACGCCGCTGCGCTTTAGAAAATCCATTACACTAACGGAAGAGAAAGTTCGAGCGAATCCACCGGTCGGTAGGATAGCATTCAAACCGAGACAGTAGTTCGCGATCGGAATAGGCGTGAGATGGCCTAGCAGAATCTCGCCCGCGTTGCGGATCTTGTTTAGGGTGACAAAGGGTTCTTTGGTCAGAACTTCAAGATGCTCCGGAGCGTAGTCGTTGACAAACTGGATGGACATTTCCATGCTCTCGGTCAACAAGATGCCACCATAGTGGGACAGCACATTTCTGACAAAAGCTTGCCGCCATTCAGGAAGCTGCGCTACAAGGTCGGGAAGGAGTTGGTGCACTCGATCTGCTACTTCACGGTTGTGAGTCACCAAAATGGCCGCCGATTCGGCGCCGTGCTCAGCTTCGACCAACAAGTCGAGCGCAGCTAACTCAGGGGAAGCTGTTTCGTCGGCCAGAATGATCGACTCACTTGGCCCAGCAGGCAAGCCGACATCAACAATACCATAGAGCAACCTTTTTGCTGCTGAGACATAGCTGCTCCCCGGACCAATGATCTTGTCCACTTTGGGAAGTGTTTGCGTCCCAAAAGCAAGACCAGCAACAGCTTGCATTCCTCCGACGACGTAGACATCAGTAATGCCGCAGATTTTCGCAGCAACGAGAGATGCAGGGTCAGCCTTGCCATCTGGTCGTGGTGGCGTCACTGCCACTATCCGGGGAACACCGGCTACCTTTGCTGGAGTTGCTAGCATGAGCATAACGGATGGAAATGCACCTTTCCCACGAGGTACGTACAATCCCACGCTCGCGATAGGAGAGACCTTTTCACCCGCCATTACTCCAGGCTGAACCTCTGTAAACCATAGGGCTTCAGGCATCTGCTCCTGGTGAAATCGCTCGATATTGGCATGCGCTTTTTCGATGGCATCAACAACAGCAGGATCGACTAAGGAACGCGCTTCAGCGAAATCGTCTGCTGTTACCTTGAGCATCGCCGTCTGGAATTCGGCAGCATCGAATTGGCGAGCATATTCAACTACGGCTGCGTCCCCCTCACTCCGGACGCGGTTAATCACCTCTTGAGCCAGTGGCAGTAGTGAAGTGATGTCTGTTTCTGCTCTTCGCAACAGAGCTTGCTTCTGGAGAGTGTCCAGATGTGCAAGTTCCATGAATTGGATCATAATGTGACCTCACCTAGGAGCAGGAACGGTTCCCTGCAGCTTTTTGAAGAGTACAATTGGTTCACTTGACCGGATCAGAGAGATGATCAATCACTTCTGAACGTCGGCGTGTACCATCCCAGCGAATATCAGGAATCAGGATGTCAGCTTTCTGTGCAATGATGTCTTTGTAAGCAATCAGATCATTCAGCATGATTCGCATTTCGGCTTGGACATCGTGTGTGGGATTGTAGCCAAGGTTGATAAGATGGTTACGGTCAGGGTTGAAGTAGTGCTTTTCGAGTTCCTTGCGGGGATTGTCGTAGTGATGAATTTCAACAGACAGACCAATAGAGTCGCCAACCTCCTGTACCATATAAGCCAAGGCCTCTAGTGTGTAACATTCCTCAAACTGATTGAACACGCGATATTCACCAGCGCTTGGAGGGTTTTCAATGGTGATGGTCAAGCACTGCATCGAATCCCGCAACGGTAAGAATCCCCGCGTTTGCCCCCCTGCCCCATACAGCGTCAGTGGGTGGCCAATGACTGCTTGACAGCAAAAACGATTGATTGCTGTCCCGAAACATTGATCGAAATCTAGCCGACTGCGCAACCTTGGATCATCACCCATTTCATCGATGCGCGTTCCAAACACAACACCCTGCATGATGTCAGTCGCACGAAGTCCCCACACCCGACAAGCAAACATCGTATTATTGGAGTCATGCACCTTGCTCCAATGGTAAAAGCTGTTGGCTTGTCTTGGGAAAGGTAAGAAATCTCTCCGGCCTCGATACTCCACTTCGAAAAAGCCCTCTGGAATATCGATATTGGGCGTACCATACTCACCCATCGTCCCCAATTTGACGAGGTGGGCATTAGGACAGACTTCCTTTATTGCCCAGAGCAAATTCAGGCTACCGATTACATTGTTCTGTTGAGTGAAAGCTGCATGCGCCTGATCAATCATGGAATATGGCGCAGAGGGCATCTCGGCCAGATGAACAATCGCATCTGGCTGAAACTCTGCCAAGAATGACTTCAGGAACGTATAGTCCAGTAGGTCTCCTGTCTTGAACAGTATGTCCTTCCCATATCGCTCACGGAAAGCCGCTAACCGTTCTTCTATACTGCTAATCGGCACAGCGCTGATGCTTCCAACCTCTTCGACCCATTTACGTCGCAGAAACACATCATTTCCAGCAATTTGGTGTCCCCGCGCTGCCAGATATTGCGCCAAAGCCCAACCAAGGTAACCATCAATCCCAGCAATGAAAACTCTCATGCGCCTTCTCCGTGATCAAAGCTGACATTTGTGTAGAGCAACTTCTATCAGACTGCAACGCGGCGCCAATCTTCGGTTTGCGGTTGAAAGTCGGCAATATAGCCTTCTGCTGCCATAAGTTCCGCATTGAGAATGCTACCACCAGCTGCACCCCGAATAGTGTTGTGAGATAGCGCCACGAATTTATAGCCAAGAAGTGGGCACTCGCGTAATCGTCCGATTGAAGTTGCCATGCCATTGCCGGCATTTCGATCACGACGACTTTGCGGACGATCCACTTGATGCAGATAAACAAGTGGCGTTTTAGGTGAACTGGGCAGATTCCGAACTTCTAGAGGCGCACGGAAGTTTTGCCACGCCAGAATGATCTCATCCATCGCTGGTTGTTGTCCCAATTCCACAGATACGACTACCAGGTGACTATCTACCACAGGAACGCGATTGCACGAAGCACTCACTTTTGCAGGCAGCCATTCGACACGTTGATCGACAAACTTCCCCAACATGCGAAGTGTCTCAGTTTCTAGTTTCTGTTCATCTCCACTAACATAGGGGATGATATTGTCCAAAATGTCGAGCGACGCAACGCCTGGATAACCCGCGCCACTAACAGCCTGTGCGCTTACAACGAAAATCCTCTTTATTTCCCATTGTCGCAACGGAGCCAACGCCATCACAACCGGCATAGCCGTGCAATTTGAGTTCGCTACAAGTGCACCTGATGACCACCCTCTCTGTTTACGTTGGATGTCGACAAGAGCAAGGTGATCTGCGTTTGCTTCGGGCAGCAGGAGAGGCACGTCTTCCAACATTCGATTAGTTGATGCATTTGTACAAACGACATGTCCTGCCGCAGCCAACTCTATCTCACGAGTTTCAGCAGCTTCTTTGGGGAGCGCAGAAAACACCAATGGCGCATCAATCGCGCTGTCTAAACTCTTGACCTGAAGCTGAGCAACCCGTTCTGGAATACTGCCGTCTAGCACCCAGTTTGTAATTGAGCCATAGAATTGACCAGCACTTCGGCTTGACCCAACTACTTCAGTAACCTGGAACCACGGATGGTTTTCAAGAAGCTGAATAAACCGCTGTCCGACCGCCCCCGTTGCTCCGAGTACTGCTACGTTGAGTTTCTTCATACACTCCACCATTCCCTCAAATACCCACTGACTCACGACCTGTCTTTACCGCCGGATATGATCCCAACATCTTGACAAAAGATGCTCTTTGAAGCAGACGGGTCAGAGCTTCTTGACAGAGTGGATCTTGCCAATGGCCCTCAAAATCCATGTAGAACACAGGCTCCCATGGACGATTTCGACGAGGACGTGACTCAATCTTGGTCAGATTAAGCCCTCGTGTTGCGAACTCACCCAAACAATCGTAAAGTGCCGATGGTTGATGCCGAGTTGCAAAAACGACCGATGTCTTGTTGTAATCCCCTCGTTCTGGGTCTTCATGTCCAAGCACAAAAAAGCGTGTGTAATTGAATGACACATCTTCGATCTGTGTTGCCAATATGTTCAGTCCGTACAGCTTGCCTGCCATTTCACTAGCAATGGCCCCCACCCCCACCTGTGGATTCTTGGCGAGGTCTTCAGCAGATCCAGCCGTGTCATACCAAGGTATAGCTTTTAGGTTGTGTCGTCGAATGAATTGGTCGCACTGAGCCAGAGCTTGAGGGTGAGAACGAACAGCGTGCAGGTCACTCAAAGATGTTCCTGGTAGTGCCAACAAAGCATGGTGCACATGAACATATGCATCGGCTTGTATTCGCAGGTCATGATCCATTAGGAGCTCGTAAGCCTGGCTGACGGCTCCTGCCAGTGCGTTCTCAATCGGCAATACTCCGTAAGTAACCTTCCGTGACTGCATTACCTCAAAAAGATCATTGAGGGTTGGGCAGGGCATCACATCTACTGTATCCCCGAAGTGTTGACGAATTGCCTGTTCTGAATACGCTCCGGGAATTCCTTGAAAGGCAACTGTTATAGCCAAAGTCGTCGCTCACACCGTATGATCGGGGAAGTGGAAAGTGCAGAATTCTCGGTCGCAGATACTAGCATAACGCCAAGAGTCAGTCAATTATCGGGACCCCGATTAGGGCTATCGCATCAAAAATCGCCCTTCTTGACAAGGGATGTGTGATATGTTCTGGCTGGTCTACAAGTCACCAGTTTAAGCAACCGAGTCACGCCAAATCAGGGATGAGGCAAACGAAGAAGGCCACAGTAAACCTATGAACACTGCGGCTCTTGACCGTAACTGCTCAGCAGCCATTTCAGATCTTCGATCAGCGTAGGGCAATTGCATATTGGGGGGTGGGAGAGGAAAATCGCTGACCAAAAGCGAGGTGAGCGATGTCTACTGCACCCATGTCGAGTATGGAACGGTATTTCGGTGGGCTGCCCGACC
>DAOUCY010000116.1:0-3499 GCA_034431625.1 Anaerolineae bacterium | reverse complement strand
GAACGAAGTCGCGCAGCAGCCATGTCGCCCAGTAGCGGCGTTCGCCAGTCTCAATGCGAAACTGCTGCGTCACCCCCTGCGAGACATCCACGACTGTCAGCGGATTGACCTGCCCATCATCCCGGATCGTGATAGCGAGGTTGACCAGATCACGCAGCAGTTGTTCTTCCGGCGAGAGATGAACGGATGGTTCTTCATCACTTTCATCGTCGGGATTGGGGAGCAGTTCCAGCACATTGTTGAAGGGTCGTCCGCGCTGACGGGCTGCGACCTGAACCAACTGAACCAACTGCTTGAGTGCCTGTGTGGGTGTGAGGCGACTGCTGTGGAACGCGAAGTGCAATTGCTCTGGCAATACCCGACGCGGCTGCACCGGATCAGGTCGCACCATCTCCAGCAGCAACCGTTCGACACGGATGCTGTTATCCTCGAACTGCTGCGGGTTGCCCAACAGCAGTTCTTCGGTCACACCGCCAAGTAGATCATCAATCCGCTGAGTCTGGTTTTTCGCTGGCATCACGCACCGCCTTTGGCGATACGCTGCACCAGCTTGCCCACAAATTGCGCGTATGCTTTGCTTGCCGGGGCTTTCGGATCGTAGTTGAACACACTCTGATGGTTCTGATGGGCATAGGAGACTGCCTCATTTGCGGGAACCACACCCAGCAGCAATTTCCCCAAAACGCTGTGTCCCTTGAGTTCATCCAGCAAGTGGTTGTGTCCCTTGATGCGGGTGTTCATCTTTGTGACCAGAATGCCACTGACACGCAGGTTTGGCTGTCGCCAGCCTTCGCGGATATCGTTGATCTTGCCAATGACACTCATCAGACCGACAGTTTCCAGATAGCGCGGCTCAACCGGCACAATCGCATCTGTCGCGGCAATCAAGCCCATCTCAGTCATCAGGGAGAAGGATGGGCGGGTGTCGATAACGATTGCCGCATACCGATTAATGATGCGGCTCAGGGGGTCAGCGAGACGATAGGGCGCACCAGCGATCCCCATCAATTCACGCTCCGCGCCTTCGAGCATCGGGGAAGCAGGTAGAACGTGCAGATCAGCATCCCAGGTCGATTGGACGATGCAGTTGAGGAGAGTCTGCGCCGCATTCTGGCGATCTGCCATCAGGACGGTATACAGGCTGTTGTCCACGCCATAGTCCTTCGTCCCTGTTGTCACGAGGGTGGCATGTGCCTGACTGTCGGTATCAATCAGCAGCACGCGGGCATTGGGAGCGCCAGCGCGTCGCAGCATCCCGGCGATACCGAGCGCGGTATTGGTGGCGGAGGTCGATTTGCCGACACCCCCTTTATGGTTGGTAAAAACGAAAACGCGAGTCATGATTTGGAATTCCTCCGCTTAACGCAGTGATTTGAACGAAACCGCCTGCGAAACCAACGCACCGCCAACCCGTGTTATGCTTTCAGGTGGGAGCGCCGTTAGCCTCCGCGACGGTACTTCAAGGTGTGATGGGGGAGGTCTTTTCTCCCTCATTGCACCGCAAAGTCAAAGTCAGCCTGTCGAGAGGCGGGCGATAACTTTCTGTTGCGGAAAGGAAATGGAGTGGAGGAATTCTATTGTTGCAACGGGGAGGGTTTGGGGTTCGATTAGACTCTCATCACGTCCAAGTCACGAAAACTAGGCATATACGAATCATCCGGGAACGGGAACGTGTAGTAGAGCGTTCCCGTTCCTTCGTTTATCACGATCTTCGCCACAAATTGCTGAATTATCCGCCGGGCTAACGCCTTGTCCTCGCCTTCGAGCGCATCGCGCATGTAGCAGATCCAGCCTTCCAGCGCCTCATCGCTGATCTGCGCAATATGACCCGGATCGACCTGCAAGGCTTCGAGGATGGCTAATTCGGAAAGTAGCTCTTCTTCCTCACGGCGGCGCTCGTCGTAGCGCTGCTGGAGATGTTTGGCGTAGCCCATGTTCTCAATCGCATCCATGATGTTTTCGAGCGACTTCTTCACTTCAGCCAGCTTGTCCTCAATCGCGGCGATGCGCGTTCCGGCATCGCTACTGCGCTCTTCCAGCGACTGCGCGATGTTCTTAGCCAGGGGGCGCAGGTTTTCGATGGTCAGCACATGCGCCAGCAGATTTTCGATCACGGTCTGGTCGAGGGCTTTGGTGCTGACTCGCTTTGCCTCACACGCCTGACCGCGTGAGTTCTTCATGGTCGAGCAGATGAAGAAGGTGTAATTACCGCGCTTGCCTTTCTTACCGGGGATGCTCTCGACATTCATCGGATGTTCTTCGCCGTCCACATGTCCGCAGACGACGAGACCAGACAGCAGATACTTGCTACCAATGCGTCTCGGCTCATGGTTGCGATCTACCTGCCTGCCGTTGTGCTTTTTGGCGTTCTCCGCCTGGCGCTTCTGCTCCGCTTCAAACCACTCGTGCGGAATCAGCGCCGGGACGAATTCCTTATACAGCTTGCTGCCATAGACAATATCGCCGGTGTAAATGCGGTTGGAGAAGAACGTATCGTAGCCGTTGACGTTCTTAAACAGGCGCGTCGTCTTGTGAATTTCGCCGTAGCTTGCGCCTTCATGCCGCATCTGCCACGCGAGATAACAGCGCTCCCACATCTCCGGGTCAGGCACGAGGCGCTGAACGATGCGCGGCTCGTCGGATTTGCGCCCCTTCTTTCGCTCGTACACGCCGACCTGCACTCGCTCACCTTTGAAGCCGGTTGGTGTACCGCCTGGACGAATACCCAGATAGCCGCCTGTGCATTCCCAGTCGGGATTGTGTCTGAGGAATTCCGGGTCGTTATCCCGCGTGCCGACGAGCTGCGCTAATCCACGTTTGGCGTTCTGCGAGATTTCTTCGAGGTCTTGCTCGTCTTTCCACTGCTGGAAGGCTTCGATGAGCGCGTCTACAGCGGCGTTGCCCGTGTTGGCAGATGTCACCAGATCAACTATGGTGATGGCACGCAGGCGCAGGTCAGTCTTGATGTTGGTGGCTTCGATGCTGTCGCGTCCCAGCCGATTCGACTTCCAGAAGATCACGCCGAAGGGATTCTCGCGGCTGGCTTTTTCGCGTTTGTAGCGGTCATTGATATGCCTGAAGCGGCGGCGTAAATCGGAAAGCAGCTCCTGTAGCGCGTCACGTTTATCGGTGTTGGATGACAGTTTCGCCTCATCAACATAGAGCTTATCCAGCACGAGATTGTGATGCTGGCAGTATTCGCGGGCGACATCAATCTGTTGGGCGACGCTGCGATCCTGTTCATCCCCACCCGAATCGCGGCAGTAGACGACGACATGCGTGCCGGGCGGCAGTGGGCAGTCTTGCCGAATGAGGTGAAGATAGCGGTTGTCAGTCATTTGATGCTCAATTCTTAAGTTTCGCTCGGTTTATTCTTGTTTACTAGCGGTGGCTTGATTTTGTAACCTTTTCTAGCGACCGGACACTGAACAGATGAGCGAGAGGAATGGGTTGGAAAGCGATAGGTCTTCAAGTAAGGTTGAGTTGCGAAACGAAACCA
>DAOUCY010000115.1:0-2808 GCA_034431625.1 Anaerolineae bacterium | reverse complement strand
CTGCGATTACCGGGAAGCGTGAATCACAAGCCTGAACGTGGCGGCGCGGTGTGTCATCTGGTCGAAAGGTCAGACCGTCACTACCGCCTGTACGACTTCCAATCGTTGATTCCGCCAGTTCCCCATCTACAGCAGCGGCGAACTGCCGCACGAGCAGCCCCTGCACCGAACAGCAAAAACCTCAACGTGCAGTTGATTCACGCCATCACCACCGTCCTCTACCGCGACTATGTGGCGCGAGAGCAGCGACGGAGTAACTGGCTGGCGGCATTGTGTCCCTGTGGTCATGCCCGTGATTCGCCTGGGTCTCACTTCTTCTGGAATCCCACCATCGGCTGCGGGCACTGTCATGGACGACATGGCACGCTGCGGCTGACCGATCTGTGTTCTGTTCTGGGTATCGACGCGGCCAGTTACGGCGGCGTGTATCGCTAAGGTAGAAAGGAAAAGCAATCATGTCTGACAAGAAAGAAAAAAGCACCAAACAGGAACCACCACCGACCATCATCACGCTGACGCTGCCCACACCTTCAGAGGGTGGTATTCTGATGGAACGTGCCACCGCGACCCTGCTGATTCAGCGCGGCGATCTGGCACATGTCCGGCAGTTCACTTACATCGTGATGGAGGATATGACGACGGCGATTAAAGAAGCCTATATCGCACTTTCCGCTGTTGAAGCCGAACCGCCCGTCATCCCTGAAGCCCCTAAAGCCACGTCGAAAGCTGAACCGAAAGCGAAGGCGAAAGGGAAAGTGGAGCCAGTCGTCGCGGAAGAACCGACCATCGATATCCCGCTCAAGAAAGGCACGCTGGCGGTCAAGATCAGCCATCTCAAGATCGTCGGCGGTGAAACCGACGCGGCGGCGTACCGTCAGGCGGTGCTGATTGCCGGGAAGCTCATCGACGGCAAACTGTGGGATGGCACTTCACCCATTCGCATCGACGACGTGTATACGACCATGAAAAAGATGAAGCACCTGTCCGAGCGTGAGATGAGCCTGTTCACGCTGGAAGATTTCGTGCAGGTCGGCGGCGCGACGGATGTGCCAGAAGCTGTTGAAAGTGATGCTGTCGAAGGGGAGGACGACGGCATTGAAAATGAACCGCTGCTGATGATGACTACCCCATCCCTCAACGGAAAGACCTTCAGCACCAACGGGCATCACCCGGACGACGCTGCCGACGAGTAAGACCTGCTCCATTCCCTCAAACCGTTTTAAATCGACTTGTATCTACCAATGAAAGGACACACAGCTCATGTCTGACCAGAACACTTCCCAACCCCGTATCTTCAAGACCGGCGCGGTTCGCATCGTGGAAGACGAGTCCATGCGTGGACTGGATAACGAAGCTATCCGCAACCTGCTCAAGACGACTTACCCTGAAATCGCCAACGCCACCGTCCGTGAAGTGACCACTGACGACGGGCAGCAGGTGGTCGAGTTCCTGCCGCAGCCCGGACGCAAAGGGTAGTTACCATGTTCGACGCAGGCTTAACCGTTGAAAGCCTGCGGGACTGCCTGGCAGGTCTGCCACCTGTTGAACTTAAGGGGATGGCGCTTCTACGGGAGCGCCGTCCCAACGGGCAGTTCTTCCCGCAGCTTGAGGGCGGACAGATAGGCATCCCGCGTGAAACGATTGCCGAAGCCGTGACCGAAATCGTCGGCTACACCAAACGCTGCCGCCGGGCAGCGCAGCAGTTGGCGAAGCTCACCCCCATCCCTCTGACCGCTTTCTCGATTTTGGAGTACGGCATCTAATGAACGAATTACTGGACACCTTTGGACTGCTGGCGGCGGCGCTGCTGGATGACCCGCTGCTGGCACTTGCCAACGCGGTTGCCTGGCTCGACCCCTTGTGGGAAACGAGCGATGACGACGTGTACAACGAAGGTGACGGCGTGGGCATGGCGCTGTGTATTACCCGCAGCGCCTTTCCTGACATCTACGCGGGCGCGGTGGAACGCATTCGCTCCGGCGCATCCGAAAAAGAACTGGACAGCTTCATCTGCGCTGGGATCAGCCAGCGCGGTATCCCGCTCGACAATCTGGAATTTCTGGGTTACGGCATTCCGCTGACCGCCTGTGGCATCGAACTGTCCGACCCTGATCTATACACCGCTCGTTCTGATCTGCTGCCACTGGCTGACCTGTTTGGCATTCGCGCTGAACCGGGACATTACAACGTGGAAGTCCCCGACTGCGCCTACACCGCCGGACGCATCATTGCTGACAGTCTGGTGAAACAGGATGATGAGCGTTTGAAACAGGTCGGCTGGGCACTGGCGTGGTTGTTCTCCTGTTCGGGCAATACCCTGATTGACTTCGACGACGAGTCAATGGCTGAAATCCCGCCGTTGTCGTGGGACGAAAACGATCTGGCGTTCGCTATTGAACTGATCGAAGAAGCCAACGGCATCATGGGCGATGTGAATGCTGGACTGGCGCTGCTTGAAGCAGCCCCCGAACTCTTTGCCGCGCTGGAAGCCAATGTCCAGCGCACCTATAAAGCCCTAACCAAAATGAAAGGAAAACAAGATGAACCCCGCATCCGATTGGAGTGGCCGCCTCTTGAGTCAGGCGGTGATGGAGCAGCCGTCGCTGATCCTGAGCTTTTACTCGTTCGGCGTGATGCTGCATAAGCGTGACGGCGAAAAAGTAAGTGAGCATCCGGTAGACCCGGCACAGGTGGCACTGGCGCTGTCGGCAAAAGTCCGTTTCGATACTGGTTTGCTATCGGACAACACCCTGCTTGTTCGTCAGGAAGGCGTGAAAAAGATTGTGGTCGAGTATCGTCCCCCACAGC